>SCPZ01000123.1 GCA_004299305.1 Methylobacter sp.
AATGGCGCAGGATTTTTGTTCGTCTGCAAGGCGTAAAAATGGGCGCATAGCGAGCTATGCAACCATTTTTACAACGCAGCAGACGGGCAAAAAGACCAGTCAGGTGGGTATATTTTTCGCCGGAAATCGCCTTATTGTTGATGTGGCAATTTACACTTCATCTTAGATTGTGGTGGTCCTGAATTGATAAGTTGAAAAGGAAAACTTAATTCGAAATACTTAAGCTTGACATTGGTGTAGTGTAACTATAGAATACCCCTAGCTTGAAATAGTTTTACCGTTATGCTTATCTTTACGAAGTTCTTCATGTAATTGTTCGTCCTGTTATCATTAAGTAATTCTCTAATTTCCCAGCTCCACCAGCTCTTAATAGGGCTATTAGTTACTAAAAAATAGGATTACACTAAATGACTACAGGTACAGTTAAATGGTTTAATGCTGAAAAAGGCTTCGGTTTTATTCAGCAAGAAAACGGCCCAGATGTTTTTGTTCACTTTCGCAATATTAACAGCTCAGGTTTTAAGTCTCTTGATGAGGGGCAAAAAGTACAGTTTACTGTCACTCAAGGACAAAAAGGCCCGCAAGCAGAAGAAGTAACACTCATCTAATTGCACGTAAAAAACCGTAGCTCTTCCGGGGCTACGGTTTTTTTATGCCTGGTAATAAGTATTGGTCGTAATTATTCTCTATTCTTGTAGCGAAGTGTAAGGTGACGGTAGGGCGTTGGTGGCCGCTGCGGTTACTGGTACGGGGGGGCGTGGATGATTGGGTTCAATCGGCGGATACGAAATTTGCATGATCGGCAGTGTGGGGGTATGGTCCCGTTATTTCGCCTGATCGTAATACAAGATGTTTTGGGTTTAAAAAATTGTTAATGACCCAAACGGCATAATCTCGTAAAATTACCTCCAGTTTTGTTTTTTACAACGGGATGAGTCCTTAAGGGTTCATCCCGTTTTGCGCATTTGAGGTGACGTGTTTGACTAGGTCTGCTTTATTGGTATTGGAGGATGGAACGGTTTTTAACGGTGCAGCCATAGGTGCGGATGGGTGTTCCGTTGGAGAAGTTGTTTTTAATACGGCTATGACGGGGTATCAGGAAATTCTTAGTGATCCTTCTTATGCCCGGCAAATTGTGACCTTAACCTATCCCCATATTGGCAATATTGGGACGACTCGCGAAGATGATGAGTCTACTGATGTTTTTGTCAGTGGTCTGGTGATCAGGGATTTGCCGTTGCTGGCCAGTAACTGGCGTAGCGAAAAAACTTTGCAGCAATATTTGCTTGATAATAATGTTGTCGCCATTGCCGACGTCGATACCCGTAAATTAACTCGGCTTTTGCGTGACAAAGGTGCGCAGCGCGGTTGTATTATGGCGGGCGAGTCGGTTGATTTGGATATTGCAAAAAAAGCCATTGAAGGCTTTCCAGGGTTGAAAGGGATGGATCTGGCTAAGGAAGTCACTGCTGCCCGGCCTTATGAATGGACTGAAAATATTTGGCATTTGCAGAATGGACATACGCAAGCCGAAAATCTTACCAAGCATGTTGTGGCTTACGATTTTGGCGTTAAGCGCAATATCCTTAGGTTATTAGCTAATCGCGGTTGCCGAGTCACTGTTGTTCCTGCAACCACACCCGCTGAAACAGTATTGTCGATGAACCCTGATGGTGTTTTCCTGTCTAATGGTCCAGGCGATCCTGAGCCCTGTACCTATGCCATAGAGGCTATTAAGAAAATATTGGAAAAGAAAATTCCGGTATTCGGGATTTGTCTGGGGCATCAGTTATTGGCTTTGGCCAGCGGGGCAAAAACCGAGAAAATGAAATTCGGTCATCATGGCGCTAATCATCCGGTTCAGGAGATAGCCACGGGCAGGGTTATGATCAGTAGTCAGAATCATGGCTTTGCGGCTAATGAGGACAGTCTGCCGGATAATTTAATAGCAACTTACCGGTCATTATTTGACGGCAGTTTGCAGGGTATCAAGCGGACCGATTGCCCTGCCATGAGTTTTCAAGGTCACCCTGAAGCGAGTCCGGGGCCTCACGATGTGGAGTCATTATTCGATGATTTCATCGAGATGATGGAGCAAGTCTCGTAGGGTAGCGTAGCAGCTCATACGTATCAACTTAAGGTGTAACGCCACGAAGTTCACGAAGAAAAACAATCTGTTTTCTTCGTGGCTTAAGTAATTTGTTTTCAGTTCATTGATTTAACGCACTTTAGTTTGGTGTTTATTGGGTTGGCGTAACCCGGCCATACTACATAACTAACAGCAACATAATGGTAACGCATACAAAATGCCAAAAAGAACCGACATAAAATCGATTTTATTACTGGGTGCCGGCCCCATTGTTATTGGTCAAGCCTGTGAATTTGATTATTCAGGCACGCAAGCTTGTAAAGCGCTAAGAGAAGAAGGCTATCGCGTTATTTTGGTCAATTCCAATCCGGCAACGATCATGACCGACCCGGATATGGCTGATGCGACCTATATCGAGCCTATCGACTGGCAAACTGTAGAAAAAATCATCGCAAAAGAGCGCCCCGACGCAATATTGCCGACCATGGGCGGGCAAACTGCATTGAACTGCGCGCTGGATCTTGACGCGAATGGTGTTTTGGAAAAATACGGCGTCGAGATGATTGGCGCGACCAAAGAAGCGATTAACAAAGCCGAAGACCGCGAGTTGTTCAATCAAGCGATGCGCAAAATCGGGTATGAGGTCGCAAAGTCAAAAACCGCACATTCGATGGAAGAGGCTCTGGCTGCTCAGCAGGAAGTGGGTTATCCGACCGTTATTCGGCCTTCATTTACCATGGGTGGCAGCGGTGGTGGTATCGCCTATAACAAGGAAGAGTTTGTCGAAATCTGCGAGCGTGGCCTGTATTTGTCGCCAACCAACGAGTTATTGATTGAGGAATCGGTGCTGGGTTGGAAAGAATATGAAATGGAAGTGGTGCGTGATTCCAAAGACAACTGCATCATTGTCTGCTCTATTGAAAACTTCGACCCGATGGGCGTGCATACCGGTGATTCGATCACCGTAGCGCCAGCGCAAACCTTAACCGATAAGGAATACCAGATTCTGCGTAATGTCTCGCTGGCGGTGTTACGCGAGATTGGTGTTGATACTGGCGGTTCCAATGTGCAGGTTGCCATTAACCCCAAAGATGGCCGGTTGATTGTTATCGAGATGAACCCGCGTGTATCGCGTTCGTCTGCGTTGGCGTCCAAGGCGACCGGTTTTCCGATTGCTAAAGTAGCGGCAAAACTGGCGGTAGGTTACACGCTCGATGAATTGAAAAACGAGATCACCGGCGGCGCAACACCGGCATCGTTCGAACCGACCATTGATTATGTGGTCACCAAGGTGCCGCGCTTTACCTTTGAAAAATTCCCGCAAGCGGACGACCGTTTGACTACGCAGATGAAATCTGTTGGTGAAGTTATGGCTATAGGTCGTACTTTTCAGGAATCGCTGCAAAAAGCTTTGCGTGGCTTGGAAATCGGCATCAGCGGTCTCGATGAAATTATCGATTTGAACCGGGGAGATGCTCGGGAAAAAATGCAGCGAGAGATGCGTCATCCTGGGCCGGATCGTTTGTTGTATGTCGCTGATGCATTTCGTAGCGGCATGACTTTGGAGGATGTGCATGAGGCTAGTAAAATTGATCCTTGGTTTTTGGCCCAAATTGAAGATTTGGTGATTACTGAAAAAACCTTATCGACTAAAACCTTGTCGACATTGAAAGCGGGGGAGCTGTATAAATTAAAGCGCAAAGGTTTTTCCGATATACGTTTGGCCAAGTTGTTGGATACGTCCGAGTCTGAGGTGCGCAATGTGCGGCATAAACAGAACATTCGCCCGGTCTATAAGCGCATCGATTCTTGTGCGGCTGAGTTTTCGTCTGATACGGCGTATTTGTATTCGACGTATGAGGAAGAATGCGAAGCGAGGGTTTCCGATAAAGAAAAGATCATTATTCTCGGTGGTGGGCCGAATCGTATCGGGCAGGGTATTGAGTTCGATTATTGCTGTGTACATGCAGCATTGGCTTTGCGTGAAGATGGTTATGAAACCATTATGATTAATTGTAATCCTGAAACGGTTTCTACCGATTTCGATACCTCGGATCGTTTATATTTTGAGTCATTAACGTTAGAAGATGTGCTGGAAATTGTGCATATTGAACAGCCCAAAGGCGTGATTGTGCAATATGGCGGGCAGACGCCGCTGAAATTAGCGAGGGCATTGGAGGCTGCGGGTGTGCCTATTATCGGTACATCGCCCGACTCGATTGATTTGGCTGAAGACCGTGAGCGTTTTCAAAAATTACTGGAAAGACTGAATCTAAAGCAGCCGCCTAATGCGACGGCGCGCTCTGTTGAGCAGGCGATTAATGCGGCAAAAGAGCTGGGCTATCCCTTGGTTGTTCGTCCTTCTTATGTTTTGGGCGGTCGGGCAATGGAAATCGTCTTTAATGAAGAAGGTTTGCAGCGTTATATGAAGGAAGCGGTCAGTGTTTCCAATGATTCGCCGGTATTGCTGGATCGTTTTCTTGATGATGCGGTCGAAATGGATGTTGACGCGATTTATGACGGGGAGCAGGTATTAATCGGCGGCTTGATGGAGCACATCGAGCAAGCCGGTGTACATTCAGGTGATTCCGCGTGTTCGTTGCCTCCGTATGAATTAGCGCAGGAGATTCAGGATAAATTGCGCGAGCAAGTAACTAAAATGGCGGAAGCCTTGGGCGTTGTGGGTTTGATGAATACCCAGTTTGCGATTCAAGGCGAGGATATTTATGTGCTTGAGGTCAATCCCAGGGCTTCGCGGACTGCGCCTTTTGTGTCCAAAGCAACCGGTTATCCGCTGGCTAAAATTGCGGCTCGTTGTATGGTTGGGCAAACTTTGGCGCAACAAGGTATTACCAAGGAGCGTATCCCGGCTTATTATTCGGTTAAAGAAGCGGTGTTTCCATTTGTTAAATTTCCAGGCGTCGATCCGTTGTTGGGGCCTGAAATGAAATCAACCGGTGAAGTGATGGGGGTAGGTAAAACTTTTGGTGAAGCTTTTGCCAAATCTCAGCGTGCCGCGGGTGTTAATTTGAATCACAGCGGTAAGGTCTTGATCAGTATTCGTGATGCAGATAAAGCCAAGGCGCCTGATGTCGCTAGGATGCTGGTGGATAAGCAATATGAAATTGTCGCCACCGGCGGCACGGCAAGGTACCTTAAAGACGCGGGTATTCCTTGTGAAGTGGTTTATAAGGTTAACGAAGGGCGGCCTAACACAGTTGATATGATTAAAAACGATCAGGTTCAGCTGATTATTAATACGACGGAAGGCGCCAAAGCCATTTCGGATTCATTTACCATGCGTCGGGAAGCTTTGCAGCACCGCGTAACCTATTACACAACGATGGCCGGAGCAAGAGCCGCCTGTTACGCGTTGGGCGAATTGGATGCAGGCGACGTGAATTGCTTGCAGGATTTGCATAAGAGTTTGAGTTAAGACGGAAGGCTAAAGGCTAAAAGAGCGGCGGCTTTCGCCTTTAGTCTTTCGCCTAAAAAATAATTATCGGAGTTTTAAAATGAATAAAGTACCTCTCACCGTCAAAGGTGCAGAAAAATTACGTGTCGAGTTGGAAGAATTAAAGTCGGTTGTACGTCCGCGTATTATAGCCTCGATTTCCACTGCCAGGGCACACGGTGATTTGAAAGAAAACGCCGAATATCATGCTGCGAAAGAGCAGCAAAGCTTTACTGAGGGTCGTATTTCTGAAATTGAAGCAAAACTTTCCAATGCGCAAATTATTGATGTTACTAAGGTAGATGCTAATGGCAAGGTGGTGTTTGGTGCAACAGTAGAAATAGAGGATATTGAATCCGAGAGAAAGGTGACGTATCAGATTGTTGGTGAAGATGAGGCTAATATCAAGGAAGGTCGTATTTCAATCGGTTCGCCAATAGCGAGAGCTTTGATCGGTAAAGAGGTTGAAGATGTTGTGACGGTCAAGGCGCCGGGCGGCAATGTTGACTATGAAATTATTTCGATTGAGTATATTTGAGGTTCAAGGTTCAAGGTTCAAGGTTCAAGGTTCAAGGTTCAAGGTTCAAGGTTCAAGGTTCAAGGGAATTAAGTCCTTGCACCTTTTACCTTGTACCCAAGTTCATTTATCAGGGTTTAATCTGTAAATAACTGCGATTTGTCCAATGCTCTGAATGAGCTCTGCTCCCGTGGCAGCGCAGATTTTTTCGCTGATCTGTTTGCGATCTTCCCTTTCGGCGCGTATTCGCGCTTTAATCAGTTCGTGGCTGTCGAGCGCCAATTCAATCTCTGCCAGCACGGCTGCTGTAAGTCCTGATTGACCAATCATAATGACGGGCTTTAAGCTATGTGCTTGAGCCCGGAGTTTTTTCTTGTCTGCAGAGTTCACTCTTTATTCCTAAATCAAAAGCCTAAATTTTACACTAAAATATAATTATGGGACGAAGTAAAAGTAGCAGTCGCTGGATGCAGGAGCATTTTGCTGACGAATACGTCAAAATGGCGCAAGCTCAGGGTTATCGTTCACGTGCGGTTTTTAAATTGAAAGAAATTCAGGATAAGGATCAGCTTATCAAGCCGGGGATGAATATCATCGATTTGGGTGCGGCTCCTGGTGGATGGTCGCAGTTTACACGACCGATTATCGGTAAAAAAAATAAGATTATTGCCTTGGATATTTTGCCTATGGATCCGTTGGAGGGTGTCGATTTTATACAGGGCGATTTTCGTGAGCAAGCTGTGCTGGATCAATTGTATGCCGTTCTTGATGGCGCTCCGGTCAATCTGGTGATGTCGGATATGGCGCCAAATATGAGTGGCAACAAAGGTGTAGACCAGCCTAGTGCTATTTATTTAGGGGAGCTGGCTTTAGAGACTGCCAGGGCTGTATTAACAAAAGATGGTGTTTTTCTGGTGAAGTTATTTCACGGTGCAGGATTTGAAGAGTTTTTTAAGGACGTTCAGCAATCCTTTGCAAAGGTGTCTATCAGGAAGCCAAAAGCTTCAAGATCAAGAAGTAATGAAGTTTATATTTTAGCTAAAGGCTTTAAATGATCTTTTGTTGCCCTAATATTTGTAATACGAGGTGTGCCAGATAATAATGCTGGTGAGTTCCAGATAAATAACGACAGTCAGGAAAGTTAACTCCTGATATAATTACTCAGTTTTTAAATCGAGAGCCGATCAGGCCCAGGGTGTGTAACTTGAACGATATGATGAAAAATATAATCCTATGGGTCGTCATTGCAGTTGTATTGATGTCCGTATTTAATAATTTCGGCCCCCAAAATGATAGGGCTGATTCGTCGATGTCTTATTCGCAATTTATTGAGTCGGTAAAAGCAGGCCAAGTTCAGCAGGTGATGATTGAAGATAATATCATTAAAGGCAAGATGCAGGGTGGGCAGATTTTCAAAACTTATGCGCCTTCGGATCCCCATTTGGTAGATGATTTATTGGCAAATGGCGTTGAAATTAAGGCTGTTCCGCCTGAACAACCTTCTATGTTAATGCAGCTGCTGGTTTCTTTTGGGCCGATGTTATTGCTTATTGCAGTGTGGGTTTTCTTTATGCGGCAAATGCAGGGCGGTGCAGGTGGCGGTCGTGGCGCAATGAACTTCGGCAAAAGTAAAGCGCGTATGCTTGAGGAAGATCAGATTAAAGTTACCTTTGCTGATGTGGCTGGCTGTGATGAGGCTAAGGAAGAAGTTGTCGAAATGGTCGATTTCCTTAAAGATCCGGCAAAATACCAAAAATTAGGCGGCAAAATTCCTCGCGGTGCATTGATGATCGGTCCTCCAGGAACAGGAAAAACCTTGCTGGCTAGGGCTATTGCCGGTGAGGCTAAGGTACCGTTTTTCACTATTTCCGGTTCGGATTTTGTTGAAATGTTTGTCGGTGTGGGTGCGTCCCGTGTACGCGATATGTTTGAGCAAGCTAAAAAACATGCGCCCTGCATTATTTTTATTGACGAAATTGATGCTGTCGGTCGTCAGCGCGGTGCCGGTTTGGGCGGTGGGAATGATGAGCGTGAACAGACTTTAAACCAATTGCTGGTTGAAATGGATGGGTTTGAGGGCAACGAAGGTATTATTGTTATTGCTGCTACAAACCGTGCGGATGTGTTGGATAAGGCTTTATTGCGTCCGGGGCGATTTGATCGTCAAGTAACGGTAGGTCTGCCTGATGTCAGGGGGCGTGAGCAGATTCTTGCTGTGCATGTTAAAAAAGTGCCTATTGCTGATGATGTTGAGGTTAAGTATATAGCGCAAGGTACGCCGGGGTTTTCTGGAGCTGATTTGGCTAATTTAATCAATGAAGCCGCTTTATTCGCCGCCAGAATGAATAAGCGAGTTGTGAGTATGGCTGATCTGGAAAAAGCCAAAGATAAATTGATTATGGGGGTTGAAAGAACTTCTATGGTCATGAATGAGAAAGAAAAGAAAATGACCGCTTATCATGAAGCGGGGCATGCTATTGTTGGTAGGCTGGTTCCTGAGCATGATCCTGTTTATAAGGTCAGTATTATGCCTAGAGGTCGTGCGCTGGGTATTACCATGTTTTTGCCTGAACGAGATCAGTACAGTGCCAGCAAGCAAAAATTGGATAGTATGATTTCCAGTTTATATGGCGGTCGTATCGCCGAGGAAGTGGTTTTTGGTCGCGAGCAGGTGAGTACCGGTGCATCCAACGACATTGAGCGCGCCACGGAGTTGGCTAGAAATATGGTGACTAAGTGGGGCTTTTCTCAGCGTCTAGGGCCGTTATCATACAGCGAAGAGGAAGGTGAAGTCTTTTTGGGGCGTTCGGTGACGCAGCATAAAACGGTTGCAGAAGAGACTTCTCATACTATTGACGAAGAGATTCGCTCTTTCATTGACAGAAATTATGAGCGAGCTGAATCAATCCTGAAAGAAAATATTGATATTCTACATACCATGGCGGAAGCGCTGATGAAATATGAGACCATCGATAAACATCAAATTGATGATTTGATGGCTCGTAAGCCGGTAAGGGATCCCCAGGGTTGGGATGACAAGCCTCCTTCTCATGGTGATGTCATAACGGATGATGTTAAAAATAAGGGTGATATAAAAAATGAGAAATCAATTGGTGGGACTGCTGAGCAGAGCTAAGGGTTGACACTAAAGTAGTAGCTCGCGAAAATAAACTGCCTCGGATCATGGATTAAATTTGTTTATAATCAGCGGGTCTGTGGCGGCTTTGATCAGGGTGGTGCGAGTTATCTAAAGGAGAGGTGTATGCCTCTCCTTTTTTGTATGTGATTTATAAAGATTAGCGGCCTAGAGTCGACTTTTGTCTTTAATTTTTTATCCGTTCATCCATTTTTAGGTTTTAGAATCATGGCGAAAAAATATTTTGGAACTGATGGCATCAGAGGAAAGGTGGGCGAGTATCCAATAACGGCAGATTTCTTTTTGAAGTTGGGTTGGGCTGCCGGGCGAGTGTTTGCAAGCGAAGGGCATGGTTTTGTTCTGGTGGGTAAGGATACGCGTATTTCGGGCTATATGTTTGAGTCTGCATTGGAAGCGGGATTAACTGCCGCAGGGGTTGATACTCGGTTGTTAGGTCCCATGCCGACGCCAGGTATAGCTTATTTAACCCGGACTCTAAGGGCGCAAGCGGGTATCGTCATTAGCGCTTCTCATAATCCCTATTATGATAATGGAGTTAAGTTTTTCTCGGTGCAGGGAACGAAATTACCCGATGAACTAGAACGAAAAATAGAACGGCATATTGATTCCCAGATGACTACAGTAGAGTCGTCAAAATTGGGCAAGGCGAAACGGTTGGTTGATGCCGCCGGTCGTTATATAGAGTTTTGCAAGGCCAGCGTGCCGACTCGACTGGATTTTAGCGGCATGAGGATCATAATCGATTGCGCTCATGGAGCAACTTATCATATAGCGCCGCATGTGTTTAGTGAGGTAGGTGCAGAAGTTGTTACGATTGGTGCGGAACCTGACGGCCTTAATATTAATGACGAGTGCGGAGCAACCAAGCCGGAGAGGTTGGCGGCAACGGTTTTGGCTTATCGTGCGGATTTTGGTATTGCTCTGGATGGTGATGGTGATCGATTGGTAATGGTTGATCATAAAGGCGAAATCGTTGATGGTGATGAGCTTATTTATATTATTGCTAAAGCAAGGCTGAATGTAGGATTAATGTCTGGACCTGTTGTGGGTACGTTAATGACAAATTTGGGTATGGAGCACGGACTAAAGAGGTTGGGTATAAATTTAATTAGAGCTAATGTGGGGGATCGTTACGTCATGGAGATGTTGGTGGAGCATAAAGGGATTTTAGGTGGCGAAAACTCCGGGCACATCATTTGTTTGGATAGGACGACAACGGGTGATGGTATTATTGCTGCCTTGCAGATTATGGCGGAAATGCAGGATAGCGGTAAAAGTCTACACGAATTGAAGTCGGGCATGCAAAAATACCCACAAGTTCTGGTAAACGTTAAAGCTAACAAGAAGATAAATCCGGATGAGGATACGCGTATACAAAAAGCGGTTAAAGCTGTTGAGAAAAAACTGGGCGATGGTGGTCGGGTATTGTTAAGAGCTTCGGGTACAGAGCCATTAATTCGCGTAATGGTAGAAGGGCAACAGGAAGATTTGGTTAAAAATTACGCGCATCAAATAGCTGATGATGTTAAGAAAGCAATCGAAGCTTGAATTAGGTGCTATTAATGGATATTATAAGTGGTTTGATTCTATGTGAGGAGTGGTGATGCGTCGGTCTCTAGTTGTAGGAAATTGGAAGATGAATGGAACTCTTGCCAGTGCTGAGTTGCTTGCAAAAGGCATTATCGCAGGATTGGGAAGGGAGAGTGCTGATATCGCGGTATGTGTGCCTTACGTATATTTGCCCAGAGTGAGTGAGTTAGTTAAAAATACTTCGTTGGCATTGGGTGCGCAAAACGTTGCGGATAAGTCTTCAGGGGCTTATACCGGTGAGGTTTCGGCTGCGATGCTAAGTGAATTCAATTGCAAATATGCTCTTGTAGGGCACTCTGAAAGGCGCAGTTATTACGGAGATACTGACGAATTGGTAGCCGCACGTTTTTGTCAGGCACAGGAACAAAATATTATTCCTGTTCTGTGTGTGGGTGAAACGTTGGAGCAACGTGAACAAGACCAGACTTTTGCTGTGATTAATGCTCAGCTTGATGCCGTTATTAACTTGGCAGGCATCGCAGCTTTTGGCGCAGCAGTGATTGCTTATGAGCCGGTTTGGGCCATCGGAACAGGAAAAACGGCAACAGATGAGCAGGCTCAGGAGGTTCATCGGTACATAAGGCAGTATCTTGCTGCTAAAGATCAAAATGTTGCCGATAAAATACAAATTTTATATGGCGGTAGCGCTAAGCCGGAAAATGCAAAAGGCTTGTTTGCGATGCCGGATATTGATGGCGGTTTAATTGGTGGGGCTTCGTTGGATGCGGAATCCTTTTTAAAGATTTATCATTCAATTTAGAGTAAGTTAAACTTTATTATGTATCAGGTAATTATTGTTGTTCATGTGCTGTTAGGTTTAGGGGTTGTTGGATTGGTATTAATGCAGCAAGGCAAAGGGGCTGATGCAGGTGCTGCTTTTGGTACGGGTTCTTCAGGATCCGTTTTTGGAGCTCAGGGTGCTGCGTCATTTTTATCCCGGGCTACAGCAATTTTGGCAACTTTGTTTTTTATGACCAGTTTGGGGCTTGCAGTGTTAAACGGTAAACAGGGCGCAGCTTATGATTTAATGAACGCCCCTAAAGTTGAACAGGATACGCTTGGTATTCCTGATGTGGGTGGTGCAAAAGGCGTGGGTAATATCTCTTCAGCGCCTGACCTTAAGTCGGAAGAAGTGCCTGTTGCTGCTCCGGCAGTTTCTGGAGCAGAGCAAGCAACTGAAAAAAAGTAATAGATATTGTTTATGGCACAATTAAATACGTTGTAGAAAATAATTAAAAGTGTGTATTGAATAGTATCTTTACGATTATGTTTTAGCCGATGTGGTGAAATTGGTAGACACGCCATCTTGAGGGGGTGGTGACGAAAGTTGTGCCGGTTCAAATCCGGCCATCGGCACCAAATATACCCCACTAGGGATTTTCCTAGTGGGGTGTTTTTTTGTTTGTTACAATGAAAATGTGGGAATAAGTTTCTAGATTAGAAGTGCAATGCAGCAAAATAATTAGGCTATACTTGGCCAGTTAAACGCAGGGTGCTGTAATATTCGCACGAGGTTTTTCTTTGAAAATTAGAGATTAGTGGAGAAAACAATGGCAAGTATTCTTGCAGTTGACGATTCGGCTTCAATGAGAAAAATGGTTTCATTTACTTTAAGAGCTGCTGGATACGATGTCGAAGAGGCAGTGGATGGAGTTGATGCTTTAGAGAAAGCGCAAGCCAGAAAATTTGATTGTGTGGTAACCGATGTCAATATGCCAAATAAAGACGGGATTACTTTAATTAGAGATTTGCGAGCACTTCCAGATTATAAATTTATTCCAATGCTGATGCTGACAACCGAGTCAGGAATCGAAAAAAAGCAAGAAGGTAAAGCTGCCGGTGCAACAGGATGGATGGTTAAGCCTTTCAATCCTGATCAATTATTAAAAACGTTACTAAAAGTTTTAGGTTAGTTGATATTATAGTGCTTAAGTGTGGTGTATTAAGTGCATGCGGGAAAGTCTATGCCTATTGATATGTCTCAAGCCCATGCGACTTTATTCTAAATGTTTAGATAAATGGTTTTAAGTGTTTATCTAGGCAAGGGTCAATAAAGAAAGTTTTGGGTTACATTAATCTTGTTTAAATGAATTTAGGCGCACACAGGTAAGTCTATGTCTATTGATATGTCACAATTCCATCAGGTCTTTTTTGAAGAATGTTTCGAAGGCCTGGAAGCAATGGAGTCAGGATTGTTAACTCTCGATATGGGGGATATTGATTCAGAAATAATCAATACCATTTTCAGGGGGGCTCATTCTATAAAAGGCGGCAGTGGAACTTTTGGTTTTACTGTTGTCGCGGAATACACCCATATTATGGAAACCCTACTTGATGAAATGCGAGATGGGCGTAGACAGGTAACCCAGCCAGCAGTAGATGTCTTGCTGGGGTCTGTGGACTGTCTTAGAGAAATGTTGACAGCGATACAGAATAAACAAAATATTAATAATGCCAGCGTAGCAAAGCATAAAGCGGCTTTGGAAGTTGTGCTTAATGGCGGTTCGATGGTTGAAGCGTCAGCGCCATCGGTCGAACAGGAATTGGCGGCTGAAGAGGTTGCTGTCAATATCGATCCTGATATTGTTGAAGAAGAATCCGGTGAATTGGAAGAGCAGGGTTGGAAAATAGCGTTTTGCCCTTATTTGGATTTGCTTAAAACCGGTAATGATCCGGTAAGACTATTTCGAGAGTTGAACGAGTTAGGTGAATTAACAACCCTTGCTAACATTCAGGATATTCCTGGTTTTTATGAATTAGACCCGGAGGAATGCAATATTTCTTGGGATTTGAAAGTTGTCGGTGATATTTCTGGCGATGAAATCAGGGAAATATTTAATTGGGTCGAAGGCGACTGTGAAATGGAAATTCAGCCGCTCGCCAAGACCGTAAAATCAGCCCCCGTTGTAAATGAAGTCACTCCTGAACCCGTCGCAGTAATCACACCTAATAACCCTACTCCAAAACCCCTTGAAGTCAAAGCTAAGGTGGTTGCAGAAAACAAAAAATCGGATTCTCAAGACTCTGAGAATGAAGCAGCAAAAACTACAGCAAAAGCCAGTTCGATTCGGGTGGACACCGACAAAATAGATACTTTAATCAATATGGTTGGTGAGGTTGTGATCACTCAATCCATGCTTGGGTTAGTGGGTGAGAACTTTAGCATGGATAAAGTCGGTCAATTGAAAAGAGGGTTGGCCCAGTTAGAACGGCATACTAGGGATTTACAACAAAGCGTCATGAATATTCGGATGCTTCCGATCAGTTTTGTTTTTAGCCGGTTTCCACGGTTAGTACATGATATCAGCAGTAAATTAGATAAAAAAATTGTACTGAAACTGGTTGGTGAAAACACCGAAGTTGATAAAGCCGTTGTCGAATTGATCAATGATCCGTTGGTTCATTTAATCAGGAACAGTCTGGATCACGGTATAGAAATGCCGGCGGATAGGGTCGCGGCAGGTAAGCCGGAAACTGGAACCATAGAGTTGAAAGCGTATCACCGTGGCGGTCATATTGTCATAGAAATCATTGATGATGGGCGCGGATTAGATAAAGATAAATTGCTGGCAAAGGCTATAGAAAAAGGACTGATTGAAGAAAATAACCTTCTTACCGAAAAACAGATATTTGAACTGATTTTTATGCCGGGTTTTTCTACAGCCGAGCAGCTCACTGATATTTCCGGGCGCGGAGTGGGCATGGATGTTGTTAGAAGGAACATCCAGTCATTGGGCGGCAATATAGAAATTATTTCGGAACTGGGTAAGGGGACAACTATTGCGATCCATTTACCGTTAACGTTGGCAATTCTTGATGGTCAATCTGTTGCGGTGGGAGATGAGACTTACATCGTACCGTTAGTCTCTATTATTGAATCAATTAATATTACGGAAAGAATGCTAAATAAAGTTGCAGGTAAAGGGGAGACCTTCCGCCTACGCAATGAATATTTACCTGTTATTAGAATGCGCAAAATCTTTAATGTTCATTCCGGAAATCCGACAAAATCAAAAGAGGGCGTCCTTGTAGTTGTTGAGGGTCAAGGTGAACTATGCTGTTTACTTGTAGATGAGTTATTAGGTCAACAACAGGTTGTTATTAAATCATTGGAAGCAAATTACCGACGGGTGGAAGGTGTTTCAGGTGCAACTATTTTGGGTGATGGTTCTGTTGCGCTGATTCTTGATGTTCCAGGTTTGGTGCGTTTTTCAATTCGCTAATACAATACATAAAAGCAGATATGGCAGAAGAAGCTGAAAATAAAGATATTGACCAATATCACTATAGTAAAAACCTGGATAATGCAGTGCAGTATCTGAGTTTTGCCTTAGGTAAAGAAGAATATGGGGTTGATATTCTTCGAGTACAGGAAATACGAAGCTGGGAGCCTGTTTCCAGAATACCTAATGTTCCATGCTATGAAAAAGGTGTTGTTAATTTACGGGGTTCAATTGTGCCGATACTCGATTTGAGGGAACGGTTTAATTTGAGTAAAGCCGAATACACACCATTGACGGTAGTTGTGGTGTTGCAAACCGGCGATAGCAACAAAACACGTATTATGGGCGTTGTTGTCGATTCGGTCTCTGATGTAATTAGCGTAGATAAAACTGAAATTCAAAGTGCTCCAGACTTTGGAACTAAAGTCAGTAACGAATTTATTAACGGGCTGGTATCGGTTAATGAACGCATGGTGATGTTGCTTGATGTGGATAAGTTACTTAAATTAGAAGAATTGGATCAGGATGAGGGTTAAAGTTTACGGCATCCAGTGTCTACATGGATGTAGGTAAAGGACATGCAGACGTGGACGCTTCGCCTACAGCGCCCACTTTGAGTGCTGTAGGCAATTGCTCCGTACATTGTACCCTACCTCCCCATCCTTGGTGGGGTACCTTCTGTATAATCGACATGGATGTGGGGAATGCATATATTGCAGGAGCAAACATTTGACCATGCGGTCGCGCTCATGGCTTTTACTTACGTTTTTGTAAGTAACGATTTTTCTGCTGCTCCGAGTGGATGAATGTATTTGGCATGGTTTGTAACTTTTAAGAGGTAGCGTAGCGTGAAGATTAATATGCCGTTAACGAACAATGAGGTCATTCTGAAAAAAGGTACCATCCTGGTTTCAAGAACCGATTTGATGGGACGTATTACCTACGTCAATGATGCGTTTGTTGAAATCAGCGGCTTCACCCGTGATGAGCTGATAGGGGCGGAACATAATATCGTTCGTCATCCTGACATGCCTGCGGAGGCTTATGAAGATTTATGGATAACCTTAAAAAAGCTTAGACCTTGGCAAGGATTGGTGAAAAACAGGTGTAAAAACGGTGATCATTATTGGGTTTCGGCAAATGCAATGCCGTTATTTAAAGATGGGAAAGTTTATGAGTATCTTTCTGTTCGGCATCCTCCAAAGCGTGACTTGATTCCGGCGACTGAGCTGTTGTACAAGAAAATCAGCGCTGGCGAAGTAAAATTAAACCCTACAGGTTTGGCTTCGATGGCTAAATCTATTAATGAGATTGCCATAGCGAAAAAAAATGCTTTTGTTGTATTGGCTTTCCTGACGCCTATTTTTTTCCTGATGTATCGATTGTTCCTGACGCAGGAATATATTTTGTTAGCGGGTGTGGCCTTGTTAGCTATGATGGCATCGGCGGTCAGCATCAATATGAGTAAAGTGATAACCGAAACGCTGGAAACTGCAATCACTATTTGTTATAGATTGAGCAGTGGAAGCTTTGGAAATAAAGTGAACTTGAAACGAGAGGATCAGGTGGGTGATTTCCTGCGTGGTTTGTATTGTATGGAGGTTAAGTTGGGTGTGGATTTGGCCGATTATAAGCAAGATGCGGCAGAATCAAAACGGATTACCCAAGCTCTGGATAAAGTTCAATCCCCTGTCATGGTAGCGAATAAGAATTTTGAAATCATTTATATGAACGATAGCGTGCATAGATTATTCAAAACGGCAGAAAGTGATATTCGCAAACAGATACCTGGTTTTTCTGCCGACAAATTGATGGGTTCTAATGTTGATCTATATCACCATACTATTAGAAGTGGGGTGATGGAAAAAGCACAAGAATCATTCAAGTCGGAACTGATTATTGGTGGGCGGCATATGAATATTATTGCTACTCCCGTTAATGGCGATGATGGTGAACGTATTGGTTATGTTGCCGAATGGAAGGATAGTACTCATGAGGTTTTAATAGCCCAAGAGATTGACCATTTGGTACAAGGCGTTAAAGCCGGCGACTTAAGCTATCGCATAAGATTAGAAGACAAGCAAGGCAGTCCTAAAGTACTGTCTGCCGGCATAAATGAATTAACAGATGTTATTGAAAGTGTGTTTGGTGATATTAACCGGGTGATGGAAAATATGGCTGAAGGTGATTTGACCACGGCCATTACTAATGAATATCAAGGTGTTTATGCTGAATGCAAGAATAATATTAATGGCACCTTGGCAAAGCTCAGTGAATTTATAATCCAAATCAGGGATGCCGCCGATTTTATTGATAGTTCGTCGCAAGAAATGGCCAGTGGTAATAACAATCTGTCACATCGAGCAGAACAACAGGCCGCCAGCTTGGAAGAAACGGCTGCCAGCATGGAAGAATTGGCTAGTACTGTAAAAGCAAATGCGCAGAATACGATTCAAGCGACTGAAGTAGTTAATTCAGCAAGTCAATTAGCTCAAAAAGGCGGCACTGTGGTTAAGTCAGCTATCGCAGCAATGCAGGAAATTAATGAAAGCAGCAATAAAATTGCTGAAATCATCGGTGTAATTGACGAGATTGCCTTTCAAACTAATTTGTTAGCATTAAACGCATCGGTAGAAGCGGCCAGGGCGGGTGAGCAGGGCCGTGGATTCTCAGTTGTTGCAACAGAAGTTCGCAACTTGGCGCAACGAAGCGCAACCGCTGCACAGCAAAGTAATGAATTGATCCAGAACAGTGTGCAGAAGGTTCGTGCCGGAACGGCATTTGTTAATGAAACAGGTGCGGCGCTAAATGAAATTGTCGAAAGCGTTGCGAAAGTTGGCGATATTGTTGCGCATATCGCCAGCGCTAGTTCAGAGCAATCAGCGGGTATCGAGCAGGTTAACCAAGCAGTTTCTCAAATGGATGATATTACTCAGCAAAATGCGGCTTTGGCAGAACAGGCGGCCGCAGGTAGTATCGCCATGAGCGAGCAATCTACTAATATGACCCAGTTGCTTAGTTTTTTTAGGGTTAATTCCAAGGGCGCCTCTGCAGCGACTAGATCCGTTGTGCGCAGTAAAGCGCCTGTTGCGCCAGTAAGACCCGCAGCCAAAAAAACTGCTGTTCAGGTTTTAAAGCCTAAAATCAATAGCAGCGATGAGTGGGAAGAATTTTAATGTTGTTAATGCCGAAAACTATATAACCGACAGGAAACTATAACAATGACAACAGATGTGCAGTCAAATAATAGTCGGGTTGAGCAATTTCTTACCTTTCAACTCGCAGGCGAAGCGTATGGAGTTGAGATTTTGAAAGTACAAGAGATTCGTGGGTGGGAAGCTGTTCGGGTAATACCGAATACACCCGCTTTTGTTAAAGGCGTGCTGAATTTACGCGGATCCGTCGTGCCTATCATTGATTTACGTGAACGGTTTTCTTTAGAACACTGTGAATACTCTCCTAAAACGGTAGTTATTGTGCTCTGCGTTGAGCATGGTGCAAACCAGTTTGTAATGGGTATAGTGGCTGATGCTGTGTCTGATGTGCTGGATATTAACTTGGAAGATATTAAAAAAGCCCCAAACTTTGGTGCAAAAATTAATACGCGTTACATGCGGGGAATGCATGTGTATAAGAAAAAGATGATCATGCTCTTAGATGTCGATAAATTGCTCAATCCCGACGAGGTTGAGGGTATTGAAAGCTTGGTGTGATAGGTGAGAATTGTTGCAATAGTCAATCAGAAAGGTGGCGTTGGCAAAACGACGACGACTGCGAATTTGTGTCATGCCATTGCAGAATCGGGCTTAAAAGTCACCGCTATCGATCTTGATCCGCAGGGCCATTTAGCTGTCTCTTTAGGTATTACAGCGCAGGGCGTTGGTGGTATCGATGAAGCTATGCTGAAACAGAAAAAAATTCATCAACAGCTTATTTCTGTCAGGGATAATTTGCACTTAGTTACATCAGGACCAAAACTTAAGGAGATTGAGCATCTAGTCGGTAATAGTTCGCCTCGCGGTATTTTATTAAAAGATGCTTTGCATGAAGGTCTTAATGACCAGGATTTTGTTTTTATTGATTGTCCTCCATCTTCAGGGGTGCTGGTTGCGAACGCATTGATTGCAGCGGATGAAATTTTAATTCCAATGGCTAGTGATTTTCTTGCGTTGCAAGGGCTATCGCATTTAATGGGGACGATTAAACGCTTTGAAAAGGCTTTAAAGAAGGAATATAAAATATTGTTAGTAATGTCACGATATTCGCCAAATAGAAGAATATCGAAACAGGTGTTAAATATTTTGCTTACGCATTTTCCTGAGCGAATATTAGCGACAGTTATTAGAGAAACGGCATTGCTTGCAGAGTGTCCCAGTTTTGGTAAAACAATTTTAGAATATAGTCCGAAAAGTCGTTCAGCAAGGGATTTTCGTAGCCTTGCTCATGATTTTCTTGAAGGCAAGGTGATGAATGGCAACAAGTGAAGAAAATGATTTAATTGGATACGATCCTTTAGCGTGGATGGAAGGCGATACCGATAAAAATGAAGAAGCAATCAACAACGAGGTTTGTGATAGCAATAATAAACCGGAAGAACAGCAGCTTATTGATAATGAAATTAGGGAGGCCGACGATTATTCAGATGATTCGATAGGAAATACTGAAGAAAGTACAATTCTAAATGTAACTAAAGAATCTGAATTAGCAATAGATGATGTTGCAGTTGAAAACGATAGTGCTTTGGCGGAAGAAATAGTAGGCGCTTTAAGTGATACAGGAGTGGTTGCCGAGGATTCTGTATCGGAGCAAACGGATGGATTGATAATCGATTTAGATGCTACGTTGAGTATTCAGAATGTTGTGAAGTTACACGAGAAGTTAAAAAATTTCATTGCTATAAATGAGCAAATTGAAATAAATGCATCTGATGTGTCGTCAATAGATACAACCACTTTGCAGTTACTTGTTGCACTGAAAAGAGACGCAGTTAAGCTACAAAAGAAAGTAAGTATTATTTATCCATCCCCACGATTTGTTGAGTCGGCCAAGTTGCTGGGTCTGTTAGACGTGCTCGATGTTCATGACGTGTGATGTTTGACGGACGGGAAACAGTTTAAAGATGGCCATTGTTGAGAAGGTTCGCGAATTTAAGTTTACTGCGGATGACTTTAACTTTTTAAGAAAATTGTCCAATGAGCATTCAGGTATACAGGTTCCGGATGAAAGATTTGATATGTTTTATTCCAGGCTGTCCAAGCGGGTAAGGAAACTTGGATTAGCCAATTTTAAGGAATATTGCCAGTATCTTAAAGATTATCCTGATCGCGAGTTTACTCAATTTATCAATGCGATAACCACTAATCTGACCGCTTTTTTTAGGGAAATGCATCATTTTGACTATGTTCGTGATACGGTTATTCCCGAAATATTAATTAGAAATAAAAGCTCTAGGCAGATCAGGGTGTGGTCTGCAGGTTGCTCTACGGGTGAAGAGCCTTACTCTTTGGCAATTACCTTGTTGGAAAATGTACCCGCTGATTGGGATATTAAGATTTTAGCAACTGATTTGGATACCAATGTCTTGCAAACCGCATCGGAGGGCATCTACACCGAAGATCGTGTTAGTGACTTATCGGAAAATATACTTAAGCAGTGGTTTATGCGAGGTAAGTCAGCACAGTCCGGTCAAGTGAAGGTAAGACCTCAATTACAACAAGTTATTCAGTTTAAACAATTAAACTTGATGCAAGACTGGCCGATGAAATCCCATTTTGATTTTATTTTTTGTCGTAACGTTCTGATTTATTTTGATCGTGAAACCAAGACGTTACTTGCGAAAAGATTTGCTCAAATGTTGCCTAGTCGATCATGGTTATTTATCGGGCATTCAGAATCATTAAACCAGCTTTCAAATGAATTTGAGTTGGTTGCATGTACCAGTTACAGGAAAAACACGTAAATACCAATGAGTATTAGCAATGATATTGGTCCACCCTCCATCGACGGTTTTGAACATATTAACAGGTATGTGGATAAAGAGCGTGGTGTGATCGCTGCAAAAATTTTGCCTGGTGAATACTACGTTACGCAGGAAGATGAATTAATTACAACAGTATTAGGGTCTTGTATATCTGCATGTATTCGGGATAAAGTGTCTGGACTGGGTGGGATGAATCATTTTATGTTGCCGGAAACTACCGCAGATAAACTGAGGCAAGGTAATGAGTCTGTGGTGGGTAATGCAACCCGCTATGGAAATTATGCGATGGAGCATTTAATTAATACCATTCTGATGAATGGCGGCAAAAGAAAAAACTTGGAAGTTAAAGTATTTGGTGGTGGTAAAATCATTCCAACCTTAACTGATGTAGGTCTTAAAAACATTGATTTTATCTTGGAGTATATTGATACAGAGGGACTGTGTTTATTATCTCAGGACTTGGGCGATATTTATCCTAGGAAAATAATTTATTTTCCTCGGACGGGGAGAGTTGGGATGAAAAAAATAGAGCATCTGCATAATGATACAATTATAAGAAGAGAGAAACAGTACTTTAACACTATTAAAAATGCACCTGTTGAAGGTGAGGTTGAGCTTTTTTAAGAGTATACAATGAATAAAATACGTGTATTGATTATCGATGATTCATTGTTAATCCGAAAGGTACTGACTGAGATTTTAAATTCGTCTTCAGATATTGAGGTGGTTGGTACTGCAGAAGACCCTCTTATTGCTAGAGAGATGATTAAGGAATTAAATCCAGATGTATTGACCTTGGATATTGAAATGCCGCGTATGGATGGGATAACCTTTTTGCGTAATTTGATGCGCCTCAGGCCTATGCCCGTTGTGATGATTTCAGCGCTCACGGAAAGTAATGCCGAAGTTACTTTAACTGCTCTGGAGTTAGGGGCGGTAGATTTTATAGCTAAACCGACAATGGATGTGGAAAATACATTGAATGATTACGCCGAGGACATCATTGCTAAGGTAAAAGTAGCGTCGCAGGCTAATATTAGAAGACTTGGATAATGAAGTCTAAAATCAAAAAAAAACTCTGGGACGGCAGCACTGGATCGCACGGAAAACATGTGCGTGTCGGAATGAAAAAACTCCGGAAATTTCAGTAATCGCTTGAAGTAAAGTGGTAGCAAGTAACATTAAAAATGCACCTATTGATGGTGACGACGGGCTTTTTTTAGAGTGGGTTTATGGGTAAGATACGCGTATTGATTATTGATGATTCAGCACTAATCAGGAAAATACTAACCGAGGTTTTAAGTTCTTCACCTGATATTGAGGTAGTTGGTGCAGCGGCGGATCCTCTGATTGCCAGGGAAATGATTAAACAATTAAATCCGGATGTATTGACACTGGATATTGAAATGCCGCACATGGATGGGATTACTTTCTTAAGTAATTTGATGCGCTTAAGGCCAACGCCGGTTGTGATGATTTCTACGTTAACTGAGCATGGTGCAGAGGCTACTTTAAATGCTTTGGCGTTAGGCGCGGTAGATTTTATTGCCAAACCCAAAGTTGATGTCGTTAATACTTTGAATGAGTACGCAGAAGAAATTATTTCCAAGGTCATTGTTGCGGCACAAGCCAAAGTAGGTGGTGTTCATGACAGGATGATTAAGCCGAAAAGCTCTGTGGTAACTACTCCCGAGATTTCAGAAAAACACTCAGTCGATGTTATTCTGAAGCCTACTTCTACAAAAACACATATTGGTCCCACTAATAAGATAATTGCTTTAGGTGCGTCAACCGGGGGGACGGAAGCGATTAAAGCGGTTGTTAAAGGATTTCCTGCAGATACCCCGCCTATTTTAATAACGCAGCACTTACCTGCGGCATTTAGTGAATCATTTGTTCGACATATTGATCTTGCAACAGATATGTCAGCTTGTATTCCTAAGCATGGTCAAACGGTCGAACCGGGTAATATTTATCTTTCACCTGGAGATAGGCATATGCTGGTGATTAGGGAGGGGGGTAAATATATTATTCATTTAAGCGACGGATTGCCTGTTAATCGCCATAAACCTGCGGTTGATGTCCTGTTTCGTTCAGTTTCGCAATGTGCAGGCGCTAATGCCATTGGTGTGCTATTAACAGGTATGGGCGCTGACGGAGCAGTAGGCATGAAAGAAATGCATGATGCTGGCGCCAAAACAGTTATTCAGGATGAGCAGTCCAGTGTGGTTTGGGGTATGCCTGGTGCTGCATTCAAGTTGGGCTGTACTGATTACATGGTATCGTTGGAAGAAATTGCGAATAAAGTTTTAAGCTTGGTTAAGCCGGGCAGTGTTGCCAAGGTTAACTAAAAAATAGGCCGCAAAGGTATTTGATATTATCTTGCCAGTCTTTTTCGACTGTAGTTGGCAACGATTGCTTATGTAGATACACTCTTACTGTGATAGAGCAAGAACGTATTGTGCCAGGTGCAGAATTTTAAAAAATGTTACTTTTTACGCTGTGTAATTAACTATGACTAATCAGACTAAATCACAATTTATTGCAGTAGCTTCCATTACCTCGGAGTTAAGTGCGGTCATGGTGGTGGCCAAGGAAATATCATTAGCAGCGGCCAATGCTAAGGCTATTGCATTTAGGGCTGGAGATAAAGCAAAAGGATTTCAACCGATTACTGATTTTATTAATGAATTGGCTAAAGAAACAATAGAACTGGTTACTAATATCAATATATATGCATTGGTGTTATATCGATTAACCGTCAATGAATTTCAAAAAACGACTGCTTATAATAAATTTGAGTTGGCAGCAAAAATGGCTGAAAGTGATGGTGCCGTTTATGCTAACACAATGCAGGGGCCTGTGGATCATGCAAGGCTTTCAATGCAAGATTGCCAGAGGCAGTTTAAACGGGATGTTTCGCAACTGCTAGGCCAGCTTGAAGCAGTGATGCATCATGCGCGTGCCGCACGGGTTATTGCTGCAAACTCAAGAATTGAAGCATCCCAGGCGGGTGAATATTTGCAGAGTCTACAAGCAGTTGCTGAAAGTGTGGATAAAGCTGCACATACCATTCATGATAATGTGCAACGTTGCAGAATCGCATTATCTATTTATCGCAATAGCTGAATAGCTGCTAATTACAGGAAGCATTGTTTCTTATGAAAACGACGAAGATATATGAAGGAACGCACCAGTGGATTATGTTTGGAAGGGATGAAGGCAAGCCCAGTAATATAATCGACACCAATCAATATGTAGTACGTACGGCTAACCGTTGCCTGCTTTTGGATCCAGGTGGTGCCGAACTGTTCGCTCCTATGATGGCTGCTGTGTTGCATCATGCTCCAGTGGATCAAATAACGGACCTGTTTGCTTCGCATCAGGATCCTGATGTAATCTCGTCACTGGGTTTATGGGATCAGGCTTTAACAAATGCCAGGCTCCATGCGCCGGCTATTTGGGAAGGTTTTTTGCGGCATTACAGTTGTGAATCAATAGAGTATGTGCCTATCCCAGATAATGGCGGAACAATTAAATTAGAGTCTGTGGAATTGCAGATTATTCCTGCTCATTATTTGCACTCATCAGGGAATTTTCATGTCTATGATCCGCAAGCTAAAATTCTGATGTCCGGGGATGTGGGGGCAGCTTTTGAGGCGCCTGATTCTCCCGTGTTTGTTGATAATTTCGCAGTGCATGTTGAAAAAATGCGTCATTGGCATCAACGAATGATGCCGTCAAATCAAGCAAAAAGAGTCTGGATTGAACGGGTAAGAAACCTTGATATTGATATTTTGGCTCCGCAGCATGGACGGATGTTTAGAGGTGATGATGTCAAGCGGTTTTTAGATTGGTTTGATGCTTTACAGGTAGGTATTGCTGTTTAACAGATTTAAAACTTAGCCCGTTACATTTTTCTACGGGATTCAACCTGGTTAACCGGAGCCCATTTCCGGGCATCCAACTTAAGGTGGGGCAAAGCAGGAGTGTTTGCAAGCAGGGATTGCACTTCGCATGTCATAGTCTATTCGCGCTATAAACGCAGATCCAGAAATCGAACCGGTGCAATATATGCAGACCCATTCCATTCGCCCTGGAATGGGTAGGCATGCTCATGGTTGACCACGAATGGCTTAATTTTGCTTGGAACTATGAGGTCCGTCATTCCGGCAGGGATGCCGGGATGACGGTGCAGGCTAAGGTTCCTTGCTAAGTAGGAACAGGGAACCTATCTTCCGCAGCTTAAATTGAAAAGCTCGCGGATTATTTATCCACTTTAATCGCCAGAAACACAGGACTACCCTGACGTTGTATTAAAACAGCGACCGATTTACCTGCTGGAAGCTTGTTGACTATTTTTTCAAAATCAGCCGCATCGCGGATGACGCTGTTCTGAATGCGTAAAATCACATCGCCACGTTGAATTCCGGCATCTTTGGCGGTGCCTTTGGCAACATCCTGTACTAACACGCCATTTTTAGCAATCTCCAAAGCTTTTCTTTGCTCATCGGTTAAATCAATGACATTAACGCCCAGTCGATTATGGGGTAGTTTTGGCGCCGCTTTGGCATCCGCCAATTTATCAGTTTCATCCGGTAATAGTCCTACTTTAAAGTCGATGGTTTTAGTTTCACCTTGTCTGATGATTTTTAAGGTAGCTTTGTCATTGATTGGTGTTATGCCTACCATAGGCGGCAAATCACCCGAGGTTTCAATCTGCTGGCCATTAAATTCGGTGATAATATCGCCAATTTGCAATTCGGCCTTTTCTGCCGGGCTGCCGGGCAGCACTTTGGAAACCAAGGCCCCCTGCGGTTTTTTCATGCCAAATGATTCGGCCAGTTCCCGAGTTACATCTTGTATCTGCACGCCTAGCCAGCCATGTGCGGCTTTACCGGTGGCTTTTATTTGATCGACGACATTCATGACTACATCCATGGGTATGGAGAATGAAAGTCCCATAAAGCCGCCGGTACGGCTGTAAATCTGGGAGTTTATCCCAACGACTTTACCTTCCATGTTAAATAGCGGCCCGCCTGAATTACCCGGATTTATGGCTACGTCGGTTTGTATAAACGGTACATAATTCCCGCCGGGCAAGCTGCGTCCTTTGGCGCTGACTATGCCCGCCGTTACAGATTGCTCAAACCCGAACGGCGAACCTATCGCCAATACCCACTCGCCTACTTGTAGTTTGTTAGGCTCACCAATAGTTACTGCAGGCAAGTCTTTGGCCTCGACCTTTAATAGCGCAACATCGGTACGCGCATCGGAACCGATCAGTTTGGCTAACAGTTCACGGCGGTCGGAAAATTTGACTACAATTTCATCAGCATCTTTTACTACATGATGATTGGTTAATACATAACCATCCGGGGATATAATAAAACCCGAGCCTAAGGACGTAGTATCTCTTGGTACGTACCCGCCGCCCTGCTCATTTAAGAAGCGCTTAAAAAATTCTTCCATTTCGGGAGGCATTCCCTCTGGTAGTTGTGGTTCTTCGGGGGTGTTTTCAGCCTCAGGCGATGCTTTTTGCGTGGTGCTGATGTTGACTACGGCAACGCCATTGGTTTTTACCATTTCGGTAAAATCCGGTAATTGCGCTAAAGCATTTTGATTAAACAAAACAACTAGGAAAATACACCATTTGACTTTTTTGAGCATACAAATCTCCATTTAATACCATTAATGAAATAACTTATGTTAGAAATAATAAACCGGATTATTGATATAAAATTGTGCTGTCACACTAAAAAGCTTTATTATCCATCAATAACAACTAAGCGTGTTAGAACAATAAATTTTCTCTCATTTGCCCGGCTGACTACCTTTTCCTAATGTCTTATTCCCAAAATTACGATATCCTCATTATTGGCAGCGGCGGAGCGGGCCTAAGCTTGGCGCTTAAGCTGGCGGATCATTCGCTGCGTATCGCCGTGCTGTCTAAATTCGCCTTGACGGCGGGCAGCACCTATTATGCGCAAGGCGGTATATCGGCCGTTTTCGGGGCCGATGATTCTATTGAATCGCATATTGAAGATACGCTGGATGCCGGGGGCGGACTCTGTGATCCCGAAATTGTGAGGCTGACCGTGGTTCACGGCAAAAGTTCCATAGATTGGCTGAGGCGGCAGGGTGTTGTTTTTACCGAGGAGCAGACTGCATCCGGGGAAGTAAAGTTGCATTTAAATCAGGAAGGCGGGCATTCTCACCGCCGCATCGTGCATACCGCCGATGCAACGGGCAAGGCTGTATCGTTATCGCTGATTGAACGCGCTCAAGAACATGTCAATATCGACCTGTTCGAACATCATAATGTGGTGGAATTAATTACCCGTTCCAAGGAAGAAAAAAAACGGATTTTAGGCGCCTATGTCTTGGATTCAAAAAAACAACAGGTCAAGACAATAACGGCTCGTGTCGTAGTTTTGGCAAGCGGCGGCGCAAGCAAGGCTTACCTTTACAGCACCAATCCGCAAAGTTCAACCGGTGACGGCATTGCCTTGGCTTGGCGTGCGGGATGCCGCGTCAGCAATATGGAATTCATGCAATTTCATCCGACTTGTCTTTATCATCCGCATGCACATTCTTTCCTGATTAGTGAAGCGGTAAGAGGCGAGGGCGGCAAATTAATCCTGCCGGACGGCTCCTCTTTTATGCAGCATTTTGATTCGAGAGAGGAATTGGCGCCTCGGGATATAGTGGCCAGGGCCATCGATCATGAAATGAAGAAACGCGGCATAGACTGCGTTTATCTCGATATTAGTCACAAACCGGAACAATTTATACGAGAACACTTTCCTACAATTTACCAGCAGTGTCTTGAGTTTGACATAGACATCACCAAACAGCCGATTCCTGTTGTTCCGGCCGCGCATTATACCTGCGGCGGCGTGTTAACCGACAGTTATGCACGCACTGACATCGCCAACCTTTATGCCATAGGCGAAGTCGCCTGTACCGGCCTGCACGGCGCCAATCGCATGGCCAGCAACTCGTTATTGGAATGCTTGGTGTTCGCAGAACGGGCCTGCGAGGATATTTTGCAGAAATTACCCGGCATTTTGCCACCGCCGCCTATCCCTGAGTGGGATGAATCAAAAGTCAGCGACTCCGATGAAGAAGTGGTTGTTTCTCACAACTGGGATGAACTGCGCCGTTTTATGTGGGACTATGTCGGCATTGTCAGGACCGATAAACGCCTAAGCAGGGCAATGAGTCGCGTGGAATTGCTGAAAAAGGAAATCGCTGAATATTACAGCAACTTTCGTGTTACCAGCGATTTGCTGGAATTGCGTAACTTGGTCATTGTTGCCGAGTTAATCATCCGTTGCGCCCAGCAGCGCAAGGAAAGCCGCGGCTTGCATTACACGCTGGACTACCCGGAAATCGATAGCAGTAGGCCTGCGCAAAATACGGTTTTGACACCGTGGACGACTAACCTCCGCTAAGGCTCTAGCAGCGGCTTGATCGCCAACGCCGCTTGTTCACAGTCTATAGCCGATTTTTCGACGCGCCGACGCAAAAAAAGCCCAATACTTAAACCGTCAATATCACGAGAGGCATATTCGTTAAGGTCGGCGCACATTTGTTGCATATGCTGCTCAGCCTGCATTAAAGCCTCAGATTTCTTACCCTCATCACTTTCCAGCAACATCATCACCTCGCTGGTCATCTGGTTTTGCAAACGGAACACCTCTTCTACATGATGTTCAAACGCTTCAAGTGATTGGGAATTTGCGCCATACCCACCAAAAAACGGAATAGCACAGCCTGATATTAACGAAGCAATAGTAAATATTATTAAGCTTCGAAGAATAACCAACTCCTTCACATTCACCATTTTATTTTTTAAACCACACTTACAAGACTTATTACAGGTTTTTAATATACTATAAGTTCATCTCATTTGAGTATGAAAAGAACGATATTTACTCAACATTTTTTTATTTTACAGCAACAAAATGCCTTTATTCCCCTTGGTTTTTTTGTATTACTGACCCGTTCTAGGTGTATACTTCGTTACCCTTAATCCATAAAAATACAACAAATAAGGTGTCAAACTGATGACTGAAAAGACAGCAAGCAAATACCTGCTTAACCTTGAAAAACACTTCGCCGCGGGCAATCCTGTATTACTGAAGGCCTCAAAAGTCTTTCAGGAGCTTGATCAAATTGAATACGATCTGGGGCTCATCGAAATGGATGAAACGACTGCCAGTAAAAACTCATGGTGGCCAATCATCAGTTTGATTGGCGGAAATTCAACGGCTAAATCCAGATTTATTAATAACTATCTGGGCTCGGACGAGCTGTTTTCCGGCATTCAAACATCCAGTCACAAATTTACTGTGTTGCTGCACAATAATCAATCCAGCCCGACAACCTTGCCCGGCACCGCACTCGATGTAGACCACCGGTTCCCGTTTTATCAAATCAGCCGTAAAATCGAGCAGCAGCAAGAAGGCGAAGGGGATCGCATTAACTCTTACCTGGAATTGAAAACACTCAATAGCGACCGTCTGAAAAACAAGCTTTTCATTGATGCCCCCAATATCAGCGCTGCCCCGTCCAGTCCGGTTATGTCACTGTTAACAAAACATATTGTTGAGAATTCCGATCTGGCTTTGATTTTTGTCGATGTTTTTGATTCAACAGCGCCACTGGTCGATGAATTAATAGAAAACATTATTCTCCATCAGGATTCAAATAGATTTGTTTACCTGATAGATAAACCGGCTGCAATGCTGAATTCGGCTACAAACAGCGAAATCATCTCTTCATGGCAAAGAAAACTGGCCGGGTTGGGATTAAATACCGGCCAATTTATTGTCCTGTCCAGTCAGGAAGGCGGTAGTTCCCAAAATCCGGCCGACTTTGCCGCGATAGACCAACGCATAGCCAATGTAGGCTATGATCGTACTTACCGCGTGTTGAATTCGGTAGAAAAAAATATTCGTGAAATTAATAATGTGGTGATGCCGGAAGTAAAAAAAGCCATTCTTCAATGGAAAGACCGCTCGGCTTTTTCCAGCCTGATTGTGCTCGGATTTATTGCCACTGTCGCCATTTTTGCTGAAATACAAACCGGTATTCTGGAGTTCTTGATAGACCCTATCATTGGGCCTGCAATAGTCCTCACCCTGATAGGCATCATGACGCCGCTACATATTATTTTCAGTAAACTCCAGGCGAAATTAATAATAAGCCAACTTAATGCCCGGCAAAAAGAACTGCATTTAATGGAGAATTTAGCCGGTATTTTCGAAAAAAACCTGACCTTCAGTCGCATGATGTTGCCGATTTCCGAACCTATTGGTTGGAATAAAAAAACCAAACTCCGTTTGACGCAGACATCCAATAAAACCAAAGAATTGGTTCAGTTATTAAATGACAATTTCAGCACATATGATGGCTTATCCTTGACCGGTCATTTGGATTCAACGGATTTTAAATAGTATCCAGATAGCCGTAGGGCTATTTATGTTCCTGCGGTTTGTAAGATAACTCTAGGCAACTATGGATGTTCTAAAACAATACCTGCCGTTATGTTGGTTAAAAAATAACCCGTTAACGCTTCCGAGATCAGTCGATTTTTTTAAACAAAATCTGTTGTTCTATTTTGTTGTTGAATATTTTATGCAGGCTAATATGACCGACGATCCGATAGAATCGTTTACCGAAGTCAGCCTACAAACATTTTTAACCCTTTTATTTATAGGCGTTATGTTGTTCTTTAACAGAACGCTATATGCTTATGTACAAGTGACGACAGCGATTATATTTTGTGCCAATATAGTCGGTCTGTTCGTCGTGCCGGTGTTGATTTGGCTAACCATTAGCGAAGAACCTTCAAGTTATTATTTATTGAGTCTGCTTTTATTTTGGGATTATAGCCTGGTAACTTACATTATCAGGCAAGTTCTATCTATCAATGTTTTCGCCAGTTCAGTCTTGGCTTTGTTTTATTTTATAGCTACTTATTTTGGCGCCTTTGCATTGGGACAACTACTGTAATTGCCATCAAAAAACTATTGATTAACTGGCCGTCCTTCCTTGATGTTTACGCAAAATCCGGTGACTGATTCCGCTTTTCGTGGCAGACTTGCAACATTTTTCAAACTATTTTGTTAGGGCTGTTTTCTTATCGCGGCAATACTATTGCTTTCTTGGGCGATGGGATTTATCTGGTTAAGAAGCAAATTTATTATGTATCTGTACTCAGGAGATTGATTTATGGCTGTTTCACTCACTAAAGGCGGCAACATTAGCCTATCGAAGACTGACCCAACCCTTAAAAACCTGATTGTTGGCCTTGGATGGGATGCAAGACCCACCGATGGCGCAGATTTTGACCTGGATGCCAGCGCATTTATGGTCAAAGAAGATGGCAAGGTCAGATCCGACAGTGATTTTATTTTCTACAACCAGACTAAATCCGCTTGCGGTTCGGTTGAGCATACCGGTGATAACCGTACCGGCGCCGGTGATGGCGACGATGAAGCTGTTGTCGTACTACTCGATAAAATACCGGTTGATATTCAGCGCGTTATTTTTGTCGTCACTATTCACGAAGCCGATGCGCGTAAACAAAATTTCGGGCAGGTATCACATGCTTATGTCCGGGTGGTTAATAAAGATTCGAACAGCGAAGTCGCAAGGTACGACTTAAGCGAAGACGCTTCGATTGAAACCGCTATGATCTTTGGCGAAATCTACAAACACGGTGCTGAATGGAAATTTAAAGCCGTAGGTCAAGGATATGCAGGCGGATTGGCCGCTTTAGCCCGCCAACACGGGATTAATATCTAGCGCGAGACAAAAAAATTCCGTTAGTCGCTGTGCGGCTTTAACGGAGGTAATCAACTATAAACTTCAATAATAATCAGGAGAGAATCATGGCAGTATCACTTACGAAAGGCGGTAACGTTAACCTCAGCAAAGAAGCCCCCGGATTAAATAAAATCGCAGTAGGCTTAGGCTGGGATGCTCGTGCAACCGACGGCGCGGCGTTCGATTTAGACGCCAGTGTCTTCTTGGTTAAAATGGATGGCAAAGTTCGTTCAGACAACGATTTTTGTTTTTATAACAACAAGGTGGTCGGCGATGGTGCGGTTCAGCACATGGGCGACAACACCACCGGCGCAGGTGAAGGCGATGATGAAACAGTCAAGGTTGAATTATCCAAAGTGCCCGGCGATTTGGATAAAATTGTGTTCGCGGTAACCATTCATGAGGCCGAAGCGCGTAAGCAGAATTTCGGCCAAGTCAACCATGCCTATATTCGCGTGATAAATGAAGACGGCGGCGCAGAAATTGCGCGTTACGATTTGAGCGAGGACGCTTCAATTGAAACGGCTATGATTTTTGGTGAAATCTACCGTGTGGGTGCAGAGTGGAAGTTTAAAGCCGTCGGTCAAGGTTTTGCCGGCGGACTGGGGCCTTTAGCGGCTTCTTTTGGGGTTAATGTCTAATTACAGGCGTAGGTCGGAATAGGCCAGCTAAGGCTCTACTGGGCAAAGCCGGGTCGCTAATTTAAAGCGGAACGATTTTACAGATAACATCCCTTCAAGGGATGTTATCTGTCCCAGCTTAAATGGGTAGCCGCAAAGCCGAAGGGCGCGAGGCGGGTTTCTGGCGAGTTGCCGCAAACGCCGGTTCTCGTTGCCGCTCAAACCGGATTATTCCGGGTCTACAAGTCTGCAAATAATAATCCCTAATCATCAAAAACAGTGCTGATATTAATGGTGACGAGGTTGTAAATCTCGTCTTCAAAAACAGCTTAGTTCATTTATTGAGGTAGTATGTATGGCTATTAATTTACAAAAAGGGCAAAAAATCTCCTTGTCCAAAGAGTCCGGCGGCGCGTTGAGCAAGGTCGTCATGGGACTGGGTTGGGACGCTAAAACAGCCCCGGTCGGCAAACTGAAAAGCTTGTTCGGCGGTGGCGGAAAAAGCGAATCCATTGATTTGGACGCTTCTTGTGTATTATTTGACGATCAAAACAAAGTTGTCGATATTATTTATTTTGGACAATTAAAAAGCCGCGACGGCAGCGTTATCCATACCGGCGACAATCGTTCCGGCGCAGGCGATGGCGATGATGAGCAAATCAAAGTTGATTTAGATCATGTTCCCGCTAATGTTAAATCGCTGGTATTCACCGTTAACTCGTTTTCCGGCCAGACTTTTGATGAAGTTGAAAATGCTTATTGCCGCATAGTCGACAGCAGCAATAATGCCGAAGTCGCCCGTTACACCTTGAGTTCGCAAGGTTCCCATACCGCGCTGGTGATGAGCAAACTGTACCGGCATAACGGCGAATGGAAAATGCACGCGATAGGCGAAAACGGCGTCGGTCGAACCATTGATGCCTTGCTGCCGCAAATTACCATTCATTTGTAGGCCTCAATGAGGATTTGGTTTAATCAAACATTTTCGACCATACATGCAGTCTTTAGAAATCTTCGCCAGTCGGTTCCGGCAGGCGAAATCACCCTGATTTGCACTCACACCCATGCTCATGCCGCCGCCTTTTTGGCGGCGGATGAAAGCTATCTCGAACCCGGACAACTTTCCGATCAAGACTACCTTGAATGGTGCGTGGATTTTTGTCGGCAACATAACATCCAGTTATTTTGGCCCGGCAAAGCGGCGGCGCTGATTAGTAAACACCATTTCCTGTTTCAGTCGATTGGCGTACAAGTGCTGTCGGTCGCTGATTTCAACACGCTGACTTTATTGCATAACAAGGCGGATTTTTATTCCGCATTGAGTGCAGAGGTTGCACAGACCATGGATTTTATCGCTGTCAATGACCTTGACGGGTTTGATCGCGCAGTTGCGGATTTATCGGCAAAGCATCAAAGACTCTGTGTTAAGCCTGCGGTTTCGGTATTCGGTCTGGGCTTTCGGGTTTTAGATACGCAGCGCGACAGCATTAGCCAATTACTTGAAGGGGTTGAATACGAGATTCCGTTGCAAGAATTGCGCGCAGGTATGATTAACACCCCGGAGTTTGCCACCCTGTTGGTTATGGAACATCTGGGCGGCCCCGAATGGAGCGTCGATTGTGCCGGGCGGCATGGCGAATTGCTGTGCGCCGTGCAACGCAAAAAATCGCAGTTGGCAGGCGGCGGGCAAATGATCGATAACAATGCCGAGATTGACGGCATGGTGACAAGATTAACCGCGCATTACCGGCTTAACGGTTTGTTCAATATCCAGTTCAAGGAAGGCGAGTACGGCGTGCGTTTATTGGAGATCAATCCGCGCCCTTCGGGCGGTTTCGGCATGGCGTGTTTATCCGGCGCAAATCTTGCGAAGATTGCGTTGCAGGGTATTAAAGGGGAAGCGTGCCATCCGCCGAGTATTCGTTATGGGCTTAGGGTGACCGAGATTAATACTCCGATGGTGGTGATGCAGGAGGCGTTGTGATTAATCAGCTGCAAAAGAATGGCTAAGCTTGAAGGCATTAGCTGATGAATTAAGGGCGTGCCGCGCGCCAGGATGTACAGTTTCAATTATCGGCCAAGGCGCGTATGGCACGCCCTACAGATCCTATTCAGCCTGCAAAGGCGGTTTGTTATAACTAAAGAGCAATAATCATGACTAACATCGATCCTTTTGAAGTTGTAGAAAGCGAAAGCATACCGGGCGCGGTACTGGAAGTGGTGCAGTACAAAGCGCTGAAGGGTTCCGACGATTTGGATGTCGCGGAAAAAGTGTTTTTCGCCAATCAGGCCGACATTCATTTAAAGATGATTCGGGTGAAGCTGGATAAAAGCGAACTGCTGATCGAACCGGGCGCGTTGTATTTTATGAAAGGCGCGCTGCAATTGGAATCGAGCGCCCAGGGAGGCATCGCCCAAGGCTTGATGCGTAAATTCATGACCGGCGAAACCTTGTTCCAGTCGCGGATTAAAGGCACTGGCGAGATTTATTTGGAGCCCGGTTTCGGCCATTATTTATTGGTCAATGTCGACAATGATGCGCTGATTTTTGACAAGGGCGTATTTCATTGCGCTTCTGCCGGTTTGGAGGTCAGCGCAAAAATGCAGCAAAACGTCTCCAGCGCTTTGTTTGGCGGCGAGGGATTCTTCCAGACCCAGGTAAAAGGTTCCGGCGTGGTTGTTTTAAACTCGCCGGTGCCTGTGTCCGAGCTGTTGATGTACGACTTGGCCGCCGGGGAGAAGTTGTCTGTCGACGGTAATTTCGCTTTTGTAAGAACCGCCGGTGTCAGCTTTCATGCGGAAAAATCGGGTAAATCATTATTCCAATCGGTGACCGGCGGCGAAGGATTATTACAAACCTTTACCGGTCCCGGCATGGTTTGGATAGCGCCAACCCAAGGCGTGTACGATAAGATGAAATTACAAAACAGCATTGCTAATTTAAGTCACGCTCAAGGCAGCATGGGGACGCGTACTTGATGCCAAACACATTAACCGTAACATTAGACACAGGAATCCTGCATCTCGACCTGGAACCCGGACACATCCCGCTTAAGCGGTTGCTGGGTTTCGCGGCCAGGGTCAGCAGCAAGCGCAAATTTTTGTTGGTCAGCAAGGTATTGGGCAAGCACTACCCGGTTTCGCCGAAACTGATGAGCTGGTCTTATCGCGCCTTGGCTCGAGCGGTGTTAAAAAGCGGCGCAGGAGCGGGTTCGCTGTGGATAGGCATGGCGGAAACCGCAACCGGCCTGGGTTACGGCGTATTTGAGGCGGCCTGCCGCGAAGCTGCGGAGCGGGCTTTGTTTATCCAGACCACCCGTTATCATCTGGACGGCATCGAACGGCTTGAGTTTGAAGAAGCCCATAGTCATGCTACTGACTTTTTCTTGTATTATCCTGAGCAGCCGAAACATCGGGAGCAGTTTTTAACAGCTGAAACCCTGGTTTTAATCGACGACGAAATCAGTACCGGGAAGACTTTTTTACGCCTGATTAAAGCCTACCAACACGTTAATCCCGGTTTGCGTAAAGTGTTTATTGTCAGTTTGGTTAATTTTGCCCATCCCGATGACCGCGCCGCGTTGGAAGCTCAAGCCGGTGTGGCGGTCGAATGGGTGTGTTTCAGGCAGGGCGTATTGCGTTTTGAGGACAGCCAAAACACCGCCATCGACAGTATCACCGTCAATGTCTCGGGCAATGGTACGTGTAAAAAAGCGCTGTTGGCTTGGCCGGGACGTTTAGGGTTGGATGCGCCGATCAGCTTGGACCAAGATGTAGCTGAGCAGTTATCTCGAAACGGACTTCGCTGCGATGAACGCCCAATCCTGGTTTTAGGCACCGGCGAATGCAACGCCCCCGCCTATTTATTGGGCCGGGAATTGGCAGCCCAAGGCTTTAAAGTTAAGGTGCAAAGCACCACCCGTTCGCCAATTCATCAAGGCAACGATATTGGCAGGGTGTGCCGTTTTGAAGACAATTATGACGACGGCATCCCCAATTTTATTTACAACCTGAACCCGGACGATTACCGGGACATTATTCTTTGCCATGAAACGCCGCTGTGCGAATCGTTAAATGACCGGTTGCACGCATGGCAGGCCATTAGCGCAAGATTCGAACTTCAACCCGACAAACCCAACCATGCAAAGCTACATTTTTTTAGACCTTGACGACACACTGTTCCAAACCTTGAGAAAATGCGCACCCGGTGTGGATAATAGCAGCTTGGAAGCGCGGGCTTTTTTGCCGGACGGCTCGGCCAATTCCTTCGCCACCAAAAAGCAACAATGGTTGTGGTATTGGCTAGCCAAAGGCTTCAAAATCGTACCGGTCACGGCGCGCGATGTTCACGCCTTTGAGCGCGTCAACCTGCCGTTTCAGGAAGAAGTGGTGTTGAATCACGGCGCTGTGATCTTGGACAAGCAGCGCGGCGTCGATAAGGTATGGATGGACAAGATCATGCAAGCCTTGCCCGCGTACCATGAAAAGTTGTTGGAAGTGTGGGCGGAAGTTGAGCATTATGCAAAATGCCGCCCCGGTTTTAAACCCAGATTGGTCAACGATTTCGGCACAACCTGGTATGGCGTGATCAAACACAGCGACGGCACCGAAGCGATATTAAAAACCTTGCTGGATGAAATTATCATCGCGCATCCTCATGTTGTCGACGGCAGTTTATATTGGCATTTAAACGGCAACAATCTTGCGTTATTGCCGAAGATTATCAACAAAGAAAGCGCGGTGAGTTACTTGCTGGCAGGTTACAAACAACAGCATCCCGAAGTCTTAACCTTTGGCGCCGGAGACAGCAAAACCGATGCGCCGTTTATGGCCTTGTGCGATTACGCGTTGATTCCCAAAAATACCCAGCTGTTTCAAACGCTGGCTTTTGCCGAAACGCTATAGAAATCGTAACTATTCAGCCACGGATTGACACAGATGCACACTGACGGAAACCGATATAGAGGAGGGTATAGAGGAGGGATGCCCTCGTTTCCAATTCCGACAGTCCATTACTTGGCCTTAGGCGAGAAACATGCCGATATGCAGACCTTCCAGGTTTTAAAAACCTGGAAGGTCTAACTTGCAACGTTTTGAACAAGCGGGACGTTGATGTATATAAAGATGAGTGTAGCGCTAGGAAACGAGGGTGAATTTTTTTATCAGTGTTTATCCGTCTAATCCGTGTTCCATTTTTCCAATTGCCGAGCAACTTACTAAATGACAATTCCTTTCACCGGCAGTTACAGCCTGGACGATGTACAGATCCTGTTAAAACCGATGACGATGCCGGACACGCCTGTCCACATCAAAGAAGCCTTAATCCAATCAGGCAGCAAACATTACTCGCAAATGCTGACCCATGAATCCTTGCCGCCGGAGAGTTATTTGCAGCTGTTTTATCAGGCGATGGTGTTAAACCAGCAGCGCATGGCCGAACATTTGCTAGTGTTGGCGGCGCGCATCTTTGCCACGCGTCCGCACGGCATCACCCTGGTTTCGCTGGCCCGAGCCGGGACGCCGGTCGGCGTGCTGCTCAAGCATCTGCTCAAACGCTATTTCAACATTGAGGCCAGCCATTATTCCATTTCGATACTGCGGGATGTCGGCATAGATCAAAATGCCTTGCGCACTATTTTGCAAAACCATGCGCCGGAGTCGCTGGTTTTTGTAGACGGTTGGACAGGGAAGGGCGTTATTGCGCGACAGTTAACGACCAGCTTAGAGGATTTTGCGGCCAGCGATGGCGTGGCTATTCCTGGTGAGTTATATGTGTTGGCCGATTTATCAGGCAGCGCGGCGGTTGCCGCGAGCTCGGAAGATTATTTGATACCCTCGTGCATCCTGAATGCCACCGTATCGGGCCTGATTAGCCGCTCGGTTTACGATCCACAGACAGCCTCGCCAAGCGATTATCATGGTTGCGTTTATTACCGGCAATTTGAGCAGCACGATTTATCTCGTTATTTTATCGACACAATGCTGGCCTGCGTTGAACTTGCGTGGCAGGAGCATCAGGGGGAGCATGGAAGCAATACGGTAAAATCCTCTCCAGCCGGAAAGAGAGCTCATGAGCTGAAACGTATAGGATTGGGGTTTGGAAGCGGCTCCCATGACCGGTTACAATTACAAGCCACTTCCCAGGCGCTATTGCGCTGGATAACCGAATGTTACGGCATTGGACAGCACAATTACGTTAAGCCCGGCATCGGCGAAGCGACGCGGGTTTTATTGCGCCGCGAAGCGCGGGTATTGTTGTTACGGGATTTGGATGGCGAGGCTACCCGGCATTTGCGTTGGCTGGCCGAATCCCGCTCGATTCCGATAGATGTTTTTACCGAACTGCCGTATCGAGCGGTAGCGTTAATCAAAGAGATGCAATTATGAACACATCGCCAAAAACTTTTTCACCTTGGTGTTTAGGTGCGTCACTGTATATGCCGGCGCATCGCCTTGATCTTATGGATTGTGCCAATGGCGAAAAACTGCAACCCTTGCGTTCGATGATTTTTTGTACCGAAGATGCCGTATCTCATACCGAAGTAGACAGCAGCCTGCGTCATCTAGGGCTTTGCTTGCAAGGCTTTAGAGGCACGCCGACCCGATTCCGTTTTATTCGCGCCAGGAATCCGGAAATCCTGGCGCGGCTGTTGGATTTGCCCGATATTGAAAAAATCGATGGCTTTGTGCTGCCGAAATTTAACCAAACTAATTTTCACGCTTATTTCGATCAATTGCAGGGCACATCGTTTAAGGTCATGCCGACGCTGGAAACCAGGGATGTTTTTGATCTCGGCGCGATGCGTGAATTGCGTCAGGGTTTGTCCCAGGACGCTATTTTTGCGCGCATACTCATGCTGCGGATCGGCGGCAACGACTTAATGAATCTTTTAGGCATCAGGCGGCCAAGGGCTATGACCCTGTATGAAACACCATTGGGTCATGTCATAGCGCAGCTGGTTACGGCGTTTAAGCCCTACGGGTTCACATTGGCGGCGCCGGTGTTCGAATATCTGGACGACATCCCCACCCTGCAAAAAGAAATCAGGCTGGATTTGGCGCATGGTTTGGTCGGCAAAACAGCCATCCATCCGATACAGGTGCCGGTCATTGAAGCGATGTACAGCGTCGATACTGAAGATTATGAAATGGCGCTCAGATTGACTCAAAGTTCGTCGCCCGCCGTATTCAGGATGCACGGTGCGATGTGCGAAGTGGCGACGCATCAGCAATGGGGGAATGATATTTTAGACAGGCGATTGCGTTACGGCGACAAACAACCACGCGCCTTGCCGGAGTATACTGAGCTGTTTATTTAATACTGCAAGATACAGGAAATTCTCACCACAAAGAACAGGAAGCTTTAACCCGAAAAAATAAGCCGTAAGAAAAAATCACAACACCCCAATTAACATCAGGAGAACACCATGAGTTTCGATAATTTTCTAAGTCAATTAAAAAGCAAAGCCGGCGAGTTAAAAACAGAAGCCTTAAAATTCAAAAACAAGGAGTTTTTGAATGCCGCAATGGCAGGGTCGGCATTGGTCGCGATGGCCGATGGCAGCGTCAGTTCCGAAGAAAAACAGAAAATGGTTAAATTCATCGAAAGCCATGATGCGCTGTCGATTTTTACCACCAGCGACGTGATCAAGGCCTTCCAGGATTTCGTAGGCCAGCTTGAATTCGATAAGGACATAGGCGAAGCCAAAGCTTACGAAGCATTGGGCAAAATGAAGTCAAATGCCCAGGCCTCGCGCCTGTTGATTCGGATGATTATCGGCATTGCCTCTTCGGACGGGAATTTTGATGATGCCGAAAAAAATGTGGCCGTTAAAATAGCCAAGGAATTGGGGATTGATCCTGCGGAATTTGAATTGTAAGGCATTTCGGGGGCTGACAGCGAGAACCGGCGTTTCCGGCTTGCCGCTGTTCAGAACGTTGCAAGTTAGACCTTCCAGGTTTAAAAACATGGAAGGTCTGCATATAGGTATGTTTTTCGCCTAACGCTTGACTTGTTGTTTATAAGAGCAGTCAAATTTACATCATGGCAAGATGACACATTCTTTATTGGTTTCCTTAATGAATACCCTGATTGCCTGACTCAAGGCATAACCAAAGAAGAGCTTATCGAAAACTTGAAAGATTTATTAATCGATATTGAATCCGGTCAAGCGCCTTACATCCGTAAAGGCATAGATTACATCGTACCGTATTAGAGAAAAAATCAATTTGATTAACCGGAGTGAGTGCAAGCTTCGCCCCTAAAGCGCCTACTTTTGGTGCTTGCAACGCAGGCGAAGCCTGCACTCCTGAAGCACCTCAATGGGCTGACCATGTTAAAACGTTATCAACATCGTCCCGCACATCTTTTGCTAGATAAAACCAGTTACTTTATAACCGGCAGCATTTACCAAAAACGTGAATTATTAAACGATCAACTAAAAGTGCAGTTAATCGCCTTATTGAAACAAGTGTATGCAGAGTTTTGCTGGGCGTTGGAACATTGGGTGGTGCTGAATAATCACTATCATCTGATAGCATTCAGTCATAAAGGAGCGGATTTACCGAAAATCATAGCGCGTGTGCATTATCAATCGGGGCAGTTGGTCAGAAAAGCCCATCCCTCTGATTTGCCTGTGTGGTGGAATTACTGGGATTATTGTCCGCGCGATGAAAAAGATTATTACATTCGTCTTAACTATTTGTTAAACAATCCGGTAAAACATGGCTATACCAAAAACTTGGCTGATTATCCCTATTCCAGTTTTCATCAGTATATAGAAAAAGTTGGCAGGGAAAATCTGCGTCGTCAATTTAGCAACAACAAGAAATACCAATCCTTAATTTTGAGCGAAGATGATTTTTAAACCGGAGTGCAGGCTTCGCCTGCCTTGCAAGCACCAAAAGTAGGCGCTTTAGGCGAAGCTTGCACTCCAAAGCCGCTCTTATGTCCTTGCGTTCTGGATTCCATCCGCCGTTAGAGCATGAAGCGAGTCTCTGTCGGAATGACGATGATACAATTAAGACAGCGCATCGTTTGCGATTGATATATTTTATTGCGTTCAGCACGTCGTGCTGGTTCCAAATCTCCAGATTGGGAACCCAGAAGGCGAAGCGCTGGCTTCGTGAAATGGGAAGCTAGAGCTTCTGTAACTGAATTCCCAAGCTTGAGCTTGGGAGCTAGTGAATGAAATTTTATGTCAGAAGAAAAGCGTAGATTCTTAGATTTGATTGGAAATAATGACTATGGTGTTTTAAGAGCACAGTGGTCGGCTAGTTATACCTATTTGAAAAAATATCCCGATGTATTATGGTATCGTGGTGATCAAATATTTCATTACACAGACCTACTGGGCTTAATCGGAATCTTATCTAATAGGGGGTTCTGGTTATCTGATGCACGCTATTTAAATGATGCTGAAGAATTGCATAATGGAGCAAATTTAACAGTAGAACTGATACAGAGGCTTCTGGTAAAAAAATGCTATGCTTCGTTTAAAGAAGTTCTGGAAGGAACTCTAGAAAAACTTAATAAGACTTCATTCGATCATCACTATATATGCTCGTTTTCGATGGTTGCAGATACATTGGAGCATTGGAGAGCATACGCAATGAATGGAAGTGGAATATGTATAGGTTTCGACCTAAAGAACAAAACCGAATATCCACATTTTCGACTTGGTCCAAATTACTTTACCCAAAAAGTAATCTATGAGGACAATATTAAAATTTGGATACTGCTTTCAGTAATTCATAGATACAGGCATGAATTTACACAAGATCTGAAAGACCATTCTATAGACTTTAGAGATGACTATATCAATTCTATGGCTAGTTCCTTGTCATCAGTTTTTGTTAATTTCAAAAATAAGGCATTTCATACTGAACAAGAAGTGCGTCTTGTTGACTCATCAAGCAAAATCGATTTTTACAATAAAAAATATCATAGAGTTTCAAATGGAATGATTGTTCCTTATGTATGTACTTATGATACAAAGTTGAAAAAGACATCTGGAGAAGAACTAAATCCAGACAATCTACCAATAAGTAAAATTATAGTAGGTCCAATAGCCAGTCAGGAATCAACTATTAATAGTATTAAGGATTTTATCTCTGATCTTGGTTTCGATAGTGAAATAGAGGTAGTGAAGTCCAACATTCCATACAGGGGATAGGTGGGCAACACAATTGTTTCGGCTCAAACTTGGACTTTTGCGAATACCAGAGTGTGAGAAGTACGACTATCTACTTGTGGTAATTAACCACGCCGTGGTTGAACCATTGATGATTAAGAAAGTTTCCGGCCTTTTTTCATTAAGGTTATTTTTGGTTATGGCAAACATTACATCAGTTATTAGTAGAAAATTTAACATTCCTAACCAAACCCACTAACCCATGCTCCCCACCCTAGTCCGCTTCTCCATCCGTTTCTACGGCATCGTCATCGCGCTTGCAGTATTGATCCTGCTCTATGGCAGTTACCGCTTCGCCACCGCAGGCCTGGATATTTTTCCTGAATTCTCCCCTAAGCAGGTGATCATTCAAACCGAATCGCCCGGCCTGTCTTCGGAACAGGTTGAGGTATTGGTCACCCAGCAAATCGAAACGGCGGTCAGCGGCTTGATCGGCATGAAGTCGGTGCGCTCCGAATCGATTCAGGGGCTGTCGATTATTATCGCGACCTTTGTCGAAAACAGCGATGTATACCGCAACCGCCAGCTGATCAGCGAACGGCTGACTACACTGGCGGGACAACTGCCGCAGGGCATTACGCCGGTTGCGATACCGCTGTCTTCGTCTTCGGCGACGGTTTTAACTATCGGTTTAAACAAGGACGACCAAACCGATTTGATGGCTCTGCGCAGTCTGGTCGACTGGACGATAGTGCCGCGCTTGAAGGCTGTTCCGGGGGTTGCCGATGTCAATGTGTTCGGCGGGGACATTCAGCAATTGCAAATCCAGGTCGATCCGCTGCAATTGCATCGCTTTAACCTGACGCTGGAAGACATTATCCAGGCCGCGTCACAGGCCGGAAATATCCAGGGTGGCGGTTTTATCGAAAACAATAATCAGCGTTTTACGTTGCAGATGACCGGGCAACCCGCCACGCCGGAACAATTCGGCAAGATTATCGTCAAGCGTGAGCAGGGGCGCAATGTGACGCTGGGCGAAGCAGCGACGATTGAATACGCTCCTGAGCCGCCGATCGGTGCGGCGCAAATTATGGGCAAGCCCGGCATCGTGATGATGGTGATCGGCCAATACGGAGCCAATACCTTGTCGGTGTCCCGGCAGGTCGAGCAAACCTTAAAAGAGTTCGAGCCTATTTTCACCAAACAGTCTATTAACTTTTACTCGCACCTGTTCCGCCCTGCCGATTATATCGAACGCTCGCTGAGCAATTTGTCCGGGCATTTGCTGATCGGCGGCTTGTTCGTGTTGATTATCCTGTACCTGTTTTTGTTTAATTTCCGCACCGCGTTTATTTCCGCGTTGGCTATTCCGGTGTCGTTGATCGGCGCGGTCATTGTGCTGCTGGAAAGCGGGGTTAACCTGAATATCATGGTGCTTGGGGGGCTCGCTATCGCGCTGGGCGAGGTGGTTGACGATGCTATTATCGATACCGAAAATATTTTCCGGCGCTTGCGCGAGAATCGTTTGCTAGCCAAGCCGCTGCCGATTGCCGATGTGGTTTATAGCGCATCGCTGGAAGTGCGCAGCTCGGTGGTTTACGCCAGTTTTATCGTCGCGCTGGTGTTTGTGCCGTTGTTGACCTTGAACGGTGTGGCCGGGCGCTTGTTTGCGCCGCTGGGCTATTCGTACATTCTGGCGATTTTAATGTCGCTGCTGGTCGCGCTGACCTTAACACCGGCGTTGTGTTACATGTTGCTTGGAAACACCGACCTCGCCAATGACGATCCGCCGCTGATCAGGCGTATCAAACCGTTGTACAAGGATTTGTTGGGTAAGGTTTCCAGGCATTTCAAGCCGGTGCTTATCGGCAGCATTATCGTTTGCTTGTCAGGCTTGTCGGCTTTTTTTAGTCTCGACAGCAAATTCTTGCCCGAATTGCGCGAAGGCCATTATATCGTCCACACCACCAGCATTCCCGGCACGGCGTTGCAGGAGTCGATACGAATCGGCAGCAAGCTGACCGAGCAGTTTATGACGATTCCCGGCATCCAATCGGTATCGCAATGGGCGGGCAGGGCGGAGCGGGGCGCCGATACTTACGGCAGTCATTACAGCGAGTATGAAGTGAGGCTTGAGCCGATGTCGGGTTCGGAGCAGCAGGAGATACTGGACAAACTAAGGGAGATTTTGAAGGATTTTCCTGGTATTTTATTCGAAGCCAACACCTTCTTGACCGAGCGGGTCGATGAAACCATTTCCGGTTACACCTCGCCGGTAGTGGTCAATATTTACGGCAACGACCTGAATCAATTGGATGCCAAAGCCCAGGTAGTCGCCGATATTATGCGCGACATAGACGGCGCAACCGATGTGCAATTGCGCTCGCCGCCCGGTACGCCGTTGCTGCAAATCAACCTGAATCTCGACCAGCTCGGCTTTTGGGGCGTCATGCCTGCCCAGGTTGTCGATACCTTGCAGGCGGCTTACGAAACCCGCGTGGTCGGCAAAAACATCCAGGGCAATAAAATCTATAACGTCGCAGTGACCTTGACGCCGGAATTAAGGGCGCAACCCGAATCGATAGCCAAGCTGCCTATCAGGACGCTAGACGGCACGATGATCTCGCTGGACCAGGTCGCGGAAATCAGGCATTCGGCCAGCCGCTACAACATCCTGCATCAAGGTTCGCAACGGCGGCAAACCGTGACCGGTAATGTGCTTGACCGGGATTTGGATGATTTTATTGCGGAGCTTAGAGAACGGGTATTAAAAGAGATTCCGTTCTCGGCGGATATTTATCCCGAATTCACCGGCGCGGCGATTGAGCAGGCGCAGGCGCGAAAAGAGTTAATCCTGCATTCATTGCTGGCCGGAGCCGGAGTGCTGATTTTTATTTATATCGCCATCGGCAGTATCCGCCATGTGTTGTTGACCCTTGCCAACCTGCCGTTTGCGTTGATCGGCGGGGTTGCCGCTGTGGTGCTGACCGGGGCTACTTTGTCGGTCGGTTCGGTCGTGGGTTTTGTGACACTGTTCGGCATCACCGTGCGCAACAGCATCATGCTGTTGTCGCACTATCGTTATTTGGTTGAAGTCGAAGGCAAGAGTTGGAACCTGGACACCGCCGTGCTGGGTGCTCAGGAGCGTTTGCCGTCTATCCTGATGACGGCGCTGGTCACCGCGCTGGCGATGTTCCCTATCGCGTTCAACAGCGATAATCCGGGACGCGAGATCATGGGGCCGATGGCGGCTATCATCATCGGCGGTCTGGCTTCTTCGACATTGCTGAACTTGTTATTGCTGCCCGCTATTTTGCTGCGTTATGGAAAATTTAACAGCCAAACTGAAACCGATAGCTAAAGACTCGGAAGCGATTATTCTGCTGCATGGGCTGGCAAGAACCAGCCGCAGCATGAATAAGGCGGCCAAGCTGTTGGCGGCTTACGGCTATAAAATTATCAATGTGGATTACCCTTCGCGTAGCGCAGACATCGGTTCCTTGGCGCAAACATACATCGCTCAGGCGTTAAAACAATGCGGCACGGAAGATATTAGAAAAATCCATTTCCTGACGCATTCGATGGGCGGTATTTTGTTGCGCGATTATCTGGCTAGCCAAAGCATCGATAAACTGGGTCGGGTAGTGATGCTGGCACCGCCCAATCAAGGCAGCGAAGTCGTGGATAAACTGGGCGGCTGGCGGCTGTTTTACACTTTAAACGGCCCAGCCGGATTGCAATTGGGTACTGACAGTAATAGCGTGCCGAATCAGCTGGGGCCGGTGAATTTTCCGCTTGGGGTTATCGCCGGTAATAAAACCGTCAATCCTTTGCTGTCGAGGTTGATCCCAGATGTCAACGACGGTAAGGTGTCGGTAAGCAGGACTCAAGTCGATGGCATGAAAGACTTTATCGTGATGCCGTATTCGCATGTCTTCATCATGCGGCGGCAAGCTGTTATAGAACAGGCGCTACATTTTATTCAGCAGGGTTGTTTTTATTCTCCTCTTTGCAACTGCTCCTGAGTGGTTATAGGGGGCAAAAGCAACCTTAGCCCTGGTTTATATCCCGGTTATTTTTCTTATCGCTAGACATTAACTGGGCTTGCAGGCGCTCATACATTTTTACTGTCAAGTCGCGCTCATTTTCGATCTTTTTAAGTTGATCCTTAGCTGCTAGGACCTCAAATTCAAGTTTTATGGCGCGTTTAAGCCATTCATCGGTTGATGAGCTAAGTACCTTATTTTCTTCCTTTAACTCAAGAATATGCTGGTCTGAATGTTCTAAATACACAACGACGGATTGTAGTTGGCTTTGAACCGCATAAAGCGATGCAACGCAATTTTTTACATCTTCAATCATTAGGACTTGCGCTTTGTAGCTTTGGGTCAGCGCATCTTCAAGCTGTTCAATCTGTTTTATGGCAGCATTATATTTTTCGCTGGCTTTGGCGGCTTGTTCATTGGCATTAGCCAGTGCGTTGCGATATTTTTTAGTGAAATTGAACATGATAGGCGTTATTTTTATGAGGATGAAAACCTAAAAAACCGACTGCTGGGTATGTTTGTAGGATAGAGAGTTTAGCTTTTTCAAGCAATAAGTGTTATTACCTAGCCGTTAGATCACTGGCATTAAGTTAAGCCAAAATGGAGTACAACGCTAGCCTTGTACTCCACGCCAAAAATGAGAGCCGTTAGATATTGCGGCGCTCCTTGACTAAAACTCTTCCCATTCCTCATTGGTCGGCGATTGGAATGGTTCGATTGCCGCCGCTTTCATGATCGGTGTTGTTGCTGGTTGCGGCAAGACGGTGCGAAAAGAACTGCCGCCACGCGCTGTGCTTGATTCAGCGTCTACTTTAAATTGCGCTACCGTGCTCGAAAGGCGCTGCGCCTGTTCTTCCAGCGATTCCGCAGCGGCGGCGGCTTGTTCCACCAGCGCGGCATTCTGCTGGGTTACGTCATCCATTTGGCCGATGGCTTGATTAACCTGTTCGATGCCGGACGTTTGTTCCGCCGAGGCGGCGCTGATGTCAGTCATCATCACGGTAACGCCTCGAATCGAGTTGACGATTTCTTCCATAGTGCGGCCTGCTTCGGTTACCAGTTTGCTGCCGCCGGACACTTTAGCGACTGAATCATCGATCAGGGCTTTGATTTCTGCGGCAGCCGTTGCCGCCCGTTGCGCCAGATTGCGCACTTCTACGGCCACCACCGCAAAGCCTATGCCTTGATCACCGGCCCTGGCCGCTTCGACGGCGGCGTTCAGGGCAAGGATGTTGGTCTGGAAAGCAATGTCGTCGATGACCGAAATAATGTCGCTAATCCTGCGCGAAGAATCGTTAATATCATCCATGGTCCGAACCACATGGTCGACTACCTCGACGCCTTTGCCGGCTATGTCGGATGCGTCAACGGCAAGTTGGTTGGCTTGCTTGGCGCTTGCGGCATTATGTTGCACGGTGGAGGTCAGCTCTTCCATGCTGGCCGCCGTTTGTTCAAGGCTGGCGGCTTGCTCTTCGGTGCGATACGACAAGTCGTTATTGCCGGAGGCGATTTCCCTGGCACCGGTGTTGATGTTGTCGGTGGCTTCCTTGATTTGATTGATGATTTCCTTGAGTTTGTCCACCGTAGTATTGGCATCGTCCTTGAGTTGTCCGAAACTGCCGACATAATCATTGGTGATGGTTTGGGTCAGGTCGTTACGGGACAGTGCAGCCAGTACGCGCACCACATCATTGATGCCGCATTCGGTAATTTCCATCAGTTCGTTAAGTCCGGTAGCGAGTTGTTTAAAGAAGTCGTCTTTGCCCCCCATGTCAATGCGCCCGGTGAAATCGCCCATGACTGCGCCATGCACAAGGGCCGCCACTTCCTGTTCCACCGCAACTTCAATAGTGCGGTCCCGCCATTCGGCCACCGCCCCCAGCCGTTGCCCCTGTTCGTTGATGACCGGATTGGCGTTCACTACCATAGACCGTCCGCCGAGATTTATTTTGGTGGTGTAGTTATTGTTAAAGTTGGAAAGCAGTTGTGCCTGATTCGCAGGGCTTGCGTGGAAAACGTCAATATTGGCGCCGACCAGGTTGGCTGCGGAGAAGTCGGGCAGGTGTTTACGAATATCCGCTTCGGCTGTGCTGAGAATATCGACCACCGATTTGTTGACATAAATGATGTTGCGTGCGTTGTCAGCGATCATCACCCCGGTGCTGACGTTATCCAGGCCGATTTTGATGCGCAGGTTTTCATCGGCGATGCGTTTTCTCTCTTCCACTTCGAAACCTAGCTTGATTTGCATTGCTTTAAGGCTATTGATCACCTTGCCGATTTCATCATGGCGTTCAATGTCAATGGGGGTGCTGTAGTTGCCTTGGGAGATCTGGCCGAAGTGGCTGACAGCGGCGTCAAGAGGGCGCGTGATCGCGCGGATCAGGGCTATGCCCAGCCACAGCGCCAATGCAATGCCGGTTGTGACCAGACTGAAGGCGATGCTGCGAGTGTTGACATAGCGTAACTTGGCTGCCTCGAACTCTTGCTTGGCGACGTCGACTTGCAGTTGCAAGAGATTATGAATGTCAGCGCCAAGCGGTTCGTAGAGGGGGCGAACCTTGGTGCTAACGACTGTGTTAGCCAGCGCAATATCATTGGCGCGTAAAGCCGCGATGGCCTGTTTTAGGCCTTCCTCGACGAAGCGCTCCCGGTCTTTGGCGCACTTGGCAGCCAGTTCCTTTTCCTCCGGGGTGAGATAAGTGGCCATGTACGCAGCCCAGGTCTTGTTGATTTCTGCGATGTTTTCTTCCACTTCACCGGTGTTTTCCTTGATCTCCTGGGTGGTCGGATTGACAAGGCTGGCGGTGATGTGATCCCGGTTGATCAATAGCAGCTTTTGGATCGAAGCAATCTGGGCTATCGGAATGGTGCGATCTTCATATACGGTGCGGAGACCTTCATTGGTAAGGCTCATGCCCAAAAGCCCCATGCCGCCAATGACCAGCAGCAGTATCGATAGCAGACCGACGACGGCGGTTAGGCGGGTTTTGATCTTGGGGTTTTTGAATAAATTGAGTTTTCCCAAAACAGTTGATTTTATGATCTTGCCATCCTGGATTGTCAGCTTGCCCGCTTTGCCTTCGCGGAACAGTTGGTAGGCTGCGCTTGCTGCTTGGATTTGCTCAGGGTTGGGTTTGCTGCGTACCGACAGATAACCGACCAACCGGTTGTTTTCGTGGATAGGCGTTGCATTAGCCAGCACCCAGTAATAGTCGCCATTTTTGCAGCGATTTTTAACCAAGCCTGTCCACGGACGGCCCGCGTGTAAAGCTTTCCATAAGTCCTTGAATGCTTCAGGCGGCATGTCGGGGTGTCTAACGATATTGTGACTCGCACCTATCAGCTCTTTTTTGCTGAATCCGCTAATGCGAAGAAAGTCTTCGTTAATATAAGTAATCGTTCCTTGTAAATCAGTCTTAGATACTAGGGAATCGGTCTCTTTAAGCGTGTATTCCATGTTGGTTATCGGCATATTGATTTTCATAAACTATCTCTTATTAGTTGGTTGATTCATCGCGTGGTTTATTTATTGCGAGTTGCCTAAGGAACGAGCATGAAATAAAGTGGACAACTGTGTGCGGCAGGAGTGCAAGCTTCGCCTAAAGCGCCTACTGTTGGTGCTTGCGCATGCAGGCGAAGCCTGCACTCCGACTATTGGCA
>SCPZ01000124.1 GCA_004299305.1 Methylobacter sp.
ATGGAACACGGATGACACGGATTAGACAGATAATCACTGATAAAACTCTAAGTCATTAGAATTGTTAAAAATCCGTTTAAATCCGTCCAATCAGTGTCATCCGTGTGCTATTTTTTAGCTATTGAAGTTGCGTATTTTATTTATTGCGAGTTGCCTAACAGAGCTATTTTTTCTGATCCGCCCCTTTTGTGTTCATAGATTTCACAACCGCCTCCATCTTTTCAAGCACTTTTTCGAGGAGTGTTGCATCGGTTTTACCAAAATCGAAATGTGGAGTGAGTTTTTCAGCCAGTTTTCCAATATTTTCTGACGACTCATCAAGCAATAGCAATGCATCTGCTTGCCCAAGATAAAAAGTCATTAGGGATGCCGCAGGCCTAAAAATCCCATCATAATGGTAGTTTTGCAAAACAACCCAACTCGGCATATAGCCAACAAAGGTATTTTGAAAAAGGCATCATCCCTTATGTCGGTATTTTTATGTTTGCGACATCCCTAAGCAATTTTCAACACCTCAACTTCATCAAGATTCACACGTTGTTTAGCTTGCCAAAGGTTGTAATTATCCTGCATAGCTAACCAACTTTCAGGCGTACGTCCTAGTGTTTTAGATAAGCGTAAAGCCATTTCAGAACTGATATTACTCTGCCCCCTAATTAGCCTATGAAAGGTCGAGGGAGATACCTTTAGTTTTTCCGCGACAAGACAGAAACTCACATTCAAAGGCTCTAAATAAACTTCCCGTATAAATTCGCCGGGGTGTGGTGGGTTGTGCATACTCATTAGTGGTAGTCCTCGTAATTAACGATATAAACATCGCCAACTTTGAACTCGAAGGTAATGCGTCAGTTTTTATTGACATCTATCGACCATAATCCTTTCATATTGCCCTTTAAGGGATGCAAGCGAAATCCGGGTAAATCCATGTCGTCAATTACAGTTGCCGTGTCCAGTGCAACCAATTGCATTTTGATTTTTTGTCTATGCTGAGTTTGAATACCTGACGAGATGCTATTCTCGTAAAAATCTTGCAGTCCTTTATGTTTGAATGACTTGATCATGAGAACGATTATTCCGATGTTGCGCGATACGCAATTCTTACACACAACGGCCAAAATTTATTGGAACTGATTGTCGAGCAAGCACGTATTAAACATCCCGTGGTAGAAGTAGCTCATTGGCAACAGGATATTCAAACATCGACTTCATAACTAGCCATGAAATCTGTAACCCTCTAGGCCATAAGTATCTACACAAGTACGCGCCCCTTCTCCCTTGAGGGAGAAGGTTGGGATGAGGGGGATATAAATGCTTGTTTTTATTCTCCTCACCCCAGCCCTCTCCAACAGGAGAGGGAGCTAGGTCGGATTGCAACTCATTGTATTTATGATACAAAAAGTTATGTAGATAGTTATGCCTCTAGGCCGGAAACGCCACCTCGCGCATAGTGCGCGGGTAACCTTATTCCGGCCTATTAATTTCCCCTCAAACCTGTCCCGCAGGTTTATTCGTACTCGCCTTAATTACTTTTTTACCCGCTTTATCCGAAACATCATTTCCCGGCGCTTCATTACTCGGTTCAGAGGGCTTGCTCACCTGCACATCATCCTCCACAGGCGGCCTAGGATCTTTGCCTGCCATTAAATCCTCGATTTGCAAGCGATCTATCGTTTCCCATTTCATCAGTGCATCGGCCATTTTATGCAGGATTTCGATATTTTCCTGCAATATGGTTTCTGCACGTTGATAGTTGCGATCTATCACTGCGCGTATTTCCTCATCAATAAGATGGGCGACATTGTCGGATACGGAACTGCCCGGCGCGCCCGGATGCCCCATAAACGGCCGACCGCCTTCCTCGCCATAAACCAAGGGACCGAGCTTGTCCGACAAACCCCAACGCGTAACCATGTTGCGAGCCAATTCGGTGGCGCGTTCAATATCATTCGATGCGCCGGTGGTTACCCGGTCACCGCCGTAAATCATCAATTCTGCAATCCTGCCGCCGAACAGGCTGGCTATCTGACTTTCCAATTTGCGTTTGCTGGCGCTGTATTGATCCCTGTCAGGTAGGAACATGGTAATGCCCAAAGCCCTGCCCCTGGGCATGATGCTGACTTTATAAACGGCATCATGTTCAGCAGACATTTGCCCGACGATACAATGTCCCGCTTCATGGTAAGCGGTTAACAATTTGTCTTCGTCGGTCATGACCATAGTATGCCGCTCTGCGCCCATCAGGATTTTATCCTTGGCTTTTTCAAGATCGCTCATGCCGACTTCCTGCTTGTTGGAGCGGGCGGCAAAAAGCGCGGCCTCATTGATAACATTGGCAAGATCGGCCCCTGAAAATCCGGGCGTTCCCCGAGCAAGGTATTTCAACTCAACATCGGCAGCCGCAGGCACTTTTTTGATATGTACATTCAGGATTTGCTCGCGTCCGCGCACATCGGGCAAACCGACGTTAACCTGGCGATCGAATCGTCCCGGTCTCAGCAAGGCCTTATCCAGCACGTCGGCGCGGTTGGTTGCGGCGATCACGATAACGCCTTCGTTACCGTTAAAACCATCCATTTCCACCAACAATTGATTCAGGGTTTGCTCCCGTTCGTCATTGCCGCCGCCCATGCCTGGACCGCCACGCTGGCGACCGACCGCATCAATCTCGTCGATAAATATAATGCAGGGCGCATGTTCTTTGGCCTGGGCGAACATGTCCCTGACTCTGGACGCGCCGACACCGACAAACATTTCAACAAAGTCCGAACCCGAAATGGTGAAAAACTTGACCCCCGCTTCACCGGCAATGGCTCTGGCAATCAGGGTTTTACCGGTTCCCGGGGGGCCGACCATCAAGATGCCGCGCGGTATTTGCCCGCCCAGTTTCTGGAACTTTTGCGGATCACGCAGAAAGTCGACCAGCTCTGCGACTTCTTCTTTAGCCTCTTCACAACCGGCCACGTCACTAAAATGGACAGTCATTTTGTCTTCTTCAAGCAATTTGGCCTTGCTTTTGCCGAAACCGCCGCCGCCCATGCCGCCTTGCGTTCTGCGCATGTAAATGACCAGCACCACAATCATTAACAACATCGGAAACCAGGAGATAAATATCCTCATCAGCAAGGTCTCCTGCTCCGGCGGCACCGTCCTTATCTGGACGCCGGCAGTCAGAAGATCGTCAATTAAATGACCATCGCCGGGATTAAAGGTCTCATAGTTTTGGCCGTCAGAGGTTCGAACGCCGATCATCTGACCGGACACTTCCACTCGCTCAACCTGACCGTGCTTGACCTTGCTGATAAAATCCGAATAGGCCAAGGAATCCTGTAGCGGAGGCGTGGTATGAAGGCGGTCATAAATTAAATACCCCCCGACACCCACGATGCAAAAAAACAATATATTAAACAAATACTTCTTCATCTATATCTCCTAAATTACGACTGCCACGGATGGCGGAAGTGTCGCAATCGGTAAGGAACCGATGCGACCGACTGCCACGGATGGCGGAAGTGTCGCAATCGGTAGGGAACCGATGCGACCGACTGCCACGGATGGCGGAAGTGTCGTAATCGGTAAGGAACCGATGCAACCGACTGCCACGGATGGCGAAAGCGCCGCAATCGATAGGAAACCGATGCGACCCACTTATATATTTAAGTATAACAAGCGTTAATCATAAAAAACTCATTAATTGCTTACCATAGCTGAGTTTCATTTTATTCAGCGCCTTCACTTGAATCTGCCTAACCCGTTCCCTGGTTAAATTAAGTTCTGCGCCAATTTCCTGCAAAGTCATTTCGGTGCCGGTATTAAGGCCAAAATGGCAACAAATAACCTTTAACTCCCGTGGATCGAGTATTTTAATAGCCTTACCCATCCAGGCCTTAAGATCCGACTGCTCTATTTGCTTAAACGGGTGGACAAACGTTTGCTGCTCTAAAAAATCAATCGGGGCTAATGATGATTCTTCATCGTCATCCAACTTTTCCAGCGACACTGCCGATTGCGAAATAGATAAAATAGCATTTATTTGATCATCGGGTATTTTTGAATATTCGGCTAATTCTTCAATGGACGGCTTCCTACCCGTTTTTAAAAGCAACTCGGTTTTAGCGCGCAGCACTTTATGAATATTAGCCACCTGTTCACAAGGCACCCGCACGACTCTTTCGTAACGAGACAAGGCGCGGGATATAGCCTGTTTGACCCAATAAGCCGCATACGTTGAAAATTGAAACCCCAAACGGTAATCGAATCTGTCGATAGCTTTTAACAGGCCGGTTTGGCCTTCCTGAACCAGATCGTCAAAATCTAAAAAACCACACCTGTACTGGTTGGCTATGAATAAAACCAAGCCTGAATTCGCCTCGGCTAATGCTTGCCTTGAACTTAACCAAAGATGTTCGGCAAAAACCAGCTCGGTCGCGTATTGCTGCATATCGGCGCCGGACAAAAACAGGAATTGCTGATCGAATTGGCTGCAGCACATGGCTTCAATTATATCCGACAGTTTTAACTTACCGCTCCGGCTGGAGCCGCCCAGCCGTTTGAGCACAAAATCGGGATGATTTTTGACTGATTGATGACAGGTATTTTGGCTATTGTAAGCGTAAATAATCAGCTCAGTCAGCACCAACAGGTCTTCAAACGAAAAAGGAAAGGCTTGCAGGGCCTCGGTTAAATGCTGTTTTTCATCGACATCGGCCTCACGATTGAATCCTCTGCCTGAAAACGCCAAGCTAGCCAGCAAGTAATAGTTCTTGATTTCGGCTAATACAGTGGTCAGCGCTTCGACAGCCTGCTCGGATTTGTAAACCTCAGCTTCATACCGATGGAGCAACCATAACGCGGTGAAAGGAAACTGTGACAGAATATTAATCAGCTTGGTTTTGCCGACTTCTAAGTTGCTCGCCATTTGAAAATTACAATGTTCAGCGCTTCCTTTTACCTCATCAAAGCTATCCGCCGTTTCCGGCTTTAACACCTGTTTATTTAAATACATCGCAGCCCCCAAATCTTGGCAAATACTGTTTTTTAAAACTTATTTGTTGGAACTCTCCTACTGTCGAAAATACTGCTATTACCAACAGTTTATTAGCTTTGTATGATAGACCCCATTTCATTGAAAAAAAATCCTATCAACAGTAAGGTATATCTGGGACGCCCCATCCACATCCGCGCAAAACATAAAATCAGGAAGACTCGAGGTTTTCACATCATTTCCCCCATCCTGAGACCATAAAAAAACATGGGGCCCCGCAAAACGCAGAGCCGCTCCACGCTTACATCGCAGCCGACATCATGCTATGATTCAGGCTTTTTATTAGGCTGATACGGCGCGGGTATGTCCAACTATCGACGCACAATGTGGCGGAAAGTTGTAATTATTGTCACCGTTGGAAGCTGTTTCGGATAGCGTTAAAGCACCCCACTCATACCATGAATATTCTCTTTATCCACCAAAACTTTCCCGGCCAGTTCAAGCATTTGGCTCCGGCTTTAGCGGCTGACCCCAGCAACACAGTCGTTGCCATGACCACGCAAAAAGCAAGCGTTACCGAATGGCAAGGCGTAAAAATCGTGCCCTATAGCCCTAACAGGGGAACCACGCCCAATGTACATCCCTGGGTGGGCGACTTCGAAACCAAAACCATACGCGGCGAGGCCTGCTTTAGAGCCGCACTGCAAATGCGGGATGACGGCTTCAACCCGGATGTTATTGTGGCTCACCCCGGCTGGGGAGAAAGTCTTTTTTTGAAAGACGTATGGCCGAATGCGAAACTGGGAATTTATTGCGAATTCTTCTATCACGCCCAAGGGGTTGACGTAGGCTTCGATCCTGAATTCCCGCCCACGGATAAAGGCGATGTCTGCCGCTTACGCCTTAAGAATTTGAACAACTTACTGCATTTTGAGGTTGCCGAGGCCGGTATTTCTCCCACGCATTGGCAGGCCAGCACCTTTCCAGAACCGTTTCGCAGCCAAATCACTGTGGTACATGACGGCATCGACACCGAAGCCGTTGTACCCAAATCGAACGTCAGCCTTACATTGAATACAGCTAGCGGCGGCCTCACCCTGACTAAATCCGACGAAATCATCACCTTCGTCAATCGCAACCTGGAGCCGTATCGCGGCTACCATATCTTCATGCGAGCGCTGCCGGAATTGCTGAAACGGCGGCCCAATGCCCGTGTCCTGATCGTGGGCGGCAATGACGTTAGCTATGGCGCCCGGCCTAAGGACGGACAAACATGGAAGGAGATTTTTGCCGCTGAAGTACGCCCGCAAATCAGCGATGCCGACTGGAGCCGCTTGCACTTTCTCGGCAATGTACCCTATCAGCATTTCATCCCCTTGCTACAACTCTCAACGGTTCATGTTTACCTGACTTATCCTTTCGTATTGAGCTGGAGCCTGCTGGAAGCCATGAGCGCAGGCTGTGCAATTGTGGCTAGCGATACGCAGCCGTTGCGCGAAGCCATTCTCCATGACGATACCGGACGACTGGTAGATTTCTTTGACCCGGCGGCCCTGACCAACGAGGTGTGCGCGCTACTGGATGACCCGGCCGCCAGGGCTCGGCTTGGCGCCAATGCACGTAACTTTGCCGTAACCCACTATGATCTCAAAACGGTCTGCTTGCCTAAGCAACTGGAATGGGTGGCAAAGCTGGCGGGGTAGTTGGGTGAATTAGGTGGCTGCAAGCATCCAGCCCGATAGCCGGATGGGGTATGTTACCCCATCCGAAACGTAAGGCATTGTAAAGCTCAAGCATCGCCAAAACCCTAGTTACACACCCCGTCCCCCGCAATTATTAAATCAGCATCGGGTTGAATTCTTTATCAACAGGACTCCTTTCTTTATACTGTCCCGCTCAAGATTCAAGCTCGGTTGCGACACGAGTTGAATTTACCGTTAACGCCCCCTCAACTTTATAAGCGAGTGATTTTGCGCTATGACGACTCTCTCTCCCCCCTTTGCACAAGCATACGCTATTCTTGAAAGACTTCATGCCAACCTAGAGCAAGTGATGTTTGGGCAGCAGCGCACCTTGCATTGGCTATTGGCGGCGTTTAGCACCGGCGGACATGTACTGCTGGAGGATGTTCCAGGCACAGGCAAAACGACTTTAGCAAAAGCCCTTGCGGTTTCCTGCGACGCGCAATTTCAACGCATTCAATTTACGCCCGATTTGTTGCCCTCAGACATCATCGGCATCTCGATTTTCGACCCGCAAAAACAAAATTTCCGCTTTGAGCAGGGACCGGTTTTCTGTCATATTTTGCTGGCTGACGAAATCAACCGCGCTTCGCCAAGAACCCAGTCGGCATTATTGGAAGCCATGGCGGAAAACCAGGTCAGTATCGAACGGCAAGTCAGGCTGCTCCCCTCGCCTTTTTTTGTGATTGCCACCCAAAATCCGGTCGAATTTCATGGCACCTATCCGTTGCCGGAAGCTCAGTTGGATCGTTTTGCGATGAAATTCAGCTTGGGCTATGTTTCCAACGCCCAGGAAGTGGCAATCTTAAATGCGCAAGGCAAACAACATCCTTTGGATACATTAAAAGCCTGTATTACGCTGGATGAGATGCTGTTTTTACAATCCCAAGTGAAACAAGTGCGTATCAGCGAGGAACTTAAGCACTATATTGTCGCCCTTGTCGCCGCAACCCGTAACAAGGCGGAAATCAAGCTGGGCGCCAGCCCGAGGGCTTCGCTAACCCTGATGAGAACAGCCCAGGCTTTGGCATTACTGGATGGCTTTGAATTTGTTACCCCCGATGTTATTAAGGAACTCGCCATTCCCGTCATTTCGCACCGGCTTAACGTGGACTCGCAAAGCAAGTTTTCCGGCATTGAGGCTGCCGCATTGATGCAGGAAATAGTCGATAGCCTCCCAATACCGAGCTAGACGATGCGGCAAGGGTTTATACTCAGGCAATATCGCAAGGTTTATCGCTTCGATAACTGGATGCGACGGCACTTTACCTTTACGGGACAGCTCGTAATAACGTTTATGATCGCCGCTGCCGTTTTTGGCGTCAATACCAAGCAAAGCACCACCTACCAGTTGTTTGTATTTTTATTAGTGCTGTTGATTTTTTCCCTGTTAAACAGCGCGTTTAATCGTCTTAAAGTCACGTTAACCCGCCGCTTGCCGCGTTACGGCATGGTCGGCGAGCCCTTATGCTATAGCGTCACGCTGACTAACTTAACAAGCAAAACTTACGACCGCCTGGCGCTATGTGAACAGCTGGCCGAATCCCTGCCCAACCCGGCACAATTAAAACGTTTTTATCAATTGGATAAGCAACCATGGTTTAAACAGGGCATAAGTTTTCGACAATGGCTGCGCTATCTGGCATACCAGCGCGGCGGCGTGATTGCCGAAACGGTCTTGCCCAATTTGGCACAAACGCCGCTTCAGGTAAAAATCAGCTTTGTCCCAACCCGGCGCGGCTCGATAACCTTTGCCGACAGTTATCTGGCTAAACCGGATCTGCTGGGCTTGTTCCGCCGCTTAATCGTATTAAAAGCGCATCAAAGTTGCTTGGTGCTGCCCAAACACTATCCGCTTAAGCCCTTAACCCTGGCGGGGAAACGCAAATACCAGGCAGGCGGCGTGTCGCTGGCAAGTTCAGTCGGCAATTCCAGCGAATTTATGTCGCTACGGGATTATCAACGGAGCGACCCGCTAAACAGCATTCACTGGAAGAGCTTTGCCAAACACGGCAAGCTGATCGTTAAAGAATATCAGGATGAATATTTTGTTCGACGCGCATTATTGCTGGATACCTTTGTCGGCGATGCCGCAGTTGAGCAATTTGAAGCCGCCGTGTCGGTTGCCGCCTCAATTGCGCTCAGCGAGCGACAAAATGAAGCCTTGCTGGATTTAATGTTTGTCGGCCTTCAAACTTACTGTTTTACCACCGGGCGCGGTGTTGACCAGTTGCCGCATTTACAGGAGATTCTGGCCGCAGTACAGTCCAGCACGGAAGGCTCGTTTGCCCAGTTACAGCAGGCGGTGCAGGCCCGCGCCGGATTATGCAGTAGCCTGGTCTGTGTGCTGATGCACTGGGATGAAGCCCGACAAAACTTTATCAAACAACTGCTTGCCCACGATTTACCGGTGGCGGTGTTTTTATTGCATGACGGCTCACTGACCGAACCGCAATGCGCTAATAAACCGGAACATTTTCATCTGCTGGATTATCATCACCTGGCGGAACAATTGGCGGCGTTATGAACAAAGACATCCTGTTGTTAAGCTTTGGCCTATTGTCATGGGGATGGTTATCTCAAACTTGGCTGGCGGCTGCGGGACTGTTGTTTATCATCGCAGCCAATAAATACAGCGTCTGGCGTTGGCAGATAAGTCCGCAGCAGTTCTACCGCTGCGCCGATTTATCCACCCTGCTGGTGATACTGTTATTGGTTGATGTGTATATTTTACAGCCCACCGACCGGCCCATTTTTGTACTGTTAAAATGGCTGCCGGTGTTGTTTGCTCCCGTGTTATTTGCACAATTATTCAGCAACGCCCAGAACTTGCCCTTAGCCGCCTTGTTTTATTCGTTGCGTAAACAACAGTCCGAACCGTCTGTTGAAACCGATTTTATACTGCCTTATGCGGGCTTGACTGTATTGAGTGCGGGCGCTGCCAATGTGCAAACCCCCGCCTATTTCACCATTGCGGCAACGCTGTTTACCGGCATTCTCTGGTCGGCTCGCCCCAAATATAGCCCGGTTCCGATATGGCTATTAAGCATCGGCTTGGCTATTGTTGTGAGTCATTTCGGTTATCACGGTTTAAGGCAATTACACGCATTAGTCGAGGAAAAATCGGTAGCTTGGCTAAGCGATAGTCAAACCGACCCCTTCAAAAGTCAAACCTCTATCGGCGATATAGGCGAATTGAAATTATCAGACAAAATCGAATTCCGCCTCAAAGCCGACGCCCCGTTACTACTGCATCAAGCCAGCTATGACCTGTATTTTGGACACAACTGGATGGCTTCCAATCGCCTGTTTACGACCAAGAACCCGGTAAACCCCATCGAAAACGGCAAGCCGAAACAACTGGAAATTCTGCAACAACTTAACCGGCAAGCCCTATTGGCATTGCCGGACGGCACCATAAACATAACAGGATTGGGAGATGAAGCTTATCTGCAATACACCGATCTGGGTGCGGTAAAAGTCACCCTGTCGCCAAGATTTTCCCGTTACCGGGTTTTTTATACCGGCCAAAGAACCGATGCTCCCGGTAAACATGACCTACAAATCCCCAAACAACATCTCGATTGGTTACAGCAGTTTAGCGACGAATTAAAATTTGCGGGACAAAGTCCCGAAGCCATCGCCGAACACATCAAAACCTATTTTCAGCGTAATTTTTTATACAGCCTTTATCTAGGAACCCAAACGGATGCCGACTTAGCCTTAAAAGAGTTTATGCTCAAGCGCAAGGCCGGTCACTGTGAATATTTTGCCGCCGCCACCGTGTTATTGCTCAGAAAAGCGGGCATACCTGCACGCTTGGCTAATGGATACGCCGTCAATGAATATGACAGTCGGCAAGGTTTATATATTGTTCGCAGCCGTCATGCCCATGCCTGGGCTATTGCCTATATAAATGGCGTATGGCAAGCCGTCGACTCCACGCCCGCGCAATGGCTGGCCATGGAAACAGAACATGCCGGACTGTGGCAACCGCTTACCGATTGGTGGTCGAATTGCGTATTTCAGTTCCGGCAATGGCAACGCCAACAAACCGAACAACAAAATACCGAACTAGCCCTACTAAGCGCATTATTTCCGATGATTTATTTAGCATGGCGCATTTACTCCGCAAAACGGAAATTAAAGCGGAGAGTGCAATATGCAAGCGCAACCGCGCAAAAAACCGCTTATCAAGGATTGGATTCCGAGTTTTACCTTATCGAGCAACGCTTGCAAAATACCGTCCAGGCCCGGCAACACAACGAAAGCATTCAGCAATGGGTTAAGCGTTTGCAACTACCGGCATTAAATCAACTTTATAGATTGCATTACCAGTTACGTTTCGACCCTATGGGACTTTCCGTAGAACAAAGACAGCACTTACAGCAACAAGCAAGAGAATGGGCAGGAAGTTTCCGGGACGGGGCTGTCAGGTAGAAAAACAACATAAAAACAGCAACTATTCAGACCCCGACCGTATTAGACCTTCCAGGTTTTTAAAATCTGGAAGGTCTCGACGTAACAATATATTTTTCAATAGGATGATTTAGCCATAAAAGGGTGCTGCATCAGCGCCCTTCTTTGAGACACCCATTGAGTGAAATACTCTATTGCATAACCAAGTGTTTTATCTGTGTAAATCCGTGGCTAACTGATTTTTTTTAGGATAAACGTAAGCAGGATAAATCTATGTCTAATTGTTGCGCCACTGGTGCATTGAACGCTGCCACACAGGCTTGTCCTGAGTGCGGGACTGTCTGTAAAAGCGTCGAAATGCGAACGCTTTACCAGCAGGTAAAGTTTCCCGAAAACCAACATATTACATCCGGCAGCTATTATTTTTGCCCAGCCGAACAATGTTCAATCGCTTACTTTTCAAGCGCCGGAAACCGTATTCCCAAAGCACATTTAAGATCCTATCAAGAGATTCGGCAAGGCAAGCTATGTTATTGCTTCGATATTGATACTGATCTTTACCTATCAGCGTTACGCGTTAACCGTGCCGAGTCGATTAAAGAATTTGTCATACAACGGACAAAAGTCGGCGAGTGCGCTTGTGAATCCCGTAATCCGTCAGGACGCTGCTGTTTAGCGGAATTTAAGCGTTTGGAAAAAGAACAAGGCAAAACAGCTGGCTGATTCAGGAATAGTGCTATGACATTAAGACTGTTGAATATTCACAATGGCTTAAAAATCAAGTCGATCCGGGTGCCGCCTGCCGCACTAACACGGCTTAACTCAAGCCGGGCTTTATGCAGTTCAGCAATCTCCTTGACGATTGCCAGTCCTAGTCCGCAACCGTCTCCAGGGCTTCCGGGGATACGATAAAAACGTTCGAAAACCCTGCCCGTTTCAAGTTCAGGTATGCCTGCGCCATCGTCTTCTACGCTAAGGCAGGGCAATGGATAAGGATCGACCTTAACCGCAATATTGCCCTTGGCAAGTCCGTAACAAATGGCGTTATCGAGCAAATTAGCTAGCAACTCCCGCAACAGGACTTCATCGCCGCGTACCAACAGCGCTTGCTCCGGGCCTTCAAAGCTGAGCTCCATGTGCCGTTGCAAGGCTTTAGGCGCCCAGTCCATACAGGTTTCTTTTGCCAATTTGCATAAGTCTACCGGTCGCAATTCATAATCGCCATCAATGGGTTCGGATCTGGCTAAAAGCAGTAGTTGCGTGGTCAGGTGCGACATCCGGTCGGCGCAACCTTGAATTTGCAGCAGCGCAGGTTTCATCGCAGGCAAATCCTGTTCTCGCTGTGCGCGTTCCACTTGCAGTTTCAAGCCCGCCAACGGGGTTCGTAATTGATGTGCAGCATTGGCGATAAATCGTTGCTGGGTGGCGATGGCCGATCCTAAGCGTTCCAGTAAATCATTGATGGTGTCGGTCAGCGCCCGCACTTCTAAAAAAACATGCTGCTCGGGAATGGGGCGCAAATCGCGTGATGAGCGCTGGGCAATCTCATCGGCCAAGACGTGCAACGGTTGCAAGCCGCGCTTTACACCGATTACCAGGTAAATACCGGCCAGGAAAACAAGCACCATTTGCGGCACAAGGTCGGCCAGTAAAATATCCAGCATCATGTTGCGGCGTTTATTTAAGGTCTCCGCAACATGGACAAAAACCTTTTCCGAACTGTGCTCAGGCGCAATCAACATCGACACGACCCTGACCGGTTCGCCATACATCTCGTTGTCAAAAAAGACCGGCCGTGTCCAATCGGTGTCCATATCGAACGGTTCGGGAACGAATTTATCGCCCGCCATCATGCCTTTTTGTTCGGAGATGATTTTAAAATAGGTTTGGTCCGACTCGTCCCATTTGAAAATCTCCAGCGCGGCGGGCGGCAATACCACGAATATTTTGCCTTTGCGCACCTTGATTTCCTGGGCTAATGAGCGTGCGGAATCGAGCAGCCAGCGATCGTAAGCCACATTGACATGATGCAAGGTGACAAAATAAGACAGCACCGACTCGATGCTGATGAAGAAAATCAACGGAATGGCTAATCGAAGCAGGATTTCAGTCTTGAGGCTGCGTTTTTTATGCATCATCCGAGCGCTCCAGCAAATAACCGAGGCCGCGCACTGTCCTGATCACCGCGCCATAAGGTTCGATACGTTTGCGCAGCCTATGCACATAGATCTCAACGGCATTATCGGTTAGCGCATCGCCATCCACAGACAGGCGTTGCGCAATACGGTCTTTGCTGACGACTTTCCCTGCCTGAAGTAACAGTATTTCCAGTACGCCGTATTCTCGCGCCGACAGGTTAATGGTTTGGCCGTCTGCTAAAACCTGGTGATTATGGGTGTCCAGGGTCAGGAGGCCGATCACTATATCGTTGCTAAAGCCGCCGTAACAACGCCGAATCAGCGCGTGAACCCTGGCTTCCAATTCCCGGAGTTCAAAGGGTTTGGTCATATAGTCGTCAGCGCCCTGTTCAATACCGTTTATCCTGTCGTTGACCCCGTCGCGCGCGGTCAAAATCAAGATAGGCAAGGGGATTTTCCGGTTGCGCAACTTGCGCAACAGTTCTAAACCGTCCATATCCGGCAGCCCCAAATCCAGCACGATCAAATCGAAATCTTGCGCGAGCAGCAACTGTTCTGCGTATCCGCCGCTCGTGGCGGAAGTCACCGAATAGCCGCTGTCGCTCAAAGTATGCGTTAAGCCGTCAGCCAATACGGCGTCGTCTTCTATTAATAAAATGTTCATGTCCAGGGTGTTGCGAAAGGTTTTTGAAAGGTTAAGGGGCTAGGATAAGCGTCACTAAGATATACCGTGCAAGTCACTTAAATTAAAAAGGCATTTGAGAAATGAAAACCTTAACCAAAGAAATGCAAGCAGCCATTACACCGGCAATGGCTTTAGCCTTATTAAAAGAAGGCAATAAACGCTTTGTCAGCAACCTTAAAGTAAACCGCAACCTGTTGCAACAAGCGAATGAAACCTCGGACGGGCAACATCCGTTTGCGGTTATTTTAAGTTGCATTGATTCCCGTACTTCAGTTGAACTAATTTTTGATCAGGGCTTGGGCGACGTGTTAAGCGTCCGCATTGCCGGAAATATTATTAATGAAGATATTTTAGGCAGCATGGAATTCGGCTGCAAAATCGCCGGTGCCAAGATTATTGTGGTTTTGGGACATACTAAATGCGGCGCGGTAAAAGGCGCTTGCGATCATATTGAAATGGGCAACCTGACTGCGCTGTTAAGCAAAATACAGCCCGCTGTTTATGATGAAAAAACTGTTACCGAAAGCCGCGATTCCAGCAACAACGAATTTGTCGAAAAAGTAGCCGCCATTAATGTCAGAAGAACGGTACATGCCATTATGGAGCGTAGCCCTATTTTAAAGGAAATGATTCTAAGCGGCGCAATCGGAATTGTCGGCGGCAATCATGACATTTCAACCGGCGAAGTGAGTTTTTATGATGACACTTTAATTATTGACTGACTTGTATTGCAACTGGACTATTAGCTTGACCTACCCCCCAGTTGCCCGCTGCGTCCTGAATTAACGAGGATTATTAATATGATACATAAACACGCCCAATTTTATTTCCGTCATTTAAAAGACGATTTTCCTGCCGGCATTGTGGTGTTCTTGGTCGCCCTGCCGTTATGCCTAGGTATTGCGTTGGCCTCCGGCGCACCGTTATTTTCCGGGTTGATTGCGGGTTTAACAGGAGGTTTGATCGTTTCCTTGTTGAGTGGCTCGCAACTTTGCGTTTCAGGACCCGCTGCCGGTCTTACTGTGATTGTTTTCAATGCTATTGAAACTCTCGGCAGTTTTCAAGGATTGCTGGTTGCCTGCGTTTTGGCAGGCCTCATGCAACTCGCTTTGGGTTACCTGAGAGCGGGAATTATCGGCGCTTTTTTTCCATCCGCAGTGATTGAAGGCATGTTGGCGGCCATCGGTTTAATTTTGATTATCAAGCAGATTCCTCATGCCACCGGTTACCATAACAGTTATGAGGGTGACGAAAGTTATATGAAGGAAACGGCGCATTCAAGCTTTGTGGAAATGGTTGATGCGTTTGGCGGCATTTCCCCAGGTTCGGTTATTATCAGCGGGGTGGCATTGTTGCTGTTGATTTTATGGGGGACGCCGTGGTTTAAAAAACAAAAACTGTTAAAGCTGATTCCCGGGCCGTTAATCGCGGTGCTTTGGGGAGTAGGCTATAACTTAATCGCCACACGATTTGCACCGTCCTGGAAGGTCAGTTCCGAGCATTTAGTCAGTTTGCCGGTCTCGGAAAAAGCCACTGATTTCTTCAATAATTTCATGTTCCCTGACTTTAGCTATCTTGCCAACCCGGAGGTTTATGTCGTCGCGGTAACGATTGCGATTATCGCCAGTTTGGAAACGCTGTTAAGCCTTGAGGCGACCGATAAACTTGATCCTTTAAAACGTATCGCGCCAACCAACAGGGAATTAAAAGCGCAAGGGGTCGGCAATATCATCAGCGGCTTGCTCGGCGGCTTGCCCATCACCGCCGTCATCGTGCGCAGTGCGGCCAATATCAACGCGGGGGGGCAAACCCGTATTGCCTGCTTCACTCATGGCCTGTTTTTGTTGTTGAGCGTCATGTATTTGGCGATTTACCTGAACCACATACCACTGGCCTGTTTGTCGGCCATTTTGCTGCATACAGGCTATAAGCTGGCCAATCCGGCCTTATTCAAAAAGTTTTACCGAAAAGGCATGAGCCAATTTCTGCCGTTTGCTATTACGGTACTTGCCATTCTGCTGACCGATTTATTAAAAGGCATGGCTATCGGCATGTTTATAGGCCTGTTTTTTGTGATCAAAGCTAATTATTCGGCGGCGATTACCTTGATCCAGGACGGGTCGCATTATGTGTTGTCATTCAATAAAGACGTTTCGTTCCTGAATAAGGCATTGCTGAGAAAATTCATCCTGCGCATTCAGGCAGACAGCAGCGTAACCATTGATGCGAGTAAAGCCAAATTTATCGATCATGATATTCTGGAAACAATCGAGGATTTTCTGGCCACGGCGCCGGATGACAATATTACGGTTGAAGTCATCGACTTGTACGGCAAGGAAAAGATAAAAAAACACGAGTCTTTAGTGGTGCTGAATGACCGGGTCAATAGCTAAAGTTATTCGCAAAAATTAAACCGCCACAGGTTCACAGATTAAACTTATTTATAATCAGCGAATCTGTGGCAACTTTGACAGAGGGGTATTTTTGGCAGGTTGCCTAATGAAAAAAACCATCGTCCTCGTCATCGCTTTCCTGCGACAAAGACTGTCCTGGGATTCTCTTTTCTTCCATTGCCCATTCGCCCAAGTCAATCAATTTACAGCGTTCGGAACAGAAGGGTTTGGATAGTTGCTCAGGCAGCCAGGGTACGGAGCATCCGCAGTTAGGGCATTTTACTATCAGCGGTTTGCTGGATGCCGACATTAGAAGAGGCAGCGGGTTAAGGTGAACGGGATGTCGTCAGGGCTTTGCGTTGGACGTTTGTTGTCGGAAGACGGCACCATGAACCGGACGGTGCAGCGGTGTTTGCCGCCGCTGATTTCTGCAAAGCAATGTATGGATTTATCCAGGCTTATTTTAAGCAGTTGGTGGGATTGATTGGTATCCAGCAAAAATTGGAAAAAACCTGCCTCGGCAACCTCGTGAGTAGGTGAGCTGCAGTTGCGTATAAAGTTAAGAATCAGGTCAATTGCGATACGAATGTCGGCAAACGGGCTGCTCCAGTGTTCCAGGTCTTTTAATCGAATCGCTTCATCCTGTTCCAACCAGTAATGGAATTCGGGTAAATCAAAAGAACAGGTTCCGCCAGGGATGGAACTGCGTTGGGCGATGCTTTGGAACAGGTCGCTTTCCATGACTTGGCTGCCGATTTTCCCGTTAGTGGCATAGAGTTTTTTGCTGGTTTGATTTAATTTGTTAAGCAGTTCTTCCAGTTTTTGGGTGTCTACGCTCTGGTTATTGGCGATTTTATTGAGTACGTTGGCGTGACGATCCAGTTCTTTCAGTATTTCCGATTTCAGGTCATTGCGTCTGAAAATGGTCATTATATCGAGCAGCGCGTTAAGCGCGGCGCGTTTATCGGCAACGGTTTCCCCGGTTAAAAAATGATTGAATTGTTGGAAGAGCTGTTCTAACCGTATGAAAACCCGGATACGTTCATTGAGTGGAAATTCATAGGTAATGGTGGTGTTCACAGACAAGTTAATCCCGGCAAGCGCTTAATGAAAGGTACGAATTGTGCAGTTTTTTTACCTGTTCTGCAAGTCTATAATCAGCGTCCGAGTTATCAATCAGGTCATCCGCTTTTGCTTTCCTAAGTTCGCGCGATACCTGCTGGTTAATTATGGATAGGATTCTTTCAATACTCAGCTTATCCCGCATTCTAACGCGTTCAATTTGTGTTTCAACAGGACAATCGATAACGAGTACTCTATCAACAAGATGAGTCATGCCAGTTTCAAATAATAATGGAATGCTGATAATGCAATAGGGAGAACTCAGCTGTTCAAGTCTTGTTTGTATGGATTGGTAGACTAAGGGATGAAGTATCGATTCAAGTTTTTGTTTCTGCATTGGATCGGAAAAAACCAGTTCCCTCAGAGAGGTTCTATTCAACGACCCGTCCGGGTTGATGATGTCCGCACCAAATCCCCGTTGTATTTGCGCCAGTGCAGGTTGTCCTTTTTCAACCAAGCTATGAGCTATTTCGTCAGCATCAAGCACCGGGATATTAAAGCCTGAGAAAATTTTGGCAACCGTCGATTTTCCACAGCCTATGCCGCCGGTCAGTCCGACTTTCAGCATCAGCTTACAGGCCTACGGTGGTTAAGTAGAGTTGGTTGAGGTCAGAACCCCATAGCAGCGCTATCCATCCGGCGGCCGCTAAATAGGGGCCGAAGGGGATGGGTACGTTATGGTCGTGTTTGACAAAAACGATCATGCCTAGACCAATGACGGCGCCGACCAGGGATGACAATAAAATAATAATCGGCAAATACTGCCAACCCAGCCAGGCGCCGAATAAAGCCAGCAATTTGAAATCGCCATAGCCCATGCCTTCTTTGCCTGTTACTAGTTTAAACAGCTGAAAAACAGACCAAAGGGCTGTATAGCCGGCAACCGCGCCGATAATACTGGCGTGGGCGTCAGTGAATACATTAAACAAGCTCAAGCACATCCCCAGCCAAAGCATGGGCAAGGTGATGGAGTCGGGTAGTAACTGGTGGTCAACATCAATAAAAATTAACGCAATCAACGACCAAGTCAGCAGCAGGGCAAAAAAAGCTTGAGGCGTGTAACCAAAATGCCAAGCTACTATCATTGATGTTATCGCGGTGAAAGCTTCTATGATGGGATAGCGCATTGAAATGTGACAGCCGCAGGTTGCGCATTTGCCTTTTAAAAAAACATAGCTGATCAGCGGAATGTTCTGATAAGGCTTGATCGGCGTATTGCAACCAGGACAGCGGGATAAGGGCAAGACCAGATTGAAGGATTCTTCGGTTGCTGAGGCTTCTGGAGTGATTTGCAGATATTCCGCGCATTCCTTACGCCATCCTCGCTGCATCATTATCGGCAATCTGTAGATAACAACATTGAGGAAACTGCCGAGCAGTAGGCCGATGATGCCAATTAGGACTGAAAACAGAGCGGTTGAGTTTAAAAGTATACTGAGCTGTTGCATCTGTGTTTTTTGAGAAAGTGGGCGCTCCAGGGTAGGAGCGTTTGTGGTTAGGGCAATGTTATCGTTTTTCGCTCCAGCGTTGCTAAACACGATGACTGGAGCATAGCTTACTGTATTGCCGGAGCGAGGGAACCATCATTAACTAATAGCTGAACCCATTTTAAATATGGGTAAATACATCGCGACAATCAGGCCTCCGACTAAAACACCCAAAATAGCCATGATAATGGGCTCCATTAAGCTGCTCAAATTGTCAACCAGATTATCAACTTCTTCATCGAAAAAATCGGCAACTTTCAATAACATGGAATCCATGGAGCCTGATTCCTCACCGATGGCCACCATTTGTATAACCATGTGCGGCCAAAGGCCTGCTTGCTGCATCGCAAATTGAAGTCTTTGTCCGGTTGCCACCTCCTCGCGCATTTTTAACACGGCTTCGGTGTAGACAATATTGCCGCAAGCGCCAGCAACGGATTCCAGTGCCTCAACCAGAGGCACACCCGCTGCCGACATGGTTGCCAGGGTTCTGGCGAAACGCGCAACGGCGGACTTGTTCAAAATGACGCCGACTACCGGCAGTTTTAGCATGGTTTTATCAAGGAAATGATTGAATGTTTTGGAACGTTTTTTAAAGTAGCTAAATGTATAAAAGGTCCCGACAACAATGCCAACAACTATATACCACCATGCCTTCATCCATTCAGACATGGCAACAACCATTTTGGTGAAGGCGGGCAGATCCGCACCGAAGCTTTTGAACATGTCGGAAAATACCGGCACCACAAAAATCAGCAGGATAGTGGTGACGATAAAGGCTACGACTATGACGGCGATTGGGTAGGTCAGAGCCTTTTTGATCTTTTTCTTCATCGACTCGGTTTTTTCTTTGTAGGTGGCGATTTTATCCAGCAGTGTTTCCAATACCCCTGCCTGTTCGCCCGCAGCAACCAAGTTACAAAATAATTCATCAAAATACAGCGGTCTTTTAGTAAGCGCCTCGGCTAAGGTATCGCCCCCTTCGATATCGGCTTTAATGCCCATGAGTAGATCCTGCATACTTGCATTATCGTGGCCTTTGCCGACAATATCGAACGACTGAACTAAAGGCACGCCTGCTTTAAGCATGGTGGCTAATTGCCTGGCAAAAATGGCTATATCGCCTGGCGTGATAGGCTGAACCTTTTTGGAGAATAGCGGTTTGGGTTTTTTCTTGAATCTAATGATATGGTAGCCCTGCCGCCGCAGCTCGGTTTTTGCGGTGATTTCGCTTCTTGCAGAAATTACTCCCCCGGCTTTCTTTTTGTTTTTGTCGGTCCCGGTCCAGACAAAGTCTATTTGTTCAGTTTGGTCTGCCATGTTTATTCCTTAGTGATCCGGTCTATTTCTTCCAGGCTGGTTATGCCCATGCGTACTTTATTTAATCCTGATCTGCGTAAATCATTGAAGCCTTCAGCCAGGGCGCATTCCGCCAGTTGGTCGGTATTTCCCCCATTTAATATAAGCGTACGCATTTTGTCGGTGAGCGTCAGGACTTGATAAACACCAACCCGGCCTTTATAGCCATTGGTGCAATGCTCGCAACCTGTCGCCGATGCACTGAATATTTTAAGGTCGTGCAGCTCTTCTGGTTTAAAACCGGTATCAAGGAGGACTTTATTGGGAAAGTTGGCGGGGACCTTACAGTATTCGCAGAGTCGTCGCCCCAAACGTTGCGCCATAATCAAATTAACCGAAGCAACAATGTTGAACGCGGGAATGCCCATTTGCAACAGCCGGTTTAAGGTTTGCGGCGCGTCATTAGTATGCAGGGTTGATAACACTAAGTGTCCGGTTTGCGCGGCTTTAACGGCGATTTCGGCGGTTTCCAAGTCGCGAATTTCACCTACCATGATAATGTCTGGATCTTGCCGCAGAAAAGCGCGCAAGGCACTGGCAAAGGTCAGGCCCGCTTTAGGATTCATGTTGACCTGATTGATGCCTTCTACGGTAATTTCAACAGGGTCTTCTGCTGTGGAAATGTTGCGCTCCATGGTGTTGAGAATATTTAACCCCGTATAGAGCGTAACCGTTTTACCGCTACCGGTAGGCCCTGTTACCAGCACTAAACCGTAAGGTTTGTTGATGGCCTCAAGGAAAATTCGTTGTTGTTCCGGTTCAAAACCCAGTTTTTCGATACCCAGTTGGGCGCTGGTAGGATCCAAAATACGCAAAACAACTTTTTCGCCGAACAGGGTAGGACAGGTATTTACCCGAAAATCAATCGCCCGGTTTTTGGATAAGATCATTTTGATACGACCGTCCTGTGGAACCCGGCGTTCGGCGATATCCATTTTAGACATGACCTTAAGGCGGGAGACGAGCCGGTTGGCGATGCTGGGCGGGGGGGATGCAACTTGGCGGAGGATGCCATCCGATCTATAGCGGATACGGAACGATTTTTCATAAGGTTCCATGTGTATATCGGATACGCCCTGTTTTACAGAGTCCAACAGTATTTTGTTGACGTAACGAACAATGGGGGCGTCATCAATATCGGGGTTAATCTCAATTTTGTTGGGATCGTCCTCGCCTCCGGCGACATCCAGGTTTGCCAGGTCCTCATCAAGCATATCAGTCATAGAGGTATCGGCGGCCTCTAAGGCGACTTCGATAGCTTTGGCAAGTTTGTCTTCTTCAACCAGAATGGCTTCGGGATTAAGGCGGCTGTGGAACTTGATGTCATCCAGGGCGGGAAAGTCGGTCGGGTCGGATACCGCGACAAACAGGGTTTTGCCTCTGGTGAATAGCGGTAATACATGGTATTTGCGGATCAGCTTTTCAGTGACTAGATTTACCGGGAGTCTGCGACAGTCAATTGCATTCAGGTCAAGAAAAGGCACGCCAAATTCATGTGAGGCTTGGGATGCTAAGTCTTTGCTGCTAATGAGCTTGTTGGTGACAAGATAGCGTATTAATGGGATTTGTTTTTTTTGTGCTTCTTGGCTGTGAATTTGCGCATCGCTCTCAGTTAGCAAGCCTTTTTCAATCAAGCACCGTGTAAGTCCACTAAATTGTAAATCTGTTGATGCGGTAGCCATATGATGATTACTCAGTTGTTTAGGCAAATATAGGTGAAAAAGGTTCAAGGTACAAGGTTCAAAGTACCTTGAACCTTGCGCCTGCTCTTCTTATAACGCCTGGATTTTACCTTGCTGTTGTTCAAGGTTGTCCAGCATCGAACGTAAATCAGCCAGCTTGGCTTTTTCTTTATCGATAACGTCCGGCGGCGCTTTGTCGACAAACGCCGGGTTATTTAATTTGCCTTCGACTCTGGGCAGCTCATTGTTGATTTTTTGTATTTCCTTTTCCAATCGTGCCAGTTCCGCTTCCTTATCGATTAATCCCGCCATCGGAATCAGGATTCTCAGTTCGCCGACCAGCGCCATCGCCGATTCCGGTGCGGTTTCAGTTGCGTTTAACCAGATTATCGATTCCAGCTTGCCCATTTTCCGCAAATAAACTTGGTTGTTGTCCAAAATTTGTTGGTCGGCATAGGTGCCGTTTTGCAGTAATACCGGTAGCGGTTTGCCTGGGGAAATATTCATTTCGCCGCGAATACGCCGCACACCGAGAATAAAGTTCATTACCCAGTTGGTTTCAGCGATTGCGTGGCTGTCGATTTGCGCTTCATCGGCAACCGGGTAAGGTTGCAGCATGATGGTATCAGCGTGCGCCGCGCCAGTTCCCGACTGGCTTGCGGCATACACACCATCCCTGGCGATATTACCTGTCAACGGTGCGACCCGCTGCCAGATTTCTTCGGTTATAAACGGCATGATCGGATGGGCTAAACGTAAAATCGACTCCAAAATTGTCAGCAGGGTTTTACGCGTGCCGCGTTGCAACGCTTCATCACCGGAATGCAGGGATATTTTTGCCAGCTCCAGATACCAATCGCAGTACTCATTCCAGGTAAACTCATAAATAGCCTGCGCAGCCAGGTCAAAACGGTAGTTGTCGATTGCGTTGCTGGTTGTAGCGGTTACCTGGTGCAGCCGGGACGTAATCCAGCGGTCCACTTGGCTGTATTTGCAAGGTGCATCGGATAAACCGTTATCCTGTTCTTCCGTGTTCATCAACACAAAACGCGCCGCATTCCACAGCTTATTGCAGAAATTGCGATAGCCTTCGGTGCGGGCAAGGTCGAAACGTATATCCCGGCCCGTCGATGCCAACGAAGCAAAGGTAAAACGCAATGCATCGGTACCATAAGACTGAATGCCGTCAGGAAAATGCTTGCGCGTATCCTGCTCGATTTTTTTTGCCAAATGCGGCTGCATCATGCCGGAAATACGTTTTGCAACCAAAGCTTCCAGCTCTATGCCGTCGATAATATCAATCGGGTCGAGCACATTGCCTTTGGATTTGGACATTTTTTGCCCTTCCGCATCGCGCACCAAGCCGTGGATGTAGACTTCCTTAAACGGCACTGCACCCTGGAATTTCAGCCCCATCATGATCATCCTGGCTACCCAGAAAAAAATGATGTCAAAGCCGGTCACCAGTACGCTGGTCGGGTAATATTTAGCCAGTTCTTCGGTGTTTTCCGGCCAGCCCAGCGTGGAAAAGGGCCATAATGCCGATGAAAACCAGGTATCCAGTACATCTTCATCCTGTTTCAGCGGGTAATCGGCGGGCAGTTTGTGCTTTGTCCGAATATCCTGTTCGGAGTTGCCCACGTAAATATTGCCCTGCTCGTCATACCAGGCCGGGATGCGATGTCCCCACCAGATTTGCCGCGAGATGCACCAATCCTGAATATTGCGCATCCATTCAAAATAGGTGTTTTTCCAGTTGTCCGGTACAAATTTGATGTCGCCGTTCTCAACGGCGGCAATCGCAGGTTCCGCCAGTGGTGCGACTTTGACATACCACTGGTCGGTCAACAACGGTTCGATCACGCTATTGGTGCGGTCGCCGCGCGGCACCATTAACTTATGGTCGACGATTTTTTCCAGCAAACCTGCCGCATCGAGATCGGCGACAATTTGTTTACGGGCGGCAAAGCGGTCCAGGCCTTGATACTGGGCAGGAACTAACTCATCGGCACAGATACTCGCGTCGATAGTTAAAATATTAATTAAGCCGCCATGCGGTAAGTCTTGGATAACCGAGTTATGACGGTGACGCGTCCAGACTTCGTAATCGTTAAAATCGTGGGCCGGGGTGATCTTGACGCAGCCGGTGCCGAACTCAGGATCGACATAGTCATCGGCAATAATCGGAATGCGGCGGCCGGTGAGAGGCAGTATTACAAACCCACCCAGCAGGTGTTTATAGCGCTCGTCATTGGGATGTATCGCTACCGCCGCATCGCCGAGCATGGTTTCAGGGCGCGTTGTAGCGACGATCAGATGACCCTGCCCATTCGACAGCGGATAACGCAAATGCCACATGGAGCCATTTTCTTCTTCCGACAACACTTCCAGGTCGGAAACGGCGGTATGCAAAACCGGGTCCCAGTTAACCAAGCGTTTGCCGCGATAAATCAAGCCTTCTTCATACAAGCGGATAAACACTTCCTGCACCGCGTCGGACATGCCGTCATCCATCGTGAACCGCTCCTTGTCCCAGTCCAGCGAAGAGCCCATACGGCGCAATTGACGAGTAATCGTACCGCCGGATTCCTCCTTCCATTGCCAGACTTTTTCCAGGAATTTCTCGCGACCGAGATCGTGACGGGTAAGGCCTTCGGCATTGCATAGTCTTTCCACCACCATTTGTGTGGCGATGCCCGCATGATCGGTGCCCGGCTGCCATAAAGTGCTGTAACCTTTCATCCGATGATAGCGGGTCAAGGCATCCATGATGGTATCTTGGAACGCATGGCCCATATGCAAACTGCCGGTGACATTGGGCGGCGGAATCATGATGCAATAGGATTTGCCTTCCGGTTTGGGCGTTGCCGCGCCAGTTCCCGACTGGCTTGCGGCATACACACCATCCCTGGCGATAAAATAGCCTTTTTCTTCCCAGGTTTGATACCAGCGTTGTTCGATTAAATGAGGGGCGTATGTTTTTTCCATGGATGAGATGCTCTGTTTTTATAAAAAATATCGTTGCATAGGCCGGAGACAAAAGAAACCCCGGCAACAAGTTTATTGAGGCGTAAATGCCGAGGTTCGCATCTATCGCTCCATCGCTTTTTTCGGCGCATCGCTTTATTTTGTCTAAAGCGCCTGTTTTAGGGGCTTATCGGGCTACGGGGCAGATCCTGATTATCATAGGATGAATAATTACCTTTGTAGCACCTAAATTTATAGGCATATTGTATCGTTTCCACGGAAACCGTGGGAGCGATAACTTCGACAATTTAAAGTTGATGCTTGGGTAATGCTATTAATCGATCTTCAAGTTTTTAATTTTTGATGTCAGGATAGTCATTTAAACTAAACATTCTAGCAATAAATTCTTTTCCGTCAGTAAGGTTTCAGGCTCTGTGTATGGGTGATAATGCATTGTTTATCGGTATTACTAAAGCTGTCTAAACTGAATGGGCAAGTCAACAGTATTGTCTTTTGCTCAATAGTAGCACTATCTTCAATAAGTTGATTTTGAATGCTTGTTTTTTAAAGGGGATGTTGGGTGAAGCTGGGCTTCGGCGGGGTGTTCAATGGCTTAAGCGACTTATGCCGCAAAAAAAAAGGAGGCCAAAACAAAAAAACTTCCAAGGCCGTTAAGCCTTGGAAGCCTTAAAGCCCCCTGATTAAGCAGTTTAGCTAGGTGTGTCATTCGCATGAAAATTGTCCGGCTTTGCCTCTTTTACGGTTCAAGTTAACATTGCTGGCAATAGCCGCAGTGGCGAATAGCGTAGATGAAATAATGAATTCACCCGAAATAAAGCCCAGCAGGCCGGTTATAAATACCGTTCCGGTTATAATATCTTTGTAGAAATCGTTCATGAGTTAAGTCCTCGCATAAAGTTAAAAGCACGGTTCAACTATACTCAAGAGGTCTATTGTTGACAATGATGCTAGGAATATATAGATTGTTTCCTAAATCAATACATCAAATTCATGAGCCGTTCATTAAACGGCAGCAACAAGTTATTGATAACGAACTAAAGAGATGAGCAGATCAGGTGTGTTGAATTACCTGTCACTGTAAGAAGTCTGTGAACCATGCGGATGATCGCGCCCCAAGCGCCGTACAATCTGGTGTTTTGACGAGGGATAAGCGCTCACCTGAAATTGTCTTGATCTTGACAGAAAGGCCGACTAACCCGGCCTTTGCCATTTGTTGCAATAATCAACTCCAAGTCGCCCCGGCGTTAACATTATGTTGCTAAACGACTTTTCTCTGACGTACGTAAGCAAATAATCGTTTGAACATGCTGCGATTTTGTGGCGCCATTTGATCTGTGTCGCGGCCTTGATCCTTATCGGTCATAATTAATACATCAGTCACAGTGACATCAATGATCTGCTCGCCGTCAATAGCAGGGCTATCATCTTTTCCCCGCTCTTGTTTGATAGTCTTTTTACCGTCGGATTGCCCGGCAATATCCGCATCCAAACGCCGTGCAAAAGCCTCTAAGGTATCTCCTGCTATGGGCTTGGTAGTTTTGGCTGGCTTTTTTTCAGCTTTCGTTTTTTCAACTCTCGGTTGACACCAGTTTTTCAAGAAGGCATCCGCCAATTCTTTTGCTTCCGGTTTAACATCGTCTGCTATCGCATCGCCTCGTTTTAGCGCCATCGGCGATAATCCGTGTGTAACGAGCGCAGTACAAGCAGTGCGCCATTGCCGAGCTTCAGCTAATGAGTACGTTGGATATTTACCGAGTGTCAGTTTTTCCGGCTGGTCGGCAAGCCTATAACGCAACCGCCAAGTTTTAACGCCTCTGGGGGAAACTTCAATAAATAATCCGCCACCGTCGGATTCTTGATAAGTCTTGTCTTGGGCTTTCAAGTTCAGCAATTTAACTTGGCTAATAGTCATGCAACCTCTCCGATTTTGTGCCTATAGAAGATGAGATTCTTCTTGATCGGCGCAATTATAGGTGGGTTGAACCGGAACACGCAAGCCGGTACGGCGAGCAAGAGACCGTTTTATTGAGGCGATACCGTGTCGGAATACGCTATTTTTCTGTTAGTAGGGTAAGGTCGACAACAAGCCGCACTGCATTAGCTTCGGGATGCAATAGGTCGTCATAGCGGAAAAAATACCGGCTTTATGTGTCGACAGTCACTTCTCATTAGGCACAAATAAGTTATAAATTCAGGGGGCGGTTATTGACGAGAAATCAACCAAAATTAATCTTCGCTTCCACATCGTTGCTGGAATCGGCATTTTTCAATGTTTCTTCCAAGCTGATTTTTCCTGATTTATACAGTTCAAACAAGGCATCATCAAATGTCTTCATGCCTTTGCTGCCGCTCGATTTCATAGCCGTTTTAATTTCATTCAATTCCCCTTTTAAAATCAAGCTGGCTATATGAGGCGTGTTGATCATCACTTCAATGGCTGCACAGCGCTTCCCTGCAATATCGGGAATAAGGCGCTGGGAAATAACGCCATTTAAATTGGTGGCAAGATCCATAAACAATTGCGCATGATGTTCATGCGGGAACATGTTGACAACCCGCTCCATGGCCTGATTGGCATTATTTGCATGCATGGTCGAGATGCATAAGTGACCGGTATTGGCAAGCTCCAAAGCGGCGGCCATGGTTTCCCGGTCACGAATTTCGCCGATTAAAATAACATCGGGCGCTTCCCGTAAACAGGCTTTTAGCGCCCTGGCATAGGAGTCGGTATCCACGCCGACTTCGCGTTGATTGACGATTGATTTCAGGTTCGGGTGCGAGAACTCGACCGGGTCTTCAATGGTTAAAATATGGCCAGCCGAATTGGCGTTGCGGTGGTTGATCATAGCAGCCAGCGTAGTCGACTTGCCCGATCCGGTGCCGCCCACCATTAATAACAGCCCCCGTTTGGCCATGATGAGTTCCATTAAAATATCCGGCGTGCCTAAATCCTTGCCGGTCGGGATTACCGAAGGAATCAGGCGCATAACCAATCCTACGGTTTTGCGCTGAAAAAAGGCATTGGCACGAAAACGCGCACTGCCGTCCGGTAGGCTGATCGCAAAATCCAAATCCCTGGTGACTAAAAACTCATCGATTTGTTCCTGAGTCATAATCCCGAAAGCGCCCGATTTGGTTAACTCAGGCGTCAACAGAAAATCATCCAACGCCACGGCGCGACCGAATATCTTGGCTTTAACCGGCGAATCGACCGTTAAAAACAAATCCGATGCATTCAGCCGGGTCATTTCCATCAGGTACGGCAGAATATTTAAATCATCTTCCGGCGCTGCCCCCAGAATGTGGTAACTGACGGGTTCCGGCTCACCGGCTTCGGCTTTTGCCTGTCCTGAATCCGGGGTGACCAACAGTACCAGTCCGTTATCTTCCACCTTGGCGCTAACCCTGAATTTCTCGCCGTCAGGCGTGGAGCAACGAAATTCCAGCGCTTTATTTTGGATTAATTGCTGCTTTTGGGCATCATCAATGAGGGTAAAGGCAAGCTCTCTTACTACATTTGGACTGAGTTCGTTTCCACCCAAGGGATATTCCTCCCCTGATATTTTCAAGATTGCGGGAAAACCGGTTTTTAAAGACAAGCTATCCGCATTTTTTTCCAGCATTAATTTTAAATAAGGTGTTATCAATTTCATGTCAGTATCTGGTTTAGTATGATGAGAGAAGGTTAAAAACAATTTCTACCGGAAGCCTAGCAGGTCGGACGAGTAGCTTTATTACCGTGGAAACCTATTCCTCGTCGCCTCCATCATCTTTCGATTGTAATGAAAGCCCGCCGACCGAGCGGTCTTCACCGGAGGTTAACTTGATCTGCAAACGCAATTCATTTTGGGAGTCGGCATTTCTCAAGGCTTCTTCATAATCTATCTTGCCCGCCTGATAAAGATCCAATAAGGCCTGGTCGAAGGTTTGCATACCCAGCTCACGGGATTTAGCCATCAGCGGCTTAATGCTGGAGGCCTCGCCTTTGGCAATATAATCTGAAATCAACGGCGTATTTAATAGTATCTCAATGGCGGCGCAACGTCCGCCGTCGACGGTTTTAACCAGACGCTGGGAAATAATCGCGCGTAAATTGACCGAAATATCCTGCATCAATTTCGTCTGCGTCTCAACCGGAAAGAAGCCTAAAATCCGGTCGATAGCCTGATTGGCATTGTTGGCATGTAAAGTAGCCAAGGCCAAATGACCGGTCTGGGAAAATTCCAAGCCGTAATTCATAATCTCGGCATCGCGAATTTCACCCAACACAATAACGTCGGGCGCCTGCCGTAAAGTATTGTGCAGCCCGGCTTCCCAGCTCTTGGTATCGACGCCGACTTCCCGTTGCATAACGATGCAGTTTTTATGGGCATGAACGTATTCGATAGGATCTTCCAGGGTAATGATATGACCGTAACTGTTGGCATTACGATGGTCGATCATTGCCGCCATAGAGGTTGATTTACCTGAGCCGGTGCCGCCAACCATGATAACCAGGCCGTTTTTGTTCATCATCACTTCTTTTAAAACAGGCGGCAAACCCAACTTATCAAAGTTGGGTATTTCCGCAGCAATGACCCGGATAACCAAGCCCTGACAGCCTTGTTGGACAAAAGCATTGACCCGGAACCGGGATAGCCCGGCAGGCGAGATGGCAAAATTGCATTCTTGTGATTCTTCAAACTCCTTGAGCTGCTTATCATTCATGATGCACTGCGTCAGTGCCTTAGAATCATGAGCCGATAAGGCTTGCTGGGAAACCGGCGTCATCTTGCCTTTGACTTTTATTGCAGGTGGAAAACCAGCGGTAATAAATAAATCGGACCCTTCTTTATGTAACATAAGTTTGAGCAACTTAATCATAAAGTCCATCGCTTCTTTTCTTTCCATTGACTTCCTCCTGTGTTGGTTGACTGTATAGGTTTTTACCCGGAATTAGGTAGCACTTTGTCGATTATAATTTTAATTATTAAAGATACCTAAAAAAACCATACAGGGGAGGACAGGCTTTACCCTCAATGTTTTATTCTAAATTAGGCAATAAAAACAGCAGGTTACTTACTCGTTAGACGGTTTTTGGCTCTATATGAATCAATAGCTTAGTAATTGATATTTCTGAGCCTTACATTCAACTAAAAAGTCGACATGGCTGTCAAATTTGACTTGTGTATTAACTTGGATACAATAACATTATGAACTACATCGTCGAGCAAACTGAAAGTTTCGCCAAGTGGCATTCTGCCTTGCGTGATTTGCGTGCCAAAACCGCGATTTCCCGGCGCATCGAACGTGCGGAAAACGGCAATTTTGGCGACATCAAGCCAGTGGGCGGCGATGTGTCTGAAATGCGTATTGATGTTGGTGCCGGGTATCGAGTTTACTTTACACTGCGGGGCGGCTTGTTTGTGCTGTTGCTCGCAGGGGGTGATAAGTCCACACAGCAAGCCGATATTCAGCGTGCGGTTAAATTGGCTAAGGAGGTTTGAATCATGACTATAAAGACTGAAAAACTGTTGCCGTTCGACATGGTCGCTCTGCTCGATAGTGATGAAGCTATCAGCGAGTACCTATCCCAAGTGCTTGAAGATGGAGACAATGACGAGCTGCTCCGCGCGCTGGGATATATCGCCAAGGCCAAGGGTATGGCGATGGTTGCAAAGGAATCCGGTTTGGGCCGCGAAAGCCTGTACAAGGCGCTTGCCCCCGGCTCCCAGCCGCGTTTTGACACGATTTTAAGGGTAATTAAGGCGCTGGGCGTTAAGCTTCATGCCGAGCCGGTTTAAGGCTGAGACAGCGTACATGACTGCGCTAACTCGACTTTGCACTGGCTCCCAAGCTCTAGCTTGGGAACCCAGTTAGCGAAGCTCCAGCTTCGCGAAATGGGAAGTTGGAGCTTGGGAACGAGCGGAACGCAGCGCGTTGATACTGCATTCCCACGCAACGCGCTCGTCTTTATACACAAGTCTTTAAGAGCTTGTCATCCCGGATTGCCGGGATCCAGAAGCCATGGATGGCGATAGCGAAACAGATAGCAATTATCACCACGGTATTACTCAATAAAATCAAGTGGTCACATCCCTGTGCTCTGGATCCCGGCAATCCCTGCCGGGATGACGGCGTCACCCAGACACTTGTGTATAAAGACGAGCGCAACGCGTGGGAACGAGACAAAAACTAAATAACTTGAACAGATAATATCCCTTAAAAAGATGTTATCTGTAAATCGGGCTCTTTAAATTGGAGCTCAAATATATGAGTTATTTGATTTTCATTCCTTAACTCCTCCTCTGGCGCGCACGGCACACCCTACGCTAAAAAGCCGGTCGGCTATGCCAACATTATTCCAGCCATTCAATAATGTAGTCTTCCAGGTCATCGATTTCGGATTCTTTCATCGCATAACTGCGGATTGACACACCGGCATCCTGAACGCTATCGGGGCTTTTTGACAGCAAGGGATGCCAGGCCGGAAGTTCTTCGCCATTGTTTAATAAGCGGTAAGCGCAGGTTGCCGGTAGCCAGTTATAATTGGCGACATCGAGCCGGATTAGGTCCAGACATTCGGGGACTAATTGGCTGCGTTCGGTATAACGGGTACAGCGACAAGTATCCAGGTCGATCAGCTTGCAGGCGACGCTGGTAAAGTAGATCTCCCCGGTGTCTTCGTCTTCCAGTTTGTGTAAGCAGCATTTACCGCAGTTATCACATAATGACTCCCATTCTTCGGTGGTCATTTCGGATAGTTTTTTGGTTTTCCAAAAAATCATGGCGTTTTCCATTAACAGGCTGGAGTTGCGGCGGGGCATTAACTAAGCAGTTCCCACACCGGTTTGATATTTGCAGGCAAGGGCGTAAGCCTGCCTAATTCCACCCATTGGTTGGATGGGTTATGAAAATCGGAACCGACGGAACCGGCCAGCTCAAAGCGCGTTGCATAATCGGCAACTGTTTTTATTTCGTCGCTATTGTGCCTGCCGGTTACGACTTCTATGCCTACCCCCCCGGCTTCCTTGAATGCGGCTAGCAGGCGTTTCATCCAGCTGGCGGTTAGTTTGTAGCGTAAGGGATGCGCCAGTACCGCAACGCCGCCGGACCCGGTAATCCAGCTTACCGCCAGTTCCAGGTCAGACCAGGTCGTAGGAACAAACGCAGCTTTTCCGGCGCCGAGATAGCGGTCGAAAGCTTCCTGTTGGGTGGATACATGAAATTGCGAAAGCAGGAAGTCGGCGAAATGGCTGCGGGTTATCATCCCCTCGCCGGCGGCTTTTTTGACAGCTTCCAGCGCGCCGGGAATGCGTTTTTTCTCCAACTTATAAGCGATTTTTTCGGCGCGCTCGATGCGCATGATTTGCAGGTTGCGGGTGGCCTCAGTAAGCGGCGGATACGCGGGATTAATATTTAGTCCGACAATGTGAAAACATTTATTCTGCCAACTGCTTGACAGCTCTATGCCGGGAATTAATTTGATGCCAGTTGCGGCAGCTGCCGTCTGTGCTTCACTGAGACCTGCGACTGTATCGTGATCGGTTAAAGCTAGCGAAGTAACCCCCTGTTCATGGGCGCGCCGCACTAATTCCGTGGGCGTTAATGCGCCGTCGGAGGCGGTGGAGTGACAGTGTAGGTCGTAGATTTCAGGCATGGATTTTAAGTTAAGGGTGAAAAGAGATTGAAGGTACAAGGTTCAAAGTTTAGGGGATTACCTTTAACCTGTCCCTCACTGATATTCCCCATAAAGCTTCGCATAAAGGCCGTTTTGGCTGAGCAGGGTTTCATGCTGCCCATGTTCGCAGATTTGGCCTTGTTCAAAAACGTAAACATGATCGGCCTGTTTAACGGCGCTCAGGCGGTGGGCAATGATAATGGTGGTGCGGCCTGTTAAAAACTCCGCCAGCGCTTGGTGCAGTTTGTGCTCTGTTTCGCTATCTAACGCCGAAGTGGCTTCATCAAGTATCACTACCTTGGGATCGGCGACTATCATTCTGGCTATGGCCATGCGTTGCCGCTGGCCGCCGGAAAGCCTCATGCCCAAGCGACCGATGATGGTATCCAGTCCCTGGGGCAGATCCTGCACGACGTCGTTTAATTGCGCGATAGCCAGCGCATTCCATAATGCGGTATCGCTAGCCGGTTTGCCCAAGGTCAGGTTGGCGCGGATGGTGTCGTTAAACAGGACCGGGTGTTGCAGTACGGTAACGACATTTTCCCTGACCACTTCCAGGCCGATGCGGTCGATGGGAACTTCGTCGAAATAAATCTGGCCGTGGTCGGGCGGGTACAGGCCGATCAGGGTTTGTATTAAGGTCGATTTGCCGCCGCCGCTGGCGCCAACCAGCGCGACTTTTTCGCCAACTTTGATCTTTAGCTGGATGCCGTCGAGAATTTTTTCCTCACCATAGCTGAAATGCAGGTTTTCTACGCGCAAGGAGACGGTTTTTTTGTTTAAGAACGGGTTCTCAAGGTGAGGATAATGCGGTTCCTGTTTCAGTGCGTTAAGCCGGTTGATGCGGATTAATGCGGCCTTGGCGGCATAAAAAGCGTATTGTATGCTCAGTATTTCCTGTACCGGGGCCATCATAAACCAGAGGTAACCGAACACGGCCAGCATTTCTCCGATGCTGAGGTCGGAATAAAACACCATCAGCATCGCGCAGGCGCGGAAGATGTCGAAGCCGAACAGGAATACCAGGAAACTCAAACGCGTCGCGGCATCGCTTTTCCAGGCAAATGCGGTGGAAAAATCCTTAACCGAGCGGGCCGATTCGATCAGCTGCTGGCAGTAATGTTTCTCGCGGTTGCTGGCGCGTATTTGATGGATGGCTTCCAGGGTTTCGGTCAGGGATTGCTGGAAAACTTCAAAAGCGGAGTTTTCCTTGGATTTTAGGTCTTTAACGCGGGAGCCGATCACGCGGGTGAAATAAATGACTACGGGGTTCAGCAGCAGGATAAATAAACCCAGTTGCCAATGCATCCATAATAAAATGACCGCTGTGCCGATAATGGTCAGCCCCGCTACCAGCAGTTTACTGACGGTGGTGCCGATAAAGGTGTCTATCGTATCCAGGTCTTTGACCAGATGGGTTACCACGGTGCCGGTGCCGAGACTTTCGTATTCGGACATCGAAATGTTTTGCAAATGCCCGATCAGGTTGCTGCGGAAGCGGAACACAATATCCTTAGCAATGCAGGAAAACTGCCGGGATTGGATGATGTTGAATATGATCGCAATGATGCGCAGGATAACGCTGATCAGCAAAATAACGCTGATATAAAGAATCGGCAGTTGCCAAGTTACAGGGAAAAACAGGTTGACGGTCTGGATGATAATGCCGGGTTTATGCAATAGAACTTCATCGACCAATAACGGCATCAGCAAAGGCACCGGAACGCTGGCTATGGTTGCCAGAATGGCGATAAAATGGGAGACAAGCAGTTCTTTTTTGTGCTCTAACGCAATTTGGTAGATAGTGTTCCAGCTGTATGCTTGGGTAGCCTGTTTCGATTGCACGGGATTAGATAAGGACGTTTTTAGGAGGCTCGATTATATCATTATTGCCACTGCTCGACACATAGAGGGGCATGAAGCCTACCACTTATATCTGTTTATCGAAAATAGCAAAAAACCCACAAAAATCATTTATCAGTTACCTAGAAAAACAACAGGTTATGAGTCTGAATTTCTGTTGACTCTAGCGTTTTTACAAAACCGAATTGACGGTTGATAGCAATATTTGCGTGGCGCTTTGATAGTAAAAGATCATTTATATGCGTTTACTTTAGAATGGAATGCTCGCAACACAAAACCTTGAAGACATATGCCGCATACATTAGACTAAATATTAAACTGAGTAGCTACCAGTAGTAGAATTTTTCTGTTCCCGTCAATATTTACCGTTTCAAATGCCTTATGAATGAATTGGATGAACTTGTTAATGCACCTGCAAAATATATTGTGGGTATCGGCGCTTCGGCGGGTGGACTAGAAGCGCTTGAATCATTTTTTAAAAAAATGTCGCCTAGTTCCGGGTTGGCTTTTGTGGTAGTGCAGCATCTGTCGCCTGATTATAAGAGCCTGATGGTGGAATTGTTATCCAAACACACCGAAATGCCGGTTAATCGTATCGAAGATGGCGTGTTGGTTAAAGAAAATAATATCTACTTGCTGCCTCCGCGCAAAAATCTCAGTTCGTTTCATGGCCGTTTGTTATTAACCGACCAGGATCACTCTGAAGGCCGACTCAATTTGCCGATCGACATGTTTTTCCGTTCGCTGGCGGAAGACATGGGGGAATATGCGATCAGTGTCGTGCTGTCCGGTACCGGCAGTGATGGCACTCGCGGTATTCGTGCGATCAAGGAGCGCGGCGGCATGGTTATGGTGCAGGATGATGAGACGGCCAAGTTTGACGGTATGCCCAAAAATGCGATTGCAACCGGTTTGGCGGATTTTATTTTATCGCCTGAAGAAATGCCCAAGCAATTGCTGTCTTTTGTCAAACATCCGTACGCGTCTGCGCCCGAAACTTCGTTGTTGCCGGGTGATGATAACGATTTGACACGCATTTTTTTGATGTTGCGTGAAAAAAGCAAGGTTGATTTCACCTATTACAAGCCGACTACTATATTGCGTCGTATCGAACGTCGGGTGACTATTAACCAGTTGAATGATTTAAGCGAGTATGTGTGCTATTTGCAGAATAATCCGAATGAAGTGGCGACCTTATTCCAGGAGCTGCTGATTGGTGTCACCTGCTTTTTTCGTGATGAATTAGCGTTTGATGAATTACGTGATAAATGGCTGGCAAGCATTATTGAGCATCTACAGGATGATGAAATCAGGGTTTGGATTGCCGCTTGCTCAACCGGAGAGGAGGCCTATTCACTAGCCATGTTGCTGTCAGAATACCGGGAGCAGACAGGGGAATATTTCAGGATCAAAATTTTTGCTACCGACGTTGACCATAAGGCTGTCGAAAAAGCCAGCAACGGTGTTTATCCTGCAAGCATTGCTGCGGATGTGCCGCCTGACTTGTTAAGCAAGTATTTTATGCGTCGCGACGACAATTACCAGATTACCCAAAAAATTCGGGAAATGGTGGTGTTTGCACAGCATAACCTAATTAAGGATCCTCCGTTTACCAATATCAACTTGTTAAGTTGCCGCAATGTGTTGATTTATATGCAACCGGTGTTACAACGTAAGATTTTTGAGTTGTTTAATTTTTCCTTGGCAGGAGAAGGTGTTTTAATGTTAGGCACCAGTGAATCTATCGGCGATATGGTCGATTACTTCGAATTGGTAAGCCCTAAATGGAAAATCCATCGCTCCAAAGGCAAAAATATTTCAAATATCAACTTAGGCAATTCAGATCCCGGCCCGTTTATAAAAGGCCCTTTTAATACGCCATTACCTCAGCACAGCAACCGCGCTAATCTGGCTTATTATGCAGATGACCGGGTGCTTGACCGTTTTGTCCGCAGTCTGGCTGATGATTTGCTGCCGTTTACGCTGATTGTTAACGAAAAAATGGAACTGACTCATGTGTTTGGCGACTCCAAGGATTATCTGGCTTATCCTAGCGGTAAACTGGTGCAGGATATTACCAAAATTGTCATCAAAGATTTGTCTATCCCTGTGGCTACCGGTATTAAACGTGCGTTAAGCAGTAATGATGACATTGTTTTGACTAATATTCGTATTCGTGAAGTTCAAGATGTACGTTCTTTGAACTTACGCTTTAAAACCTTACCCGGTAAAAAAGGCCAGGAACCATTATTGGCAATTTTTATCAGCGAAACCGTCAAAAAAGATGTGTTAAGTGCGTCAGAGTCGTTAACATTTGATGTCAATCAGGAAGCAGAGCAACGTATCGGTGATCTGGAACATGAACTGCAATTTACCCGTGAAAATCTACAAGCCGCAGTTGAAGAACTGGAAACCTCCAATGAAGAATTGCAAGCTACCAACGAAGAGCTGCTTGCCAGTAATGAAGAGCTGCAAAGCACTAATGAAGAATTGCAATCGGTTAATGAAGAGCTGTATACCGTCAATGCTGAATATCAGGGCAAAATTACCGAATTAACATTGCTTAATAATGATTTGGATAACCTGTTTAACAGCACTCAAATCGCTACGCTGTTTCTGGATGAAAACCTGGATATTCGCCGCTTTACGCCGATATTACAGTCCATCTTTCATATCATGGAGCATGATATAGGCCGTCCTTACAGTCATTTGTCGCATCGTATCGCTGATATTAATCTGGCTGAGCTGATTAATTCAGTGGTACTCCATCACAAAGCCATAGTCAAGGATGTGCAAACGGTAGCGGGGAATTGGTATTTGCTGCGTATTACACCGTATAACATTTCGGATAATATGTACGCCGGGGTTATCTTAACCTTTATTGATATTGATCAGCTTAAAAAAACGCAACTTGAACTGCAACTGCGCGGACAGGAAGAAACACGGCGTTTGGCAACTATGGTGCGTTATTCTCATGATGCCATCAGCTTGCAAACAATAGATGGGAAAATTCTAACCTGGAATCGCGGCGCTGAGGAATTGTACGGCTGGAGCGAACAGGAAGCGTTGCAGATGAATTTTATGGCATTCATACCTGAGAGCGAACTGGCCGGAGATCGGCAAATTCGCGAAAAACTGAAAAACGGTACGCCGACTCCTGAATTTGAAACCCGTCGCATTGCAAAAAATGGTGCTGTTTTTAATGTCTGGGTGACTGTTTCGGTGTTATATACTGAAGATCATCATCGCGAATTGATCACTTTTACCGAAAGAGATATACGTTCCAGACAAATGGTGGCAAACAACGATTGTATAAGCTGTATGCACCATTTGACGACGATTGTGATGGATGTGCAAGATGCTATTATCTTACTGGACACTCAAGGTAATATTATGGCCTGGAATCAGAGTGCGGAAAAACTGTATGGCTGGCAAGCGTCAGAAGTGCTCAATACAAACATCATTGATCTAGTTTCGGCGCAGGAACAAGCGCTAACCCGCGATAGAATCGAGGCGCTCGTTAGCGGCGACGCGACACAGCATAATTTAAAAGTGCAACGCTTAACCAAAGATGGTCGCGAGATTACGGTAAGCTTTTCCGCTTCAGCGTTGAATAATCATAATGGCGAAGTATTGTTGATTATTATTACTGAGAGTCACTTGATTTAAGTTCTTTTACGGTATTAATAAAAATGGGGGGGGCGTTGATGTCAAACAAAGATTTATCACATTTTAGAGCCTTAAGACATGAAGCGGAATCTCTGGTTGCCGAACATGAGGAGCACATTGATGATGTCGGTAAAACTGAGTTTGCCAAGGTTTTTCATGAGTTGACCGTACACCAAATTGAACTGGAGATGCAAAATGAACAGCTCAGATTGATTCAGTCCGAGTTGTTAGTTGCGCAAAAAAATCTTAACCAATTTTTTGAACAGGCTCCGGTGGGTTATTTGGTCATGGACAACAAAGCCCGAATATTACAGAGCAACCACACTATTCATGACTTGCTTAATTATCATGCCGACGAATTCGGCAATAAACACTATTTTCCCCAGCATATCCATTCTGAAGACCTGATCATTTTCAATGCCCGCTATCAGGCATTTTTTAAACGTCCCGAAAATAAACGCATTGAATTGCGCTTACAAAAGCAAAATGGTTCTTTTGTGCGAGTTGAACTGAGTGGGCGTTTGGTTCACCCCTTTTTCAAAAAAAAAATAAGCACTCATGATGATGCTTACCTATTAGTTAATATTGTTGATGTTAGCGCCCGTAAACAGTTGGAAGAAGAATTGAAACTCGCCGCCAAGGTGTTTGAAAACAGTGATGAAGGTATCCTGATTACCGATCATCAGTCTCGTATTGTCAAGGTCAACCCTGCTTTTACTGCCGTTACCGGCTACGATGCCGATGATGTACTCGGCAAATCGCCGACTATTTTAAAATCCCATAAACACCCGCCTGAATTTTACCGGGAAATGTGGAACAAAATTAACCGTGAAGGGAGCTGGCAGGGTGAAATATGGAACCGGCGCAAGAACGGTGAGTTTTATCTGGAATGCTTGAGCGTTAATGCCATTACCGATCAGTTTGGGAGGGCGAGCCATTTTATCGGTATTTTTTCCGACATCACCCGGCGTAGACATGATGAGCAGCAAATTGAAACCATGGCGCATTACGATGCATTGACCGACCTGCCGAACCGGGTGTTGTTTAATGAGCGTCTAAAGCACGGCATTGTTCGGGCCACGCGGCATAAACAATGGATTTCGGTGTTATTTCTGGATCTGGATCGCTTTAAAACGCTGAATGATACCTTGGGTCATTTTATAGGCGACTTGTTGCTGCAAGGCGTTGCTAAGCGGCTTAAGGGTTGTGTGCGCGAAAGCGATACCGTATCACGTTTTGGTGGTGATGAATTTATGATCGTGCTGTCCGACTTTGAAGACGAGCAAACCGCCACCCTGCATACCGCCGAAATTGCCAAAAAAATATTGTCCGAATTGATCAAAGCGTTCGACTTGTCCGGCAATAAATTTATGACCACAGCCAGCATTGGCATCGCTTTTTTTCCCAAAGACGGGCATTCGGTGGCCGAACTGATGAAAAATGCCGATACGGCGATGTACCACGCCAAAGGGCTGGGCCGCAATAATTACCAGTGTTATTCTGACGACATGCGCGAACAGGCGTTGACGCGCAGCTCCCTGGAAAATGATTTGCGTTCGGCGCTGGAAAATCAGGAATTAGTGCTGTATTACCAACCTATTGTTAATTTGCAAACTTCAAAAACAGTGGGTTTTGAAGCGTTGATTCGTTGGCGGCATCCCAAGCGGGGGCTTATCCCGCCCGATCTGTTCATACCGATTGCGGAAGAGACGGGTTTGATCACCGGCATTGGCGAGTGGGTGCTGCACAGTGCTTGCCGACAATTGAAAAACTGGCATGGAGCCGGACAAAGCGGTCTAAAAATGTCGGTCAACTTATCGGCGCGCCAGTTCATGCAACATGATCTGGTTGAAATTATTCGACATATCCTGGAATCGTATGCTATAGAGCCCCAATATCTGGAGCTGGAAATTACCGAAACCGTGATCATGAAAAACATGAACCAGACCATCAAGATGCTTAAAAGCTTGCAGCAATTGGGCGTTAGCATTTCCTTGGACGATTTTGGCACCGGATATTCTTCATTGACCTACCTTAAGCAGTTTCCGGTTAATGTGTTAAAAATAGACCGTTCTTTTATAAAAGATATTCTGGAAGAAAATGACGATAAAGTGATTGTCAATTCTATTATCGCCATCGCCGAACACATGAACATTGACATTATCACCGAAGGCATTGAGCAGGCGGGGCAGGCTGATTATTTGAAAATTCAGGGCTGCCAATTCGGCCAGGGGTATTTCTTCGCGATGCCTTGTGTTGCGGAAGAGTGCCTGTTTGTAGTCAAAAAAAATGGCGGACAAAGTAGAGACTATAATATCTAAGAGCCTGTTCGAGAGCTTTATTGTTTTTCGTTCCCATGCTCCAGCATTTGTCTTTATACACAAGTGCCTACGGGATGCCGTCATTTTGACAGGAATGCCGGAATCCAGGTCGGCTTACCCTATTATCGAAACCTCCAATATCCTTGTTTGCCCCAAATAATTTCCGGTACTGGAATATCATCAATGCTCCGCTTGATTGACATAACTTCGGCTTACCGGATTTTCTGGTTTCCACACAGGGGCATAGGAACCAGAGAAATCATGCCGTGGGATTAGTTTACTTTTTTTGGTTCCAGCTTGCCCGGCTTAGGAAACTATTTACTGTGAGTGAAATATGAAACACCTGCGTGGAAAATTGTTGTTGTGTCTGCTGGTTTTTTCCGGTGCAGTGCTTGGCAATACGCTTAACCAGCAAAGAAATGATTTTTTGCTGGCGGAAAAATTGCTTGCTCAGGGCAATAATACGGCATTTGTCGGTATCAGTGCCGCGTTGGTCGATTACCCCCTATACCCTTATCTGCAATATCAGTGGCTAAAAGATAATTTACACCAAAGCGACCAAGTTCTGGCTTTCTTGTCGTCCTATAAAGACAGCCGTTATGCCGGGTTGTTGCGGTCTAAATGGCTGGATTATTTGGCTAAAAATCAGCGCTGGAACGAATTTATCCAGCATTATATCTCCAGGGATGGAGTGTATGCCGCAAGCCTGCCGGGAGCAGGCGCGGCGGGAGCAACCGAAAATACGGCTCTCGAATGCCAGTACAATCTGGCTATCTATAAAACCGGCAATCAACTACAGGCATTAAATGAGGCCAAGCGCTTGTGGCTTAGCGGCGATTCGCTGCCGCAAGAATGCGATCCGCTATGGACGGCGTTGATGATGTCGCCGGGCTTTACGCCGGAACTGGTTTGGCAACGATTTGAGTTGGCCTTGAACAAGGACAATGTTTCCGTGGCCGAATATGTGCGCCGTTCAATGAGTCAAGCAGACCAGGCTATTGCCGATGTATGGTTGCGGGTTCATCAAAGCCCTTCGTTAATCGAAAATAACGGCTTTTTGAGTCCGCAAATGGGGCGGCTTTTTGCGCATGGCGTAGAACGCTTGGCAAAATCCGATTTGAGTTCGGCCATTAGGCTGTGGGATGACAGGAAGCACGCGTTCCAGCTAGATAGTCAGACTTCCCAACAACTGGAACGCAGTCTTGCAATTAGCTTGGCGCGCGATCGAAATTCAGGAGCGTATTATCGCTTGAGTCAATTGGCCGCGGTTGATGCGGAAGTCAATGAATGGAAGGTCCGGGCGGCTTTGCTGGAACAAAACTGGCAGCATGTTGGCGAGGCGCTGGCCGGGTTGACGCCCCAGGAACGGCAGGACCCTAAATGGCAATACTGGCAAGCGAGGGCGCTGGATAAAACCGGGAACTCTTTGCTGGCCCAGGACGCCTACGCCAAGCTGGCTGAAGACCGGAGCTTTTATGGTTTTTTAGCGGCTGACACTGTCAACAAGCCCTATCAATTTTCCAACAAGCCGGTGTTTCTGGCCGGAAACGAACTCGACAATCTGGCAAATGAAGCCGATTTTAAAGTGGTCCAGGAGTTTAAAGCGCTGAACAGGGATGCAGAGGCCGAGCGGCAATGGTGGTATGCGGTAAAAAAGCTGAGCAAGGAGCGGCGCATGATTGCAGCCAAGCTGGCCCAGCTTTGGCGCTGGGATCAAATCGCCATTACGACGTTGGTTAAAGCCGATTATTGGGATGATCTGGGCTTGCGTTTCCCGGTTTATTATTCGAACCAGATTCGTGATAATGCAAAAAGGCATAATCTCGATCCGGCTATTGTTTTTGGCTTGATCCGGCAGGAAAGCATTTTTAATAAAGATGCCGAATCAGCCGTCGGTGCGCGTGGATTGATGCAGGTTATGCCCAGAACGGGTATGCAGATAGCCCGCGATCTGAAGGAAAAATGGCAGTCGGACAACAGCCTGTTTAATCCTGATGTTAATGTCAGGTACGGCGCTTATTATTACAAGCAACTGCTTAGACAGTTTCATGGCCATTTTGCCCTGGCAATTGCCGCTTATAACGCGGGCTCGGGCCGAGTATCAAAGTGGTTGCCGAGTGTTCAATCGGTGCCGGCAGATATTTGGATAGAAACGATCCCGTTTAAAGAAACCAGGAAATATGTAACTTCCGTTCTTTCTTATGTCATTATTTATCAGCAACTCATACCCGGTAATTGCTCCATGCCGTCGTCCTGCGTAACCCACAGGGATGAGGGGAATGCAGATTTATCTGCCCCAGCAGTCGAAAGAAAGGGCTTGAAGATAAAGGAATTGATGCTTGATGTGTTGCCCGGCTAAAAATTGAGCTGATTTTTTTTGAGGTCTGTTAGATAATGCACGATTTAGAATAATAATAATTACGTAAGGTATATAAAGAGTATGGGGAAACAGCATAGTTTTACGCGCGAAGAATTGTTGAAGTCCGGCAGGGGGGAGCTGTACGGGCCGAAAAATGCGCAATTGCCTCTACCAAATATGTTGATGATGGACCGTATTACCTTGATTACGGATGAAGGCGGCGCCTACGGAAAGGGCGAAATCATTGCTGAACTGGATATAACGCCTGATTTGTGGTTTTTTGACTGTCATTTTCAGGGCGACCCTGTAATGCCCGGTTGTTTGGGCCTGGATGCGATGTGGCAGTTGGTCGGCTTCTTTTTGTGTTGGATGGGCGGCCCCGGCAAAGGACGCGCTTTGGGGGTGGGTGAAGTCAAATTTACCGGACAAGTCCTGCCCACCGCTAAAAAAGTGATTTACCGAGTCAATTTAAAAAGATTGATCATGCGGAAGTTGGTTATGGGTATTGCCGATGCCACTATGGAAGTCGATGGCAAGGTGATTTATGAGGCTACCGATTTACGGGTCGGTTTATTTACTTCCACCGAAGATTTTTAGAGGGCTTAGCAATGAAAAGAGTCGTAGTTACCGGTTTAGGCATTGTTTCCAGCATAGGGAATAACCGAACAGAGGTTGTCGATTCCCTAAAAGAAGGCCGTTCAGGAATCGCTTTTGCAGACGTTTACCAGGAAATGGGCTTCCGCAGCCATGTCCACGGACCGATCAACATAGATTTAGACGCCTTCATCGACCGTAAAATTAAACGCTTTATGGGCGATGGCGCGGCGTTCAACTATATCGCTATGCAGCAAGCGATTGACGATTCAGGTTTGGGCGAATCGGAAGTGTCAAATTTCAGAACCGGTTTGGTGATGGGTTCCGGCGGTCCTTCAACCTCAAACATTGTTGAAGCGGCCGATATTTTACGAGACAAAGGCATCAAAAAAGTGGGCCCTTATATGGTGCCCAGAAGCATGTCCAGCACCAATACCGCATGTCTTGCGACACCTTATAAAATCAAAGGCGTCAATTACACGATCAGTTCGGCTTGTGCGACCAGTGCTCACTGTATCGGCCATGCGATGGAATTGATCCAGATGGGCAAGCAGGATGTCGTGTTTGCCGGCGGCGGCGAAGAAGTGCATTGGACCATGTCGATGTTATTCGATGCGATGGGGGCTTTGTCTTCCAAATACAATGACGCACCTAGCACGGCTTCAAGACCTTATGATGAAACCCGCGACGGTTTTGTTATCTCCGGCGGCGGCGGTGTTTTGGTGATTGAAGAACTGGAACATGCCAAAGCGCGCGGTGCGAAAATTTATGCAGAACTGACCGGTTACGGCGCAACGTCCGACGGATATGACATGGTGCAACCTTCAGGCGAGGGTGCGGTACGCTGTATGCAGCAGGCCATGGCGACTATCAATGGTAGCAAGATCGATTATATCAACGCCCACGGCACCAGTACGCCGGTTGGCGATACCAGGGAACTTGAAGCTTTGCGCAATGTATTCGGCCAGGATAACGTGCCTTTAGTCAGTTCGACAAAATCGCTGACCGGCCACGCGCTAGGTGCGGCTGGCGTTAACGAGGCGATTTATTCGTTGTTGATGATGGAAGAAAACTTCCTCAGCGCATCGGCCAACATTACCCAGCTTGATCCGGGGGCGGCAGGCATTCCGATCGTGCGTGAGCGTAAAGACAACATCACGTTGAATACCATTATGTCGAACAGTTTCGGTTTCGGCGGCACCAACGCTACACTGATCTTTCAGCGTTACAACGGCTAATGCCTTTAATTATATGATGGAACACGGATGACGCGGATTTAGACAGATTTACACGGATTTATAGCTGGTGAAAACCAGGAAATCAGTGATCATCCGTCTAATCCGTGTCATCCGTGTTCTATTTATACAACATCTACTGACCATGTCAGATCCAAACCAAAAATCCAGAACCCAGTTTAACAAGCTGCAAAAAAAATTGCGGCACACGGTCGGCGATGCGATTGCCGATTACAACATGATCGAAAACGGCGACAAGATCATGGTGTGTCTATCCGGCGGCAAGGATTCCTTCACCCTGCTGGACATCCTGATGCATTTGCAACAAACGGCGCCGGTTGAATTCGAGCTGATTGCTGTCAACCTGGACCAGAAGCAGCCCGGTTTTCCAGAACACGTATTGCCGGAATATTTGGCATCGCTGGGCGTGCCGTATCATATTATCGAGAGAGATACCTATAGCGTGGTCAAGCGGGTTATCCCCGAGGGCAGCACGACCTGCGGACTCTGTTCACGCTTGCGGCGAGGCACTTTATACGGTTACGCCGAAGCTAACAATGTCACCAAAATAGCCTTGGGCCATCATCGCGACGATATTCTCGAAACCTTTTTCCTGAATATTTTTTATGGCGGCAAACTCAAAGCGATGCCACCCAAATTGTTAAGCGATGATAAGAAAAATATTATCATCCGACCGCTGGCATACACCCGTGAAAAAGACATTGAACGTTTGGCCGCATTTAAAAACTACCCGATTATTCCGTGCAACTTGTGCGGTTCGCAGGAAAACCTGCAACGCCAAGCGATGAAAGTCATGTTAAACGCTTGGGATAAACAGTTTCCGGGACGCTTGGAAACCATTTTTGCCAGCTTGAAAAATGTCGCGCCTTCACAGTTGGCCGATACGCAGTTATTCGACTTTGCCGGGTTAACGCGGAGTTCACAAGCCGAAGAGCAGGTTATGCCATTTATCGCCAAGGATGGTGTGTATGCCGTAAACCTGCCGGGAGCAGGTTCGGCGAATGCCGGTTTGAACATATTGGCTCAGTGACCCGCATCGTTCTTTTTACCGATTTTGGGCCGACCGGCCCTTATCTCGGGCAAATGGAATCGGTGTTACGGCAGACGGCGCCCAATGTGCCTGTTATCAATCTGCTAAGTAATGCCCCGACCGCCGATCCTCGTTTAAGTTCCTACCTACTCGCCGCACTGCGGTACAGTTTCCCTGTAGACAGTATTTTCCTGGCCGTAGTCGATCCCGGTGTCGGCGGTGAGCGCCGAGCTGTTGTTTTACAGGCTGACGGACAAACATTTGTCGGGCCGGATAACGGCTTGTTGAATACCGTCGCCGTCCAGGCACAAAGCACGCAGTGGGGGGAAATCATCTGGAGGCCGGAGCATTGCTCAATGAGTTTCCATGGCCGGGATATATTCTCCCCCGTTGCCGCAAAGCTGGCTATCAACGCCGCAGACGATTTATTGCAGCCATTTGATCGGAGCGATTTAAACGCTTGGCCTCAAGACCTAGCGGCAGTGATTTATTTCGATTATTACGGCAATGCGATGACCGGGTTGCGCTATCATGAAGCTTTTTCCGGCAAGACTTTAATCGTCAACGGTACAGCTATCAAACAGGCCGATACCTTCGGGGCCGTCGAAGAAGGCCAGGCTTTCTGGTATAAAAATTCCAGCGGCTTGGTCGAAATAGCGGTTAACAAAGGCCGTGCAGAACAGCAACTGGCTTTGGAATTAGGAACGCAGCTTAGCTTTTCCGTCATTTGATAGGTTACATAAAAAGTAAGTATTCCCCCTTTAGCTCCATACAATTGGCTTAGCCATTAAACGAATCATCCTATTAAGAAATTACGCCAAGACCTTCCAGGTTTTAAAAACCTGGAAGGTCTAAATACGGTCGGGTCCTGAATAGTTACTTTGATAGTGTATGAATGTCCTGAAGTCGTTCGATACTTAAGGATAATCAGCTAAGCAGATGCGCGCTATAAAAGGCCAATACTATGTTAACATTGGCGTCTTGGATTTTTTATCGCCGCTCTAATGTCTCATTTATCCCCCCCTGCTCAATTAACCGATCGTTTCGGCAGAAGCGTTGATTATTTGAGGATTTCTATTACCGATCGCTGTGATTTCCGTTGCCTGTATTGTATGGCAGAAGACATGACCTTTTTGCCGCGCGCGCAGGTTTTAACGTTGGAGGAAATTTATACGCTGGCGCAAGCATTCGCCGAATTGGGAGTAAAAAAAATCAGGATCACCGGTGGTGAGCCCTTGGTCAGGAAAGGCGCGCTGGGGCTATTGCAAAATATCGGGCGTATTGAAAGCCTGAGTGAGTTGGTGATAACCACCAACGGCTCCCAGCTTGAAACGATGGCCGCATCTTTAAAAGAAGCGGGCGTAAAACGCATCAATATCAGCCTGGATACGCTGGATGAAGACAAGTTTAAGGCGATAACCCGAACCGGCGATTTGAAGCAGGTGCTTAGAGGCATTCAGGCCGCCAAGGCGGCAGGGTTTGAGCGGATAAAAATCAATGCGGTCATTCTTAAGGACAGGAACCATACCGAAGTGACTGACCTGGTTCGGTTTGCGCTCGACAACGGCATTGATATTAGTTTTATCGAGGAAATGCCATTGGGTGTGGTCAGTCAGCATGACAGGGCGGACGCTTATTATTCCAGCGATTCGATCAAGGTCGATTTGGCGAAGAATTTTACCTTGGTCGCCACGCCTGAAAAAACCGGCGGGCCTTCCAATTATTTTAATGTGGAAGGCACACATACCCGTGTCGGTTTTATTTCCCCGCACAGCGAGAATTTTTGCAGCACCTGTAACCGGGTGCGCTTGACTGTTGAAGGGCGGTTGCTGTTATGCCTCGGTAATGAGCATTCGGTCGATTTAAAGCAAGTCATCAGGGCTAATCCGGGTGACATGGCGCTGCTGAAACAAGCCATTATCGACGCGATGCTGATCAAGCCGGAAAAACACGAATTTAATATTAACGAACAGCCGGTTATATTGCGCTATATGAGTATGACCGGAGGTTAAAGGTGAAAAAAGCCGTGCGAGACATTGAACCTTTTGCATTGAACCTTGAACCTTGAACCTTTTTTTACCTTTTACCTGAGATTTTTAAAATGTCTTTCGTCCAGCTCGGTTTAACCGAGGAACTTCTTAAAGCCGTAGCCGATCAAGGCTATGTCACCCCTACACCGGTACAGCAAAAAGCTATTCCATTAATCCTTGAAGGCAAGGATGTATTGGCCGGTGCACAAACCGGCACCGGAAAAACCGCCAGTTTTACCTTGCCGTTATTGCAACGACTGGCCGAAAACCATGACCCGCATCAAAAACCGCGCCGGGTTCGCGCGTTGATTTTAGTGCCGACCCGTGAGCTGGCCGCACAGGTGTATGAAAGTGTCAAAATCTACGGTGCGCATTTGCCTTTACATGTGGAATCTGTAGTCGGCGGTGCGAGCATCGGCATCCAGACTCGTCAATTACGCCGGGGCTGCGACATCGTAGTGGCGACGCCGGGACGCTTGATTGACCATGTGCAACAGCGCAACATCAATCTGGCCAACGTGGAAATACTGGTGCTGGATGAAGCGGATCGTATGCTCGATATGGGCTTTATGCCCGATATTAAGCAAATTATGGCGCTTATCCCTAAGAAACGGCAAAGTCTGTTGTTTTCCGCGACCGTGCCTAATGCGATCAAATCATTAGCGGCTCAGTTGCTGAACAATCCCGTTGAAGTCGAAGTCGCCAAGCAAAATGCCACGGCAGATAACGTTTCGGAGCGTGTTTACGGCATCGGTCGCGAATACAAGCGTGAGTTATTGTCCTACCTGATCGGCAGCAATAATTGGAAGCAGGTACTGGTTTTTGTGCGCACCAAACACGGCGCCGATCGTTTGGAAAAACAGTTGATTGAGGATGGCATCCGCACTGCGGCATTGCACGGCGATAAAACCCAGGGCGCACGAAACAAGGCGTTGGAGCAGTTTAAAACCGGCAAGGTAGGGGTATTGGTTGCCACCGATATTGCCGCACGCGGATTGGATATTGACGACTTGCCGCATGTAGTGAACTTTGATTTGCCGCAAGTACCGGAAGATTATATTCACCGTATTGGCCGTACCGGACGTGCCGGCGCCAATGGCGAGGCCTTGTCGTTAGTATGTCCCGAAGAAGCCTGGATGCTGGTGGAAATTGAAAAACTGCTCAAGCGGCAGATCCCGCGTGTGGCCGATACCGGTTATGAACCGGTTTCGTTGAAGGTAATGGATGCGCCGAAAAAGAACGCACCCAATAAAACGACCGGTAAAAAGGATATGCGGCACACCAAAAAACCGGCTGCCCGTGGCGCTAAAGCGACGGTTCGCGGCGTTAAGCAGCCTGATAGTAAACGGATCGACTCAAGAGGTAAGGGAAGATCAGGATCCAGGGGAAAGGCTTAAGGCTTTATATTCAAAGCTCTGCCAGCGTTTAAATCGGAATGTCATCGACACCATCGGCTGCCGTGTCGATGGCATCGTGAGCGCTATTACCCACCCCCGGCACTATTGATATAACTGCTCCGCCTAAGCGCATAGGTACGGAAGCAATTTTTGTGAATACGCAGCCTTGTAGAATCCCGGCAGTAAGCACCAATAAAAATACACTTATTAACTTCATTTTTAATTCCCCTGTAAATATTCGGACAGCATAATCTGCCTAACCCAGTTCGATCCGCTGCCCAAGAGCCGCAGACTGCAAGGCGGCAACGATGACTTTGCAATTGGCTTTTGCATCTTCCAGTGACAGTGCCGGGGCATTGCCGTTTAATACGCAATCGCTAAAATGCTCAATTTCCAGCCGGAAGTGATTCGCAGCAGGCAGCCATTCTTCATTCGGTTCGCCGTCTTCAGTCCACCATGAAATAACCGGCACATCGCCTGGCATACTCCAAACGTTGTGACATTTAATACCGCCTTTGGTGCCGATAATTTCATACTCGCAACGTCTGGCTCGTTCAAAGCTGAAATCGAAATGCGCGTATTTTCCGTCACCAAAATCGATGATGCCGCTGGTTGCACTATCGGCGCCGCTCTCGACATACTTGGCGATGGCTGTCACCGCAACAGGGGGCTGGTCAAAAAACATCCGCGCCGAATGGATCGCGTAACAACCGATGTCCCACATTGCGCCGCCGCCATTTTCGACGCTTTCCGTCAGACGATAGATCCGTGCAGGCCGCATCATAAAAGAATAGCTGGAGCGCACCGACCTGACTTCGCCTATCAATCCTGAATGAATTAATTCCTGCACTCTGGCATGTTGCGGGTGGAAGCGGTACATAAAGCCTTCCATAACGGTGACTTTATGCCGCAGTGCAGCGGTTTGAATCGATTCTATATCAGCCACGGTTAAAGCCATAGGCTTTTCGCATAATACATGTTTGCCATGTTCGATGGCCCGTAATGCCCATTCTGCATGTTGGTGATTGGCAAGTGGCAGGTATACGGCATCGACTTCCGGGTCTATGAGTAATGCTTCCAGGCTGTCGTAAGTTCGCACTTGCTGCTGTTGCGGCGCGTACTGCATCAGTGTTTGCGCGGCGGCACCGGGGCGACGGCTGGCTATGGCGACCAGCTCTGCATTGGACGCTTCGACGATGGCAGGCATTAGGCGTTCGTTGATGCGCGCCGCCCCTAAAATGCCCCAGCGCAGTTTTGTTTTGTTATTCATCAGATGTAACTACTCAGGGCTAATTTTATAATAGAACACGGATGACACGGATTGGACGGATTTAAACGGATTTTAAAGAGTCGATGGACAACCCATTCATTGGTTTTATCCGTGTTTATCAGTCTAATCCGTGTCATCCGTGTTCCATTTTCTATCTGCTGAGTAGTTACCATCATATTTGCCTTTAGTGTGGGGTTAAGTCGCCGTTTTGTTTATTTCAAAAGCGGATGGTCTTTCGGCAATTGCCGCGCTATCCATAACGCTAATTTATGTTTCATGTTCACCGCGTTTTCCTGGTCAATCGCCAAAGGTTGGATAAGTTGATCATTGACCAACAGGCGATAAATACATTCGATCTTATCCTTTGCCGAATTGGTCGAGGCAAATCCTGCGTAGCCGCGATTTTTTGCATAATTTTCAGCAACCTCCAGCGCTTTTTTAAGCAGTTGAGGTTCATTTTTCAATTTAGCCATTGATGTGTTCCAATGATGTGTTCCAACGTTATTGTCACGGGGGTAGCGTCACTTAAAATTAGGCGATTTACAGCTACTTATTTTTTAAAAAAGCCCACTGTTGGTCAATAAAGCCTTGTATGGGTTGGTATTGGTCTTTGTAGTTCATTTTTTGACAGTCGGCAATCCAAAATCCTAGATAGAGCCATTCCAGTCCTTGTTTTTGAGCATAGTGTATTTGCCATAGTACCGCATAAACGCCGGGGCTATAGTCGGAAAATTTGGGGTCAAAGAAGGTGTAAACGGCAGACAGGGCATTATCAAGACAGTCTACAATTGCGACCGCGGCAAGTTCATCGGCACAAAAAAATTCTATAAATTGGCTGTTGCACCATGAGCTGCCTAAAAAGCTCATGTATTCATCGGGGCTGGTGTTTACCATGTTGCCCTCGGCATGGCGATGATGTTGGTAGCGCAGGTAAAGATCGTAATGGCTTTGTTCAAAGACGGCAGGTTTGATTATTACCGTGGTTTGTCGATGTTTTTGCAAACAACGCTTTTGGCGGCGATTAGGCTTAAATTGCGCAACGGGTAAGCGTACCGGAACGCATTGTGAACACCACGCACAATAAGGGCTGTAAATGTCATCGCCGCTACGCCTGAAGCCATGAGCAATCAGTTGCGAATAAATGGCGGTATTAACGCCGAATGAAAGGTCGACAAATGCCGATTGTGCGTACTGGCCCTCCAAATAGCTGCAAGGATGCGGGGCGCTAATCAATAAAGGGATGGAGGCCATAAAGCTTGCTGTACATTCAATAGGTATTTAATTTTTATCGTTCTCATAGTATAGAAATTCACTAACTTAATGGCAATGTAAGTATTCAGCCCCTTAGCGCCATACGGTTGGCTTAGCCATTAAACGGTTCGTTTAGAATGTTATGGCTAAATCATCCTATTGAAAAATATAGTGTTACGCCAAGACCTTCCAGGTTTTAAAAACCTGGAAGGTCTAAATACGGTCGGGGTCTGAGTAGTTACGATTTTTCTAATATTACTGAGCTTACCTATTTCAAGATGACCTTTTGCCGACTTGTAATATAACTTTCATTTGCGTCTGTTAACATTAAAAGTCACAAACCTTTCGAATCATCCTTTTTCTGTGTGATACGACTCGCTCCGCTCCCGGAATGAATGACCAAACATGCAAAAACAATTCTTTGCCGAATCACGATAACCCCATAAACAGCACGTCTACACCCCTTTCTTATCCTTGTAATTCACTGCTAACAGCCCGGTTATGACTACTAACTCCTACCGAACCATCTGGATTTCCGATTTACACCTGGGTTCCACCCAATGCCAAGCCGATGTTTTACTCGATTTTCTAAAATACAATGACAGCGAAAAGCTTTACCTAGTCGGCGACATTATCGATTTTTGGTCGCTGTCCAAAAAAATGTATTGGCCCAGGGATCATAATACGGTGATTCAAAAAGTCCTGCGTAAAGCCAGACACGGTTGTCAGGTCATTTATATACCCGGCAATCATGACGAAAACGTCAGACAATACGACAATTACGTGTTTGGCGACATCATCGTGAAAAATTCGGATGTACACGCCACCTCCGCAGGAAAACAATTTTTGGTTGTCCACGGCGACGAATACGACACCATTGCCACCTGCCACAAATGGCTTGCCAAGCTGGGTAGCGAAGGATATGATTTTTTGATTGAGATTAATCGCTTGCTAAGAATAATCAGGCGTTGGTTCGGCATACAAACAAGCTTCTCTCTTGCGGCCTTTGTTAAATTCAAAGTCAAAAACGTAGTTCAGTTTATTTCCGATTATGAAGAAAGCATCGTCAACACGCTTAAAGACCAGGACCTGGATGGCGTTATTTGCGGGCATATACACCACGCGGAAATTAAGGAGATAGACGGTTTTTTATATATCAACACCGGGGATTTCGTGGAAAGTTGCACAGCCATCGTAGAACATTTCAATGGCACGTTGGAACTCGTAAAATGGCGAAAAACCGAAACGCTTATTGCCGCAAATGGGCTTATGGAAGCCGACGTACATCAATAGCTGGATCGGTATCCCTTCATAACCGTTATAATGCAACGATTCCTACTTCAGCAGAGTCGCACAAGGCACACATTCTATGAATCGCGGTTTTAGCACCATTCTTGCAGCACAGTTTTTTTCATCACTGGGTGATAACGCGCTTTTGTTCGCGGCTATCGCGCTGCTCAAAAACCTGGACGCCCCTTCCTGGCAAACGCCTGTATTGCAGCAATTCTTCGTAGTCTCCTTTATCGTGCTCGCTCCCTTTGTCGGCGCATTCTCCGATGCGCTGCCGAAAGGACAGGTTATGTTCATTAGCAACGGTATCAAGATAGTCGGTTGCACAGCTATGTTATTGGGTTTGCATCCGCTGCTCGCCTATGGCTTTGTCGGCGTTGGAGCGGCTTTGTACTCGCCGGCTAAATACGGCATCCTGACCGAATATCTCCCGCCGGATAAATTAATCTGGGCAAACGGCTGGATGGAAGGCCTGACCGTTGCATCCATCATTTTAGGCGCTATCTTCGGCGGATTATTAATCGGTCACCGTGTTGAAGATAAAATTGTCCAGCAATTGGGAGGGCTTGAATTCAATGGCGGCATTGATAGCGCCCCCGAATTTGCCATTTTTGTGATCCTTGGCCTGTATTTCGTAGCGGCAGTGCTTAATTATTTTATTCCCAAGCTGTCCATTGAGCACCGCTTATCGAGTCGATCGCCAAAGTTCCTGCTGGCCGATTTTTGGCATGGTTTCCTGCTGCTGTGGAAAGACCCATTAGGACAAGTATCTCTCGCGGTAACCTCGCTATTTTGGGGAGCCGGAACCAGCTTGCGCCTGATTATTCTCGCCTGGGCTGCGGTCGCGTTAAAGCTCGACCTGGAACACGCAACACAATTGACCGCCTTAGTTGCAATAGGTCTTGCCATCGGTTCCGTGGTGGCTGCCAAGGCTGTGCCATTGGAACATGCGGTAAAAGTATTGCCTTTGGGCATAGCCATGGGCTTCGCTATCTTAAGCATGGCATTAATCACCGATTGGCGGCCTGCGGCGGTAATGTTGATAGTAATCGGCACTCTGGCCGGCAGTTTTTTAATACCCATGAACGCCTTGCTACAGCACCGTGGGCATCTACTTATGGGTTCCGGGCACTCCATAGCCGTGCAAAACTTCAACGAAAACCTGAGTATTTTATTGATGCTGGGGGCTTACGCCTTGATGATTGACGCCGGATTTTCGGTGCATACAGTGGTAATCGTGTTCGGACTATTTTTGTCGGCGACAATGGGCTGGTTACTCAAAAAACATGGTCATGACCAGGATTAATATTAGCTTGATACGCTAATGAAAAAACGGGTTTTAATCATGTCGGCGGGGGCCGGAACCGGCCACATCAAAGCGGCGGAAGCATTGGAGCTTTCCTTCGCCGCTGATGGCCGGGTTGCCGAAGTCATCAACAATGATGCGCTGCAATACACCAACAAACTGTTCCGGGATTTTTATTCCAGCTTTTATGCCTCGCTGGTGCGGTCTGCGCCGAATTTTCTCGGCTGGTGGTATAAAACCAGCGACGAACCCTGGCACACCGACACAATGCGGCACATGATAGACCGGCTCAATACCAAACCGCTGGTTCGGTTTATCCGGGAATTCAACCCGGATATCACAGTCTGCACCCACTTCATGCCCGCCGGCATCATCTCTCACCTGATTGCGACCCAACAGTTGCAAGCGCGTCTATCCATTGTGGTAACGGATTTAGATTTTCATGCGATGTGGTTGTCGCGTTCGTTCCATCGTTATTTTGTCGCTATCGATGAAACTAAAGCCCATCTTGAAATGCTCGGTATTCCGAACGAAAGAATCACCGTGTCCGGCATCCCGATAGCCCCGGTATTCCAACAACCCGTCAACCGCTTGGAAGAACAGCTTCGTTTGGGTTTGAACCCGGAAAAACCGGTTTTGCTGCTGTCGGCCGGAGCCTTAGGCGTAGGCCCCACCGAATACATGGTGGAACGGCTGCTGAACTTGAATAGCGACGCGCAAACAGTAGTTATCTGCGGGCGCAACGAAGAACTGAAGCAACGCATCTTGCAATTAACCGATAGCCGTAGCGCCAAATTTAAGGTGCTGGGTTACACCGACGAAATGCACAAACTAATGAAAATAGCCGATATTTTTATCGGCAAGCCCGGCGGCATAACCACCGCCGAAGCTATCACCTGCGGCCTGCCGATGTGCGTGGTGTCGCCCATCCCCGGCCAAGAGGAAAGAAACAGCGACCATCTGTTGGAAGAAGGCATCGCCGTTAAGTGCAACGACTTGACCACCCTCCCCTTCAAACTGGAACGCCTGCTGGAAGATCCTGACCGGTTAGCCCGAATGAAATTCAACGCCTTGCGATTTGCCAAACCCAATGCCTCGGCAACTATTGTCGATACCTTGCTTGAGGATCGTCTTCCGCCGTTGTCGTTTACCAAGAATCAACGGGCGGCGATTGCGTTGGCGGCGGGACCGGAGTGAACGGTGGTTCGTCTGAAGTGCAATGGAATACGGGACATAGGAGCCACGAAATCTACACGCTAAGTTCCCCGCGCTACCTGAACTTCAGGCCATCCGCGCGGCAGTCTGCTTTTCAACGCGCCGCGTGGAGATGATGTTGGCGGATTGTCTAGCAATGATGATACAGTTACTGACTTTGCAGCGGGCGATAAAATCGACTTGTCTGCCGTTGATACGAATCTTCAACGAGCAGATGACCAAGCGTTTTCGTTTTTAGGCAGTAAGCCTATACAAGGTGCGCAATTCGACTGGCTTGCTTTATGGTGATATAGATGCTGACAAGCATTCGGATTTCATTATACCTACAGGTCCAGGTGATGTTGTGCCCACCACAGCCGACTTCATCCTTTAATCGCTAACTCAACTAATAAGCCGCCGACTTTTTTCCACACATAAAATAATTCTTATGAATACCGCAGATTTAATTTACCAAGAATCACAAATACTTCCCGAAAACTTACGCGCCGAAGTACTGGACTTTATTGGCTACTTAAAGACTCGTTATGCTATCAATACTGAACATATTGATACAGAAAAGAAAATAGCTGAATTAGAAGCCGCTTTTGCACCTTATCGCACAAGCTTTAAAGGATTTGTCTTTAATCGCGATGAAGCTAATGAACGCTAACTTTATGGACACCAATATCGTTGTGTACAGTCTGAGTGATGACGATGAAAAACGTCTTCACCAGTTGATTATTCTCAATCCGTTCAAATAGATATGTGCCTCCAAACCGCCTTTTCCGTAAACAGGCGGTTTGTCTCTCAAAAAATCCCGTGTTTGTTAAAATACAGCCAACACTTTTGGAGAACGCCATGAACCTTGCCCAGCCCACATTAGAAGATATTTGGAAACTTTTTCAAGAGACCGATAGAAAGTTTCAAGAAACCGATAGAAAATTCCAGGAAACAGATAGAAAGTTTCAGGAAACCGACAAGAAAATTAAGCAAGTCACCGAAAACATTGGCCGCTTAAGCAATAAACTCGGCGACTTTATTGAAGAAATGGTACACCCCGCCGCTGTGCGATTGTTTCAAGAGCGCGGTATTGACGTCCATGAAGTACACCGGAATGTCAGCTCCACCCGTCATGGCGAAGGCATTGAAGTGGATTTATTGGTCGTTAATGACACCGATATAATCGCTATCGAATGTAAAAGTACACTCAGCATTGATGATGTCAATGACCACTTGGAACGCCTGGAAAAACTAAAACGTTTATTGCCCGCCTATAGCAACAAACAAGTCATGGGCGCGGTAACAGCCATGGTTATTCCTGAAAATGTCGCTCAATATGCCTATCGACAGGGCTTATATGTAATAGGACAGACCGGAAATCAGTTAGTGGTGCGTAATGATTTAAAATTCAACGCTAAAATTTGGTAATCGAATACCCGCTCATGTATAAGACTCACATAAACCACCAGGCCTACGATTTTAAAACCCTGAGCAAGCTGATGGCTAAGGCTGCACCGGCGCGTTCCGGCGATTATCTGGCCGGGGTCGGTGCGATCAATAACCTTGAACGGGTCGCGGCGCAGTGGGTGCTGGCCGATGTGCCGCTAAAACGCTTTCTTAATGAAGCGCTGGTGCCTTATGAACAGGATGAAGTCACCCGTTTGATTATTGACGAGCATGACAGCGCGGCTTTTGCGACCATCAGTCACCTGACGGTCGGCGATTTTCGTAACTGGCTATTGTCCGAGCAGGCGACAACCGCAGCGCTAAGCGCTATAGCCCCAGGCGTAACCCCGGAAATGGCGGCCGCCGTCTGTAAAATCATGCGCATCCAGGATTTGATCCTGGTCGCTAAAAAATGCCGCGTGATTACCCGCTTTAGGAACACCATTGGTCTTGAAAACCGCTTGTCCACACGCTTGCAACCCAATCATCCTACCGATAATCCAGCCGGTGTCGCCGCCAGCCTGCTGGACGGCTTGCTGTATGGTTGCGGCGATGCCGTTATCGGCATTAACCCGGCTTCCGACAATCTTGAGGCAACCTCGCGCTTGCTGCACATGCTGCATGAGGTGATCGAACGTTATCAAATTCCGACGCAATCTTGTGTATTGGCGCATGTAACGACGACCCTGAAAGCCATAGAACAGGGCGCACCGGTTGACCTGGTGTTTCAATCCATAGCCGGAACGCAAAAAGCCAATGACAGCTTCGGCATCAACCTGGATTTATTACAGGAAGCGCATCTTGCCGCTCTGGAATTGGGCCGCGGCACGCTGGGCGATAACTGCATGTATTTTGAAACCGGACAAGGTAGTGCGCTGTCCGCCAATGCCCATCAAGGGCTGGATCAGCAAACCTGCGAAGCCAGGGCTTATGCGGTCGCGCGCAAATTTAAACCGCTGCTGGTCAATACCGTGGTCGGTTTTATCGGCCCGGAATATCTTTACGACGGCAAGCAGATTATCCGCGCCGGTTTGGAAGATCATTTCTGCGGCAAACTGCTGGGCCTGCCGATGGGTTGCGATGTCTGCTACACCAACCACGCCGAAGCCGACCAGGATGATATGGATATGTTGCTGACCCAATTGGCCGTTGCCGGCGGCACCTTTATTATGGGCGTCCCCGGCGCCGACGATGTGATGCTCAATTATCAATCCACATCCTTCCATGATGCGCTTTACCTGCGCCAAGTGCTGGGACTCAGGCCCGCGCCCGAATTTGAGCAATGGCTGCAACAACACGGAATTTTTAACGCGGCAAATCAATTGCAACAACGACCTGAACTACCGGCCTTATTTAAGTCGGCTTTACAAAATCTGAGTGGCGACGATGAGCAACGATAATGAACCGGCAATTGCCCAAGATCCTTGGCACAGCTTGAAACAATTCACCCCGGCGCGTATCGCTTTAGGACGGGCGGGAATGAGCCTGCCGACTCGCGCCTGTTTGGATTTTCAGTTGGCCCATGCACTGGCCCGCGATGCGGTCGATATAGCGCTGGATTTTGCAGGACTCGAACAACGCTTGAGTGTGCTTGGCTATCAAACGCTGACCCTGCAAAGCCAGGCGGAAAACCAATCGATGTATTTGCAGCGCCCCGATCTCGGACGCTTGTTAAGTTCATCGGCTATAGCCTGTTTACAACACACAAGCCCAATCCAGGCCGATGCCGTTATCGTGGTTGCCGACGGTTTATCGTCTACCGCTATAGAACACCACGCCGTACCGTTCCTGAGTTTATTGCTGCCCGAACTGCAACAAAAGGGCTACAGACTGCCTTCGATGTGTCTGGTAAAACACGGAAGAGTAGCGATTGGCGATGCTATCGCGGAACACTATGCCGCCAGGTTATGCGTTGTCTTGATCGGTGAACGGCCCGGCTTAAGCTCGCCCGACAGCATGGGCATTTACTTCACCTATCAGGCCAGGTCTGGCATCAGCACCGATGCCGAACGCAATTGCATTTCCAATATTCATCAAAACGGCCTGAGTTATGAACAGGCGCTAAAGAAATTGCTGTTTTTAATCGATGAAGCTGAAAAACTACAGCTTTCGGGGGTTAATTTAAAAGACCAAACCACTGACGCGGCGCCGGATGACCAGCCAAAACAGGCTAATTTTCTACTGGATTAGCCGCATCCAGTCTGCCGTTTTCGTATTGAGCATTGCACCGACACAAAACTCTGCGGAAAAATAACAATCAACATTTATTCACAATAACCTGTGGATAACTCTGTGTATTGGCTGTTGTATTACTCGCTTAGCTGCGGTTTTTATTAGGGTTTTGTTAAATTGCACCTTAACTCAACATATCAATAACAGTGTTAATTATCAATAGCTTGCAATTAATCGCATGACTTTAAACGACACGTTTGAAGTCAACGCTAAGTCACTGATTGTTGCTGTGTGCAACTGATGGCTACCCAGTTAAAGCGCATAAGTATCTACACAAGTACCGGCTCCTTCTCCCTTGAGGGAGAAGGTTGGGATGAGGGGGATATAAATGCTTGTTTTTATTCTCCTCACCCCAACCCTCTCCAACAGGAGAGGGAGC
>SCPZ01000125.1 GCA_004299305.1 Methylobacter sp.
ACAAGCATCCAAGTAACTCGTCATACCCGCCGGGAAGCGGGTATCCAGTGCCATGGATGGCAAGCTGCATACGTCCATGTAGCCTGGATCCCGGCAATCCCTGCCGGGATGACGGTGTCCCGTAGGCACTTGTGTATAAAGATGAGCGCGGCGCGTGGGAACGAGGTGTACTTGATGGAGCGATAGCTGGGTACAGTATTTATTATCACTCCCCTTACCCTTTTAATTGTATCGACTGAATCTGCTCAAGCGCTATCGGATGACCTAAGGCGGCCGCTTTAGCAATCCACATAATGGCAAGACAATAGTTTTTAGGCAAACCATTACCCTCCAAATAACAATGCCCTAGCAAGTGCATCGCATCGGCAAAGTCTTGCTTTGTTGCCAACTCCAGCCAATAAATAGCGCTTTTCGGCTTATTTTTTTCCAAAAAAAGTAAGCCTAAATCATTTTGTGCATTGGCATTCCCAGCGTCAGCACGCTTAATAAGCTCAATATCATCAGGATCAAGAGCAATACAAAGATCGCTTTTGATCGAATCAAAACAGATCCTGGTTTTGTAATGGGCTTCATTATCGGCAGCGTATTTTAAACTGCCGTCGACAAGACGGCGTCTTATAGTCCGCTCACTCAGTTCAGTTAAGGTAATCGCGGCTTGGAGGCTGACGTGTTGCATGTTATATCCTTTTGTAAGGTGTTTGGCACAGATTTTTGACAGGCATTTTCATCCTGGCATAACATTTTTACAGGCATTCTCATCATGACATAGCTTTTTTTCAGGCATTTTTATCATGACATAGATTTTCGACAGGCATTTTTATCCTGATATAGCTTTTCGGCAGGCATTTACATCATGACATAGCTTTTAAGTAGGCATAACTGGCTTATTAGCACGGCTAATAGAAAATGATACCTTAAGTAAAATTCTAAAAGATAGTATCAAGGTAAATTGCACCTTAATAAAGTCTATTTACTTGTTTTATCAGCAATTATAAGACGAGCTAAAATAGCATAACAATGCACCTGAGTTGTGGCACGAGTTCTGCCTATTGTTTTGTTGCGGTTTATTTTTTAATTTAAAGAGGATTTACTCATGAACACATTATCTATGCAAAAAGCACAACAAGGTTTCACCTTAATCGAATTAATGATCGTTGTAGCAATCATTGGTATTTTGGCATCAATTGCGCTGCCGGCTTATCAGACTTACACCAAAAAAGCGAAATTCTCCGAAGTAGTGCTTGCTACGGCAGGCATAAAAACGGCTGTAGAGATATGCGCTCAAGATCAAGGCGGCTTGAGCAACTGCGTAGGAGGATCTAACGGCATTGTAGATGTCACGGTATCAACTGGTAATATTAGCAGTGTCACAACGGCAGCTAATGGCGTCATTACAGCAACTGCAGTGGGTGCTACAGGAGCGGCGGTAAATGGCTTGGAAGGAGAAACTTATATACTCACGCCTACTTTTGCCGACGGAAAAGTAACTTGGGATACCACGACAAATGCAGGAACATGCAAAGCAGCAAATATTTGCTAAAACCTGAAATCAATGGGAGCAGCTAAGATACCCAGTTGAAAGGGTATAAAGCCATGCAGGTTAATAACCCCGACTTAGAATTTTATGTTGGGGTTATTAAAATCGCACAAGGCTCTCATCGCACGGATACTGGCAACAATAGATAAGGGCTTCGTTTTAGGCGCTTCATATTTAAAGTTAGTATCTTTACTTATTCCCCACGCCTTTTAATTAGTAGCCAGATTGGGTTAGGCGATAGTCGTAACCCATCGCATCGACCGATAAATGTTGGGTTACCCCGTCGCAACCTACGCACTAATCTTTAGACTTGACGCTTAACCTGCTTTTTTATTCATTCAAACACAAGGATATACCATGTCTACTTATAACTATTCCCAAACCGCCACCACCATATTTGACGCTGCCGGTGCAACCACAGTCAATGGCGTTACCACCTATACTGCAGGTCATAATGCAGTAGTCTCAACAGCTGATATTTTTAATTTTGATGATGAATCAATAACGGCTGCCAGCTTAGCCATTACAGGCTCAACAACCGCTATAATAACCGGTGCCAAAACTTACACCCTAACCAATTTTGATATTAAAAAGATTTCTTCGACAAATTTTATATTTGCAGACGGCAGTAAACTGCAAATTGGCGACGGCACTTCGAGTACGACCAATGATGATGTAGATAACATCATTCTAGGCACTGATTACAACGATTACTTTGATGGTCTACTTAATTCGGCTGCTGGCGATACTATCTCTTACGCCACTGCCACATCAGGCGTCACAATTGACCTGGCTACGGGGGTTACCGCTGGCGGTGCCGGGGTTGATAAATTGGCTAACATCGAGAACGCCATTGGCTCGGCATTCAGCGATACCCTAATTGCTAAGGCTACGGGCAGCAAGCTTGATGGCGGCGGCGGCATGGATATCCTAACTGGCGGCGCCGGTAATGATACGTTTGTGATCACCGCAGGTGATACTGTTACAGGAGCGGCAGGTACCGATTTAGTCATCAGTAGCGTCGATTATACATTGCCGAGTGATGTGGAAAATTTAACGCTGGCAGGTAGCTCGTTTCAGGGTGTCGGTAACGCTCTGGCCAATACCCTTACCGGTAATTCCGGCAATAACGTACTGGATGGCGGTACCGGCAATGACATCATGATTGGCGGCGCAGGTAACGATACCTATCTGGTTGACAGCAGCACTGATACTGTCACCGAAGTTGCGGGTAGTGGTACTACTCCCGTACTACAAGCCAGTGCTACTGGTGTAGACATTGTATATTCTACTGCTGACTTTACCTTAGGTAGCAACGTAGAAAACCTACGCCTAATGGGCGCTACTGCGATCAACGGCACCGGCAACACTCTAAACAACATCATTTATGCCAACAGCGGTGACAATTCCGTGGATGGCGGTAGCGGAACAGATACGCTTTCTTACCAGTATGGTGCGACAGCAGGCGTCTCCGTCTCTCTGACTGCTTCTGGAGCTCAAGCCACAACGGGTTCGGGTTCGGACACTATTTCTAATTTTGACAACCTCACCGGTAGCCGTTATAGCGACAGTCTTACCGGCACCTCAGGTAATAACGTATTGACAGGGGGAATGGGTAATGACACGCTAACCAGCTTGGCTGGCGTTGATACGCTTGATGGGGGTACCGGTAACGATACCTATGTGGTTAGCACGACAACGAGCAAAACCTTTGTAGACTCAGCAGGGATCGACACACTACAATCCGGCGGCACAGCCACTATAGCCAACTTCAGCTTTTTGGAAAACCTGACGCTTACAGCAGCAGGTAGTGGTACCGGTAACAGCGGCAATAACACCCTAACTAGCACCATCACCTCAGGCGCCACGACCTTAGATGGCGGTGCAGGTAGTGATATATTGAAAGGAGGGACGGGAACGAGCACAGATACCCTCAAAGGCGGTCTCGGTAATGATACCTATCTTATTACCAGTGCTAGCGGGGAGACTATCACTGAACTCGACGGCGGAGGCACCGACTTGGTTATTACTACCGTTAGTGGTTTAACCCTAGCCGCTAATGTGGAAAACCTCACTGTCGGCACCGCAACTATTAACGCCTCTACCGGCGCCTTGTCAGCCATTACAGCCGGCACAACGGGTGTAACGGTTACCGGCAATATTTCAAATAATGTTATTACGGGCGGTACCGGTGCCGATACCATGAACGGCGGCATAGGTAATGACACACTGATCTCCGGTGACGGTACTTTAGCTTCCGGGAACTTCGGCGCTGATAGGCTCGATGGCGGAGCCGGTAATGACGCCATGACTGGTGGCGCCGGTGATGATACTTATGTTGTAGACAGCACTACTGATACCGTCACTGAAGTTGCGGGTACCGCCGCTCAAGTTTCAGCTTCCGCTGCAAGTGATACTGTCGCTACTTATAATGGCACAGACACGGTGGAATCCAGCATTACCTATACTCTGGGTAGTAACGTCGAAAACCTGACACTGGTGACAGGTAGTGGGGATATCAACGGTACCGGCAACACTCTCGACAATGTCATCACCGGTAACGCGACGGCTAACACCCTGAATGGCAGTACCGGTGCTGATACCTTGAATGGTGGTGCCGGAGACGATATTCTCAACGGCGGTACCGGTTCTGATTCTATGAGTGGCGGCGCCGATAATGATACTTACGTTGTTGACGCTAGCGGCGATACCGTTACAGAAGCAGCGACTGAGGGCACAGATACCGTCCAGTCCAGTGTAACTTACACTATTACCGATGCTGATGTCGAAAACCTGACCTTAACAGGAACATCCGTTATTAACGGAACCGGTAATGCAAGTGCAAACACGCTGACCGGCAACACCGCCAATAACACCCTGGTTGGTAACGGCGGTGCCGATAGTTTTATCGGTGGCGCCGGTAAAGATATCTTAACGGGTGGTGCAGGTATTGATACTTTTATCTATAACGCCGCGTCGGAATCAACAACTTCAAATTTTGATGTCATTACTAATTTTAAAACGGCGGGTGCTGACAAGATTGATGTGAGTGCTATTTTTGGCGGAACATCAGCTACTCTACGAGCACTGGATGCTGCTTTTAGCGGTTCAGGCCCAGAAATAACACATACCAACGCCGGTTTAGTCAGTTTTGATGTTGACGGTAACGGAACTGCCGATTTTGCTATCTCCTTAACAGGTGCGCCTACGATAGTGATTGGCGATTTTGCTTTCTAACGCTGTATGGTGATGCTTTTCTGCCCACGAGCCATGTAGGTCGGGTTAGCGCTAGCGTAACCCAACACATCTCGTGGTGAAACAGGATTGAACAAACCGCCCTTGGGGGAAACCTGGGGGCGGTTTTTTTGTTTGTGCTGAAAATGAATATCTATGCTTTGTATGTTATAGTCCAAAGCATCTATAAAAAGGCAGAAAAGGTCGATAAAAATGGCTTTAGCACAAGAAGATGTTGATCAAATTCAGTGGCTCATAAAAAAAGCATTATCCGAAATGCCGGAGACATTAAACGCTAATGTACGTTATGAGTTGGATTTACGGGAAAGAACCATCCGCGTGGAAGAGGAGTTGAAACATCAGCGGGAGCTAATGTTGGAAGGCTTCAAGCAGATGGAAAAGCGCTTCGAACAGGTAGATAAGCGCTTCGAGCAGGTAGATAAACGCTTCGAGCAAATGCAGCTGGATATGAATAAGCGTTTTGAACAGGTGGATAAGCGTTTTGAGCAAATGCAGGTTGAAACGACGAAACGCTTTGATCAACTTACCACACGCATTGATCATTTTATGGTCTGGTCATTTGCAACTACACTTACTGTTGGTGGGATAGTGATCGCAACGATTAAATTTCTGTAGCCATGTCGGGTTAGCGATAGCATAACCCGACACATCTCGTGGTAAAACAGGATTGAACAAACCGCCCTTGGGGAAACCTGGGGGCGGTTTTTTTATGGCTGGATGATAGAATGCGGTTTTAAATTTAAAGCCTTAAAAACGAGGAAGCATCATGATTAGCAAATACCTCAACCCGTATACGGATTTTGGCTTTAAAAAACTGTTTGGCGAAGAAGCGAGCAAAGACCTGTTAATTGATTTTTTAAATCAACTGTTGCCGCCGCAACATCAAATCGCCCAATTGAGCTTTAAAAATCCAGAGAATATGTCGGACACCCTCGACGAGCGTAAATCTATTTTCGATATTTATTGCCAAAGCAATACGGGGGAGCGTTTTATTGTTGAAATGCAAAAAGCGAAAATGCAGTTTTTCAAAGACCGTTCGCTGTTTTATTCGACTTTTCCGATTCGAGACCAAGGCAAAAAAGGGCTGTGGGATTTTTATTTACTGCCGGTTTATTTCATTGCGATTTTAGATTTTAAATACGACGAAAAGGAAGATGAGCGTAAGTTTCGCCGCGATGTGTGTTTAAAAGACCAAGATGGCGATGTGTTTTATAACAAATTGCATTTCAAGTTTTTGCAAATGCCGCTGTTTAACAAACAGGAACATGAACTGGAAACCCATTTTGATAAGTGGGTTTATTTTCTGAAGCATTTGGAAGACTTTGACCATATTCCAGCGATTTTAAACGAGCCGATTTTTCAAAAAGGCTTTGATATAGCCGAAGTGTCCCATTTAAGTAGCGATCAATACGATGCGTATTTAAAAAGTATTTTGTCATATAACGAAGCAAAAGCGGTGACAGACACTGCGTTTTATGATGGCAAAACCGAAGGCAAGATCGAAATCGCAAAAACAATGCTTTCCGAAGGTTTTGAAATTAGCGTTATCGCAAAAATAACAAAGTTAACAGTTGATGACATTGAGAAATTAAAATGAGCGCAGGCAATCCGCCATGATCGGGATGATCTGACCTCAATACTTTACTTCTCCCTCCAGGAGAAGGTTGCAAATAAGCTTTTTTCCTTATTTTGATTCCCCCTCGGCAACTGCTCCCTGCGTCGCCTAAAGCGCCTACTTTTGGTGCTCTACCTCCTGCATCCGTGCAGTCGTCACCCTTTCCCTCTGGAGAGGGCTTTGTACCGCTTAAGTCAACCGTATTGTGATCTGACCTGACCCTCACTCGGATATTTCCAAACGGGGGGTATTAAAAATAGGGGGGTAATTATGACAACGGTTTTTTGGTGAAAAAAACCGCGTTCACCCTATGCTAATGCTGACTTCTGTCATGTTCAAAGCCAGCTTTGAACTCCTATAGCACCTTTTTCGGGAGTCCAAAGCTGGCTTTGGACAATAAGAATCGGCTTTGCGGTTAAAAAAGGGGGTGAGTAGTTACTAAAATACAAAGAATACATAAAATGCCGGGGGGCAGGATACATTACCATGATGGCCCATTCAGGCAAGAACTAGCAACTTCACATGTTTTAATTCCATCGTTTGTAAGCTCTAAATAACCATCGCTAGCTTGTGAGCCTGTCGGTGTTGCGGCTAAAGTGTAACTTGTTGATGTTGCAGATTTAATGGTTAACGTGTAATTTGTTTTTCCGCCTGAAATAGGAACGGTAGTTGAAAAAATAGCCGGTGGGCCGAAATCGAGTCCTCCTTGTGCCGCCCCCAAATAACTACCTCGCTCTAATCGCCATTGTTCCATCGCGTTTGCAAAAGTTACCAGCGCTCCTTGAGCTTCTGCTCGCTTGCTCTTTGTTATATGTTCGCGATAATTCGGGATGGCCACAGACGCCAAAATACCTAAAATCGCCACTGCGATCATAAGTTCGATTAAAGTAAAACCGCGTATTTTAGTTCTCATAGTCAAGCATAATTTCTTTCATTTGTTGATAGGCCTCGGCATAGCGCGAGGAGTTAGGTTCTAATTGATGCGCTTTACGATAATATTTAAACGCTTCTTGCTGACGATTGGTTTGTTCACTGGCTTTGGCTAACCAATACGCCCAATAGGCATTATTTGGTTCTGCTTGTTGTTTAACTTGCGCCAACTGATAAGCTTTTTGGGCATAAACAGCCATTGCGCTATAGTCACCGAGTTTACGATAACTTTTAGCTAATGATACATTAGCTTGAATGTTGTTTTCATCTTCCTTAACACGTCGTAAACCCTCATCAACGGCCTTTTGCATAAATGACTGAGCTTTTTCCGTTTCACCCAATATCTCTAGGTTGTCGGCTATTTGGCGTAAAATTACCGTATTATTTGGTTTGAGTTTATCGTAGAGCTGTAGAACTTCAGAAACGCCGTAAGTGTAATCATAACCTTCATAGCGATCGGCAAATTTTTCGTAACCGTTAGCGAGTCGACTATCAATTTCTTTGCGTTGTCCTGGTGAATTTAACAGTAATGTCGTTGTACCCCATGCGGCTCCGATTGCGACGAGAAACACTGCGGCATAAGGCAGCGCTGATTTATTTTGTGCGTTGCGACTTAACAGCCAGCTATTCAATGCGGTAAACGCCAGCGCCCACGCCACCAACAATTCGGCGACTTCAGCTTCATTAAAACTAAACGGCTCGACTTCTAAAACAGCGGCTACTACAAAAGTAGGCATTAACGACAATGGCGGTGGGGCTGCTATCCTCCATTGGGTTAACCACAGTGCCGGTTTAAAATTAATTTGCAAGGCAATCGGAAAAGCTACGCCATAAGCAATTAAACCCGTGGCAACAAAATAAGTTAATAGCGTTTTACTCCACGAATCGACTGGGCCCGTTAATAAATTATGAAGATTAGCTTCGTCTTGATAACTGTTATTGTGGAAAAAATCTGGCGTATCAAAGCCAATGATGCGTTGCCCCCACGATATTTCTTCCATGAATACATAAAAACTGGCTATCGCCAGTAATACAAAAAACCAGCGTTGCGGATGATTTTTATTGAGTGAAATCAGCGTCGAAAAAACAAATGTTGCTAAAAAACCATAAGTTTGCGTCCATTCGCCATACAAATCTTCGTAGGTGCTAATAACATAGACACCTGGATAGTACACCGCAGCAATCGCGTAAAAGCAGACAATGGCCAGTGTAATGCTGCACAATAAAACTGCGATAGGATTTAGAGTTAGTTTCATTGTTTATTTCCTCATGTTTAGCGGACTAGGGTGTTTCTATTGAGCTTGGAGTGGTGTTTGGAAATGGTAGGCGATGCGCACCCGGCATGATTAAATTTGATTTTGCGGATGTTACATTGATTTTTTTAAAGAATTATCTGATGAGCTAAGCGGGGATTTGTATCAATATTACCCATTACCCGGACAATTTGGTGGTCCATAGGCTATTCCGGAGCTGGCAGGTGTTTCAACTCGAACTCTGCCTGTAGGCGCTATGACTACCCTGCGAAAATCGGCTATATCAGGGGGTGAGCAAAAATAGAAACTTCCATTAGCGGTACTACGTCCATCCGGACGATAAATGACCCTGTTGGCATATACATTGGTAGGGTTTACAGTGAATCCCGTGTTAAGCGGGTCAAAGGAACTAATGGTAGGCTCATCACTATCTTGATCGAAATTAGTTAATGAGTTTTTTTCTGCAAAAACAACCCAGCCATTTGCCCATGTGCCATTGTTACTGACGACAACCAGACGATTGCTTTTTATAGCTTCACTTTTAGCTAATTGTAATGCGCTTACCAGGCTATTGGCTGAAGTCGTTAAGCGATTACTGGCAATGAGTGATTGAAAACTGGGCACGGCAATCGATAATGTAACCCCTATAATGGCGATTACGATCAGTAATTCGATAAACGAAAAACCCTGTGTAAAGCTATCTCTATTGTTATTCATCATGAGCATAGTGCGGCTCTGCATACTTGACTGATGTGTCAAGCATGCAGAAACCAGCGCAATAGTTTAAGTTAAAGTGTATGCATTACTTCACATCACCACTTGTCGGTTCTGGAGAGATGGGCGCAGTATTTTCCCTGAAGTTTAGTCGACCACTGGCTGTAACCGGGGAAACTGTTGCACAAGATATGTCTGCACCAGTCAGGGTTGTTCCTGAAGTTGTTCCCCCTGAGACTGTTCCTGCTGAGAGTATTCCTCCAATGACATTTGCCGTGGCGCTGGTTCCAGCGGTTACAGTACCTCCAGTAATGGTACTTCCATTTACAACCGCGTTTGTGATGGTCGCGTTTGTGATAGGTACGCAAGGTAGGGTTACATTGGTTGAGAATGCACTTGTTATGCTGTCTGTAGCTCCGGCACTAACACATGCATCTACGGCTTGTTTAATCGAAACGTCAGTGTAGCTGGTTTCAGTCAGAATAATGTCTTTGCTGCTGGGTTTTGCTTTGTATGCAACAATGGCGTCTTTCAGTTTTTGGTCTTGTGCATCTCCGCAGCTTTTCAAGATATGCTGACTATGTCCTGAATCGCCTCTTTTCTTACCTGTTTTGCCGGAGTCTATTTTATTGGGGCTGCCGGTATCTGCTACACATTTCTTGTACTCTTTCCAAACACCGCTATCGTCTAAACTGCTATCCGAAACAACGACCGGATCTTTAAGAATGCCTTTTGCGGCGTTGTTGTCTCGAGCAGTATCGGCATCTTGCAATGTTTTACGGTATTTTTTGTCACTAGAATCGCCTTTATCTTGACAGCCTCTAATCCGATGGTGCTTACCGCTATCCGATACGCTGTCATGACCTCCCCCTTTCGCCTTGCCTTTGTTGCTATCGCTGCTATCGCTACTATCGCCCTTGTCCAGACATTGGCTCATCGCAGTGACGACCGCTTCATCGTCTAATGCGGTATCCGCCACGGTGATGGGTTCAAAATAAGACTGTACTTTGGTTTCCAACGTTTCGTGGGCAGCACCGGTGCAGCCGGAAATAATGTGCAATGTTTCTTTGGGGGTTGTGCTGGTTTTGCTGTTACAAGAACCTAAATAATCGACATAATCGGGGCCTTTATCATTCGTGTGCGCTTTGTGTGCTGCCCATGCGCTAAATGCAATATGGAGAGTATGTTTCTGTTCAGGATTACCAGGGGGAACGTGGCAGATAGTGATTTTTTGATGCGATTTATTTCCTGAATCGGTAGCGCTACGTTTATTACTATCGGTATGGGCTACCGCCGGCTTCGCCTTACTTGAGTCTTCTTTTTTCTTTTCTTCCACCTTCGTCTTCTTATCTCCGCCATCATCCTTAGCATAGCTAGACATCGGATAACCAGCTACTCCCGCTGTCAGTATCGCGCTGATTGTCAGTGACAATATTTTTCTTTTTGTAGTTGTTTTCATCGTATCCACCTGTTTAGTTAATTATGAACAGCCTGATTATACTGTCCGCTTTTTATGGGTCTGTTAATTACCTCGCATTAGTGTGAATTAAATCGCCTATGCCGACCCTAGCACGGCACTTATCGAATGTAAACGTTTTAGAACCCTCCACCAGAACAATTAACAGCATATTTAGACTCAACAGTCCGTTGTGCACCGTAACCCGAAACGTCTGCTATAGATTCCCATTTTATAATGTAAACTTCGGCGTTATCCTTGCATCTACAGGCAAATATATCGTCACGAACTCCATTGGTATAAGTGCATTCAGTTTCCGTTGTGCTTGTTAAGCAATAAACCCCCGTTACCGTTGCCTTACCGGTAGCGCTCTCAACAATAACTTCGTCTTTATCCACTTGCGATGCAATATTACACCTGCGATCACTATAAGGGGGGCTAGCATTTGGATTCAAGCGAGTCTCATCAATAAACTGTTGAGCTTGGGCTAAGTCTGTTTCCGCGCGTGCTAACGACTTGGTTTGCTCCAGGGTATTTCCGGCCATCGCAAGCTCTTGCTTATTTTGCTGAATCATACTAACGCTAACGAGGGTCAGCAGTAACAGCATAACCAAGCTAAAGGCTAAAACTGCTCCGCGCTGATGGGATATACCCATTACTTCATAGTTCATGTAGGCCTCTCTTACATTAAATCTTATTACGAAATGCAATAGTCGTTGAAAAAACCCGATATAAGCGTTTGTCGGTAACTGGATAACTTATGCCGTCTATAGTGTAGCCAACTGGGAATTCCGTTAGATTATCATCATCACTCCGTAATACTACGGATAACTTAATTGCGACGACTCGTTGCCAATTAGTGACATTGAAGGCATCCACATAATAATTGGCAGCACCATCAGCAGCAAAATCAGAATCAACCCCGTAGGTTATTAACAGCTGCTGGACGTTAGATACCAAAGCTTGCGCAGTCGATGTTGGATTGTTAGCGGGAGCAGGATCATCAAGATTTTGCCGTTTTGCTCTACAGTAAAGAACCGGTGAGTTTGTAGAGGTATCGAATGCCACATAAAAATAAAGTGTTACTACGTGCTTTTGGACCGCCGGATCTTCTCCTGCGTTCAAGGCTAGGTTTCTTTCGCAAGCTGAATTAGTGGAAAAAGGATCAGATTGCGCTAATTCAGTGATATTGTTTAACTGATACCTGAGCGCCAACCGGTTAATATCGTATGGATCTGCATTGAAAGCGACGGTATTAGCTTGCCCCATAATGTAGTCGCCAGCCAAAAAATTCATGCCTGACCCTAATACAGATACGTCGTCGGTAAACACCACATCAGCGCCACCGCCTGCAGTCAGTTTGTTTCTTAGGGAACCTGAGCGACGTAATTCTCTACCGAATACTTCCAGTATATAGCGGCCATCTTCCATCATGTAACTGAGCGAGCGTTGAATTGCAGAGCTTTTTTGGGTTTGCACAAAAAGACTACCGAATCCGGAAATCATCATCAAGCCTAACAACAAACTGATCATCAATTCAACTAGTGTATAGCCCTGTTGATGCCTGTTCATGGCGTTACTTCCAATTCGTAGGTTGAGTTTTGAAGAGCTGTAGAGCCACTTTGTTTACTTAAGTCTTGGTTAATTCGAGACCACGTCATAGTTAAGCAGAGTGATGGAACGGCCCCAACACAGGTAGTTGAGCCAGCCTTTGGACTTGTTGAAACAACGGCTGTAGCACCGGCTGATAGTGTCGTTATAGCTTTTTGCTGCCAGTAACAATAGTCGTAAGCGGCCATCTGAGCAGTGGTGCAAGGGGCTGCGACAGTGTTGCACCCAGCGGCACAGCTCGCAATGGGAATATTTACTATCGTACCGGAAGGATTCCATCCTCGTTTATTGGCTTTAATCCTATCACTCATTTCATAAGCCAGTGCATTTGCTTGGCTGTATAAATAAGCATCCTGACTGTTTTTTAGTGAAATTCCTTGTAATGAGGCCAAGCCTAATAAGCCTATCGCCAAAATAACCATGGAAACTAAGACTTCAATTAGAGTAAAGCCTATTTCGTAGCGAGAAGGTGAGGCGCTAGTCTGATGTTGCTGGAAAGGAACGGTTGCCGAGATGGTTTGCAAAGAACTAACAATGCTGCTGTCCAATCTATTGAGCGAAGGCGATATAAGGATGTCATAGCTCATGCACAACTCAGTCATTTTGTCACAGACTACTCGATAGACTTTTGCTGATAAAATATCGGGCGAAATGATCAGAATATCGACATCCGAATACCCGTGAAATTGTCCTGTTGCGTAGGAGCCAAACAAGTACACGGGATAGGCAAAGTCCTTAAATGCTAGTCCAAGATAGGCACGCGCACTTTCTAGTTTTTTTTCTCTGGCTAGCAGGATCAGGTTAATTGTATTCATATGCTTGTTCCAAAATAAGCAAAACTTGAGTTAAAGCATCGTTCGCTGGCATAGCTTGTCAATCAGTTGCTGGCAATGATCTCAGTAAAACTGGGGATAGCGATCCCTGCCACCATCCCAGCGATGGCGAGACTGATCATCAACTCAGTCAAGGTAAACCCTGAGCTATATTCCGGCTGCTTGTGCATGATTTTGAGGTATCCCGTTGGCGATTTGTTGCGGCGATGGAGCGTTACGGTAATAACCTGCCGCCAAAGTCGATTGAGGATTAGTATAAACCATAAGCTATACATTGACGACCGGATGAAATTCTGAGCTGCGCGGGCCATCCTTATCTATTTTTCCTTTTCGTTTCGCCCGATTATAGAGCGCTCTTGTTTTAGATTTGTTAGCTACTCTACATTTCGACTATTAAATACAAAGGTTATTCGCTTTACCTTCGCGAGTATTGCTTATGTTATATTTGCTTCCATGGACCCTGTTTTTCCCTACAGACCAGATGTTTGACGGAATGTTCTTTCTCTTAAATCACCCTGCATTTTAACAAGGAGCTATTTTTGAATACACACACCCTCTGCCGTTGCGGTTCGGGCCTTGAATACACCCAATGCTGCGGCCCCTTCCATTCCGGCGAAAAACAGTCCGCAACTGCGGTAGCCTTAATGCGTTCGCGCTATACTGCTTATGCTTTGCATAATGCCAGCTATTTGCTGGATACCTGGGACGCCACTGTACGACCTGAGTTGATCGATTTTTCCAAGGAAAAAGTCGATTGGCAACGCTTGGAAATCGTTAATACTAAAAAAGGCGGGGCTCAGGATGCGAAAGGCATGGTGGAATTTAAAGCGTATTACTTACAGGATGGCGAGGAATACGTTATGAATGAGATCAGTCAGTTTATCAAACGCGCAGGCGCTTGGTTTTACCTGGATGGACGGGTTAAGTCCATCGGCAAAGTAGGTCTACAAACCAATCTTGGCAAGAATGCCCCATGCTCTTGTGGCAGCGGCAAAAAGTTTAAACGGTGTTGCGGAGCCTGAGTGGTATGCAAAGTTGTGGAGACAGGCACAAAAGGCAACCGAGCGGCGCCCGTAGCTGGGCTGATTAGCCTACCCCAACAATAGCGTTATTTTTCATCTTTCGTGGGTTCTTCCGACTCCCCTATCAGCGCAGACAGGCAGTCCATCTGGCTTTCGGTATAGTTGGAATGAGCCTCTGCGAGTTCTTTTGCCGAGCCGAAATCATTGCGTAGTTCTTCAAGGGTCTTTTTAGGATCTTTAGACGAAGACAGCGTCAACATTTTTGTATAGTTACGGTAAGCAGTCAAGCGCTTGGGATCGAGAGCAAAAACGCCGGGCATGTTGTTTGAGGTCGTATCAACGACGCATTTAGCCATGCGTTCCGGGGATAATTTATAGTCTTTAATATCTTTTTCCAACTGCATTTGCTCCAATACAGTCTGTTCATATTGAGTTTTATCTGCACAAGCAGGGAGTAATAATGCAGAGAGGGATATGAGCAATAGTTTTTTCATTTCAGTGTTACCGTTATTAGTGAATAATGCAATTATACGTCAGGTGCAAGGTTTTTAGCCTTGAACCTTTTACCTTGAACCTTGCTCCTTTTAGTCCATCTCCTTCATAGCCTGTGTTATCCAGGCCTCTGCTTCCGCATTGATGTCGGCGGCTTTGCGTCCCTTGCTTTCTATGACCGGGCCGATTTTTAGCTTGATGACGCCGGGATATTTTAAAAAACTATAACGCGGCCAAAAATCACCGGCATTATGTGCGACAGGGACGACCGGAAAACCGGTTTTATGCGCCAGCATCGCGCCGCCGATATTAAATTTCAACACCTCCCTGGCCCCGGCACGAGTGCCTTCCGGAAAAATCAGCACCCATAAACCTTGGTTTAAGTATCTGCTTCCTTGTTCGAGCAAGGAACGTAATGACGCGCGTTGGTTTTTGCGGTTTATGACAATGGATTTTAGGGTAAGCAGCGACCATCCCCAAATCGGGAGATAAAGCAATTCACGTTTTATGACCACAGAATGCGGCGGAAGAATATATCTTAACGCCAACGTTTCCCATGCCGACTGATGATTGCTCAAGATGATGGCCGGTTGTTGCGGGTCAATGTGTTCCAGTCCTTCTACTTCGTAGGTGAGGCCGCAAAAAACCCTAGTCATCCAACCGATAATCGCACACCAGGCATGGCCGATTTTCCAGCGTATTTTGAACGTCGTTAACATGCCTAACATAAGCAGCACTCCGACTACGGTAGCGGTAGAAAAGATACCTAAAAATAACAGCGCCGAGCCTATATAGTTTTTAGGCCTAGGGTCTTGATGTGATAAATGTTGCTGCGTCATATAAATTCTCAAAAATGGGAATGTTGAGATTAGGATTGTTATGTAAGGTTTGTAGGCCTTTACCGGTTTTGACCAGTATCGGGCTTGCACCGACCGCCTGCGCCGATTGGAGGTCGCGGAGCGAATCGCCGATAACCGCGATGCCGACCAGACTGACATTTTTGTCGGCGGCAAATGCTTCAAGCAATCCCGGTTTGGGTTTGCGACAGTTGCAGGCATCGTCCGGCCCATGCGGGCAAAAATAGATAGCATCGATTTTTCCGCCTTTTTCTTCGGTCATACGCTGCATTTTCGCATGGATTTTTTCCAGCATCGCGGCATCGAATAAGCCGCGAGCCAAGCCGGACTGATTGGTGATTACAACGACTTTATAGCCATGTTCATTGAGCAGGGCAATAGCTTCCAGGCTGCCTTCAATCGGCAGCCATTGTTCCGGGGATCTTATAAAATCGTCCGAGTCGCGGTTAATTACGCCATCACGATCCAGCAATACGTAGCGGTCTTCGGCCATGCGGTTACGATTGCAATTTGGAGATGTCGGCACAAGTCAAAAACTGCTCGGACAGCAGGTTCAGCAATGCCAACCGGTTGGCGCGCAAGTCAAGATCATCGGTCATCACCATCACATGATCGAAAAACGCATCGACGTCATTGCGCAGTCCCGCCAGACGGTTGAGTGTCGCCTGATAATCGCGTTGCGCCAGCAAGGGTTTAATATCGCCTTCGGATTGCAATGCGGCTTGCAACAGTTGTTTTTCTTGCGGCTCAAGCAATGCGCCGACGCTGGCTGCCGGTTCGGTATCCGATTTTTTCAGGATATTGCGGATGCGTTTGTTCGCCGCCGCCAAGCTTTCGGCTTCGGGCAGTTGTCTAAAGGCTTTAACCGCCTGTAAACGCTGCATAAAATCCAGCGGTTCGGCAGGATTTACGGTGATTACCGCGTCGAATTCATCGGCGGTGTAGCCGTGATCGAGGCAATAGCCTTTCAATCGGTCAAAAATAAAATCGATAACCCGGTCGGCTGTTTTGGATTGGTCAGCAGTGTGCCCGGAAACGGTTTTAATCTGGGCTCCGGCGAATTCCGTTAACTCAACAATATTAATGTTAAGTTTATTCTCGATGATGGTTCTTAGGATACCTAATGCAGCGCGGCGCAAGGCATACGGATCTTTATCACCGGTAGGAATCAAGCCGACCGCAAAAATACCAACCAGTGTGTCTATTTTTTCCGCAATAGCAAGAATTTGCCCGGTTATACTGCCTGCCGTCGGACTGCCCGACTGTTTGGGAAAATACTGTTGTTCAAGCGCCAGGGCGACCTCTTTCGGTTCATGCTCCGCCAGCGCATAATAGCGTCCCATAATGCCTTGCAGGTTGCCGAATTCGCCGACCATCTCGGTCATCAGGTCGGTTTTAGCCAACAACGCGGCGCGTTCGGCCAATTCAATATCAGCCCCCAAGTGCCCGGCAATAAATTTTGCGAGATTTTTAACCCGTATAGTTTTGTCGTAAACCGTGCCTAAACTTTCTTGAAACACAACGCTGGACAAACTTTCCACGCGATCTTCCAGTTTTTTCTTACGATCTTGATTCCAAAAAAACTCCGCGTCGGAAAGGCGCGGGGTCACCACGCGCTCGTTACCCTGTTGTATGGATTTTGGGTTAGTGCTGTCAATGTTGCTGAAGGTAATGAAGTTGGCCAGCAAACCGCCCTCGGCATTTTTAACCGGGAAGTATTTCTGGTTGGTTTGCATTGTGGTAATCAGCACTTCTGGCGGCAGCTCCAGGTAACGCGGGTCGAAAGTCCCGGTGATCGGCATCGGCCATTCGTTCAAGGCGGCAATCTCTTCCAGCAAATCGGCCTCGATATGCGCCTCACCGTTCACTGCGGCGGCGGCTTTTTGTGCTGCATCGCGGATGATGGTTTTTCTTTGCTCGAAATCGGCAATCACGCGGCCTTGTTTGTACAGGGCATCGGCGTAGTCTTCCGGCTTAGTCAGGGTGATTTTTTGCGGAGCGTGGAAGCGATGACCTTGCGTAGCCGCACCGGTTTTGAGGCCCAGGATTTCGGTGTCGATGACCTTATCGCCGTAAAGCAAGACCGCCCAGTGTACCGGTCTGACGAATTCGGTAGTGAAGCTGCCCCAACGCATCCGCTTGGCGATCGGCAATCCGGCGATGCTCTGACGGATGATGTCAGGGATCAGGTTTTCAGTTGCTTGGCCTTTAACGGCTTGAGTAAAACTGAGCCATTCGCCTTTGTCGGTAAGCAAGCGTTCCAGTTGGTCGAAACGGGTACCGCAGCTGACCGCAAAACCCAAGGCTGCCTTGCTGGGCGTGCCGTCCGGCGCAAATGCCGCTTGCAGCGCAGGGCCGCGCTTTTCGACGGTTTTATCGGGTTGCGCGGTAGACAGGTTTTCGATGAAAACGGCTAGACGTCTGGGCGTGGCGTAAGCTTTGCTGCCGGTAAAGGTTAGTTCGGCGGCGTTAAGGCCTTGAATGATGCCGCTCAATAAAGCGTTGCTCAGTTTCAGCAAGGTCTTGGGAGGCAGTTCTTCCGAACCTAATTCGAAAAGTAAATTCTGTTTTTCTATCACTGTAGTTCCTTTAATAAAAGGTCTTTTAAATCTTTAATGATGTACGAGTCGTTATTCATTTGTTTTAACAATTCAATTTGAAATTCGCTTTTGTTAAAGCTGCACTTGAATTCCCTACAAATAAAGTCAATAAGGCTAGTTAAGCTTCTTTACCTCTAAAATAATTTTTAGCAAAATCTAGTGACAGGGTACTAGGCTGATTTATCAAATTGTGCCAATTAAATTCGCTTTTAATTTCTTCATAGAGCGAGTTTCTTGTTGGGTGCGTGCTGATTTTTGTGGTTTCGAAATAAGTTAAAAACCAAATTCCTATTGTTTCGATGGTATCTGTATCAAAAGTATTTGGTTTTGGAATAGAAAAAGATGAATAGTCTATCTTAGGATTAAGATTAAATTTTAAGCATTCAAAAAATTCTTCTTTGATAGATTCGATAAAATAGTCGGTTAAATGATTGTCCAAAGCATTCTTGGTAACTTTGATGTCTGAATTCTTTGAAAAGCCACCTGATTTTTTTGATTGTTTTGGAAATTGATTAACAAAATCCGCAATCAATTGAGTTTCTTCTAATAAATAGTTTTCCCATTCATGCCGATGCCAATACAAAACTTTAGCCTTTTTAGAGCTAATTATTTCATTGTTCTCTATAGATAATTTATCTTGGCTAACTCTAGATAATTTATCTTGGCTAACTCTATAATCGCTATCCGCGATCGCTAAAACTGGTATTTTCGTATGAGCTTTAGAATGTTTATAAAAAGTTTTAGCTAAACTGGAATTAAATAAAACAGAACTACTACCAATTTCAAAAACCTCAGGTACATAAGAGATGTCATTATCTTTAAAAATTTTGCTTATGCTGTTTTGTAAAAATGGTAATTCAGGGCTTGCTGGTTCTCCTTCAACCAATATGTACAATAGTTCTCCACTCATTCCCCTAAATCTCCTAGATCTATAATTTCATCCTCATAAAAAAGTTGTTTTATAAAAGGGGAATGGGTAGTAAAAATATATTGGTTATTGCTTTGGATGTCTTCGCGCAAAACTTGAATTAATTTTGTTTGCCAAGCAGGATGTAAATGTAATTCCACTTCATCAATAAGCACCACCGAATTTTTCGCTCGCTCAGAAACCAGACCAACTAGAATTCTTAAAATCTGATGTTCGCCTGAACTCATTTGTGACAAATCGTATTCCACACCGTTTTTACTAAGAATTAACGTATCAATATCTTCATTGGATTCCAAACCAATCAATTTTGTTGGATAACATACTTTATTAAATAGCCGTTGCGTTCTAGCCCAATAAGACTCGCCACTTTTTTCCTGATTCCAGGTTTGGTGCTTAAGATAAAACTCCCTCAACCATGACAAAACATCGTTATAGAGCAAGTTATCTTCTTTTTCCGTTGAGAAGCTTCTTACCAACATCAAAGAGCGTCTTTGATCTAAATAACAGATTCCACCTATACGCTCAAACATACTCCTTGATACTTGATTTTGGCTAATCGCTCGTTTTAATTGTCCTCGTGATCCCAATACTCTTGCAGCCCCTGTTGGACTAACAGAAACAGAAAAAGGTTCTCTTTCATGTGAATTGGAGGGTGGATATTGCCAGATAGCGGTTGATGATTCAGTAACAGGCGGTATATTTGTTTTTTTATCCGCAAAAGGAATAGATAAGTTTAACGCTCGAAAAATCTCATTAATAGCAGCCGCCTCATCTTCTTCAATCGAGTATTCCAGTTCGATTTTGGCATGATTATTCACACGACTGTTACCATGAACTAGCTGTTGCACAGAGAAATCCAATCCCTCTCTTAATTCTGGATGCTGGGGGTTTTCCAAACTTTTAACTACAACTTGAACAGCATCTAAAATAGAGGTTTTACCGCTCCCATTTGGACCAACTATCAAAGTAACAGCTCGGGGCTTAGATAAGCTGTCAGTAAAATCTAATTTATCTAAATTTTTAATAGCTCGAAAATTTTGTATTTTCAAAGAATGTAATTTCATGATTTCATTAATTACACATCGGAAAACCCAACGATTCCCTACGCTGGTAATAGACTTCGGCAACGGATTTAGCCAAATTCCTGACTCTTAACAGATAGCGTTGACGCTCGGTCACCGAAATAGCATGGCGCGCATCCAGCAGATTAAAGGCATGTGAGGCTTTCAGCACCATCTCATAGGCCGGTAGCGGCAGGTTCAATTCGATCAGCTTGGTGCATTCCTGCTCGTAGGTGTTGAAACACTCGAACATGAACTCGACGTTGGCATGATCAAAATTATAAGCCGACATTTCGACTTCGTTTTGATGAAACACGTCGCCGTAAGTGACGGTGCCGAATGGTCCGTTAGTCCAGACCAGGTCGTAAACGCTTTTAACGCCTTGCAAGTACATCGCGATGCGCTCCAAGCCGTATGTGATCTCGCCGGTGATCGGCCTGCATTCAAGACCGCCGACTTGCTGAAAATAGGTGAACTGGGTCACTTCCATGCCGTTGAGCCAGACTTCCCAGCCCAAGCCCCATGCTCCCAAAGTAGGCGATTCCCAATTGTCTTCGACAAAACGCACATCGTGTTCCAGCAGATCCAGGCCTAAATGGCGTAACGAACCCAGGTACAGTTCCTGGATATTGTCCGGTGACGGTTTTAACACCACCTGAAACTGGTAGTAATGCTGCAAGCGGTTGGGATTTTCGCCGAAACGACCGTCGGTTGGTCTTCGCGACGGCTGCACATAGGCAGCATTCCAAGGCTCAGGGCCTATGGCGCGTAAAAAGGTGGCGGGATGAAACGTCCCGGCGCCAACTTCCTGATCCAGCGGTTGCAATAAAATACAACCCTGATCTGACCAGTATTTCTGTAAGGCCAGGATGAGTCCCTGAAAAGTAGATAAGTCGTTGTTTATGCTGGACACGGTTTAATGCTCTTGGGCAATAAAAAGTCGATGATTATAACTGAAAAACCGCTATGGAGCATATCGTTAGATTAGACCTACACAATTTCGTATCAACGAGACCTGCAAGCGTTTGTTAATACGTAGCATTGCTGATTTTGCATGATTAGTTACCTATCCAAATATAGATAGGTTTATACTCGAACTTCATTAAACAGAAGCGATGCCATACATCGTTATCAGAGTTTTAATGAATATCTGAATATTAGGTGATGCACTTTTTAAACAAAAGGGGAATCAACATGAACGATCAAGACAAGCAACAAGCCGTAGAAATTCTTAACAAAATCATGGAGCTTGAATTAGCGGGGGTTGTTCGCTACACGCATTACTCGCTTATGATTTATGGCTACAACCGCATTCCTATTGTTTCCTGGCTCAAGGGCAATGCTGACGAGAGTCTTGCTCATGCGCATAAAGCAGGCGAACTCGTGACATTATTGGGAGGACACCCTTCCCTTAAAATCGGCCCATTATTAGAAACAGCCAAACATGACATTGGCGATATTCTCAGAGAAAGCTTGGAGCATGAAAAAACAGCAATAGCCGCCTATTTTGAACTGCTGAAAGTCTCTGAAGGCGTTTCAGTGCTGTTGGAGGAATACGCGCGAGACATGATTGTCGAGGAAGAGCTGCATCTTGACGAAGTCAATAAAATGCTGCGAAAACCCGGCGATGTTCAACCATTTAACCTGTAAGACGGATCGGTATTCCGCAACCCAAGCAAAGTAAGAAATAATTGTAACTACTCACCCCCTTTTTTAACCGCAAAGCCGATTCTTACTGTCCAAAGCCAGCTTTGGACTCCAGAAAAAGGTGCTATAGGAGTTCAAAGCTGGCTTTGCCTACATGGATGTAGGTAAGAAGCGGAAGCTTTGAATATGACAGAAGCCAGCATTAGCATAGGGGTGAGTAATTACCAAAATTTAACCATTGATCGCGCCTGGGGTTAACCACATGGACAATAAAACAATGCCGGATTCAAGCCTCACCCTCATTAAGGCCTTATCCGAAGCCAATGCTTGCAGCATCGTTGAAACCCATATTTCCTGGGTGCTGCTGACAGGACAATACGCCTATAAAATCAAAAAACCGGTCGACTTCGGTTTCCTTGATTTTTCCACACTGGAAAAACGCCGTTTTTGCTGCAATGAAGAATTAAGACTCAACAGGCGCTTGGCCGCCGAGCTGTATCTTAAGGTCCTGCCGATAACGGGAACACCGGACCATCCCGAAATAGACGGCACTGGCGCAGCCATCGAATATGCCCTCAAGATGATTCGCTTTCCTTCCGGGCAATTGCTAAGCGAATACGCAGGACGCGATCAACTGAACACAGATGAAATCGATCAACTTGCCGACCTTGTCGCCGGTTTTCATGACACCATTGAACAGGCGAACGAAAGCTCCCCCTATGGCGATAGCGCAAACATCAAGCATTGGTTTATCGAGAATTTCGACCACATCAGGCCCCTACTAAGCGATGACGATCAAAAACAGCGACTACAAAATATCCGGCAATGGGGCGATAGCGAATGGCTAAAACAAGCCGCATTGATGCAGCAGCGCAGACAACAAGGCTATGTGCGCGAATGTCACGGCGATCTACATCTGGGCAACATGACACTCATCAACGGCAAGGTAACCCTGTTCGATTGCATCGAATTTAATCCAATGTTGCGCTGGATTGACGTAATCAGTGAAGTGGCTTTTCTATTTGTCGACCTGTTGCGCTTTGGTTATGAGCACTATGCTTACCGCTTTCTTAATCGCTATATGCAGCACACCGGTGATTATCAAGGACTGGCGTTGTTGCGTTATTATCTCGTTTACCGAGCGCTGGTGAGGGCTAAAGTGTCCGTATTGCGCATGGCGCAACAACATGATGACGATGCCGATCAGGCACGTTGCGAATACGCCGTTTTTGCCGGTCTGGCCGAGCGTTTTACCCGGCATCGCCAAACCGCCCTGATCATTACCCATGGCTATTCAGGTTCAGGCAAATCAACCCTGGCAAGTCAACTTGCCGAAAAAATCGGCGCATTCCAGATACGTTCCGATATAGAACGCAAACGGCTGTTCGGCTATCAGGCATCGGCACAAACCGGCAGCGGCATTAACGATGGACTTTATAGTCAACAGGCAAGCCAAAAAACCTATCAACATCTTAAAGAACTTGCCAAAACCGTGCTTGATGCGGGTTTTCCGGCGATTATCGACGCGACTTTCCTTAAATCCGGGCAGCGCGACCTATTTCGACAACTTGCGAACGACTGCGGCGCACCCTTTCATATCATTACTTTTCAAGCCTCCGAACAGGAATTATGCAGACGCATCCAGCAACGGCAAAACGATGCATCGGAAGCGACGATAACCGTACTGCATCAACAGCAGCGATCGGCACAGCCGCTATCGGAACAAGAACAAGCCGATGTCATAACGATTGATACCGAGAGCGACAACGCCCTGAAAAACCTGTTGGATAATTTTGACCATTATTGTAATAACTGTGCCGTATATAGTTAGCGCAAGACATGTCGCGCACGCCTATTTAAATAGCGAAGGCTATTGCGCTTTCAACGAGGATTAACAAACGAATTTACTTATTCCCTAATGACCTGACGTTATCCTATAATCCAAGTCGACAGAGTCTTTTTCCAGCCGAAAAAGCGTTGTCATGCCAACTACGGAACGACCCATGCCAGAAATCCCCCTACAAACAATATTGATTGTTGACGACTCCCCGGAAAACCTCACCGTTCTCAGCGAGTTACTACTGCCGACCTACCGGGTGCTTGCCGCCGCCTCTGGCCCGAAAGCATTGCGTATCGCCAGCACCGAACCGCATCCCGACCTGATTCTATTGGATGTAATGATGCCGGAAATGGATGGCTACCAAGTCTTCGAGCAACTTCGTGCAGCCCCCGCCACTCGCGACATTCCGGTCATATTCGTCACTGCAATGGACAAGATGGAAGCTGAATTGCACGGACTGGATGTTGGTGCGGTGGACTACATCACCAAACCTATCGTACCGCCCATCGTGCTGGCCCGAGTTCATACCCAACTGGAACTAAAACAGGCCCGCGACTGGCTACGCAACCAAAACGACTATCTGGAAGCCGAAGTTGCCAAACGCATGGCCGAAAACGAGTCGATCCAGGAAGTATCTATCCGGGCCTTGGCTCACTTGGCGGAAACGCGCGACCCTGAAACCGGCAACCACATCCTGCGCACCCAACGCTATGTCCAGCAACTTGCCTTGAGCCTGCGAACCCACCCGCGCTTTGCATCGACATTGACCGACCACTATATCCACTTGCTGGCCCGCTCCGCCCCATTACATGATATAGGCAAAGTCGGCATCCCGGACGCCATCTTGCAAAAGCCAGGCCCCCTCACGCCGGAAGAGTGGGAAATCATGAAAACACATTCCCAGCTCGGCAGCGAAGCCATTGAGCTGGCCGAACGGGATGCGGAGAAAGCGGTGGAATTCCTCTCCCTGGCTAAGGAAATAGCCCGTTGGCATCACGAGAAATGGGACGGAACGGGGTATCCAGACAGTCTCTCCAATGACGCTATCCCGCTTTCGGCCCGGATTATGGCCTTGGCGGATGTCTTCGACGCCCTGATTTCCCGACGTGTCTACAAGAACCCCATGCCTTACGCTGAAGTTAAAATCCTCATTGCAACCGGACGAGGACGGCATTTCGACCCGGACATGACCGATGTCTTTCTCGCCCATTTTCAAGTCTTCTGCGACATCGCCGATCAGCATCGCGACCCACCCCTGACTAAAATGCCATGAACCTAAAAACCGCCATTGGAAAGTTCGATGAATCTACTCGTATCCTCCGGTCTTGGTCACTAAGCTAACGCCGCCATGCCACTCGACACAGTCCCCCTGCCTCCCCGACCAAAGCGAGTAAGCCGCGGCAGAATCCTGGCCGTCGTCCTGATCTACGCCATGTTCGCCGCCGGATGGATATTACTGTCCGACAAGTTGGTACAGATTCTTTTCACTAACCCGGAGCAGATCATCCTGGTCAGTATGGTCAAGGGCTGGCTGTTCGTCGCCGCCACCTCATTGCTGCTCTACGGACTGATACAGCGCATGATAGACGTCGATACCGAGCCTACAACCAGCCCGGCAGATGTCCGACAACCGGCTTGGCCTTTTGTATTGCTGATGGTAACCGTCATTATCTGTACCGTCCCCCCTATCATTAATATTTTCACAGACCGGAAAAAAGAACAGATAACTCGCCTACAAACCATTGCAGAGCTGAAAAGTCGACAGATTGCCGACTGGCTTAGCGAGAGGCAACACGATGCGGACCTCATCCAGAGCAGCGATTTTCTTGCCGAGCAGTACCGCGACTGGCAGAAATCGAGTGATCTACATAACCCTGAACGCCTGCAAATACGGCTAGAACAATTACTCAAAAACCAGGAAGCCGACGCTGTCATACTGCTAAATCCAAGAGCGGAGAAACTGTGGGAAAGCAATGAAACGCCACCTACCCTCGCCCCGCCACTGCAAGCTGCTGCACAATTCGCCACAACGACCCATCAGGTACAGCGAGTCGGCCCGTATCGCGATACAAACGGCAACGCAAGCCTGGATTTTATCGTTCCACTGACGGCCATACCCGGTCCAGCCCCGCTGGTCATTCTGCACATTGACCTGTCCGCCCGCTTGTCCACCCTGTTGCAAAACTGGCCGGAACCCAATGTCGGCAGCGAGATCCTGCTGTTTCGGCTTGATGGCGATAAAATACTCTTGCTTAACAAACTGCAACACCCGCAACAGACCGGCCTATCAGTAACCACGGAACAACTACTCACCAGCCAAGCCTTGCGCAACGCAGCTTTGCCGGGTAAGCCGGTAACAGGCGTGGATTACCGAGGCATCCCCGTCATCGGCGTAGTTCATGCTATCGTCGGCGCCGACTGGTTACTGGTGGCCAAGCTGGATCAATCCGAGCTTTATGCCAACGCAATAGGGGAAGCCGCGTGGATCGGTTTAGTCGGCATACTGGCCCTGTTTATAACCGGCACCGGGTTTTATTTGATGCGACAGACCCAGCAATTAGCCCTGTCTCAAGCCGTGCAGCAATCCCAGGCGGAACGCCTAAGCGCACTGAACCTGCTTGCCACCATCGCAGACAGTTCGGATGACGCCATTTTCGCCAAGGACCTGGACGGTCGCTACATCCTGTTCAATCGGGCTGCCGGCCTGTTCGTCGGCAAATCGGTCGAAGAGATGCTGGGCCGCGATGACCGGGACATTTTCCCCTCCCAACAGGCCGATATGCTGATGGCTTTCGGTCGCAGGGTGATCGCCGAAAACCGCATAATTAGCCAAGAAGAATCGCTTGACACATTGCAAGGCGAACGCGTTTTCCTCGCCACCAAGGGACCTCTGTACGACGGCGAAGGCAAGACCATCGGCATCTTCGGTATTTCCCGAGACATTACCGAGCGTAAACAGGCCGAGGCGGCCTTGCACGCGAGCGAACTAAGTTACCGCTCGTTGTTCGAGAACATGATGAACAGCGTCGTCCATGCCCGTATCATCTTTCAAGGCGAGACCCCTACAGACCTGGAATACATCTCGGCCAACCCGGCCTTCGCCACCGTCACCGGCATTACTGAACCGGTGATAGGACGCAGGGTCAGCGAAATCATCCCCGGTTATTGCGAGAACAACCCGGAATCAATCAAGGTCTTCTGGCGAGTCGCCACAACCGGCGTATCGACTCGTTGGGAACATTATCTGCGCGAACTCAATCGTTGGTTCTCGTTCATGATCTACTCTCCCTGCTACGGCGAGGTTATTATCGTAACCGAGAACATCACCGAGCGTAAGCAAGCCGAACTGGCGCTACGCGACAGCGAAGGCCGGTTTCGCGCCTTAGTGGAACAGTCCTTGGCCGGAATTTACATTATCCAGGATGGCCGCTTCCGCTATGTCAATCCCGGTTTCGCAGCCATTTTCGGTTACGACTCGCCGGAGGCGCTGATCGACAGCGTGCCTGTTACCGACCTGGTTAGACCGGAAGAACGCGAGCGGGTGGCGGAAAATGTGCGGCAACGGATCGACGGCGAGGTTGCCGCCATGCATTACATTGTTGCCTGTCTGCGCCGCGACGGCAGTCGTATCGACGTTGAGGCGCATGGACGCGCCTTCGATTATCAGGGCCGTCCGGCTGTTATCGGCTTTATTATCAACATTAGCGAACGCAAGACGGCCGAAGCCCTGCTTCGGGTCAGCGAAGAACGCCTCCAATTGGCCCTTGATGCTACCCGCGACGGCCTTTGGGACTTGGATTTACGTAGCGGACTGGCCTACCTGACGCCGCATTACTACGAAATAACCGGCTATCGGCCCGACCAAGTCACGCCGGACGCGGAGTTTCTCAAACGCACGGTGCATCCTGATGACCTCGCCCAGGTGCTGGAAACGATGAAAGCACACCTGCAAGGCAAAACTCCGAGTTGCGAGTTCGACTATCGCCTAATGACCCCTTCCGGGGAGATCAAGTGGATACGGGGTCGGGGCCGGGTGGTCGAGCGCGATGCAACGGGAACCGCTCTCAGGATGGTCGGCACTATCACGGACATTAGTGCGCACAAGGATGCCGAGGAAACCCTACACAAGCAGACCCAGGAACTGGCCCAGCGCAATGAGGAGCTTGAGCGCTTCAACCGCGCCACAGTGGGCCGCGAGCTGGACATGATTGCCTTGAAACAACAGGTCAACGAGCTCTCCCGCCAACTGGGACAGGAACCGGTCTATCCGTTGGCATTTCTCAACGCCCAGTCGCCACAACAAAAAAAGGAGGGGAGCCAATGATCCTGCGCTTAATCCTGTCTATCCTGCTGCCGTTTATGGCGCTGGGACTGCAATGGATACTGTGGCCTTGGATTGCGCCCTTCGTCCGGTTTTTCTTTATTCCTCCCCAGCTGAGCTGGACGCTGGACAACCCGGCCAATCTCCACTCGGTAGGCATGTTCCTGGTTATGGGCTATCTGTTTAGCGAAACTCAGGATCGTTTGCGATTAGCGCAACGGAACAGCGAAACAGCATTAGCAAAAACCAGTTCTGTGCTAATGTCAGTCACGAGCTATGCACGCCACTGAAACGATAAAACCACCATGGGCAGCCCATTAAAATTCCTCGTCATCGAAGACATCCCCGCCGACTTCCTGTTACTGGAAAAGCACTTGCACCAGCATGGCCTGAATGCCGAGTGCCGACAAGTCAGCAGCAATGCGGAGCTGGATGCCGCGTTGCAGAACGCATGGGATGTAGTGCTCTCGAATTACATCGTGCCGGGCATGGAATTCCACGCCACCCTGCAACATATCTGGGCGCATCGTCCCGGCCTGCCGGTCATCCTGGTATCCGGCAGCATAGACGAGAAAACGGCGGTGGAACTGTTGCGTCTGGGCATAAGCGATTTCGTCCTCAAAGATAACCTTACCTGGCTGCTGCCGGCCATCCAGCGCACACTGAATGAAAGCAACGAGCGTCGCGCCCGCCAAGCCGCCGAAACGGCGTTGCGTGAAAGTCAAGCCACCGCTCTCGAAGAGCAACGCCAAGCCCGGCTGGCGGCGCTAAACCTGATGGAAGACGCCATCGCCGCCCGCGTCCGCGCCGAAGCTGCGCATGTAGCATTGCAGGAGTCGGAAGCCAAATACCGCCTACTGGCCGACAACGCTGCCGATTGCATCTTCTGGCTCGGCACGGACGGATGCTTTAAATACATCTCGCCTGCCTGCGAGTACATCTTCGACCACACCTCCGAAGAATTCCTGGCCAATTCCGGGTTATTGCTCGACATCATCCACCCTGACGACCGGGCTGCCTATCGGCAACATATTGCAAATAACACCTATACCAATAGGGTCGAACTGGAAATGCGCATCGTACACAAGGATGGAAGCCTGCATTGGATAGGTCATCATTGTAAACCCATCTACGACGAGAACGGCGTAGACTTAGGCCTACACGCCGTAAACAGCGATATCACCGCGCGCAAACAGGCCGAGGAGCAGCTGCGCAAGCTCGCCTTGGCGGTGGAACAAAGTCCTGAGAGTATCGTCATCACCAATCTGGATGCAAAAATCGAATACGTGAACGGGGCCTTCCTGCGCAATAGCGGTTACAGCCGTGAAGAAGTCATCGGCCAAAACCCGCGCATGCTCCATTCCGGCAAGATGACTCAGGAAAATTATGCCGCACTCTGGAATACCCTTAGCCAAGGCCAAACGTGGAAAGGCGAGTTTTTCAACCGACGCAAAAACGGCAGCGAATATGTGGAATTCGCCATCATTACCCCCATCCGTCAGCCTGACGGACGCATCACTCATTATGTAGCCGTAAAGGAAGACATCACCGAGAAAAAACTCATAGCTAATGAACTGGATAGTCACCGCCATCATCTGGAAGAACTGGTGGCGAGTCGAACGGCGGAACTGGAGTCGGCCCGAGCTATGGCTGATGCCGCTAATCAGTCTAAGAGTTCTTTCCTGGCTAACATGAGCCACGAAATTCGCACACCGATGAATGCCATCATCGGCTTGACCTATCTGTTGCGTCAACACACATCGCTGTCCGAACAAAATCTACGACTGGACAAAATCGATGCCGCAGCGCAGCATCTACTATCTATCATCAACGATATTCTGGATCTGTCGAAAATTGAGGCTGGTCGCATGGAACTGGAACAAACCGATTTCTCCCTGGATGAGATACTGAACCACATCAGCTCATTGATTGCCGAGCAGTCCACAGCCAAAGGGCTGAGTATTGAAGTAAATAACGCTAACGTACCCCAGTGGTTGCGCGGCGACCCGACACGACTGCGTCAGGCCTTACTCAACTATGCCGGCAACGCCGTCAAGTTCACCGAGCGCGGCACTATTTCATTGCGCGCCGGGTTACTGGAGGAAAGCGACCAAGGATTGCTGGTGCGTTTTGAGGTCAAAGATAGCGGAATCGGTATCGCAAAAGAGAATCTGCCGACGCTGTTTGAAGCATTCGCCCAAGCCGATGTTTCGACTACCCGTAAATACGGCGGCACCGGACTGGGGCTGGCTATCACCCAGCACTTGGCGAACATGATGGGCGGCGAAACCGGAGTGGAAAGCACTCTGGGCCAAGGCAGCAGCTTTTGGTTTACCGCCAGGCTCCAGCGGGGGCATGGCGTAATGCCTGCCGAATCCAGGCAAAAGTCTGAAGATGCCGAGCTCATGCTGCGCCAAAATTATGCAGGCGCTCGCCTGCTGCTGGCCGAGGATAACCCCATCAACCGGGAAGTCGCGCTGGAATTGCTGCACGGGGTCGGTCTGTCGGTGGACACGGCGGAAAACGGTCGCATCGCCTTGGATAAACTCCGCGCGAATAATTACGCTCTGGTGCTGATGGATGTGCAGATGCCTGAACTGGATGGCTTGGCCGTAACCAGGGCAATTCGCGCCGAGCCCGGCTATGCACTCTTGCCTATCTTGGCCATGACTGCCAACGCCTTTGATGAAGACAGGCGGGCCTGCCTGGGGTCCGGCATGAACGATTTTGTCACCAAACCCGCAATTCCTGAGGTGCTTTACGCCACGTTGCTGCATTGGCTGTCGTATTCTAAACAGAACCATCCGGCATCGAATTTGGCGGCCCGTCCTGTTGCAGGCGTAATGCCAACGCCTATCTCAAACAGTAGCATTGCCAACCGACTGGCAAACATCCCCGGACTGAATGCCGCACCCGGCCTAGCCCTAGTCAGGGGAGACACCACAAAATATCAATACCTTCTACACCTGTTCGCCAACTCCCACAGCGAAGACATGAAACATGTACAGGAACGACTGGCCGACGGCGATATACAACAAGCAAAATACCTGGCACATAGCCTAAAAGGCTCCGCCGCTACTCTTGGCGCACTCGAGGTTTCGGACTTAGCGACCAAACTGGACACGGCCTTACGCCAAAACGCTACGCTTGCCGAATGCACGGCACTAGCCCGGCAGTGTGATGACAAGTTGACGCAACTGGTTCAGGCAATCCTGAGCTTACCCGAAGAGTCTGCGCTGGTTGAAGACACTGGCGACAACATTGATCAGGAACATATCAATCGAATTCTGATGGAATTGAACAACCTGCTTACTGAAAACAACGCTTCCGCCAACCGATTAGCCCGAAAATCCGCCGGTCTGCTACGCGCAAAGCTGGGCGGTCGCTATGCCGACTTTGCCCGCCAGATTGAGGTATTCGACTACGAAAGCGCACTGAAAATACTACGGGAAATAAGCGAGCCAGCTGGAAACATACGCAAGGCTTAATCGTCCGTCCTTAAATTGATAGTCCCTTTTTCATGGATGAAAAGTAATTCTTTTGCTGTATATAACATCGGGACATAATACAGCTCATAAAGCGCTGTAATGACGACAACCGACATTACACACGCCTTTATCATTCTATTGATATTAAGGATGGAATATCAGTTGCAACGACCGGTTTTTCATCAAAAAACGAATTCCGTTGTTTCTTGCTTATGGAATCTGCTTTGCCCACATGAATATAGGCAAGAGATGTGAGCAAGAGCGGAAGCTTTGCCTTTAGGAGGTCAAAATGAATGAAGACACATTAAATATCGAAATCAGGAAATTTCTCAAAAATGTCGGCATCACCTCACAACGTGAGATCGAACATGCGGTTTTCAAAGCCATTGAAACCGGCAAGTTGAACGGTTCTGAGACCATAGAGATTAAAATGACTCTGGACGCGCCTGCGATTGGTATCAGCCATTGCATTGAGGGAAAAATAGCACTTGAATAAATAGCTTCAAAGAAGTTGTAGGGCGACCGACCGCCCTACAACGCCATAACAGACAGAGGACAAAAACCATGAATAAGCACTTGAAATTAGTCAGGGAATTTAACGAGACACTGTCATTTCCACAAGCGGCACATGGGGCAGATGTGCATTTATCCGATATGGATATTGTTATGCATCAAGCATTGCTCATGGAGGAAGGCAGCACAGTATTAAAAGCGATTAAGGCAGGCGAAATGGTTCAAATATTAGCAGGCTTGGTTAATCTTGCTTATACAGCATTGGGCGCTATTGCCATGCGCGGAACTGATGTTACAGACCAGCCGGTAACATGGCGGCACGATGGATTTGTCGTATCCATCATGCGTATCCTGTCTGAGAAAATCCATAATTGCACGTCCGGCAGTACCGATGATTATTCGGAGGTTTATTGTTTGTGCGTACATTTAACAAGAAGTTTTATCAATGCGGATTTCGATAAAGCGTTACAAATGATCCATGAAGGTAAGCTGTCCAAGCCGGTTAAAGCGCCGGATTTGAGTGAGTGTCTTTATGAATAGCATCACATACCTATAACATAACCCTAAAAAATCAGTTAGCACACGGATTTACACAGATAAACGCTGATAAAACATTCCATCCATGGCTCAACTGCATTTTCCACTGGACAGATAACATCCCTTGAAGGGATGTTATCTGTAAAATCGTCCAGCTTTAAATTGGAAGCCTCAGGATAAACACTAAGCCGGGTAATACCGGCTTTTTTGTAGCAAAAATTGGCCTATTCCGGTGAATCTATGTTCATCTTGGCAGGGAAAAAGCCGTCTATTCACTTTAAAAAACACCAACCAGCTTGTTTTATGTAAAGCTTTATGTAAAATCTTGGCACTTTGCTAGACACTTCTATAGAGGTCACTATCAATGTCTGAACTTGACAGGATTTTTTACCAACATAATACTGAAACCGGCTTAATAGAATGGTTCTTTAGCGGGCGAACCGAAGAAGGTATTTACGGACCTTTTTTTGACCAAACAGAAGCCGTACAAGCGCTTGAAGCATTTATCAAATTCAACATTGAATTCTCAGATACAGGCGGTAGAAGCTAGACAACCGCTAACACTATCCTATTGGCTGAAACGACGGTGACGGCATACAAGGCCAAGGTGAGCGGAAAGGGTTACACTTTGTTTTTTGCCAACAAACGCAATATAAACATAACGCCGGGGCGGTTAGCGGAAATGAATTTCCAACAATAAACTTATTGCAATTCCCGATGGCGAACAATAACGTTTAAAAAAGGCCCTTTAAACTGTCTGGCGAGTGCGTCAACCAGATAAACCGAGCGATGCTGACCGCCGGTACATCCTATAGCCACGGTTAAATAGCTGCGCCCTTCCGCCTCAAATCGGGGAATCCAGCGTTCAAGAAACCCGGTGACATCTTTGAAAAGTTCAGCAACCAGTTCTTGTTCATTAAGAAAATCGATAACAGGTTGATCTTTACCGGTTAATCCGCGCAATTCAGGAATCCAATAGGGATTTGGCAAACTGCGGGCATCAAATACAAAATCGGCATCCAGCGGGACCCCATGCTTGAAACCAAACGACTGAAACTGCAAAGAAATATGTCTAACATGCCTTTCGCCGATTCGCTCCCTGATCAGTTCACGCAACTGATGGTAATGGGTTCGACTGGTATCAATGATCACACTGGCATGTCTGGCAATCGGCGTTAACATTTCCTTTTCAATGGCTAACGCTTCTCTTAATGGTACATTTAAATCCGTCAACGGATGCCGCCTACGGGTTTCGCTATAACGCTTCAATAAGGTAGTCTCTTCAGCCTGCATGAAGATAATTTCGCAATCAATTTTTTTATTGCGTATTAGCGCCAGGCTGTCGGAAAAACTAATCAGGCTTTCGCTCTGGTTTCTGGCATCAATGCCTATCGCCGTTTTTGCATAGGTAAGCTTATCCACCAACATAACGTGGTTGATAAAATCTTCCAGCAAGGTCACGGGAAGATTATCGATACAGTAATAACCGCAATCCTCCAACGTATCCAAAGCGATGCTTTTACCCGAACCGGAAAGACCACTGACGATTAATAGTTTCATGAAATCAGGTTCAAGGTAAAAGGTTCAAGGTACATTTTTGAACCTTTCACCTTGCACCTTTCACCTTGCTCCTAACTTATCTATGTTGTGCGGTTTTTTCTTTATGCTTGGTAATTTGGCGATCTAACTTATCCACCATGGCATCAATGGCGACATACATATCTTCCTGATGGTCTTCGGCAAACAGTTTAGCGCCACTCAATTGCAGTGTTGCTTCAGCCTTTTGAACTAACTTTTCCACGCTTAAAATAACGTGTACATCGGTAACATTATCAAAATGACGTGCTAATTTTTCAAATTTTGAATCGATGTGCGCTTTTAATGCGTCGGTTACTTCAAGATGATGGCCTGTTACGATGACGTGCATGAGATAAACTCCTTTAATGGTGAATGATTGGTTTGGTTGCCAGGGGCGCTATAAAATACGCTTACGCTGGCTTGATGATGAAATGAGCATCGCTTCACGATACTTGGCAATTGTCCTTCTAGCAACATTAATGCCCTTTTCTTTTAAAAGCTCGGCTATTTTACTATCACTTAGCGGTTTTGCCAGATTTTCATTGCTAATTAGCTCTTTAATAAACGCCCTGATGGCCGTAGATGAACACTCCCCTCCTCCTTCTGTTGAAACATGACTGGAAAAAAAATACTTAAATTCAACGATACCATTCGGGGTATGCATAAATTTTTGCGTGGTCACCCTGGATATGGTTGACTCGTGTAACTCCAGTTCTTCTGCAATATCCCTCAATACCATGGACTTCATGGCAATAGAGCCATGCTCAAGAAACCCGGTCTGCTTTTCCACGATGCACCGGGCAACACGCAATAAGGTGTCGTTACGGCTATGGAGGCTTTTAATAAACCATCTGGCTTCCTGCAAATGATCTTTCATACAGGTGTTGTCTTTGCTGTTATCCGCTCTTTTTATCATGCCTGAATAAAAGGGGTTGATGCGTAATTTAGGCGCTATATCGGGATTCAGGCTGACTTGCCACTTACCATTTTGCTTAACTACGTAAACATCGGGAATAACATATTGCGAATCTGAATCCTGTATCTGCGCCCCCGGCTTGGGGTCCAGGGTTCTGATTAATGCCACCACCTCATCCAATTGCCGCTCGGTGACGCCCAATTTACGCATCAGCTTTGATTGCTCGTGGGTAGCCAGCAAATCCAAATACCGGGTAACAAGAATCAACGCCTCCTCTTTATAAGGCGTAGCCTCCGGCAACTGCTGTATCTGTAACCTCAGGCAATCCTTTAGATCAATAGCTGCAACGCCGGCCGGATCAAAATTTTGCACGCGGTGCAGCACCGCGTTGACTTCATCGAAATCCAGGTCCTCTAACTGGCCCTGCAAGCCTTGGAAAATTTCTTCCGGGCTGCTGCTGAGATAGCCGTCTTCGTTGATCGAGTCGATGATAGCCAGCGCAATGGCATGATCCCGCTCTGAAAACGAGGTCAGCTCCACTTGCCATAACAAATGATCCAGCAGGGTTGAGGATTTACTGCGCTGTGTTTCAAATTCAATAGTCTCTGCGGAACTGCCCCCCGACTCCATAGCGTATTCATATACATCATCCCAGGAAGAATCTATGGGCAACTCATCCGGTATATCTGTTTGCGAACCTTGACTGGTCAGTAAATCCGCATTATCGATTTTTTTCTCGGCCGTTATTTCGGCTCCCTGAACGACGGTTTCTTCCTCATTGATTTCCAGCATCATATTAGACTCAAGAGCCTGCTGAATTTCCTGCTGTAACTCTAATGTCGACATCTGCAATAACTTGATCGCCTGCTGCAGTTGCGGCGTCATAGACAGCTGCTGACCCATTCGAAGATGTAAGGATTGTTTCATTTAAGGCTCAAGATACAAGATTAAAAATAAAGACTAAAGACTAAAGTTATTGCCTAAATAAACTTTACGCACTTCCTCATTGGCAACGATTGCTTTTGCCCCGCCTTCTGCAATCACTCTGCCGTCGTTAAGTATATACGCACGATCACAAATGCCTAGCGTTTCCCTGACATTATGTTCAGTAATCAATACACCAATACCTCGATCTTTCAAATGCACTATGATTTTTTTTATATCATCTACCGAGATCGGGTCAACACCGGCAAAAGGCTCATCCAGTAGTATAAATTGAGGATTGGTCGCCAATGCCCGAGCGATTTCAACACGCCGCCGTTCACCGCCCGATAAACCCAAGGCGATTTGGTCGCGCAGATGAAGGATATGAAACTCCTCCAACAATTCCTCAATCACCAATTCCGCCTGTCCTTCAGTCAAGTCGGCACGAATTTGCAAAACAGCGCGTAAATTATCCGCCACACTCAGCTTTCGGAAAACCGAGGGTTCCTGAGGCAAATAACCTATTCCATGCACCGCTCTCAAATGCATCGGATGATGAGTAATAACTTGTGAATCCAAGGTAATCTCGCCTTCATCCGCTTTAATCAAGCCAACCATCATGTAAAAGCTGGTCGTTTTTCCTGCGCCGTTAGGTCCGAGCAAGCCGACGACTTCGCCGGTATCGACATGCAATGAAACACCGTTAACCACGTTACGTTTGTTGTAGTTCTTAATCAGCTGTTTTGCGGCGAGTCTGGTCATGTTTAAAACGTAAAAGGTAAAAATAAAAAAGGCATCGTGCAACTACTCAGCAGCTAGAAAAATAGAACACCGATGACACGGATCAGACAGATAAGCACTGATAAAACATAAATTAGCCAACTCCATTAACCTCCCATTGACCACTTACAGCGTTTTCAATTTAAATTAGTTGCTAACAATTAAAAAGCCATGTAGTTATCATGGTCGCTGGAGTGCAGGCTTCGCCTGCGCTAGCAAGCACCAAAAGTAGGCGCTTTAGGCGAAGCTTGCACTCCTTCCCCTCATAGTTTCAATAAGCATCGCAGCTCTTTTAGTAATTAACGGGATTTGAAAATGCTGTAAAACCCAGGTTTCCCTCTTCTTAAGCTAAAATCCATTTAAATCCGTCTTAATCAGTGTCATCCGTGTCCTATTATAAAATATGACTTATCATTTGCCGCCCTTCGTAGTCGATTGTTCTTTGCCCTTCGGCTGCAATACGACATGAACGCGTTTGCTGGCGGATTCTTTTTCACCCGCTTTAACCAGCGAGGTTTTGAGATCGTATTCGATAAAATCACTGGAATAAGCGCCGCTGCCCTGCCAGACGGTAGCCTTATCAATCAAAACCAACAAATTCTTTTTAGGATAATACTCGCCTGTCAACGCTTCACCGGTTATATCTTGATCACCTTCGTGGGGCGTCTGTTTAAATTTTGCAGGATTCCCGGTAAACACCATTTTTTCAGCTTCACCGTCTATAAAATAAACCACCAGCTTATCCGAGTTCACCCGGATACTGCCCTGAATCGAGATCACATTTCCCGTATAAGTGCTGGTAGCTTTTACATCATCATAAGTCGCCGTATTTGAATCGATAATAATCGGCTGGTCGCCGTCGCTTTCCAAGGCGCAAACACCCGCACTATAAAGAGTCAATAACAGTAAGCAACAGCCACTCCCATATAACGCAAGGCTGCGGGATTTTTTATTTTGTTTCATAGTTACCCTTTACATGAGAGAGCAATTCCAGATGAATCGGTTCTGCAAAAACCAGTTTCATACCGACACCTGTAGTCCAGTTTGGCAAGCTGATCAACTCCGCCCACGCATCCGTTTCCGCATAACTGGTTTCCGGTTTTACTTTTAAATTGAAGGTATAAATCTTAAGCTCCCGGACACCTTCGCCCGAAGCCCTATCAACAAAAACTTTGCCGTTTAACAACAAATCCTTAGCATCGGCAGACAAAATGCCGGTTTCTGATTTGACTATCCATGGCGGCGTTTTATCGTTATAAAAAAACATTAATGGATTGACCATGTGCGTAGTGCTGTCGTCGCTGTAATGAATCATTTCGTCGGCAAGCAATTTACTTTTAGGCCGACCCAATTCATTCATTTCCCATTTTGCATAGCCATTGCTGAAATAATCAGGACTGTGCGCCGGAACAGGCATACGATTAAGATCATCCACACCTGTCAATTTAATCAGCCACCAGCTCATTATTGCGATAACAATCAGGTACAGATAATTGTGGTGGCCATTTAACCGGGTCATCGTGCGCTATCGAGTCAGGTAAGTATTCAAAACTTCGTCAAAATGTCCCTGTGCCTGCATAATAAAATCACAGACTTCCCGGACTGCACCCTGCCCTCCAGGCAATGCCGTACACCAATCGGCATGTTGTTTAACAGCAAAGTTGGCATCAGCAACCGCAATTGCCAGCCCCACTCTAATCATAATAGGCAAATCCAACAAATCATCGCCGACATGCGCTGCCTGCTCATGCGTTATGCCCATAAGCTCAATGAGCTCATTAAATGCGGCGATTTTATTTTCATGACCTTGATACACATGTTCAATACCCAGGTTTTTCATACGCAACGCAACCGAGTTCGATTTTCGCCCGGAAATAACCGCTACCTCAACCCCGGTCTGCCGCAACAGCTTGATGCCATGACCGTCCCGCGCGTGAAACGACTTGTATTCGTTGCCCTCAGCGTCGAAAAACAACCTGCCATCCGTCAATACCCCATCCACATCCAAGATCAGTAACTTGAGTTTCCCGGCTTTTTCCAAAACATGTTGCATATCAGTCATCACACGATTCCCGCCCGAATCAGGTCATGCATATTCAAAGCGCCTATCGCCCTGTGCTGCTTATCAACGACGATTAGCGCATTAATCTTTTTTTGTTCCATAATTTGCATGGCTTCAGCGGCCAGAATATCTGCCGAAATAACTGCGCAATTGGGGGTCATGACTTCGGTGATAGCCGTCTTATGCATATCAAGATTTCTACCCAGCATCCGCCGCAAATCGCCATCGGTAAAAATACCGATAACGCGATTATCCGCATCGACAATCGCCGTCATACCCAGTTTTTTCTCGGTCATTTCCAGCAAGGCATGGCTGATCAGCGCCGACCCAGGAACGATGGGCACTTGTTCGTCGGCATGCATAATATCGCCGACCATTAATAACAAGCGTTTACCCAAACTGCCGCCGGGATGAGACAAGGCAAAATCATCGCGGGTAAAGCCGCGCGCTTCAAGCAAGGAAACCGCCAATGCGTCCCCCATCACCAATGCCGCCGTGGTGCTGGAGGTAGGCGCAAGCCCCAACGGGCAAGCTTCTTGCTCAACAGCCACGTTGATATGGGTGGTGGCAAATTTAGCCAGCGTTGAGTCCGGGTTACCGGTCATGGCTATTAACGGTACGCCCAGCCGTTTAATAATCGGCAGTATCGTTAAAACTTCCTCGGTTTCCCCTGAATTTGATAAAGCCAGCATCACGTCCTGCCGGGTAATCATACCCAAATCGCCATGACTGGCTTCGCCAGAATGTACAAAAAAAGCAGGCGTTCCGGTACTGGCTAAGGTCGCGGCAATTTTACCGGCAATATGACCCGATTTGCCCATGCCGGTAACCACAACACGACCTTTACAGCCAAACATTAATTTGCAGGCAAACACGAAATTATCATTAATCTGCTCGGCTAATGCGGCAATTGCCTGTGTTTCCACCTGGATAACCGCTAAGCCCAATTCGCGAAGCTTTTGATCATGTAATTTCATTTATCTATATAGAGTGTGTCCGGTCGATCAGGCATTCTTAATGTAGCGCTTCAACCGGGTTTACCATGAAAGGCTCGTTATTTGCATTAATGATAAAGCATTTACGGCTTTATGGGGCAGTTGAATGTCAATTTTAGGATGATTTATGGTTATGGCCGCCGCAGCTTGGCAAAGTTATCGGTTGCCGTAACCAACGCATCAATCATCTCCTTGCCTTGAGCAACATGCCCGGCATTAGGCAATACGATATATTTGGCATTCGGCAATACTTTATGCAGGCTGTATCCGGCCTCCATTGGACAGACAAAATCATGGCGTCCATGAATGATAACAGTAGGGATCTCAGCTAAACCGCCACAATTGTCCAGAATGCCGCTTTTCCCGGCAACTGCTTCTGCATCCATGCAGTCGTCAATAAAGTAGCGATGCTTGGCATAATGCAATTCCATGCGCACCTGCTTAACCATTTTCTCCGTTGCGTGCTCTCCTTTCCGGCTCGGCTGATAATCGTTGCCTAACGATACTTGCCCACCCCAAGCCATCCATTCCCTGGCGGCCCGCCTTTGCGCCACCTCGTCTTCACCCCATAACGCATCGCATAACCCTTGCACCGGATTGCCCCGCCCCTGTTCAGGAATACTTTCAATCAAGCGTTGCCACTGCTCAGGATAAATCTTACCCGCACCATCTTTGGCAAACCAGTCAAAATCTTGCGACCGGGCCAAAAATACCGCCCGAATAATCAAGCCCGCTACTTTGTCTTTATGCTGCTGGGCATACAACAAGGCCAACGCCCCGCCCCACGAACCGCCAAACACCAACCATTGATCAATCCCTAACTGATTACGGATACGCTCCATATCATCAATTAAATCTTGGGTGGTATTATTTTCCAGTTCACCGAAAGGCCGTGACAAACCACAGCCGCGCTGATCAAACAGAACAATACGATAAAGCTCTGGATTAAAAAAACGTCGATGATCGGGCTTGGTTCCTGAGCATGGTCCACCATGCAAAAAAATCACCGGAATGCCATCCGGATTTCCGGACTGCTCCACATACACGGCATGTTTGCTGTCGGTTTTGAGGAAGGAGCTGTGATAGGGATTTATTTCAGGGTAAAGGGTTCGCATTATTTGTTCGAATTAAACGTTCTAATAAAACATCTTCTACATTACGACGAGAATCTATCACGGCTAAAATAAAAACCGTTTTCTCAGCTATTCGATAAATAACCCGCCAAGGCGCAATAATTATTTCCCGGTATAAAGAAATACCCTGACTCAACAACTCAGGAACGACCCTACCGCGATCCGGCAATACAGCCAGATCTTCTGTTTTTATTTTAATCTTCCTGAATATTTCATTTGCCGTAGCAGGGCTGTTTTGCATGATATATCTAATAATTTGAGCCAAATCGCTTTCCGCCGCCTTAGCCCATATTACCTGATAATCGGCACTCACTTTAAATCCAGAAGCATCTCTATATTTTGAAAGACCTGCTCTTGCTCAATTGTCTTGCCTTGCCTTACCTCTTCTTCGGCCAGAGAGAGAAGTTTAAGCAAGCCGATAGCGTTTCTCATATTTTCGTAACTCTCCGGGTCTTGCAGCACTGCTTTGGGCTCTCCATTCTGCGTAATAATAATAGGCCTATGCGTATCATTAAGCTGCTGTAAAACTTCAGCGGATTTGGATTTTAAATAGCTCACGGGACGAATATCCTGCAAAATGCTCATAACCATGCTCCCTGTCTTTTTATGGTACCAAATGAAGTACCATGGTAAGACTTTGCATTATCAAATGTAAAGCCAAAAGTATTTTTCTAAACACCGGCATTAAGTTCATCTTTTTTAATCCCATAAAAAAAGGGAGGGGTTTTAAACCCTCCCTTTATGCCCTTCGGGTATTTTTAAGCGCTTAGCTTAGAAACCGATACCGAGGTAACCGCCGGCGGTAACACCGTCAGTTCTAACGCCATCCACGTTATCAGCAGAATAGTGATAACGGGCATCAGCACCTACATAGAGATCTTTCCAGATTTTGTAGTCCGCACCAGCGCCGAACTGCATACCTGGGTTTAATACGGTAATAGCATCAGATGGAGGGCTGATTACATTCAGTTCAAAACCGACAGGAATTAACCAAGGTCTGAATGCACTACCTTTAAAGAATTTAATTTTTGGAGAAGCCGCTAAAGTCAACTGATTAACAGTTGCCGATTCAGTATTGGTAGCAATAGGCAAACCTTCAAGTGCTGCTGCCGTTGTACCAACACCATTAACCTGTCTTTCGCCAAGCTGCTTATAATCAAACATCAACTCAGCAAAAACTTCTGTTTTATCCATCAAACCAAACAGGTTATCGTTCAGGCTAAAATCAAAACCGGCGCCAAAATACCATTGATCCTGATCACCTATGCCATTATTACCTGTCACGCCTGCTATTACGCCGTTTCTGTTATTCCCAAGAGCAGTGACAGTAGGATCCAACGTACCGCCTCTATTAGCGTTAGCATGACCATAACCGCCACGGAAGAACACCATGTTGTCTTTGCTTTTTTTGCTTTCTTTCGGAGCTGATTTAACCGAGTTCATCCATTGATCCAACTCTTGGATTTTACCGGCCTCTGCGCTAGAACTAGGACGGTTTACTTCCGCTCTTAAACGACTTAGTTCAGCTTGCATAGCCTGGAGCTGAGCTTCCAATGCGTCTGCTTTGTTGCTTGCCGCTTCTGCAACACGATCTGCTTTTGAGTGCGCCATAGCTTGTGGAGAAACCAATGCACCGGCCATTGTTAATGTTGCCGCCGCAATACCCAGCGCTAGTTTAGTTTTATTAATCATTTATCCCCCTCATGAGGTTGTTATTTTACAAAAATTTGCTTTAATACAACAAAGCTCATCTTCCGGTGGTAATAGTAGCAGCTAAACTAAATCCCTACAAGTTTTAAAGTCATTTTTTTAATATTAATTAATCCTTATTAATCAATAACTATAATAATAATTTTAACTCGAAATATTTTATTGTATGCAAAAAACAACAAATTATTCAGCTTGCACATCCAAACCACAGTCAAAATATTTCCCGCTCTTCATAATGCCGCTCCAGAGTGATTTAGCCGACACAATAAGGCTCTCCGAAGACATAAAATCATAAGAATGATTGCGCATCCCAACCTCCGCCGAGCGCTTTGAATGATTGGATAGTAGCCCGCACCGAATCCGATTGCGTTCGTATCGCGGCATCTTGCATTCTCAGTAGGCGTTCGTCAGTATCAAGAACTTCCAGTAAACTCAAAGCCCCGCTTTTATAGCCTGCAAGCGTAGCATCTCTTGATTTTGCTAGCGAAGCTTCGCCGGAAGCAAGAATGCGCTGCTCTTCGCTTTTCTTCACAACGGTAGAAAATGCGTTTTCAACCTCTTCAGCGGCCTTCAAGACTGTGAGCCGGTATGCGGCTAACGCTTCTTCATTTACACCTTCGGCAGCCGCCACTTCCGCCTCAACCCGGCCAAAGTCGAATAAACGCCAGCGTAAGCCAACAACGCCTGCCGCCCGGTTGGCGTCTGAGCTGAACAGCACGCCGTACTTAGTCGTGATAGCCCCAATAAGACCTGATAGAGATATTTTTGGGTAGTATTCCGAGATGGCTTGACCTATTTGTGCATTGCTCGCAGCCAACTTCCGTTCGGCAACAATAATGTCGGGGCGTCGCCTTAATAGTTCGGCAGGACCGGTTGCAGTATCTATAGCAGGCGCAACCGGGATAGCCTGGGGTTTTTCAAGCTTAGTTCGATTGGTTCCAGGCTGATCACCCATCAGCACGTCGAAAGCACTCATCGCCATTTCAAGTCCGTTTTCAAGCGCGGGGATAGTGGCTTGTACTTCGGCCAATGCCCCTTCGGCTTGTCTTAGCTGGAATTCCGGCACTATGCCTCGGGAAAGTTGCAATTTGACTAAATCCACCAGCTTGCCTTGAGTGCTTGCTCTTTCTTTGGCGATGGCAATACGCGCTTGTAGCGTGCGAATGGCGATATAAGTATCGGCCACTTCCGAGGTGATTTTCAATTGTGTCGCAATGGCAGATGCCTGAGAAGCTTGGTACTCTGCCGTCGCGGCCTCGACGCCTCTGCGCGTACCGCCAAAGATGTCAACTTCCCAGTTCAAGCCGACGTTTAAGTCGTAAAGATTAACGTTGCGATTAAAGCCGGGCATGGAATTGAGCACTCGCCCGGTCAAATCGTCGAGGGATATATGTGCTTTCGTTGCCTGAGCGTTGAACTGCCCTGACGGAAATAACTGCGTGCGAAGACTGGCGACCTGAGCGTCCGCTTGACTAACCCGGGCTATCGCTTGTTTTAGTGTCAAGTTTTGATCCAACGCCTGTTCAATGAATTGAACGAGCAGCGTATCATTAAAGCTACGCCACCACTGCGTCATATCAGCAATCGTCTTTTTTGATTTAGCGTTTTCCAGGTCTAGCTCGGCGGAGTGAATGAAACTGTTTTCGGAAATAAGGGCCGGCATCTCGTAGGTCGGTCCGACCATGCATCCGTTCAACGCCGTAACGATAGCGAGGCAAAGCACCTTTTTGGTCAGCTGGTTCATAATAGTACCCAAAAGCGATTAATGGTTACGATTATATGTAACCGTTACTTATTGTCAACACTTTTGAATTTTTGTAACATCTACCTATTCATTTAAAATTAATTCGAACACTACCTCTATGGAAAAAGAAATTTCAGATCCCACCTTAACAGTCAGCGGGCAACGCGGCCCCGCATCTCATGAAAGGCGTATACAGATTATCAAGTCGGCTCACGAACATTTTCTCCAATATGGCTATAAAAAAACCTCGGTAGCCGATTTGGCTAAGGCGATTGGTGTTTCGAGTGCATACATATATCGCTTTTTTGAGTCTAAACAGGCGATTGGCGAGGCGATTTGCAGCGTGGTGCTTGGCAAGTTTGTCGTCGCTCTGCACGAGTTAGCCTCTAGCGATATGTCGGCATCCAATCGCCTTAGAAAGCTCTACATCACCTTGCTTGACATGAGTTTAGAGATGTTTTTCAACGAGCGAAAATTGCATGATATTACCATCGCAGCCGTTGAAGAACGCTGGTGCACCACCACCCAATATCACCAAACCAAATACGAAGTCATCACCAAAATCATTCAGGACGGCAGAGCGTCCGGGGAGTTTGAAAGAAAAACTCCCTTAGATGAGGTGGTCATGGCAATTGTCGAAACGCTATACCCTTTTTCTCATCCTATTCTCTTGCAACATCCTATTCTCTTGGAACAGTCAGAGCCGGAGGTGTTGCATCAACGCGCTATTGCGGTCTCAAATCTTGTACTCAGAAGCCTAGCCCCTTGATACCTTTAAGCGGACTTAGGTTTTTTTACGGCACACAAAGTAACGATTTGACAAATTCGTAACTTGTAACGGATAATAGATTTCGTTACTTTTATGCGGAGCCGTATCCATGAAAACCTGTTACAGCTTTCCTATCAGGAAAATTCCTCTTTTAATGCTTTCTCTCGCCATGGGCTGCTCTAAGCCCCCGACAACTGACGCGCGGCTTGAACCACCGCTGGTCGTGGTTTCAAAAGCCGCTTCTTCAGTCGGAGACCATCCTGTCTACACGGGGGTGGTGACGGCTCGAGTCGAAAGCAATATTGGCTTTCGTGTATCCGGTAAAGTGATTGAAAGAACAGCGGATGTGGGACAGGAGGTGCGTAAGGGGCAGGTTCTGATGCGCCTTGACCGTAACGACCTCGCGCTTAACTATTCCGCTCAGGAAGCCGCCGTTGCAACTGCCCAAGCCAAATATACCCAGGCTGTAGCGGATGAAGCTCGGTTGAATGGTTTGAGTGAACAGGGCGCTATCTCCGCTCAGGCTTACGACGCCGCCAAAGCCGCGTTGGATGCCACCAAGGCGGCACTTGATGCAGCCAAAGCACAAGCCAACATCGCTAAAAATGCAGATTCCTATGCAAATCTTGTCGCCGATGCCGACGGCATTGTTGTCGGGGTATTTGTTGAACCCGGACAAGTTGTAGCATCAGGGCAAGCTGTGGTGCGCCTCGCTAAAAACGGTCCTCGCGAGGCAGAAGTGTATCTACCGGAGAGTGTCAGGCCCGCCGTTGGTAGCGAAGCAACTGCTATGATTTATAGCGAACCGTCGAAAAAATACAAAGTTCACTTACGAGAGTTGAGTAAAGCAGCCAATCCCGTCTCCCGAACTTTTACAGCCAGATATGTCATTGCTGATTCGTCTTCTATTCCCTTGGGCTCTACTGTTTCCGTCGAGTTAAACGGGGCAGGTGAAACGCAGCTACAGGTGCCTTTATCGTCCATTTATGATGATGGGCGAACGGTGGGCATTTGGATCGTCAATCCTAATAATTCCGCTGTCTCCCTTCGTAAAGTCAGCATCAAACAAGTCTCTTCGGAATTTGCGTTCGTGGCAGGCGAAGTCAGCCAAGATGAGCAGATCGTTGCGCTAGGAGCGCATCTTCTACATGAAGGCGAACGGGTTAAAGTTGCCGACATTAGCGCGGTGGCTCTCAAATGAATCGTTTTAACTTATCCGCATTCGCCGTCCGAGAACGCGCAATTACGCTTTTCCTAATCATCGCCATCACAGGGGCAGGAATATACGCTTTCCTCAATCTCGGTCGAGCAGAGGATCCTCCTTTTACCATTAAGCAGATGGTCATTAGCGCGGCTTGGCCAGGTGCGACGGCCCAAGAAATGCAAGATCTTGTTGCCGAACCCTATGAAAAGCGCTTGCAGGAATTGCGCTGGTACGACCGCGTCGAAACGATGACGCGTCCTGGCCTGACCTTGATGACGCTGACTCTGAAAGATAATATCCCGCCTCGCGATGTGCCTGAGCAGTTCTATCAGGCAAGAAAGAAACTGGGCGACGAAGCGCATAAGCTTCCCCAAGGAACACTGGGGCCTTTTATCAATGATGAATATGCCGATGTCACTTTTGCTTTGTATGCGCTTCAGGCTGACGGGCTACCGCTCCCATTACTGACGCGAGAAGCGGAAAATGTCCGGCAAAAGCTACTCCATGTACCTGGAGTAAAAAAGGTCGACCTATTTGGGGAGCGCCCTGAACGCATTTTCGTTGAAATATCCAATGAGCGCTTAGCCAATCTTGGGGTGAATGCCTACCAGATTCTCGAGGCTCTGCACAAACAAAACGCTATCACGCCTGCTGGATCGATCGAAACTTCCGGTCCGCAGATATTTGTTCGTCTTGATGGCGCTTACGATAGTCTCGATAAAATTCGCAATACACCGATAGTGACCGCCGAACAATCTTTCAAGCTTTCCGATATTGCAGAAGTTAAAAGAGGTTACGAGGATCCCGCAACATTTTTTATTCGGCATGACGGCAAACCGGCATTAGTGCTGGGTGTTGTGATGCAGGAAGGCTGGAACGGCCTCAAACTAGGTGAGGCGCTGGAGACGGAAGAAAAGAAAATCAGCAATGAACTGGCGCTGGGGTACGAATTTAAGAAGATCACGGATCAGTCTGTGAACATCAAGGAATCGGTCGATGAATTCATGCTTAAGTTCTTTGTGGCCCTGGGTGTCGTGATGCTTGTTAGCCTGCTGAGTATGGGATGGCGGGTAGGCATCGTCGTCGCGGCGGCGGTTCCCCTGACACTGGCCGCAGTTCTAGTGGTGATGATGATCACTGATCGTGCGTTTGATCGGATTACCTTGGGGGCATTGATTATTTCGCTCGGATTGCTGGTAGACGATGCCATCATTGCCATCGAGATCATGGTTGTCAAAATGGAAGAAGGTCTTGATCGTATCAAAGCGGCCGCCTATGCCTGGAGCAATACTGCCGCCCCCATGTTAACGGGTACACTGGTGACTGTGATTGGCTTCACGCCAGTGGGTTTTGCAAAGTCCACTGCGGGCGAATATGCGGGCAATATATTCTGGATCGTGGGATTCGCATTACTGACCTCCTGGGTGGTAGCGGTCTTCTTTACGCCGTATCTGGGCGTCAAGCTGCTACCTGTCATCAAGCCGGTCGAGGGTGGGCATGAGGCAATTTACGCCACCCCGAATTACCGCCGTTTTCGCGCTCTTGTCACTTGGTCCGTGGTCAATAAGAAAAAAGTGGCTACGGCTGTTCTGCTATCGTTTTTTGCCGCCATCGTCGGCATGGGGAGCGTGAAGCAACAATTTTTCCCAAGTTCCGATCGCCCGGAAATGCTGGTTGAAATTCAGATGCCCTATGGTACAAATATTGAAGCCACAAGCGCCGCTGCCGCGAAAGTGGAACAATGGTTAAAACAACAACCGGAGTCTAAAGTCGTGACCAGTTATATTGGCCAGGGAGCACCAAGATTTTTCCTGGCATTCTCTCCGGAATTGCCCGATCCTTCATTCGCCAAAATTATTGTTCTGACCCCTGACCAGGAAGCTCGGGAAACGCTGAAATCTCGTTTACGGGAATCGGTACAAAATGGACTGGCGCCGGAAGCTAAAGTCCGTGCGACACAGTTGGTATTTGGCCCACCCTCACCTTTTCCGGTTGCGTTCCGGGTCATGGGTTCTGATCCCGATAAAGTGAGAGCCATCAGTAACGAAGTGGCTGATCTGATGCGGAAAAATCCTCACATGCGTCAAGTCAATCAGGATTGGAGCAATCTCCAGCCAACCTTACATTTCGTTTTGGATCAGGAGAGGCTGAAACTGATCGGCATGACGCCGACCGATGTGGCGGAACAATTGCAATTCCTGCTGACAGGCGTACCCGTTACGCAAGTTCGGGAAAATAGTCGGACAGTGGATATTGTTGCCAGAAGCGCAGGTGGACAACGGCTCGACCCCGCTCGTATTAACGATTTTAACTTGAGCAATAAAGAGGGGAAGATTATTCCTCTAAGACAAGTCGGATCCATTGAATTACAGCCAGAGAATCCCTTAATGAGGCGTCGTGATCGCTATGTAACGATTACAGTACGCGGGGATATTGATGAAACACTACAACCTCCACAAGTTTCTACGGAAGTCTGGCAGGCATTGGCGCCGATCATTCAAACGCTTCCGTCCGATTACAAAATTGAAATGGCAGGTTCCATCGAAGAAGCAGAGAAAGCCAATAAGGCGTTGCTGCCGATCTTTCCGATTATGTTGATACTGACTTTAACCGTCATCATCTTCCAGGTTAGATCGTTCTCGGCCATGACCATGGTGTTTCTCACTGGGCCACTGGGACTGGTAGGGACAGTTCCTATCCTGTTGTTATTTCATCAGCCTTTTGGATTCAATGCAATTCTTGGTTTGATCGGTCTGTCGGGCATTCTGATGCGAAATACATTGATCCTGATCGATCAAATTAAGCACAACGAAGATAAAGGCCTGGATACCTTCAATGCCGTGGTCGAAGCGACCGTTCAGCGGTCGCGACCGGTGGTATTGACAGCTCTTGCGGCCATATTGGCCTTTATCCCGCTGACATCTTCCGTATTCTGGGGATCGATGGCCTATACACTCATAGGCGGAACTGCCGTTGGTACGATCTTGACATTGGTGTTCTTACCGACCCTTTATGCGATTTGGTTTAAAGTCAAAAGCAGCTAGGTAAACAAAGTTTAACCGTAAAAAAGGCGCGATGATGTCAAACAGGTTATTGATGCTCAATAACGGCAGCCTGAAGCAGGCATTTAGTTTAGTCGTCATCGTTCATCAGAAACCGTCATCAAGTAGAAGCGGATCCGTTCGATAATTGTTTGATGAACACAGTCGCCAAAATCTGTCTGACCGTTTTTTCGGGAAAAAAGTTACGCGACAGGGTACGCAAATACAACCTGTGTTCAGCCCAAACGGTCTACTGGAAATTCAGAGCAATGACTTGCAACAGGCCCATTGCGATGGAGACACACAACACAAAAATTTCGTAAACTCGCCAACAGGCCTGAACGTTGCCAACCTGTTCCGGCGTATGGCTTTTGAATTGAGCGCTGGGGAATGATCGCCCGGAATGCTTCGACAAATGAAAATCTTGAAGATCGAGTTTAAATCATCTCATCGATAGAAAAGAAAGACTGGTGCCGCATTTGTAACGGATACAACTAGTTTTCACGATACCAAGCGTCGGAGAAACAACCATTTGGTGGCCGATTAATTGAAAGCATAACTGAAGCTACGTACTCAACTTCACCGTGAGGCAGGAGTAACATAAAAGCGCTGGTCGCCCTAATTCGCAAAGGCTAAATACGATAATAAGAAGCGACCAGAAATGAACAATACTATATGGAAATTTACCTTACACTCGACCTAGAATTGCAAAGCCGCAGAGTAAATTACTTTTCCTGCAGTTTTGCACTCAGCTGTCCTGAGCACTGGCCAAAATACGCACCCACCACAATAGAAATAGATATAAGAATCAGTGGATTATCCAATGAAGCACTCAACAGAACACCTTTCGTCAATTTTTCAGGAGTTTGCAGCAGATAAGCAAATGCAGACGAGTAACCAAGCACACTAACTGGTATTGTTGCAAGTGCGGGAATATTTGCCGCAAGACACATAACCAAAACTGAACAAGTTACAGTAACAGCCGCCCAGATAGGGAAGCCAAGTACTGCTGTAGATGGAATATTAGTGAGTTGAATAGCAGCAAGCCAAGCCATAAAAACACCGAAAATCCCACACACGATGGTGTTCTTTAAGGCTTCCTGAGTGGCGCCCAGAAAAAAGTAAGCTGCCCATGCAATGGTCGCAGCCCATATAAGAAAAAGACCGCTAAGAGGCCCCACTGCCAAAAACGTTGCTAATCCAGCCAAACCGGCAATACTTAATGAAAGCGCTGTAAGATTATTCATAATATATTTTCCAAAATTCACCTCACTTATTGTTTAGTTAGATTCCGTATTGAGGCGGTTCTACGAAACTTAACACTTGGGTTGACCAAGCAACCAGACTAAATTTATTCGGATCGAATATTAGCAGATATTATTTTCACAATAAACACCAGCATTAAAAATGCAGTATAAATGTTTGACTTAACACCAGAAGAAACATCAACAAAGAGGACTTAACTAACTAACCATCCATTCCACTTCATTGATTTTTTTAGAGCTAGAAGCCTATCTAATTAAGCAACAGATGTATCAACTAAGATCTGACCTTGATCGCAGATCAGGGTCTATATAGCATAAGCATCTACACAAATACAGGCCCCTCCTCTCGGAGTCCCATTTGTATTCATACAATACTTTAATTTTATAACGACGCAGAGACAACCTCCCTGCGTGTTACGTTGTGGATAAAAGCCTGCGGCTTATGGATTTGCGCCGAGAAGCTTAATTTATTATTCTTCCAGCGTAGCTAAGCGTGCCGCAAGAATTTCTTCTAACGACTCTAACGCTTTGGTAAATCCTTCGATACCTTCTGCAAGTTTTTCAGAAGCCATACGGTTTTCAGCATGCATACGATCAAAAGTTGCTTTATCAACTGTTATTTGTTCAATTGACTCATTGGCTGCATTTGCAGGATCCAGTTTACGTACCAATGCACCTTCGGTAGACTGGAGTTCAGCTAACAGAGATGGTGCAATCGTCAATAAATCGCAACCTGCCAATTCTACTATCTCACCCACGTTACGAAAGCTAGCCCCCATAACTTCGGTTTTATAGCCAAACTTTTTATAGTAGTTGTAGACTTCTGTAACCGACAGTACGCCTGGATCCTCAGCTGGCGCATAGAAATCACGACCAGTATCTTTTTTGTACCAATCCAGAATACGGCCAACAAAAGGTGAAATCAGGGTGATTCCGTTTTCGGCGCAGGCGATTGCCTGATGCAAACCAAATAACAAAGTCAAGTTAGTGTGAATTCCCTCTTTTTCAAGAATGGAAGCAGCCTGGATACCTTCCCAAGTCGCGGCGATTTTGATCAGAACTCGCTCACGCGAAACACCTTGTGCTTCGTACATCGCAATCAACTCACGACCTACCCGGACGCTGGCATCGGTATCAAACGAAAGACGAGCATCTACTTCAGTGGAAACCCGCCCTGGAATAACTTCAAGTATCTTCCGTCCGAAAGAAACGGCCAAACGTTCAAAAGCAAGGGTAGCCACTTGCGCTGCCGATGCATCTTTACCTAAAGTCTCTCTAGCACCTTTCAGGGTATCATCGACAATTCCTTGATATTGCGGCATTTGAGCTGCAGCGGTAATCAACGAAGGATTAGTCGTCGCATCACGCGGCTTGAAAGTTTCAATAGCTTGAATGTCGCCTGTATCAGCTACAACCACGGTCATTTCTCTCAATTGTTCAAGTAACGTCTTGGCCATTAGTGGGCTCCTTTTATTTAAAATTTAATAAACAACAGGACATACATTCGTCATTTCCAAACACATTCAGAATATAGACGCATGATATCCAATATAATTGCAAGGGGTGGGATTATACCGTGAGCAGTGATGGTTAACCATCAAAAAGAAAACATCAACAGACTTCCACAAATATAGGGCGGACCATTACCGTTATATTCCGCGCGACCCACAATTGTGGATTTTAAAAAGTGCTGCCAGCCAAGATTTATAAAGCTTATTCACGAATCCATTTCCTGTATCCGTGACCGCGAAAGCATAGTAAGTTATTTTTTCACAGAGCATCAAAATCAAATCCATTTAGCTTTAGACTCTAAGCTAATATACCTTTCGCCTTCTCATCCCACATAACCTTAGCTAATCGCTTGTCATAGCACAGATCACAAGCTTGGCGTAAAATTTCCCGCCCCAAACCTGCCAAAACACCAACACCTTACTAAAACTACTCTGCTACACTTTCTCAGGATTTACTCTGGCAGAAATCATTTGCCTGGTCACATATTTCGAAACTCCGCTTGCCACAGGCAATACAGCCTGTTTTTCCATATATTTGGCAACTCCGCTTATTTTAGGCATTTTTTTTGCCGCCATCGCCTCTCTTTCCATATACTTTGAGACGCCACTCACGACCGGTGCTTCTTTTACATTTTTCTCCTGCCTTACTATGTACTTTGCAACGCCGCTCAAAACAGGAGCTTCTTTTCTAGATAAAATTTGTTTTGCCACATACTTAGCAACGCCGCTTACAGGTGGCTTTTCTTTCGCCAAAATTGCTTGCTCTTCCAGATATCTAGCTACTCCAGTCGCTGCGGCCGCTGCCACAGCCCTTTCCTTTGCTTTTTCCATATCTTTTTCTATTGCCAACTGCTCTTCTTTTTCTTTTTCTTGTTCTTGCTGTTTTGCAAATATGCGCTGCTCTTCTAAGTATCTGGCAACTATAGCAGCAGCAGCAGCTTTTCTCGTAGCAATAGACTCGTCCTCAAGATATTTAGCAACTCCGGTCGCCGCTGCTGTACGCCTAGCTGAGATAGTCTGTTTCATTAAATACTTTGAAACGCTAGTTATAACAGGTGACTTCGCTTGATTCTCCACATACTTAGCAACACTGCTGCTTGTGGGTATCTTTTTTACAACGCTGGCATGCTTGGACACATACCTAGCGACGCCGCTTATTTTTGGTGCTTTCTTTGCGATTATAGCCTGTCTTGCCATATACTTAGAGACGCTGCTTACAGGAAACTGTTCCAGCTTATCCAAGTATCGGGCAACACTGCTTGATACTACAACTTCTTTCTGATTTTCGCGGTCCTGATCAACTTCATTTGCTATTAATACTTGCTCACTTTCCAAGTGGACAACACCCCCGCTTACTGCTGATACCTCCTGACTCACCAAGAAATCAGCGGCTTCATTGGCTACCAATATCTCTTCCAAGTTTTTCAGGTATCTTTCAACTCCGCTCAGCACCGGCACAACTTCCTGGCTTTTCAAATATCTTGCCACTCCAGTAAGCCCATCAGGATTACTAACAACATATGCGCGGGGACTGGTTCGAGCCTCAATTTCCCTTTTGGAGCCAAAAAACCCAGACACTAAATCGATCAAGTAATTTTGACCCACTTATCACCCCCGGTTGCGCATGTACTTTTCAACTCCAGTTCCCGCTTGAGCTGCTTTTTCTTTTGCAGATCTAGCCTGTTTTTCAAGGTACTTTTCAACTCCACTTGTCGCTGCTGCTTCTTTTGCAGATGCGACCTGACTTTCTAAATATCTAGCAACACCGGTCGCAGCAGCCATATTGTGCTTTCTCAGATATCGAGCAACCCCAGACAGCCCACTAACATGCCCCGAATAAACAGGAGAATTACTGACCTTGACTTTTGGCTCGCGCTTACCTAATAAGACATATCCAGCTACAGCAAAAATCGCTAGCCCCAGCAAATAGCCCATCATTGACTCTTCTTCAGCCTTTACCTCTGTACTTACCGCTACATCAGCTACTGCCGCTGTAGCCCGCTCAGGGGACGATGTAGCAGCAAACTTACTTGGTTTATAGTCAGCATCCTTGTATAGAACCTTTGGTTCAAAATCAGCCGCTGGATATCTCGCATCCACCTCAGCCGCTTTCTCCTGTTTAGCCGATACCGTTGCAGGTGCAGACTTGCTTTGGCTACTGCTAGTATCTTGATAAATTACTTTGGGTTTGAAATCCGATGCTGGATATTCTGTTTCTGCCCCTACTATGGGACTGGCTAATAACAGCGTAGCAACTAAACCATTCGTCAAATTATTTATTTTCACGTGTGAATCCCCCTCTATGCGTTGTTTTTAGAGTAGCCATACTGCGTTCGTTATGTTTTAAACCAATAAATATCAATTATCGATTTTCAGCAACTAACGCAAGTATGGCCTTTAAAATTAAAGTACCGCTTCTACGTTTTCGACAACGTTTTCAACAGTAAAGCCGAAGTGCTTCATCAATACGCCGCCAGGTGCAGATTCGCCGAAAGTATCAATACCGACAACTGCGCCGTCTAAACCAACATATTTACGCCAAAAATCAGTAATACCCGCTTCAATCGCAACACGCTTAACACCTGGCGTTAATACGCTGTCTTTATAAGCTTGGTCTTGACGGTCAAATACATTTGTTGATGGCATTGAAACAACACGCGCTTGAATACCCTTTTCTGCCAAGGCTGCTTGCGATTTTATTGCTAAATCAACTTCTGAACCTGTTGCAATCAGGATAACTTGGGCGCTACCTGCTGCTTCAGAAATAACATATGCCCCTTTACGGATAGCTGCGATTTGTGCATCAGTACGCGCTATGAAAGGCAAGCCTTGACGACTTAACACCAAGCTTGAAGGCCCTGTCGTACGTTCAACTGCCATTACCCAGGAAACCGCTGTTTCTGTGGTATCGGCAGGCCGCCAAACATCCATATTCGGAATATAACGCATAGCAGATGTATTCTCAATCGGCTGATGCGTTGGACCATCTTCCCCTTGACCAATAGAGTCATGAGTTAAGACGGCAATGGTGCGAATTTTCATTAACGCTGACATACGCAAAGCACTTTTCGCATAATCAGAGAACATGTGGAATGTTCCGCCGAAAGGCAATAAGCCGCCATGTAACGCCATGCCATTCATAATAGTGTACATACCAAACTCGCGCACACCGTAGGAGATGTAATTACCCATCTCTTTACCGCTGACGTGTTTGAAGCTGCTGCAACTAGTTAAGTTAGAACCGGTCAAGTCCGCAGAACCGCCTAAAAATTCAGGTAATGTAGGAGCCAATCCACCAATTACTTTTTGTGAAGATTGACGTGTGGCAAGATTTTCTGCCTTCTCGTTGGTTTCGGCAATCAATGCATCAGTGGCAGCCTTCCAATTAGCAGGCAATTCACCCGCCATACGGCGTTTGAATTCTGCCGCCAATTCTGGATATTCTGCCGCGTAAGCTGCAAATTTCGCATCCCAAGCCGCCTCGGCTCTTGCGCCTTTTGCTTTAGCATCCCAGCCTGCATAAACATTATCTGGAATAATAAATGCTTCGTGATCCCAACCCAAAGCTGCTTTAGTTAAATTAATTTCAGGTTGACCTAAAGCTGCACCATGACATTCATGAGTACCCGACTTGTTTGGTGATCCAAAACCAATAGTGGTTTTGCAACAGATCAACGAAGGCATATCCGTCATCGCTTTAGCCATGACAATTGCTTTATTTATCTCTTCTGGATTATGTCCGTCTACTGACAATACATGCCAACCATAAGCTTCAAAACGTTTCGCTGTATCATCCGTATACCAGCCTTCAATATGTCCATCAATGGAAATACCGTTATCATCCCAGAAAGCGATTAAGTTGCCTAAACCCCAAGTACCCGCTAATGCACAGGCTTCATGAGAAATGCCTTCCATCAAACAGCCATCGCCCATGAATACATAGGTATGGTGATCAACGATTTTATGGCCTGGACGGTTAAATTGCTCTGCAAGCAGCTTCTCAGCCATCGCAAACCCGACACCATTGGCAATACCTTGCCCTAACGGCCCTGTTGTTGTTTCAACGCCTGGCGCGTAACCGTATTCAGGATGTCCCGCACATTTTGAATGTAATTGACGGAACGAGGCTAATTCACTCATAGGTAAATCATAGCCACTCAAATGCAATAGTGAATAAATCAGCATTGATCCGTGACCATTGGAAAGAACAAAACGGTCACGATCTGACCATTTTGGATTGGACGGATTGTGGCGCAGGTGATCATTCCACAACACCTCGGCAATGTCCGCCATGCCCATAGGTGCGCCTGGATGCCCAGAGTTTGCTTTCTGCACGGCATCCATGCTCAAAGCCCGTATGGCGTTCGCTAATTCTCGACGCGAAGTCATATTCTTCTCCTTACTATTATTAGATTACTAAATGGTGAATTTTTAGCCTGATCGACTCTGTCACAACATGTTCTTTCGGCGCTTCTTACCCTGCAAGGATCAGAACGAGTGGTCATAACCACTCGTTCCTGCGCCGCTATTCTAAGTTAGCGTGCCTTTCTCTCATTACTTCTTCGGCAATTCCCTTATCATGAATGATGTGAGAAATGGTTGCTTCCAAAAATAACAAAGTAGACAGTTCAAACACAGTTCCCATGGGCATCCCTAAAACCTTACCATATTGTTCTGGGTTGCCGATTTGAAATACCGCATCTGCCAAGTCGCCAATTGTTGAGCTGCTTTTCGCAGAAATCAAAACGATGTTAGCACCTATCTTTTTTGCGCTTTTAGTGAATGCTATTAACTGCTCAGTCTCTCCTGAACCGGAGATAATGATCAATAAATCACCGTTTTTAATGCTTGGCGTCACAATCTCGCCTACGACGCTAACATCGTAACCGCCGTGAACCAGCCTCATGGCAAAAAAATTACCAACAAGCTTGGAACGCCCAGCACCTGCAATAAATACACGCTTGGCGTTATCAAGCAATTGTGTCAACTTTACATCATACGAATCATCTGTAGCTTCAAGAACACCTGAAATCTTTTCTATGATCAGTTGCTGATGCATAATTATACCGCGTCAACCAATTCGCGAATTTCACGCGCTGCATCAGCAGGTGAAGCCGCGCCATAGATTGCAGCGCCCACTACGATAATGTTTGCACCTGCACGAACTACATCTTGAACAGTTGAAGGCTTAATACCGCCGGCAACAGAAATTCTGACGTTTAAGCCCAGTCTTGCGATGTCATTCAAATCAGCGAAAGGAGTATGACCTGCAGCTTGAGCATCAAGACCTGTGTGAATACCCATGATATGAGCACCCATGTCGGCAGTCGCACGTGCGCATGCAACTTTATCTTCAACATTAATTAAATCGATTTGAGCTTCTGCACCGTATGCATTAGCTGCTTTGATAACGCCTGCGCAAGTTGCAAGGCCAGATACGCCTAAAACTGTACAAATATCAGCACCTGCTGCATAGAAAGGTGTCGCTTCGTACTCGCCTGCGTCCATAGTTTTAAGGTCAACTAAAAGCAGTTTCTCTGGAAATCTTGCTCTTAATTCTTTAACCAGGTTAAGTCCATTATATTTGATGCATGGGGTTCCGATTTCAAAAATATCAACGTAAGGAGCTACTAAGGTAGCAAGGCCTACTGTTTGATCGAAATCTAATGAATCTAATGCCATTTGTATTAATGGTTTTGCCATGATGCGTGCTCCGATGGGTTATAGTAATAGTTATAATTTTAGTTACTTACTGTTTATGCGAATGCAACTTTAAAGTAGAAAGGGGACCGATGTCAATGCCCAATGCGCATTGTTCTGCGTTGCCACACGGATAACAACCAAATGAACTGAAATATACAAGCAACGTATTACAGGCTTTACTTAATATACTCAAGCCCCCCATCTTACCGAACGAAGTTAGTCATACCATCGCTTCCTATCTGCTAAAATACCTTTAATTACAAACAAAACAACACGATCGATTTTTTTTAGTAGTGCAATCATACGCCTCTTCAAGGTGTTTTTGGTCGACATTTATCCAAGCAGTAATCCGTTCTTGCGCCTTTTACGACGATATAGCTGTACCGTTTTTAGCATTTCAAAATCATGTGAATTTAAATAATCCTGCAATGAGACCTTAGGCCCGCATACCCCTCCTGCTACAGTCGTTGCATTATTTCTAGTTAATGTAAATTATAATAACAAACCCCAAACAAGAGAGAGAAACAAGCCGATGGAACCTTTTACTAATATACGCGCACTGATCATCGACATGGATGGTGTTTTATGGCACGGTGAGCAACCGATGTCTGGATTGACTGATTTTTTTCAAACCTTACGTGACCAACAAATTCGCTTCATCCTGGCAACCAATAACGCCCGCCTGACTCAGGAGCAATATGTAAGCAAACTTGCTGAAATGGGTGTAAAAGTAACCCGCGATGAGATCCTGACCTCCAGCATGGCAACTGCGTTATATCTGGCCGAACATACAAATCCTGCGGAGAACCGCGTATTTGTGATCGGAGAAGATGGCGCCAAACAACCACTCATTGATCGCGGATTCACCTTGACCGAACTCTATGAATTGAATGATGACAAAGATAACCCCAACATGGGCGCTGATATTGTTGTCTGCGGCATGGATAGAAACCTGTCATGGGACAAACTGGCAACAGCGACACTAAATATTCGCGCCGGAGCCAAATTCATTGGCACTAATGCCGACACCACACTACCGACGGAACGCGGCCTCACCCACGGCAACGGCGCAATTCTGGCCGCATTACAAGCGGCCACCGGCGTAACACCGACCATCATCGGCAAGCCGGAACCTATCATATACCAACAAGCCCTCGCATTACTGAACGTTGATCCAGCCCAAACAGTAGCTATCGGCGATCGACTGGAGACTGACATTCTTGGCGCCGTTCGCACCGGCATACGTAGCCTTATGGTTTTATCTGGCGTGTCCACCGAAGACGATTTCAAAACAACGGATTATCGCCCAACCTGGGTTATGCCGGATATACGCGCCGTGACGCAAGCATTAAAAAACTAACCACCTTCGCTCTTGCTATACGTTGAAGCCAATTGATCCTACGCACTGCCCGCGCTATCATGAAAAAACTGAATCCTTCGGAGTCGTTGCAATGAAAAAATTTATTACCAACATTAATAGCTTGCTTGACGAAAGCCTCTGTGGCTTTGCCAAAGCCCATGCCGATATAGTTCAACTCAACACCCAACCTCACTTCATCAAACGCATAAATTCCACCGCACCGGGTAAAGTTGCGCTAATTTCCGGCGGCGGCTCAGGCCATGAACCTTTGCATACAGGCTTTGTCGGCTTAGGCATGTTGGATGCCGCGTGTCCTGGCCAAATATTCACCTCGCCTACCCCCGATCAAATGTTGACTGCGGCACAAGCCGTGGAAAATGGCGGAGGGGTTTTATTCATTGTCAAGAATTATGCCGGCGATGTGATGAATTTCGAAATCGCCGCAGAAATGCTCGATTGCCCGCACGAAACCATCTTGGTCAGCGACGATGTTTCCTTCCCAAAAACTCATAGCACCGGGCGACGCGGCGTTGCAGGCACCTTGGTTATAGAAAAAATCGTTGGCGCGGCCGCAGAAAAGGGCGCCGATTTGGCGACTTGCAAAGCTTTAGGTGATCGAGTCAACCTTTTCACCGCATCAATGGGCGTGGCATTGACCAGTTGCACAGTCCCTGCTCTAGGCAAACCGACATTCGACATTAGCGAAAATGAGATTGAGATGGGTGTCGGCATTCACGGGGAACGCGGACGCGAACGCTTAGCTATGAGCAGCGCCACCGAAATTGTCGATTATTTGGCAAGCTGTATTGATGATGACCTAAAGCCGCAAAAAGGCCAAATGGCGTTATTACATATAAACGGCTTCGGCGCGACACCTTTGATGGAGCTACATCTTATTTATGAGCTGGCGTCCCGGTTCTGGGAAAAGCGCGGCGTTAACATCTGCCGATCCTTGGTCGGCAACTACACCACCTCGCTTGACATGGCGGGCTGCTCGATTACCCTGAGCTTGCTTGATGAAGAACTGATCCGCCTGTGGGATGCTCCCGTTCATACAGCTACACTACGATGGGGCTGTTAAATGCCCCGCCAACACGTCGACCAGCGCACAAATCATTAACTGACTGGTTTTAGCGCCTGCATCAATATGCCCCCGGCTGCGCTCCTCCAGAAAAGAAGCGCGCCCCTTGGTAGCCAGCATGTCCCGAGTAGATTCCATACCCACTCTCGCTGCCTGTGCGACATTTTCCAGAACTACAGGCAACTCAACTGATCCAGCCGCCGCCTGCCGCAAGCTTAGCGCTACCGGAATCAGCACATCCAGCATAGTCTTCTCACCCGCGTCCGCCTTGCCCCGCAGCTTTACCGCATCCACGCCACTACTAAATATCTCGGTAAACGCCTGTAAATCCAAAGACCGCTCGGCTTCGCTCCCGGCAAGCCGTTCACGAGCCGCCTTACTCATCGCAACAAACAACGTACCATATAAAGAGCCTGATGCGCCGCCAACTGCTGTCATCAGGATCATACCGATTTTCTGCCAGGCCGCCACCCAATCAAGCTGGGCTAATTCATCGCTTTGAGCTATCAAGGCTTTGATGCCACGTTGCAGATTCGTCACATGATCGCCATCGCCGATAACCTGATCCAGCGCCGTCACTTCTTCGGCGTTTGTTTCGATTGCGTTATCTATTGCTCGGATCAAACTGGGTAATAATACAGGCACAAATTGCATGGCATTTCTCCACTTCAAAAAAGTAATTAGGATGATACAAACCACCCCGCCTGACGAATCATACCCCAGACAGGGCTAAACATGTAATATTATTACACATTTAACAGCATGATTTTACATGCAATTATCCCGATACTTTCAATACATTGATCCATACTCCAATTAGATCACTACGACAGTAACAGCATAATTTTTACTATGAGTCACAGCTATAGGCTTTGGCCGTCGCAGTTCCATTAAAGGCCCCGATAGGGGTAAACCGCTCCCAAACAACATGGCTTGCGCCTAATTGTTCGGCTTGAGTTAGTGCTGAATATTTGGCAAAATTTTGCCAATTAACTTTTTTACCATAACCTGACGAGCCTTCAATCTTATTTATAAAATGACAGTTCTGCACGTTGGATTCAATTGCTTCTTGAGGCTGCGCCAGAGTCGCAGCAGGCATACTGAGTAACAGGAAAACAAATGCTAAACGCGTGGTTATATTGTCACGATTTAACTTTAAGATAACAAAACTAAACATATATTTCCTTCCTTCTAAGTAATTATGAAAAACACTGCCCGACCGATAGAGTTATTATTTTGGTAAAACGGTAAGCAAAATGCCTCAGCATGTTACATAGTATCGATTCGAAAGTAAATATATTGTGCAATAGCCCTGATCTTTCAAGAAACCTTACCTTCAACGACCTCAACGCATATCCGATAAGTCTTTGACCATAAGACAAGGATCGTGACCAGCACAGATAATCTGCTCGCTACGCAGGCGCATGAAGCTTTACTGGCAACATCAACGACACATTGCCACCTCATCTAACTTTTTACTTCTTGTTTTACAGCACGATTACGGCAAGCAGCAAAATGCGATAGCCGCTCAACAGGCCGAATGGCACTCGACACACTATCTACATTCAAAATGGCGCGCAGGAATTCGCTATGGTTGCTCACTAAAACCAAGCCCTTTAATATTGAGACTCGCAACAATCAATTGCTTTTATCTTATCGGTACCGTGATACGCTTTTGAGACAAGGCAAATTCAAGTCATAATTGACACCTTACTTAGATTCTTATGCGACTCACCCCTCCTCTCAACGCCACTAGCCAACTGGTGACTAAATGACGCCCCGCTTAGCTTTTTATTGGATATTGCCCAGCTTAACCTTATGTTTGTCTGCGTACGGCGAAAACCTGATTGAAACCGCTACCGGCAAAGACATCAATCAAACCGAAATACTTAAAGAGCACGCCCTCACTATAGGCGGCTGGATGTCAATGGGAGGAGCTTATTACAAAGATAATCCAACTAACCACATTAATTCATCAACCACTTTTAATGACCGTAGCAGTGAGCTTCAGCTTAACCAGTTAAATTTCTTTTTGCAGAAATCTGTGGATTTGGAATCCCATACATGGAATGTCGGGGGACGGATGGATGTCATGTTCGGCACCGATAGCCGCTTTATCCAGGCAATCGGTCTGGATGACAAGCTCATTAGCGAACAACATCTCCGTTTCTACGATCTTGCCATTCCACAAGCCTATCTGGAAATTTTTGCGCCGATCGGCAACGGTGTGACCGCTAAAATAGGCCATTTCTATACAATCATAGGTCACGAAGTTGTTACCGCCCCAAACAATTTTTTTTACTCCCATTCTTATGCCATGCAGTATGCAGAACCCTTCACCCATACCGGAGTCCTGCTCAGTTATGCGCTGAATGACGACTTCACCTTAAATGCCGGTTCCGTTACCGGTTGGAATAATTTCGACCAAAACCCTTCCACCATGAATTTCCTGGGCGGTTTGTCCTGGACTAATGATGAAGCGACCAGCGCCGCCTCCTGGTCTGTGATCAGCGGCGATATGGATGATGTCAGCTCAAAAAACCGAACAGTGTCCAGTTTAGTGGTTTCACACAGTTTTACCGATAAGTTGCAATATGTTTTTCAGCATGATTTCGGCTACCAGCAACAAGCCACTGCCGCACTAAAAGATGCCTATTGGTACGGCATTAATCAAAACCTGTTTTATGATTTTACCGATAGCCTTTCCGCCGGTTTAAGAGGCGAATGGTTTCGAGACAGTAACGGCACACTGCTCAATATCGGTAGCGCCGGAAATTATTATGCCCTGACCGCAGGCGTAAACTGGAAGCCGCAAGGCTGGCTGACATTCCGCCCGGAAGTTCGCTATGACTGGGCCGGATCAAAGGCATTAACATTCAATAATCGAACCCAAAACCAACAGTTGGAAGTCGCTATGGACATGGTCATCCAATTCTAAAGTTCGATTTTAATCGCCAACAGTCTTTAACATTTACCGAATCGCTAAGTTCCAAAGAATTTCTTAACTAATCACCGCCACCCCGCACGATCTACTAATTTTGGGGACTGCGCAGCTAAGGATATTAAAGCGCGTCCTCTTCTGTTTCTCCTGTGCGTATACGGATTGCCAGTTCTATATCCTTGATAAAAATCTTTCCGTCACCTATTTTTCCGGTATTGGCTGTACGGACAATTGTATCGACAACTGTTTGCAGATTTTTGTCGCTTACGGCAATTTCGATTTTTGATTTTGGAAGAAAATCAATTACATATTCCGCCCCACGATAAAGTTCAGTATGTCCCTTTTGGCGTCCGAAACCTTTGACATCTGTGACAGTCAGACCCGCCACGCCTATATCGGTAAGCGCCTCACGCACTTCATCCAACAAATGAGGTTTGATAATTGCAGTTACTAATTTCATTTTTTCTTCCTTAAATTTCATATTGCCAAAAAGTAGTTTCGATTCGCTTATATTTTAATATTGACTCGAAACTATAATCAAGATAAATTCCCTTCGCCGTCTAGTATCGATGCGATACTTGTTTAACTGTTTAAAGACATAATAATAATAAAAATGGGGGGATCACATGCTTACAGGATGCAAGTTGCATAGTCGGGACAAAAATCGACACCTGACAAAATGCGTCATGGCATTGAAACTAATGACATTGGCAGGTGCCGAGTTACTGATATTTCCGTTGCGGTATATGAATGCACTGGCCTTGCTCATTCATGGCTTCGGCCATGGCTTAATGCTGTTCCTGGTCACAGGCGAAGCAAAATCATTTGCACTAAATACCTTGACCGAAGGACTTGGCGTTGCCGATGTCCTTAAAAGCTTGTGTCCGTTTCAACCATTACCTCAGTTTTCATCTAATCCGCCGATAATTCCTCATAATCGGTCCACATCGATGCACTGCCGTTTGGTTGCGATAGGCGGGATAGCGATGAACATGCTTAGTATCGCCCTGGTGTTGTGGGGATACGCGCAAATTCCGCACAGCGGATTTTGGCTATACCCGTTATTGCCGGTTTATTTCATACTGAGTTCCTGCATGGCCATGCTGTCCCTACCCGATATTGCCGGACTGATAAAAGGACAAGCCGCCTTTTTTGCCTGCGGTCCGGCGTTTGCGATTCGCTATAAATTAAACGAGGAAGAGAAAAATATCCCCGGCTTAGCCACGGATCGTCTGTTGGATTTAGTCGAAATTTTATCCCGCGAAGCGGCTACCCGAGGCGGACAGTCCGGCGGGTTTTCGTTTATCGCTAAAAAGGCCGAGGCCTTGTCGATAATTTTCGACAAAGTGGTCAAGGGCAAACGGGAGGACATTGTCCGCGTGCTTTGTGAGCGTTTGTATAGCTTGTTGCGCAAAGCGAAAAAAGAAGGTTATACCAAGGCCGGTGATTTTGAAGCGGTGCTGTTGCATCTGCGCTACGCCACCGGCGGTGCGACGCATTGGCACAATGCGCAGCCGCATTGGTACGAGCATTACGAAAACATGACCCACCACCGCATTGAAAACGGCAGTCTGGTGAACACGGAAAGGGAAGTTTTCAATATGATCGCGCACAACGGCGATATGGATGGCGTGTATCTTGAATTTACCATTGACGGTAAGCGGGTCAGGCATTTATTCACCCAAATGGAGGCGCGGACGATTTTCCTGACCATGATGCCCCACAGCACATCGCAGGGCAATTCAGACTCGCGCAGCGTCGCCGAATGGATGGATTTTCATCATACCCAAGGACTGGCGTACAAAGCGTTGCGTTACGCTTATTTCACCAGTGTGCTGGATTTCAATAAAGACATTGTCGCCGGGCAGTTCAATTTGACCAGCTTGCACCATTGGGCTGAAGTGGTCGATTCGGCCATTATCAGCGGAGCCGGCAGTGTTGATGGCGATAGCCTAAGTGCCGATGCGCAAAGCATCGACGATTTGCATGAATCGATAAAAAATCGTGTCCGTGTCGACCTTGCCGCCGAACTTGCCCTTACCTTGCCCGAAGAAAAAGTCGAGCGTTTTATAGTTGCTTTCGAGGATGCGTTTTACCGGCATGATTTGACCTGGGTGATGCGTCAGGCTTCGCGGAACTTGGTCGGAGAATTTGCGCTGATGGTCTGTACGACGATGGAACCGCGCATAGGCGTTTTTTCGCTTACCCAGGCGTTTTCGATCGGTCACAATTACAGTCGCGGGGAAATTTTTGGCAGCGCCGAACCGCAAGGCGTTACCTCGTCGCTGCATTCCGGCGAAGCGAATGACGAGGCGTTGCAAATCAATTTGGAAGACGGTCAGTATGCGATTATAGAATTTTCCGGCGCGTACAATAAGCAGCCGATTACGATATACGAGCGGGCGCTTGACGGCGATGATTATACCAAGCGGGCGCAACCTGCGCTCAAGGCGATTCCTCGCAGTGGAAGAGCCGATTGCGCATGGTTTCCGGTTAACGGCAACGCCAAAATTGAGCGATCCACCCGCCGCGATACGCCTGGCGAAGAGATTCGCCGGGATATTAGCGAAATCCCCTATATCCTGAAACGCATCGTCGAGTCGTTCAAGCCGGGCGGCGAAAATGTCCCAACGATGGCGAATTTTTGCCAATGCCTGTTCGACAATCTGCTCGATCCGCAACGTGATTCAAGAAAATTCGATCTGGTGTTGTTCGGCGTCGATTTTAACCAGGATTTGATTGCCGAGTTCGCTCTGGCTTTGAAATCGTTGTTGCCGGGTTTAAGTATCCGCGCCGAAAACTCCGGTAATGTCTTGAAAGAAATGAAGCGCACCCGGCGTGAAGGCATCGGCGGTTATGGTAAAAATACCGTTTTCCTTGGCGTCAGCAATTCCGCGCAAACCCAATCGACGTTAGCGGCATTGCGCAAATCGGTTGAACTGGTCGGCCCAGAGCGCTGCTTTGTGCTGACGCAAAGTTTCCTGAATTCGATGAGTCAGGCATTGGGACAAAGCTACGACCCCAAAGATCCGACCTTGCCCCATACCTTCGTCAATCTGAGCCACTTGTCGCCGGACAGCACCAGCGGCCGTCGGAGGTCTGAAGCCGCGACGATTGTGCCGGTCGCAACCCAGGCCGTGTTGACGGAAATTCTGGTAAATATGACGCAGTTCGCACTTGAGGAGCGTCATTTTAAAACCGGCGACAGACACATCGAAGTCAGGCACGATCTTCAGGTTTCCGATTTATTGGCCTTCCGCCAGTTTCAAGCCGCTGTTTACGGAGTTGAAATACCCAATCGCGTGGGTTTTAACGCGGCCGGTCAAGCCATCGATTCGCCGGACAGCGACGCGATTGAAAGGGAAGCCGTGGCGCGCGCCGAAAACACCATTGAATTTGTCCGCTCTTATGCGGTGTTTGCGGCTTATATCGTGGTCGCAACCTTGTTCGGCGTACCGGTGTTTTCGGTATTGAGTTCGCCGTTGCAATTTATCACCGGGGTTAATTTTGTTGCCCATGTTCTGGATGCGGCTTTGTTTCTCAGTGCATTGTGGTTGATTCATCTGGGTTTTCGTTGTTGGCAGGGGCGGCCGGTTTTTGAACGGATCGGCGCCCGAGCCGAGCTTTATATCGACAGGAAATACATCGCCCGGATGGTGGAACGCTATAACGCAACCCTGTTTTCCAACGCGCCGGCGTTTTTAACACCCTTTTTCTACTGGGCCGATACCGTCCGCGATGCGCTGCACCGGTACGGTATCAGGGCTCACCGCGGGGTGGTCACCATTCATCGCACGCCGGACGAACGCATGGGCGTCGAAGAAGCCAATAATGCCGCAGAGGAAAACATGGTGTTCGCGCAAATCGGCGGCATACGCTTCAATGCTGGCCAGCCTCAATCGCGCGACAAGGTGCGTAGCAACTCCAAATATATGAACCGGACTGCGCAGGATAGAGCTGCCAGGCCTTTCCAAATTGTGTTGTCCGACAGTCTCGAAGGCCTGCGCCAACAATATGATCAGAAGCTTTCGCCGGAAGTGCTCAGGCTGATCAACCGGCGCTTGATCGATTTGTCCGACGGCCTGATTTTTGAATTTGTGGTCGGCAATCAGCGTAAAGACATCGTCAATCAAGCGGTATGGGATGTCATTAAATGGCTGCCGGGGGCGAATTGGATTTATCACTTGGCGCTGAATTACGGCGTTGACCTTAAATGCATCATCGGCGATGCCGATACCGCCAACCAAGCTCAAATCCAATCCACCAAACATCCGGTCTCGCCGATAGACATCGGCACCGAAACCATGCAACCCAAGCCCACGATAGACGCACTAATCAGCAAGCAACAAAGCTTAAACGAGCAAGCATTCGCCATATTGGTGTTCTTTGAAAATCGGATTGCGATCAATTTGCACGGCAATCAGGACTCGCCAAATAATGCCGCTTATGCAAGAGAAATACTGCTCCGGCCGGGAAAGTTCAAGGAAAAAGGCAAACTGGTCAACGCCGTGGCTAACGACAAAACCGGGAAGTACCAGGGCGTATTGCGCAGGATCGGCGACCATGAATATTTGGAAATCAGCCATGACAATGATCCTCAACCTATCAGCATTCCTTTTGCCGCATTGACTCAGGAACAGCAATCTTTCCTTAAAAGACAGCTCGGCGTAACGAGCATGGAAGCATTACAGATTGCCGCTTAACCGAACACAACAGGGACTCATTCTATGATGATTTTGACCATATTAATCGCATTTTGTCTCAGCGCCTTTCTGGCGATTTTGACACTTCGTATCAGAAAGCCCGGCGAACGCTTCATTATTCTATTGATTTACTATCTGCTGCTATGTCTGGCCGCCGGCGTTATTGTTTCGTTGCTGTTAGGCGTTGCATGGCATCCGTATTTTCAGATCGGTTCATTCATGTTCATAACCGTTTACTGGATGCGGCAAATCTGGGTGTCTTCGTTTTGGGGCAAACTGCTGCATCAAACCTGGTTGATCGTGCATTTGTTTATCGGCGGTTATATCTATGCGATCAAGCAAATGCCGTACCCGGAAAAACCTTTCCAGGCCATTTCCATCAATGCTCCTTCGCCTCTGACGATCAGCGAATACGCCACCCGGCAAATTTCCGGGTTGCCTATGAGTATTAACAAGCTCAGCGCGCCTGTCGAGCCGGTAAAAACCAAGACATTGCCTGAACCGAAGCTTGTTCAGCCCAATGTTTCGGAATTGGCGTCCTGGGAGCGCATCGAACCGTTAATGCAAAAGGACTCGCATATCCGTAGCGTCATGCACCAGTTAAAAGAAGAACAAGACCGTGCCTTGTCGGAGCTATTAGCTAATCTGAACGAAGTTTCGGCCAGTAGCACCCAGATGCGCCGCCATGCGTTAAGTCCCGAGCAGGTCGGCGATTTAATCAAGGAGCAGGCAATTTCCACAGCGCGTTCCCGGACTATGATCGAGACTTGGCAGCTATTGGATCATGACGAGCAGGCTTTTAGGGAGAGGCAGGGAGAAGAGCGTTTTCATGCCTTGCTGGACTTGTTGGAAGACAACAAGGTTGACGAGTCTTACAAAGTCGATTTCATCCGCTTCATGGCCCAGCATTTTTCCGGCGATGTGCGCTTAATCAAGCCGCTGATCCGATTGTATGATCGCCTCGACGAGGAGTATCCCCGTCAAAAACGCCTGAATCGGGTTTTCATGGATCTTTATATCGCGAAACGCGAGGCCTTGATTGAGGCGTTTAAAGCGGTCGGCAAACCGGCTTTACAACCGCTGCTGGATTATCGGGGCAAAACCGTTTCGCATATCACTTATTCGCAAGCGCGTTTGGATTTATTTTTACAGCGCTATTTCGGCACCACTTTTCGGCCTCTTTACGGCGTTATCGAAGCAAAGACGATTCCCGATTTTTTGAACAGACAAAAATATCCGCCGCTACACAAACTGAGCGGCGCGTCTTTCGAACAAGACAATATACGCCGTTCGTTGCTGGCATTGGCTGAGGAAAACAGCCTTCCGGCGAGCGGAGAGCCGGTTATGGGACTTAGCGAGGAAACGTATCGGGATATTGTTGCGAAGCTCCCTGACCAGACCCAAGGATTTATGTATTCGACGCAACTGGACGAATGGCTGATTCACCCCGATCCTGCGATACGCGCCAATCTGGCTTGGCGCTTGGCGGCCATAAAATCGCCGTACGCGTTGCCGTTGCTGTTCGATTTGATGAAAGACCAGCATCCCGAGGTGCGCCGTTTTGCCGCCATTGCGGTCGGTAATTTCCAGATTTTGGATTCGCAAGGGGCGAACGATCAAAAATTCATTGAAATTATCCGCATGTTGCAAAACTACCGCAGCAATTCCGACAGTTTTGCCCGTGGCTGGGCGGTGTTGGCGTTGGCCGATACCGGCGATAAACAAAAAGCATTGTATGCAATCGACTTGTTGCTGAACGACGGCGCCGATTCGAATTCAATCGTCGGCGGTGCGGCGACGTCCTGGCGTAGCGACGAAGAGCGCGAGGTTATGCACAGCTGGATCGAAACTTTGCGGCAAACGCCGGAAGACCTGTGGGTCAAGACTCAAGCCCTCAATGCCTTGATTGCGCTGGATACGCCCGAATCGTTGGACGTTTTATTGCACTATCTGCACCATGTTTATGCGGTGCATAACGATAGTCCTAGTCTATGGCGCTATATAGCCCCGCATTTAACCTTGCCGCAGGAAGCCGAAAATGTTGAAGATGTGGTGTTTTACCTGGCACAAAAACAACGCGATGCCGCCCCAGATGCTGGCAAACACAACCTTAAGGCCTTACGGATGGGATTGTGGCAAGCCTACGAAAATCACCTCGCCGGAGAATTTTTCCAGGTGCTCGACTTTTTGCGCCACTTCGATCCGGCCGAGTATCGGGATTATGTGCTCCAAAACGATGAGCAAATCCGCATCATGCGCATTTGGGAATATACCCAAGCTAGTTACGGATTTTGGTTGGTGTGTTGGCCGATCAGCCTGCTTTGCGTATTGGTCATCAATTACAGCTTGCTGCCGTTACTCAGCTTTAGCCTGCCTGCACATAACACCCGTTATCGGCCGAATCAACGCGCCAATCCGGCCTCGGACAGCCGCAATAAAAATGCGCCGCCATCGTCAGCGATAGTGCCGATCAAAATTGCCCAAACGGAGCAATGATTATGCGGCAAGGTAATTGGCGGTTTGGGTTAACCGCTATGCTGGTGGTTGGGTGCAGCTTATTAAGCGGTTGTTTTAAATTGGGGCCGGATTTTAACAGCCCTGAGTTGACGATGCCTGAAAACTGGCAAGATAACGGCCAGCAAACCATGAAACGCGGCGATTTTAAACAGTGGTGGAAACTGTTTAAGGATCCGATTCTTGATCAGCTGATCGAAATGGCTTATCAGCAAAACCTGAATTTACAAATTGCCGCAGTGCGCATTCTGGAAGCCAGGGCTCAGCTGGGTATCGCCAAAGGCAGTCTGTTTCCGCAAAAACAACAGTTAGGGACGGATTTAGCCTACAACAAGCTGAGTCGGCATGTGCCGAATATCAATACGTATTCATTTGATACCTTTGATGTGGGTTTCGATACTTTATGGGAAGTCGATATTTGGGGTAAATACCGGCGCGGCATCGAATCCGCCGATGCCAATCTCGACGCATCGCTGCTTAGTTACGACGATGTCTTGGTCAGCCTGACCGCCGAAGTGGCGGCCACCTATGTGCAAATACGCACCTTTCAACAGCGTTTGACGCTGGCTCGGAAAAATGCGGACATCCAGACACGCAGTTTGAAGATTATCGAGGCGCAACTCCGCAACGGTCTTGGCACGGAGCTGGATGTACAGCAGGCCAAGGCTCTACTGGCCGACACCCAAGCGATGGTTTCCGGTTTGGAGGCCGGTTTCCGGCAAGCCCGGAATGCCCTCAGCATTCTGCTGGGAACGCCGCCCGGCAATATCGCCGGATTGACCGGTGAAGATAAGCCTATTCCCAGCGCGGCAGCCGAAATTGCCGTGGGCATTCCCGCCGATATACTGCGCCGTCGTCCTGACGTGCGCCGCGAGGAATTAAAAGCGGTCGCGCAAAGCGCCATGATCGGCGTCGCCAAAGCCGACCTGTTCCCGCGCTTATCGCTGCAAGGCTCAATCGGCTTGGCATCCAGCAGCGCCAACGGATTCGATGCGTTCGATGTGCTCGGCATGCACACTTTAGCCACCAAGCTTGGGCCGACAGTCACTTGGCCGATCCTGCATTACGGCCGATTGAAGAATAATGTTCGGATTCAGGATGCCAAGTTCGAACAGTTGCTGATCGGCTACCACGAGTCGGTGCTGCGGGCCTTGCGCGAAGTCGAGGACGCCATGATCGGCTTTCACAAAGCCAGAGAGCAAGTCGAGCAATTGCAGCAGGGCGTCGATGCTTCGGAGCGCGCCGTTAAGTTATCGTTGCTTTTATACCGTGACGGACTTGAAGACTACACGCGGGTATTGAATTCGCAGCAATCTCTGGTGCAGCAACAAGACCGGCTGACTGCCGGCCAAGGCGAATCCGCCCGCAATGTTATTGCCATGTACAAAGCGCTGGGCGGAGGCTGGGAAATTCGTCAAGGCCGGGACATTATTCCCGCTGACATAAAAAAAGACATGCAGCACCGTACCGATTGGGGTGAGATGCTTGATTAAAACAGCTTAACTACGTAGTGGTTTATAACATTGATTGTCAGAATCAGCATAGCTAGCAATCCGATAGCAATCGGGTTATTATTCAATCTTAGTGATAGGGATTCGATACTATATTTTACTTGCGTTGCATAAGTATCTAAAAAATCCGTATTCCAATAAACCTAGAAAATGCAATTGAGCCACGGATAAACGCGGATATTCACAGATTACAACGACTTATATCAATTTTTTGCGCTACCCTTTGGGTGAAGTGTTAACCTTGAGCAACAGAATGTTTTATCAGCGTTTATCTGTGTAAATCTGTGGCTGACTGATTTTTTTAGGATAAACCGATATTTTAATTACCTGCTGGGAAGATTATGAGAAAAATGGTGATGTTGGCAGCTCTCCTTGGAACCCCTGGCTTAGTTTTTGCCGATGACGGCTTGAACTCGGCAGATACCGCCTGGATATTGACTTCGGCAGGCTTGGTACTGTTCATGACCTTACCCGGACTGGCCTTGTTTTACGGCGGTTTGGTGCGCAGCAAGAACGTGCTTTCGGTAATCATGGCCTGCTTTTCGATCACCTCATTAATTTCACTGGTTTGGGCTGTAGCCGGTTACAGTCTGGCCTTGACCGATGGCGGCCCCTGGCAATCGATTCTCGGCGGCGTTTCGCAATTGTTCCTTATTAATATGAATGCCGACAAACTGGTGGGTAACCTGCCGGAATCGGTATTTGCGATGTATCACATGACCTTTGCTATTTTCGCCCCGGCATTGGTTGTGGGTGCATTGGTCGAAAGAGTTAAGTTTTTCCCGCTACTGTTATTTTGCGCGCTCTGGGAATTGCTGGTTTATGTTCCGATCTGCCACTGGATCTGGGGAAACGGCTGGTTGGCGGATCTTGGCGTCATGGATTTCGCAGGCGGCATCGTCGTGCATGGCAGCGCGGGCGTCGCGGCACTGGTTGGGGCAGTCATCATAGGCCCCAGGAAAGGCTTCCCTAAATCCCCGTTAATGCCCCATAACCTGACTATGACCGCCATGGGAGCCGGAATTCTTTGGGTAGGCTGGCATGGTTTCAGCGCCGGCAGTGCGCTGATGGCTAATGGTTCTGCCGGTATGGCGATGCTGTCAACCCATCTTTGCGCATCATCTGCGTCTATCACCTGGATCGTCATGGACTGGCTTAAGTTCGGCAAACCCAGCGTCCTCGGCGCAATGACCGGCATGGTGGCAGGGTTAGGCATGATTGCGTCCGGGGCAGGTTTCGTTTCGCCTTTTGGCGCATTGATCATCGGCATTGTCGCCGGTGTCGCCTGTTTTTATTCGATTCATTTGATCAAGCAACGTCTGGTGATCGACGATGCGCTGGATGTATTCCCGGTGCATGGCGTCAGCGGAATTTTAGGCGCCATATTAACGGGCATCTTTGCCGATGTTAGCTTCGGCGGCATCGGCATAGTCAGCGAGCAATGCATCCTTAACCAGCTTTTAATTCAGTTGTTCGGCATCGCCGTAACCATCATCTGGAGCGGATTAGTCAGTTATTTATTATTTAAACTGATTGAGAAATTCATCGGCATACGCGTAAATCAGGAAGCGGAAACGAACGGGCTGGATATTAATCAGCATGACCAGCAGGGCTACAATTTTTAATTGATTGATGATCTTACGATTTGAATTAAATTTTTGACCTACTGGAAAAAATCTATGAAATTGTTCTTTGTTATTATTTTGAATTTACTGACCGCAAGCAATGCCGCTTATGCGCAAATAGATGAGACAAGCGTCGAAGAACTGGTAAAAAACTCACCCTGTGTTAACGGTTTAACCATTGAAGGCGCGTTAAAAGACAAAATCAAGATCAGGTCGCAACGGGATCTGGGCTGGCAGGTTTTCAAGGAAGAAGAACAATTCGATGTGGAAAGAGCCTTTTTGATGAATAAAAGCATGCAGCTTCGGTTTCGCTGGCATGTTAATGGCGACGGCAGCATAACCCCACTTAGCAGTCGGGCCGAATCTTTATGTACCCAATAAATTTTTCATAATCCGTAACGACTCAGACACCGGTTAAACAGATACACGAACATAAAAGCCAAAACCTCGTCATGTCATTTAATTTCAGTGTTTACAAGGCCTGTTTATTTAAAACAATCCCGCCATTTTCCACACGATTCCGGCCACTATGTTTAGCTCTGTACAATGCCGAATCAGCTGATTTAATCAATCTCTCGATAATTTCGTCATCTGTTAAAACAGCCCTGCTGTCCGGTACGTAAGTTGACACGCCTATAGAAACAGTAACTGAGATAAAAACATCATTAAATGCAATGGCCAGCGTCTGAATAGCTTTACGCACGCGTTCTGCAATTTCCAGCGCTTGGGACTCATTAATATTGGACAATAAAGCGACAAACTCTTCTCCGCCGTAACGAACAAATACGTCATTGTCCCTCAACTGTTTTTTTATCGCGGCAGCCACCAAAGACAGGACCCTATCACCGCCCTGATGACCATATTTATCATTAACTAATTTAAAAAAATCTATATCAAAAAACTGGCAGGACAACGGTTCTGCATTGCGTTGGCAGTCGTTTAATGCTTCGCCCATGCGTTGTTCCAAAAAGCGTCGATTATTAACGCCCGTTAATGTATCGATATAACTGCCCCGCCTTATCTCTTCGACGTTAAGATTATTTTCCAGACAGATACTAATCACAGAGCTGAGGTGTTCAATAAAATCCGTCCCCATGTTGTCGGCAAATCTATCTAACTGATAGCTGCCCAGATTCAAAGTTCCCAGATATTTACTCCGGTGAGTTAAAGGCGTAATTGCAACGCTGGCGGGCTGTGTTTCAATATGCGGAAAAAAATCGGCGTATTGGGCGCTTTCATAAACGCCGATATAGGGAAGAATGACGGTTGATTTTAAAGGTTCCTCAGTATCCAGCAGCATTAAACCGTTTTTTACACTGCATGGATGGCTTTTATCATTCAGCGTTTTTGCGATTTCACCTGTTTCGTCGATCAAACATAAGCTGACCACGTCAAGATCAAAATAATGTTTGGCCTCTTCAAGCAAGTGGTCAATGATGTCAGGTAAAGAATTGAGCTTTAGCAATCTCATCTCGAACGCTTGAAATTTCTGCAAAATAGCGCTGTTTTGCTGTACTCGATCAAGCATGGTGTCCAGATGCCTTTGCAGCACAACTAAATCATTGGTTAAATCTTCTTCCAAGTTATTCTCTAAAATGATTAAGATAATTTCATAAGCCTAGCAGTTTCCTGAAAAAAAAACCTGATGGAATTATTAAGATTTAGCGTCAATTTAATCTCAAACTGCAAAGGCGCGCGGCCCACTCTGCTTTGCTGCATCATGTTGCTGTAAATTCCCTGATTTTTCACCACATTCCAACTTAGGTGATTTCCTGCGAAAAATATACCCACCTGACTGGTCTTTTTGCCCGTCTCCTGCGTTGCAAAAATGGTTGCATAGCTTGCTATGCGCCCATTTTTACGCCTCGGCAATTGCTCCTGCATTGCTCTACCTCCTGCATCCGTGCAGTCGTTGTAGACGAACAAAAATCCTGCGCCATTTGGGTATATTTATTCTTGGCAATCAACTTACCCCACCAAGCTGAAATCATTTTGGGCTACCCACATAAGCCGGGACAAAACCTTCCAGGTTTCTAAAACCTGGAAGGTTTGCCGTTCCTGAATATCCCGGCTTAAACAGATGACCTCATTTTGATTCCAATGATTCGTAAATCTGCCAAGCTACATCTTTCCTCGTAAATTCCTTATATATTGCTATTATGACTGCAACAAATCTGACTTTAATCTACAGGAATTTTTCATCTTTATGTTCTGGAACATTTTTAAGAAAAAAACACCCAAACAGACATCAAGCAATGATAAATCGAATTTTTCGCTTGTCCATGATAAAAAAACTACAGCAAAAAACATTAACATCCCAGTCTCCTTTTTAAAAAGGCTGATGCCTGTCGCTCAACTGCTGACCGAACAAGAAATACAACAATTGCATATTACCGCCACCAGTTTTGCGCCTGGCGCTATCGTTTTTAACAGAGGCACTGAAGTAGACTCATTAATCTACATCGTCAAAGGTGACATCTTCATGGAAGCCGATAATGGCTCCGGGCTTGAAATAAGCGCCAATACTTTTAAAGCGCTGTATCCCCTGTCCGCCGGCAAATTGCATTATTTTACCGCGATTGCCGAATCAGACGTGACCGTGATCTATATTTCCAAGGCCATGCTCCACCCCAAGCAAGGCATTATTATGCCTTTGGATAATGAACTAAAAGTTTCGGAGTCCCTTAAAGATAATCCGTTTTTTAATCGCTTTTACCAGCATTTTATGCAGGGAGAACTTAAAACACCTAATTTTCCCGACATCGCATTTAAATTGCGCAAAGCTATTCAACAAGACTACGGGATTGCCGACATTGTCAAAATTGTTAACATGGACCCGGTTATTTCCGCCAAACTGATTCAGGTTGTCAACAGCCCTATTTACAGGCCATTAAGTCCGATCAGCAACTGCTTTGACGCGATTAATCGACTGGGACTAACCACCACGCGCAATCTGGTAACCGCTTTCAGCATGAACAACCTGATTAAAAGCGAAAATCCATTAACAAAAAAACAAATACAATACAATTGGTTACAAAGCATCAAGGTTTCCAGTATTAGCTATACCCTGGCTCGGCTGACTCGAAAAGTAGATCCTGACGAAGCGCTGCTGGCAGGACTTTTACATAATATCGGCGTATTGCCCATTCTAACTTTTGCCGACAGCCTGCCGCAAGGCAGTTATCAAGCTGCGGATATTGATCTTTGCATCAATGAAATACAAGGCCAAATAGGCTCTATTATTTTGGAGAAATGGGAATTCCCGGCTAATTTAAGACAAATCCCCTTACAATCCACCAACTGGTTTACCAGCACTACTGAAGATATCAACCTGAATGACATTGTTTTATTAGCAAAATACCATAACTTTCTGGGTTCTTCCGGCAACACTAAACTCCCATTACTCATCACCCTGCCGGCCTTTCAAAAACTGGGAAACCAACCCTTAACCCCGGAAATGTCCCTACAGATACTGGATGATGCAAAACAACAAATTGCAGAAACCATGAACTTTTTCTCGCGTTAACACCCATGATTACCTTTCCAGTCCACTCCATATTGATACCGTTGTAAATAATACCTAAAAAAACGTAACTATTCAGCGTATGCTAAAAATGATTAATGGAACACGGATGACACTGATTAAACGGATAATCACTGATTAAAAGCACAGAATATTTTAAAAAATCCGTGTCATCCGTGTTCCATTTCTTTTTTCGCTGAGTAGTTACAAAAAAAAACCACCAAAATCAAACTTGAGCTTTTCAACCATACACGATAATATTGATTCAATACTACATTGGAGCCCAACATAATGAATGCACAAAAAAAACGCCTATCTAAATCAATCCTTACCGGCTTAGCCGCTATCATTCTGCCTTTTGGCGTACAAGCAAGCTCCGATAGCCCAAAGAACATGCACCAACTGTACGAAGACAATTGCGCCAGTTGTCACGGCTCGGATCACGGCGGGTTTATTGCGCCCGGCTTGAATGCCGATAGCCTGAAAGGCCGCAGCCCTACCGCTTTACGCAGCCTGATCATGACCGGAAGTTTCGACACCTTGATGCCTCCGTTCTACGGCCGTTTATCCGATGACGAAATTCGCGGTTTGGTCAAACACCTGCAAACCACGCCAAAGCAGGCCAATCCGACCTGGACGATTGACGACATCAAGGCGTCGATCAAAGTCTATGTCAAAGACGAAAGCACCCTGCCCGCCAAGCCGACCTATCAAATCAACAGCATGGATGATGTGATCGGTGTCGCGGCTCGCGGCAAATACGGTCGCGGCTCAGGCTCCAAAGCGGTGTTCATCAACAGCGTTACCCATAAACAAATCGGCGAAATCCCTACCGGCACAGCTGCTCATATCATCGACTACAACCCCGCCAACCCGCGCTGGGCTTATGTAAAAACCGACACCGCTGAAATCTTTAAAGTCGATTTATACTCCATGCAAGCCGTGCGTAGCGTTAAAACCGGATTCAACGGGCCGGGCCTCGGCGTTTCCCGCGACGGCAAATACATCATGGCCGGTTCTTACGTGCCGCACAACGCCGTCATTCTTGATGCCGACACTTTGGAACCACTCAAAACCTTTGAACTGGAAGGCGTTGATCCTGACGGCAAAATGGTCTCGTCCGATTCCGGCATGATCATCGGCACACCATTTGCCGATATTTTCGCGATTGCTTTGGAAAACGCAGGTCAAGTCTGGGTGGTCGATTTAAAAGAAGGCTTTCCGGTCACCAAAATAGAAAAAGTCGGACGCCATTTGCATGATGCCTTCCTGTCCCACGGCGGCAGCAAACTCATGGTTGCTTCTTATGACGACAGCATCGTGACTGCGATTGACTTGAAAGACCGCAAAATCATCAAGAAACTGGAGGCCGGTTGCGTGCCTCATGTCGGCGGCGGCTCCGTGGTTGAAGTTGACGGACGGACGCTCGGTTTCGGCACCAACTTCGGCGACTGCGACAAAATGGTGGTCAGCGTATGGGATCTGGACAAAATGGAAGTGGTCAAGCAAGTTCCTGTTTCCGGCGGCACCGAGTCTCCGGCCGCTCACGCCAATGCGCCTTATGTCGCGGTCGACATCATCTCTAAAGACCGTCGCGCCCGCACCATCCAGCTGATCGACAAGAAATCGCTGGAAGTCGTTAAAACCTTGGATGTAGGCGGACATGCTTACTTCCCTGAATACAGTGCCGACGGTAAATTCCTGTATGTCAGCGCCGGTTACAGCGGTGATGAAGTCGTCGTTTATGATTCGACGTCCTTGGAAAAAGTGGCCTCCGTAGCCATGGAAAGCCCGGCCGGTATCTTCTCTCACGGCCGCGTCAGATACATGACTCGCGGTCTTTCTCCCGACGAGATGAAAGGGGCGAAATAATGAAGCTAACCATTCTTTCAGGATTATTGATACTGGGTGCCGTCCAAAGCGTCAATGCGGCAAGCATTTATGCAGGCGAGGCCAAAGCGGCGGCGGTTTGTTCGCAATGTCATGGCATCAGGATGCCTTCTGCAGATGCGCCTTTTCCGCCATTGGCAGGACGCGATGCGGATTACTTAAAAACCGCGCTTAAACAGTACCGGGATAAAACCCGCAAATCCGACATTATGAATGCTATCGCCGGTTCCTTAAGCGATGACGATATTAGTAATGTCGCAATGTACTATGCCAAGTTAAAACCGTAACAACTATGAAAAAACTGCCGCTCTTAATATGGGTCATTACCGCTGTATTGACTAAAACCAGCATTGCCGGTGAACCATCCCCTGAGCGGCAAAGCACGCTCCGCAACATGCTTAATCATGATTGCGGAGCATGTCATGGACTGACATTAAAAGGCGGCCTTGGCCCTGCCCTGTTACCCGAAGCATTGGCAGGGAAGCCTGATGATTTTTTGATTTCAACCATTCTTAACGGACGCGAAGGCACCGCCATGCCGCCTTGGCAGCCGTTTATGAATCGGGATGAAGCGGCTTGGCTGGTTGGGATATTACGCAAATCCGAAATAAAACCCTAATATGGAGCGATCAAATGAAAACTTATTGTTTTTTACTTTTGATTGCCTTGTCGATCACACCAGTCAGTGCAAAAACAAGCATTGCCATTTTGGATTTTGAACTCAATGATTTGACACTGAAACCCAAAACCGCCACTGAAATTAATAGAACAGCAAGTATAAAGCCCATGCTGGAAAAGGAATTAAAAGGTGTCGGCTATAACATTATTTCGATTGATTTAGCCGCGCAAAATATAGCCAACAGCGGTTTCGGCTATCTGTTTGACCATGACGATGTCGCTGCCGAACTCGGCAAAACCGCAGGCGCTGATTATGTATTAGTCGGAAGGCTGCATAAACCCAGTTTTTTGTTCGCCTATATCATGGGCCACTTAATCAGGGTTAAAGATGGCCAGCTAATCGGCAACTACATTTCAGAAACCAAAGGCGGCGATGAAAAACTAACGCTTAAAGGTGTTGAAAGTCTTGCCGACAAAATCGACAAGGATTTGGATAATCGTTATACGCCACCGCCTCCTCCTAAGCCATGTAGGGTACGCTGTGCGTACCATTGATCGCCGAAAGGTACGCACAGCGTACCCTACGGACTATTTTAATTATTCAGGACAATCTTTATGCAAAGCATTTATCTCGTTCCCACGCGCTGCGCTCATCTTTATACACAAGTGCCTGAGGTACACCGTCATTCCGGCAGGGATTGCCGGAATCCAGAGCACAGGGATGTGAACACTTGATTTTATTGAGCAGTCTCCATGTGACACTTGC
>SCPZ01000126.1 GCA_004299305.1 Methylobacter sp.
TTTTGTCCGTCTTCTGCGTTGTAAAAATGGTTGCATAGCTCGCTATGCGCCCATTTTTACGCCTTGAATACGAACAAAAATCCTGCGCCATTTGGGTATATTTATTCTTGGCAATCGCCTGAACAGTAATCTATAGTTGAATATAAAACAATAATCCACAACAAAATACGTTTACCCGACATCAACTTTACAATGTCCGTGCAACACAAATTGACAAGCCGCGCCCTCATTCATAGAATACGAACCATGAACCATACACATATAAGCTCATCCCTCAAACACAACACACGTTGGCTGCGAAAATTACTTTGCTTGCGCCGCAGTGTTGTTTTATTGGTTCATTAATTCCATTTTACCAAAGCAACTGCGGGTCTTGTCCCCGTTGCTTTAGTAGTCTTTCCGGCAAGATTCGCAGTTTTTCCATTATAAGGAGAAGTTTGTGCATCAACCCGAATCCGCTATACCACAAAACAATCGTCAGGTTATTTTCGGTTATCTGTTTGTTTTACTCGGGGCATTTGGCTTTTCAGCCAAAGCCGTACTGGTCAAATTGGCGTACAGTTACAGCCTTCAACTCGACGCCATCACCTTGTTAGTGCTGCGCATGGCGATTTCATTGCCCTTTTTCCTTATAGTTGCATTATGGTCGGCCAGCGATTCGACGAAAACAAGCGATACGCAACGCTTAAACAGGAAAGACTGGCTGATGATTTTCGGCTTGGGCCTATTGGGTTATTACATTGCCAGCTTACTTGATTTTGCAGGCTTGCAATATATCTCGGCCGGTCTTGAGCGCTTGATCATCTTTCTCTATCCGACCTTTGTCGTTTTGTTTACTGCTTTGATACAACGCCGCCGCATTAATTATCATCAAGCGCTTGCCTTGGCTTTGAGCTATGCGGGCATGATTTTGGTGTTTGTCGACAATATGGCAGCCATGGCATCATCGGGCCTATTGCTAGGTTCGGCATTGGTTTTGGCTAGCGCTATCGCGTTCGCGTTCTTTTTGATGGGCAGCGGCATAATGGTTAAACGGATAGGTTCGACGCGTTTTACCGCCTATTCGATGACCGTAGCCTGCCTGGCAACCGGCCTGCATTTCGTCATTGAACATGGCGTTAAACTGTTAAATTTACCGACTAATGTTTATTGGCTGGCGCTGATCATGGCGCTTTTTTCCACCGTGCTTCCGGCTTTTTTTATGAATGCAGGGATCAGGCGGATCGGCGCCGGTTCAGCGTCTATTATCAGCTCTATAGGGCCGATAGGTACGCTGGCGTTAGCGTTCTTGTTGTTGGGCGAGACTTTGACCTTGGCACAGCTGGCCGGGACGGCTTTGCTGTTGATCGGGGTTTATGTGGTTAGCAGGGCTAAGACTTAAATGATTTTCATCTTAACGGGACAGTTTGAGGTTAAGCCGTTCTCGGTAAGGAATGCGCGCAAAATAACTTCGACAACTAGCTCCTCTCGGCAATTGCTCCTGTGTTGCTCTCGATTGCTGTTCCAGACGCAATTCTACCTCCCCCGTCCTTGCATAAGTATCTACACAAGTACCGGCTCCTTCTCCCTTGAGGGAGAAGGTTGGGATGAGGGGGATATAAATGCTTGTTTCTATTCTCCTCTCCCCAACCCTCTCCAACAGGAGAGGGAGCTAGGTCAGCTTGCAACCCATTGTATTTATAATACAAAAAGTTATGTAGATAGTTATGCCGTCCTTGGGGTCGTACCTCCTGCATCCGTGTACTTATGGGATCAGGGTAAAGTTAAACGCGAAAAAATAAGGTCAATCTTGCACGTTTAGTTAGGTGTGGCATTCCTATCCAGGTCTTTCAAATGCTTTAATTTTTCCTTGATTTTGATTTCCAGGCCTCGATCTACCGGCTGGTAATACTGCCTGCCCGCCAGCTCATCGGGAAAATAATTTTCCCCAGCCGCATAGGCTTCCGGCTCGTTATGGGCGTAGCGGTATTCCTTGCCATAATCCAACGATTTCATCAGTTTGGTCGGCGCATTTCTTAAATGCACCGGCACTCCCAAACTGCCGCTTTGTCTGGCATCGGCCATTGCCGCGTTGTAAGCCATATACACCGCATTACTTTTCGGCGCACAGGCCAGATAAACCACGGCTTGCGCCAGTGCCAGCTCGCCTTCCGGGCTACCTAAGCGCTCCTGGGCTTCCCAGGCATTGATGCAAATCTGCAAAGCTCTTGGATCGGCATTGCCTATGTCCTCGGAAGCCATCCTGACGACGCGCCGGGCCAAATAGGATAAATCGCAGCCGCCATCCATCATCCGGCACAACCAGTACAGCGAGGCATCCGGCGAGCTGCCGCGCACCGATTTGTGCAATGCCGAAATCTGGTTATAAAATTCTTCGCCCTGATTATCGAATCGGCGCACGCCGCCGGACAGCACTTCTTTGGCAATGGCTTCGTTAACCGCCTGACCGCCCTTTGCGGCGGCAAGCTCTACGGCAATTTCCAGCAGGTTGAGCAGTTTTCTGGCATCGCCGTCAGCGGCTTGGGCAAACTGCTGTTTTATCTCGTCGGCCATTTCGATAGCCGCCCCACCCAAACCGCGTACCTTATCGGATAAGGCTTTATCAATCACCGCCAATAAATCATCCGCCGTTAAGGCGTTGAGCACATAGACCCTCGCCCTGGACAATAACGCATTATTCAGCGCAAAAGACGGATTTTCGGTGGTCGCGCCGACAAAATAAACGGTGCCGTCTTCGACATGGGGCAGGAAAGCATCCTGTTGCGACTTATTGAAGCGATGCACTTCATCGACGAATAAAATGGTGCGCCGATGCCGTTCCAGCTGGATCTTCTTGGCCTCAGCAACCGCCGCCCGGATTTCCTTAACGCCGGATAACACCGCCGAAATCGGCATAAACTCGGCATCGGAATGATGGGCGATGATGCGCGCCAATGTGGTTTTACCTGTACCGGGCGGCCCCCAGAAAATCATCGAATGCAAACGCCCCGAAGCAATAGCTTCGTAGAGCGGCTTGCCGGGTTTAAGGATATGTTGTTGACCGACATAATCGGCTAAGTCTGTAGGCCGCATCCTGTCGGCCAAGGGTTTGGTCAAATCATCAAATATCATAAAGGCGGGCGAAAGGCAAAAGATGACGTAACTATTCAGCACATAGAAAAATGGAACACGGATGCCAAAAGTAGGCCCCTCTAGGCGACACGGATAGGACTGATTTACACGGATTTTTAGTTCGCCCCCAGTTTGTTTGCACTCTTAAATCAGTGTTTATCCGTTTAATCGGTGTCATCCGTGTTCTATTGTGCATACGCTGAATA
>SCPZ01000127.1 GCA_004299305.1 Methylobacter sp.
GGGAGAAGGTTGGGATGAGGGGGATATAAATGCTTGTTTTTATTCTCCTCACCCCAACCCTCTCCAACAGGAGAGGGAGCCAGGTCAACTTGCAACCCATTGTATTTATAATGTAAAAAAATTGTGTAGATAGTTATGGTTAAAGCGGGACAAATTGCCGACCACCAACCGCCCCGACAATAACCCTAAGCGCCGATTATTCGGTGGTATTGGCAATAATTTTATGAATCCGTTTACTGCTGATAGCGATAATTATCAAAATAAACGGAATGGAAATACCCTCAATGATTTCCGTATTAACTTTCCATCCCATGCTATGCAGCGCTTCGGTTATTTTACCTATTAGACTGGCCGCATAATACGTAATAGCGACCATCGAGATGCCTTCAACCATTTGTTGCATCCGCAGCTGCATCTTTGCACGCAAGGCCATCGAGGTCAGTAAGCCCTGGTTTTGTTTCTCAATAATGATGTCGACACGAGTGCGTAGCAACTGGCTGGCGTTACTGACCCGCTCGGACAGCGAGGTGAAGCGGTTCGAGATCGATTCGCAGGTCTTAATCGCCGGTTCCAATCGGCGTTTAATAAACTCGCCAAAAGTCTGGATACCTTGAATCCGAACTTCGCGTAAATCGTTTACCCGTTGTTCGACCAATTGATAATAGGCGCTGGCGGCCGCAAAGCGAAAGTGATTACTGGATATGTAATTTTCAACTTCCGCAGCCAGTGTGGTCAATTCATCCAATAATTCGCCATCGTTATTGTCAGGCAGCGTCATTGCGTTGGTGATGGTGTACAGTTGCCGGTCGGACTTATTTAATGCCGGGTACAATTTGCGCGCGATCGGAAAAGCCAGCAAGGCCATAACGCGATACACTTCAATTTCAAATAGCCGTTGTAATAGGCGTCCTGCCTGTTCCGTTCTTAAATCATGATTAATAATCAAAAAACGGCTAAAACCATCAATGTGAATGCGAAAATCCGTAAATACCGAGGCCGCGCCGCCGGTTACTTTAGAGCCGATAACGGGGTTGTCTGCAAAATAAACCGAAAGAGACGCTAAATCGGCATTCTCGTTGTAATTAATATCGGCAGCGGAGACAATGCTTGCGTGAGCCGCAACAATGACTTGCCCGGTTAATTGCGACATCCAATCGACCGGAACCTTTTTTAGTGCCGAATCGGTAAAAAGATCTTTGGGGCTATCATGCACATAAAAGCTGTAAGTGCTGAACTCGCCGTGTTGTTCCCAACGTATTTGGAAGGAATTAAAGGTGGCGCTAAAATGATCGGCTTCTTTTTCAGGAGGCGCGACGCCAAACCGTTCACAAAGCGTTGCCAAGTGCTTACGCTCTTGCATTTTTTCGTCATTAGACAGCAATAACGCAAGATGGCTTGCCCGAACAGGCAAATTCAGGTTAATCGGCGCTCTGGCGTGGACTTCGTTATGCAGTACAAAGCGTTGCGGATGATTTTGAGGGATGGGAAATAATGTCGTCACGGGTGCTTTTTTAATGTCTATAAGCCTAGTCAAGGTAACTTAAAAGCGCGGTTGATCATGGCTGTTATTGCTAATTTCATGGGATTGAAAAATCAGCCCAAAAGGTTAATTGTTTTGATATGTCGATGGATATTTTAACGCTTAATGACCTGAAAATGACGAAAAAAACTATCTGCCTGGACATTGTTGTCAATGATCAACAGGATTTTGCCCGTGTTGGGCATTAACAGTGAGCGGCTTTTTACATTCCGATGTTCGCTTATGCCGACGCAGAGAGGATAAATTGAAAGTCGTTTTGATCGTCAATAGGAAGGTCGGGCATAATCAGTATGCCCGACTAAACTATATTGTACGACAAGCGTGAAAGCCGGTTGTAAACCGAGCTTTAAATTGATGTAACCAATTGATTTAAAATTTTAAATTAAACTGAATGTTCGTGAAATTTATTAACTCTTAGCATCTTTTTTGGATTTTTTCGCCGCCTTCTTTTCTTTCGGACTCAAGGCTGGTTTTTTCTTGTCTTCTTTATTGCTTTTTTGTTCTCTGCTCATGGCGCTCACTCCAAATAATTGATGGGATTTTTATGAAAATTCATGCAAATGACACACGGTATACCCGTGTTTTGAAGATTAATATTGCAAAGACTGACAGCTAAATACAGCAAATTAAGCATACGCTCATGTGTTACTTTATGCTACTTCTTACTTTGAGGTAACTCTCAAAAATGGCTTCCAATTTAAAGCGGGACGATTTTACAGATAACATCCCTTGAAGGGATGTTATCTGTCCCGGCTTAAGTTGGCAGCCTCAAAAATAAACCGCCTCCGATTGTTAACATGATTCAATAGTTATTCACAAAACCTGTGGATAATTCTGTGGATTGATTGTTTTATTTATCGCTTAGCTATGGTTTTTATTACAGTTTTGTTAAATTGTACAAAATCTTAACAAATCAATAATTTTATAAACTATCAATAACTTACAGCTGCCTATCCAAATAAGGGCGGCATAACTTCTTAACTTTGAGGATAACCTTATGAAAAAACAAAACTTGTTTACAGCAACAATGCTGCTTGGCACATTAGCCTTTACTGCGTCAGCCGAAGAGATCGGTGATGTTACTACGACCTTCAAACTACTAGGCGCTAACCATAAAATTGTGATTGAAGCCTTCGACGACCCTGATGTTTCCGGCGTTGCCTGTCATGTCTCACGCGCTAAAACAGGCGGCATGAAAGGCGCGGTAGGCCTGGCTGAAGATCCGTCCGAAGCGTCAATCGCCTGTCGGCAAATAGGCGCCATCGATACCGGCAAACTGGATAAATTGAAAAATGGCGAGGTAGTATTTAAAGAAAGCCTGTCGCTGGTTTTTAAGAGTCTGCAAGTCGTGCGTTTCTACGACAAAAAACGTAATGTCCTGGTCTACCTGGCTTACAGCGACAAAGTGATTGAAGGCTCGCCAAAGAACTCTATTTCATCCGTGCCGGTTATGAAGTGGAATTAATCAAGCGGGCGTAGCTGTGGCGGATTGCCTGTTAGCGAATCCGCCTTACAGTTTTACGATAAGAACACAAAAATAAAAGCAACAGAAAAACTCAACGTACCGAAAAACATCGGGTCTTTCAAAAACCGACTAAAGATGCCAATCAATATAGCCCCGCCCAGAAGATAAAAAGGGAAGACAAAAACAGTAGTCAAATGCCCCATATCGCCAGGCAGATAATAAAATATGAAGGTGTTAAGGAAAAAATTGCTTGAAACATTGACCAAAATCTCAAGCAACAAAGCCTCTACAGCGAGAAAGACAGTAAAAATATATTCTTTATATTTAACATCAAGGGACTGAATCTTTTGGTGAACAAAATAAAGATGATAACCATAGAGCGACCACTGAAAAAATGCAAAAATCGACGTATCGCCATGGTGTATAGGCGTTACCTGATATACCCATAGAGACGAGTCGAAAGCCGCTCTACAGAAGCTATTGATAGCCACCTCGCTAATGCATCCGATCAGGGCGAGCGTTCCTGAATACATGTAGACCTCTTTGGCTCTGACCTGCGTTGAGCTATTGGTCAGGGCGAAGCCTGCGCAATAAACAACTGCAACCAAATAAAAGAAAAAAATAATGAGGTTTGTAAGCATAAGGTAGATCTCTAAACTGATTTAATCATCAGGGCATGTCGCCCTGTTCGAAAGGTAAGGCGTGGGTTAATAAAGTGTAGAACGGGGATGTACAAAATAATTAAGGACCCGGTTTTTTCGTGATTAGCTACCGAGCCGCTCCAGCCAGATACCCGGCTCACGATGTTGATGAAAGAATGAAACCACCAGCAACTCATTTGGGCTTGGCAGATAGATGAGCGTATAAGGAAATTTACGAAATAGCACCCGATAAAAACAGTCTTCACTGCGCAGATGCCCATAAGGATTACGAGGTGCAGATGCAACTGCCGAGTCAGCAGCACGGGCGAACTCAAATCCAAGCCCCAGTGCTTTTGACTCATACCAAGCCCGAGCCTCCAGAAGCTCTTGCTCTGCCTCTGGACGGAGCACCGCCCGCATTAGGTTCGATCGGAAAACAACTTAGCCCGCACCCGTTCCCACGGAACTGCTGAGGAAGGATCGGCTTGGTGCTCGGCAACACGACGATGCAACTCAGCCTTTTGAGTTTGAGATAAGCCAAGGGCATCATCAGGTGCTTCCGCAGCAATACTGTCCCATATATCCTCGACGAGCTGGATGCGTTCAGAAACGGACAGTTTCATGTATTCAGTGGCGACGTTAGAAGGATGCATGGAAGTATTATCAAGGCTAAAGATTTAACGAGAATGATTAGGTCTAAAAAACCACTTTAGTCATAGTATATGCTGCCTTTTTCATACGAGACAAGCCCGATAGGCGATGCGCACTCTACGGGACTATCAACAAACATTGAAATAACCAAACTTACTCTATATGATGAAAATCGATTTTAATGGAGTGAACCATGAACACCAAAGTAATTAGCGCACATGTTCCTGAAGAGCTGGCCGACAAAGTCGACCAAATAGCCGCTCGCTTGGATCGCTCACGCGGTTGGATTATCAAACAGGCGTTGACGGATTGGCTCGGACAAGAAGAGCGCAGGCGTCTGACCTTGGAAGCGCTGGCGGATGTTGACACAGGACACGTCATCGACCACCAAGCGGTGCAAGCCTGGGCCAATAGTCTCGATACCGACAAGCCGCTACCGATTCCGCGCTGATGCGGTTGAAGTGGACCAGCAAAGCGCTGGACGATCTAGCGCGGCTTTATGAGTTTTTAGCGGCGGTAAACAAACCGGCGGCAGCCCGCACAGTACAATCATTAACCGACGCTCCCACTCGACTACTTGAACAGCCCTATATCGGCGAAAAGTTCTCCACTATCTATATATTACGGCTGTGGCATACGCGCGAAGATCGGTAGCTATGTTAGAGATAATGCCATTAAATTAAGCGTTGTAGGAGCGAATTACAAATTACATTTGTTTTTTGTGCAGGCATGCAAAATGTAAGGCCTGACCCTAATGGCTTGTAATGGCTTGGTGCATACCCCACGGGGCTGACACCATTGATTTCCAATGAGTTAAGCAATCCATTGCCTTTTGGCATGGATATTGACTCGACCCTAATTTTTGCTCATTCAGACCTTTGTTATTTTTGGACCTATGTAAAAAATACGAAGCTTAATAGTGGTTTTTGATGGCCATTCAAAATGAACTCGATACTGAGGTGTTTTTATTTTTCCGTGCCATGGGCAAAAAACTTTTTCTTCTGGATGTTCAGGGTCGGGAAAGCTCATTTCCTGCTTAAATTTATGTTCTTCAGTTATAGAACTATTGCTAAACCATTTTTTGTCACCACCAGAAAAATGCTGAGCAATCAGTTCATCATTTCTAGCAGTGTAGTTTCCATTATCATCTCGACACTGCATAAATTCATTTAGCACAGCAAACAATTCAAAAACTCTTTCAACAACATAGGCGCTAAATGGTTCTTTTTTTAGTGAGTCAATACAACCTGGAATAAATATTAATTTATCGTAGCGAATTTCCGCTTGATTTAACATTTGCGTCCAATTGACTGGAGCGGGAAGGATGGTATTAGCACTATTTTCTAGTTGTGAAAAACTCCATATATTCTCAACCAATACATTAGCTAATAGCTCTTCCGGCAAACCTTGTGCTATTTCAAGCGGCGTAATTTTGAATTTTTCATTGGGAAAGCTAACAACAAAACACTCCGCGCCAACCAACGTGCGCCGTGCTGCTTCGCCTACCCCTTGGTCGGTCACATCTTCACCACAATATTCAAAATAGTCGTTTTGGTTAGGTTCACGGTCATCATCCCAAAATGGCCCGTTCCTCGTTAACCACTGTAAAACAGGTTTAACAAGCGCTTTTTCACTCATTACTGCCTGACGAAAATCATTACTATGCGTAACAGGTCTAGTATCAAGCCCTCTTGAACAAAAGAGTTTTTGATTCAATAAGGGGAGCTGGTGCCGCAAACGCATGAGTTCAGTTAAGTCTTTTATAAACGCAGGAACATTTGAATATTGGCCACTAAGTGAAAGATCGTTGATATACCAAACCACTACTTAACTCCATCCAGCAAGAGTAGACAGGTCTTTTTCAGCTTGATCAAAAAAGCCACTCGGCCATTCGCTGAGATTACCATTCTTGTCAATTTGTGGCGACATAACATGAGCAGCTTCATCACTGCTACGGGGGCGCGGATTAAAAAAATGAATAGCGGCTTGAGTTGGTAAGAGTTTGCCTTGATTGATAGCTAATCTTACGCCATTGAGAACATGGTCGCTGTGGGTTTCAATAAGAATTTGCACACCGGATGCCGCCAGCACTCCAAGAAAAAAACCCATTTTTGATTGCCCCATAGGATGTAAGTGTGCTTCGGGGCTATCAATAACAAGGATTTGTCCTGGTTTTGCAAGTAATCCTGCGACAAGTATAGGGAAGGCATAACTTAAACCATAACCAATATTGGTTGGTTTTCTCCATTCATTTTCATCATTGCGCAGCTCTAATTGAATCAGCCGTGAGGAACCTAAATGTTGAGCGTTTGCTTGTGCGCCTGGAAACAACTCATCCGCCCAAGCGTTGAATTGTCGGCGTAGTATGGGAGAAATCTCGCTTGAATGCAGGCGCAAAGGATCAACATCTTCATCCAACCCTCTCTCGAACCACCAAGCCGCATAGTCTCCTTGAGAACCTACATCCGCCCAAACAGGTTCAGACTCATCAGGTGATGGAAAGACATCTTCCGCACCTACACGAACAGCAGAAAGAAAAATGGTTTCCTTTAATCCTGCACAAAGCTTTTGCACAAATTCAGGTGCATCTTTAGGGAGTAGACCGTTTAGCTCCAATTCGTGATCAACAGGAACGACTACCCGCTGCTTAAAACCTGTCTGCCATTCAATACGCTTAATAGCAAGAGCGTGCCCCCCCAGTCGATCTTTGGGAGTCAATATCCAATCTATACGGGTATTTGCGTTGCCTATTCCTAGTTTTATTTCAGTACCGCTTCCCTCAAGTATGACATCGCCCGGCGTACCTAAGCGAACCAGTGAACCGTTAAGCGATAAGAGCTGGTTAGCGCCACCTTCTCTTATGGACTGAGCAAGCAATAACAGGGCTTGCAAAGCAGTTGACTTGCCCGCTGCATTAAATCCTGTCATGAGGGTAAGGGGAGCAAGAGGTAAGGAAAGAGCTTCAAAACATTTAAAGTTATGAATAATTAATCGTTCAATCATGCTGCTATCTCCTTAACCAGCTTACGCGCCATTTCAAAACGAGTTTGAACTTGTCGGGTACTGTTGGTTGAATACGTAATGGCGTGATTGAATTTTTCATTTTCAATAAGTGCTTTAAAGCCGCTACGCAATACGTCAGCATGACACTTGATGTCTTTTGGACTAATCTCAGAAAACAACACCGAACAAACATCAAACAAGGCAATATTTACCACAGATCGTGCTGCATCATTATGAAGCTGGGCGAGCGACTTTCGAAAAGCATGATTAGCAAATAAATGATGATTGGCCTTCATAGAACGTATGAATTTTTTGCGTAGCTCATCTAAGTTGGTTTGTTCTTTATTCATATCACGCAAAGCACGAGCTAAAAAATCATCCATATCACCTTTATAATTTTGTTCACCCAATAAAGAAAAAGCACAGAATCGATTAATAACCTCTCTATCACGCATAGATTTTTTGTCTAAGGATGCTCCGGTAGCTGCTAGAAACTCAGGGCTATTTGAGGCTTGTTTCAACCATTTAGTCGCAGTTCCATTAAAAAGACAATTGCGCATCTGTTGGCGCGTGAGGGGTACGCCGCTATTCACTCTGTCAAAAATGTCTAACTTAACTGTTTCAGGGGCTTTGACATCGAGAATGTAGAGAATTAGTTGAGTATCTTCAATACGCTCTTTCAACTGCAAAGAAAGATCTGAATACTTTTTTCCGTTCAAGGGATGCTTCGGCTGCCCATCCCCAGATTTAAACAATAAAGAAAAGTCGTCATTCAGATAACGGTTGAATGTAGTCAAGCGCTGTAAACCATCGACAACTGCAATACGTCCATCGTCTGCCTCAGCGACATAAAACACCGGCAAAGGAATACGCATGATGCACGATTCGATAAGGCGCGATTGCTTATCAACAAGCCAAATAAAATCACGCTGGAAATCAGGGTCAAGTTGATAGCGACCTTTATTGATTCTTTCGTTGACTTCCTTAACCGTTCGCTGCTCGGTACGAACAAAAACCGAGTCCAAAGGATAATCCCTACCCCAACCTTCAGCTTGAGAGCTATCCAATCCTTCTGGTTCATCTCCTTCTTGAGGCAAGGCATCGTTAGCTAGTATTGGCATATCTGTCATAAGCAGTTGAATAGGAATAATTTAAGTAACTCATCAAAGTGCCGTATTATGTCACTCAATGATATTTGAAGCTACGCGAAGCTAGTCAGCGAAAAAACACGGGGGCAATTCTTGAATCGTGCATTCTTCTGAAATAAAAGCAAGCAATCTGGATGGAGCTTGCGGAATCCGGGGCTTCGTGGTTTCAATCATCCCGTATTCCGCTACGCTGCATACCGGCTACGCAACTTTTATGCGTTAAACATGAGCCGCTTTTCCAAGTATCTCGGCAGCCCATTGATTAAGGCTTTTGCCGGTAGCCTGAGCGGCTACCAGCGCCGCCGCATGAACCTCTGGAGGCACGCGCAGCATCAATTTGCCGCTGGCAGGCTTTTCCGGCGTCTCGCCGCGCGCCTTGCAATCATCAATCATGAAGTCAATGGCGGACTCGAAGTCTGCACGCAATTCGGTTACCGTTTCGCCATGAAAGCCGATGATGGCTTTTACTCCCAGTACACGGCCCACGAAAATAGCATCGCGCTCATCGAATTCAATGCGGGCTGTATAGCCCTTATAAGTCATAGTGTTCATGGTTTAATCTCCAGTTTGCCCAGCATTTCGCGTAATTGTTCAACCTGATATTTCTTGGCATCCTTTCCTGGGTGAGGCTGGTGCTCATGCCATTCCATGTCCTGTAGCGCGAATTTTACACGCGAACCCTCGCGCTCGGTCTTTTCGGCGTCCAATGCGATTAGCAGCGCCTCAAGCTCGGCAAATACAATAGACGCTCGTGTAGGCAAGGCAAATACGGAATGCCAGGTTTTTAGGTGTTTGGCTTTCATAAGGGCAAATGCTCTTACCACCTATCAGTTTTAATGGGAATTCCCAATAGACAGGGATTGCCGGAATCCAGAAGCCAGGGGTGGCAATGCCTAGATCACATCCATGTGTTCTGGATACCGGCAGTCCATGCCGGTATGACGTGCTATTTAAACAAAGTGATAGGTGGTAAGGGCAAATGCTATCAACTATTGATAGCAATGTAATCTGTATTTTGTAAGCCGCAAAAAGTGAAAAGAAGTCAGGTTATTTTTCAAGCGGGGTTGAACGTAATGCTTTCTTTGCTTGTTGCCAATCCAGTGCTTCGATGTCGCCGGAGAGAAATTTTTTTTCAGTCTTTATGAGTTCGGTTTCATGCCAAGACGGGCTAGAGAGATGATCTTCGTTACCGACCAAATCCCCCCAAAGCGCCTCGATAATCTTTAGCTTTTCTACGGCGGATAACTTGTGAAGTTCTTCGATGCTCATATAGGAAGTACCTGTGATTGATATTGCGTCTTTACCACGAACAGCTTAACCTTAAAGGAAAAGCACTGCTCTTGCAATTACGCATTCTGTCGATTCGGCAACAATGCGGCAATGAAAGAACCAGCTCGTTAGCCTTGTAAGTCACTTTATTAGACTTAGCTCTGCCGAAACTAAAACCTCTAACCCCATTAACCATGCCCCAAAACAAAACCATCCCCAAAATCAAAGGCGAATTTTTACTAGGCAATTTACGCCAAATGAAAGCCAATCCATTCCAAACTCTTTGCGATTGGCAGCGTGGTTATGGCGATTTAGTCAGTTTCAGAATGGCTACCCGCCATTTTTATTTAATCAGTCACCCAAAACTGATCGAACAGGCTTTAATCAAGCAAAGCGATGTCTTTGTCAAAATGTACGATCCTAAAAAACCGACCGGTCTGGCTTTGGTGTTGGGGCAAGGCTTGGTGACCAGTCAAGGCGAGCTATGGCAAAGACAGCGGCGCTTGATGCAGCCGGTTTTCCAGAGGAGCAATTTGGCCTCTTTACTGCCGCAAATTGTCACTGCCGGCAATAATTTATTAGCCAGATGGCGGCTATTGGGCGACGGGGCAGAAGTTAATCTCGCCGATGAAATGATGCAGGTGACGCTTGAAGTAATCACTCAAACCATGTTCAGCACCAGCGTCCTCGATAAAATCGAACATATTGCGCCCGCTTTAGATACGCTGCTCCGCTATGCGGCCAAATCGGTAATAAATCCTTTACGCATCCCGTTATTTATTCCCACCCAGGCCAATCGGGAATTTAATGCGGCAAGCGCGGTGGTAGATGATGTGATTTACGGGATCATCGGGCAACGCCGCGCCCAACCCGCAGCATACAACGATTTATTGGATATGTTGCTGAACGCGAGCGATGACAACGGCGAACTTATGTCCGATCAACAGATTCGCGATGAAGTCATTACCATTTTTACCGCCGGTCATGAAACTACCGCGAATTTGTTAAGCTGGACGCTGTATTTACTGGCCCGCCATCCCGATATATTGGCTAAATTGCGCCAGGAACTCGATACCTTAGTGCAAGGTAAAATCCCAACGGCGGAAGACTTGCAGCAGCTTGTTTATACCAGAGCCGTACTGAACGAATCGATGCGCCTGCGTCCGCCGGTCGGCATTATGATGCGCAAAATTATCAAAGATACCGAGCTTGATGGCTATTTATTGAAACAAGGCAGACTGGCGATGTTCAGTATTTACAATATCCACCATCACCCGGATTTCTGGCAACAGCCCGAACAGTTCGATCCCGAACGCTTTTTAAACGCTGAAAACCGCAGATTTTCATTCATGCCGTTTGGAACTGGCGAGCGCGTCTGCATCGGCAATCATTTTGCGTTACTGGAAAGCCAGCTGTTGTTGAGCATGATTATTCAGCATTTTGATTGGCAGTTGCTGAATACGGATGAGGCCGACATTGAAATGGCGGTAACGCTAAAACCAAAGGCTGGGATTCCGGCGAAGTTAGCCGTCCGAAGCAGAGCCGGTTGATTGCGCTTCAGTTGGGTAACTCGCAATAAATACCCCCCAACCCGTTCCCACGCTCCGGCGCTCATCGTTATACACAAGTGTCTGGGAGACACCGTCATCCCGGCAGGGATTGCCGGGATCCACGACTGCAAGGATGCAGGAGGTAGAGCAACGCAGGAGCAGTTGCCGAGAGCACAGGGATGTGAAT
>SCPZ01000128.1 GCA_004299305.1 Methylobacter sp.
TTGAGCAATTCCTGTGGCGAGACTTGTTGCCTACTTCAGTATGCCATCCATGGCTTCTGGATCCCGGCAATCCCTGCCGGGATGACGTGCTCTTAAAGACTTGTGTATAAAGATGAGCGCCGGAGGCGAGTTGCCTAGCGTAACAATATATTTAAAAACTTAAACATCAAGTTAAATTAATTTGTGCATGTTTTTACCCCCCCAAAATAATTATCTGCAACTGCACTTATCAAACCGGTTTATAAAATTTTTCTGAACATCGAAAAGTTGAAATATAAAGCCAATAGTATGTGCCGATTGCCTAACGAGGAATCCGTCTTACAGGTTAGAATGCTTAAAAACTGGCCGCATCTTGCCAACGCGGGTATTTTAGATTGAAATGACTGTCTGACTGAGCTATTGCAAGTTACACACGGCAATAAACCTGAACAACAACCAAGAGAGTTAAGCGTATATGAACTATCACGACATGACCACTCCACCCGACCTGACATTAAGCTCCGGCACCGGGCCGCAGCAGCGCCGTATGCCTGTTTACGAAAACTACCTGCCGCCTTGTAATAACGCCTGCCCGGCCGGTGAAAATATTCAAGCCTGGTTGGATTTGGCTCATGCAGGACGTTACCAGGATGCCTGGAATCGCTTATTGGAAAACAACCCGATGCCCGCTGTACATGGCCGCGTTTGCTACCACCCTTGCGAATCCGCTTGCAACAGGGTTGCTGTAGATGGTGCGGTCAGCATTCATGCCGTTGAGCGCTTTCTTGGCGACATGGCCTTTGAACAAGGCTGGACGCCGCAAATTGTCGGTGAAAAATCTAACAAGCGTGTCTTAGTGGTCGGGGCCGGACCCAGCGGCTTGTCGGCGGCTTACCATCTTGCTCGCTTGGGACACGACGTTGAAATCAGGGATGCGGGACCGACCGCAGGCGGCATGATGCATTTCGGTATTCCATCTTATCGCTTGCCGCGCGAAGTGTTGGCTGCCGAGGTTAAACGTATCGAGGATATGGGCGTGAAGATCACGCTGAACCATAAAGTTGAAGATTTAAAAGCGGAAAAAGAAGCCGACGGCTTTGACGCAGTGTTTGTAGCGGTCGGCGCCCATATCGGACGTTCGATTGATATTCCCTTATACCGTGAAAGCGATACCCGGGATGCGGTCACTTTCCTGCGCAACATCGGTTTGGGCAAAGCGTCCAACATCGGCAAACGGGTCGCCGTTTACGGCGGCGGCAATACCGCAATGGATGCGGCGCGAACGGCTAAACGGCTGGGCGCGGAAACCATGGTCATTTACCGGCGCGACCGTAAAAACATGCCCGCCCATGATTTTGAAGCCGCCGAAGCCATGGAAGAAGGCGTGGTGTTTCACTGGTTGCGCAGCATCGTCGGCATTGATGGCAGCCACATTCAGGTTGAAATCATGGCCCTGGACGACAAGGGCCGTCCGCAAGCCACCGGCGAATTTGAAATCATTGAAGCCGATACCTTGATTCTGGCGCTGGGGCAAAATATCGATTCCGAGTTATTAAAAACCTTTCCGGAAATTGAAGCGCAAAGCGACGGTGTGGTTCCCGTTAACGACAACATGATGACCACCGCCGAGGGCGTTTTTGCCGGAGGCGATATGGTGCCCAGTTTGCGCACCGTTACCATTGCCACCGGACACGGCAAAAAAGCCGCGAGAAATATCGACGCTTACCTGCGCGGCACTCAATACCAGCATCCCGGCAAGAAGCACATCGTTCTGCATGAAGAGCTCAATCTTTGGTACAGCACCGATGCCGAGCAGTCGGAACAACCGACCATGTCGCCGCTGGTGCGCAACAAAAACTTCGACGAAGTGCTGGGCGGCCTGACCCAGGATGAGGCGACTTATGAAGCCAGCCGTTGTTATTCCTGCGGCAACTGTTTTGAATGCGACGGTTGTTACGGCGCTTGCCCGGAAGGCGCCATTGTCAAACAAGGCAAAGGCAAATACTACAAGGTGAATTACGCCCTTTGCACCGGCTGTACGGCCTGCACCTTGCAGTGCCCGACCGCTGCCATCCACATGATTGATAAATAGTAATCATAACAATAGAACACGGATGACGCGGATTAGACGGATAATCACTGATTAAAAGCACATTCAATCCGCTTTTAAAAATCCGTGTAAATGCCTAATCCGTGTTCCATCATTAAACGCACACAACCCCCAGTTGCCAGGAAATTCACATGAGCAAACAAGTTACTATCGACGGCGGCGAAGCGGCTGCCTATGTTGCGTACCGGACCAACGAAGTCTGCGCGGTATACCCTATCACCCCGTCTTCAACTATGGCCGAGTTTTGCGAGCAATGGACGACAGAACATAAAACCAACCTATGGGGAGCTATTCCCACCATCGCCGAAATGCAAAGCGAGGCAGGTGCGGCAGGCGCCTTGCACGGCGCATTACAAACCGGCGCGTTAGCTACAACCTTCACGGCATCGCAGGGCTTGTTGCTGATGATCCCCAATATGTACAAAATTGCCGGAGAACTGACCTCTACCGTCATCCATGTCGCCGCACGTTCGTTGGCGACGCAGGGACTGTCTATCTTCGGCGACCATCAGGACGTGATGAGCGTGCGCATGACCGGTTTTGCGCTGCTGGCTTCCTGTAATGTTCAGGAAGCTCACGATATGGCCCTGATCGCTCAGGCCGTCACCTTAAAAGCGCGAATTCCGTTTTTGCATTTTTTCGACGGATTCAGAACTTCGCACGAAATCAACAAAATCACCCTGCTGGAAGACAAGCAAATCAGGGCGATGATCGATGATGAGTTGGTATTTGCCCATCGGGAACGGGCGTTAAATCCCGACCAGCCAATGATGCGAGGCACTGCGCAAAATCCTGACACCTATTTCCAGGGCCGCGAAAGCTCGAATATTTTTTATCAGCACAGCGTTGATATATTCGATGAGGCATTAAACCAGTTCGAGCAAGTCACAGGCCGAAGCTATAAAGCCTTTGAATATTTCGGCCCGGAACATGCAGAACGCGTCATCATCATGATGGGGTCCGGTGTTGAAACAGCCGTCGCCACCGCCGAGAAATTGAATGAAAACGGCGAGAATGTCGGTGTATTAAAAGTGCGCCTGTATCGTCCGTTTAGCGCCCGTAACTTTTTGGCGGCACTGCCGGAATCGGTGCGGCACATTGCGGTGCTGGACAGGACCAAAGAACCGGGCAGTAGCGGCGAACCGCTGTACAAAGATGTGGTCACCGAGTTAAGCCAAGCCTTTGCCTGCGGTCAACTTAAGACTATGCCGCGCATAATAGGCGGTCGATACGGCCTATCCAGCAAAGAATTTACGCCATCGATGGTGGCCAGGATTTACCAGGAACTGCAAGCCGAGCAGCCGAAAAACGGTTTCACGATCGGCATCAATGACGACGTGACGTTTACCAGTCTCGCCGTGACGAAGCACATAGATATAGAGCCGGACAATGTGGTACGTGCGCTTTTTTACGGCCTGGGTTCCGACGGTACGGTCGGCGCCAACAAAAACAGCATCAAAATTATCGGCAACGAACCGCAGTATTTTGCCCAAGGCTATTTCGTTTACGATTCGAAAAAAGCCGGATCGCAGACGGTATCGCATTTACGTTTCGGCCCGGAACCGATTAAAGCGCCCTACCTGATCGAATCGGCCAACTTTATCGCCTGCCACGACTTCAACTTTGTCGAAACCACCGATATGCTGGAGCGCGCTAAACAAGGCGCGACTTTCCTGTTAAATAGCCCCTTCGATGCCGAGCATATTTGGCGGCATTTGCCTGCGCCAGTACAAAAACAATTAATTGATAAAAATATCCAGTTTTATGTGATCGATGCGGTCAAGGTCGCAAGGCAAACCGGCATGGGCCGACGCATTAACACCGTGATGCAAACCTGTTTCTTTGCTTTATCAGGGGTTATGCCCAAAGATGAAGCCATCAAGAAAATCAAGCAATACGCCGAAAAAACCTACGCCCGCAAAGGCCCTGAAGTCGTACAACAAAACTTTGAGGCTATAGACCAGTCGCTGGCGCATTTGGAACAAGTAGCGCTGCCTGCAACCGTGACCGCACTTGAAGGCGCAGGCCTTGGGAAATTCGCCAATGCGCCGCGCTTTGTCCAGCAAGTGACTGCGGAAATGACCGCCGGTCGTGGGGATTGGATTCCGGTCAGCTTCCTGCCTGTCGACGGCACCTATCCGACCGGCACCACGCAATGGGAGAAACGCAATATCGCCCAGGATATTCCGATTTGGCAATCCGATGTGTGCATACAATGCGGCAACTGTTCGGCGGTATGTCCTCATGCCGCGATTCGCGCCAAGTTCTATGCAAAAGACCTTTTGGCGCAAGCGCCGGAAGGCTTTAAAACCGCCAATGTCACCTCGCATGGTTTTCCCGATACCCGTTACACCTTGCAAGTTTTCCCTGAAGACTGCACCGGTTGCGGTTTGTGCGTAAAAGCCTGCCCAGCTGTTTCTGAACACGATGCCCACAGCAAAGCCATCAACATGACGCCTAAGGCCGAACATCTCGAAGTTGAGAAAACATCCGTGGCGTTCTTTGAAAGTTTGCCTTATAACAACCGCGCTCGTGTCGATTTCTCCAATGTACGCGGGGTGCAGTTTCTGCAACCGCTGTTCGAATTTTCCAGCGCTTGCTCGGGTTGCGGCGAAACCCCGTACTTGAAAATGATCAGCCAGTTATTCGGCGACCGCATCCTGGCGGCCAATGCCACCGGCTGCTCGTCCATTTACGGCGGCAACCTGCCCACCACGCCTTGGTCGAAAAATGCGGAAGGCAAAGGACCGGCTTGGTCCAATTCATTGTTTGAAGATAATGCGGAATTCGGCTACGGCTACAGGTTGACGACCGATCAACATGTTGCAATGGCGCATCGGCTTTTAAATGAATTAAGGAGCGAATTGGATGTAACACTGGTTGATGAAATACTTGCCGCCCCCCAAAGCAAAGAAAGCGATATTCGCAAACAACGCGCCCGGGTTGCGCAATTACGCGAACAATTGGAAAAACTGGGCAGTCACAAGGCGGCGGAATTGTTGTCGATAATCGATCATTTCGTCCGACGCAGTATTTGGCTTATCGGCGGCGACGGTTGGGCGTATGACATAGGTTACGGCGGTATCGACCAAGTGTTGGCCAGCGGCTCGGACGTCAACATCTTGGTCATGGATACCGAAGTTTATTCCAACACCGGCGGTCAGGCATCCAAATCCACGCCTATTGGCGCGGTCGCCAAATTCGCTTCGAACGGTAAAGTGACGCCGAAAAAAGACTTGGCGCTGCAAGCCATCGCCTACGGAAACGTTTATGTCGCCAGAATTGCGTTGGGCGCGAGCCCACAGCAGGCGCTGCAAGCCTTCCGCGAAGCCGAAGCTTACAACGGCCCGTCGTTGATTATCGCCTACAGCCCTTGCATAGCGCACGGCATCAACCTGGAAAACGGCCTGGAACAACAGGAAATGGCCGTAAAATCAGGTTACTGGCCGCTGTATCGCTACAACCCAACCTTGCGCGGCGAAGCCAAAAACCCGTTTGTTCTGGACTCTTTGCGCCCGACTATTCCGCTGAAAGACTATGCCTACAACGAAACCCGTTACAGCAGCTTAAGACGCACGAATCTGGAACAAGCCGATAAGCTGATGGATTTTGCGCAGAAAGTCGTCGATCAAAAATGGGCGTTGTACGAGGAAATGGCTACCCGCGACGAGCATGAGTTTATGCCGGATACGCGGATAGCCAGGAAATTATAGGAGTGCATTTGTCACATTCTACGAAATAAAATTTAAGGCTACCCACTAAGCTGGGACAGATAACATCCCTCAAAGGGATGTTATCTGGTAACTATTCAGCGTATGCTAAAAATGATTAATGGAACACGGATGACACTGATTAAACGGATAATCACCGATTAAAAACCCAGAATATTTTGAAAAAAATCTGTGTAAATCAGTCCTATCCGTGTCATCCGTGTTCTATTTCTTTTTTCGCTGAATAGTTACGTTATCTGTAAGTTTGTCCGCTTTAAGTAGGTAGCCAAATTTAATGACAACTACTCAGCAAGTCTATCGTCGTGAAAAACGGTCAAAGCAAGTTTTGTACTCCACTGGAATTTGAAGCTTGCTTTGCCTACATATATAGTTAAGTAGTTTTAAACCGGATTTTTAACGCTTACAACTTAGCTTTTACAATTTGATAAACTTCTTCCGCCGCAACATCGGCGCCATTCAAAATCGTTTCCAGTTCAGCTAATTTGGCATCGGCAAAGGCTCTGTCTTTAAGACCGCCCGTATTGATGTAAACATTTAACGCCGCGCTTTTTAGCGCACCATAACCCGCCATGACTGCAACACCTGCATCACTGATCACACCTGTATTGCCTTTGTCTGCGGCAATTCGGCCCAATGCAATTGTTTCTGCACAGGCTTTTGCGCATGACAAAGGAACAAGCGTAGCTTCTTTTAATACCATTTGAATGGCCTCGCTACGTACCGCCTTTTGTTCATCGGAATCTTTCGGTAAACCGTAAGTCGCCATTAAGCGATCAAAAACATCAACGTCGGCTTTAATCATGCCTGTCAGCCTTTCACGTAACGCTTCCGACTTTACCAGTAATGCCTGCATTTCAGCTTCGACTTCAATGTACTTAGGTTTGCCTATGGTCAAATTACAAACCATGCTAATCAAAGCCGCAGCCTGCGCCCCCATTACCGCCGCCGCGCTGCCACCGCCCGGCGTAGGCGCCTTACTGGCCAATTCATCAATAAATGTCTGAATTGATTTATCTTTTATTTCATTCATAGTGTCATTTCTGTTCTTAATGAGGGATTTTAAAGTTGGGTATTTTTCTAGGACGATAGTTGAGCTTATTTATTACCTTCTCAACATCGTCATCGGTTATGTTCTCAAAACTGCTACCTTTGGTAAAGTCTGATTCACTGCCGGGTTAGCGTACTACGCAGAAACATGGATACGCTCCTTCACATGCTTGAGGTTTGCTACGATTGTAAAGTTCATGATCACCAGCAAAGACCACGAACTCCACTTCCCGACGTGGACCGCTGACCATGCCCCAACGAACAGGCACGCCCTAGCCTCTTTGACTCCGAGTAACTACTAACCCTATGCTAACGGCTTCTGTCATGTTCAAAGCCAGCTTTGAACTCCTATAGCACACTTTTCTGGAGTCCAAAGCTGGTTTTGGACAGTACGAATCGGCTTTGCGGTTAAAAATAGATGCTGAGTAGTTACAAAACATCAAAAAATCTAGGAAAATTCCTACTCCTCCCTAAGATCTTTGCCAATAGCAAAACCAGCATCTCCCGATTTATCCGGCATGGCCGGTTAGCTATTATAGTCACTTATCAAAAACCATTCTTTTACCATGGAGTTCAATGTAGATACGGAAATTATAGGCTTGAGTAAGCAATAAGGTAACTCGCAATAAATAATCCCCCAGCCCGAATAGTTCCCACGCTCCGGCGCTCATCTTTATACACAAGTGTCTGGGAGACACCGTCATCCCGGCAGATACCGTCTTAAATGCATTTTTGCAAGGAAAAATTAGGATCGAAAGGCTCACCTGATTTTAAGATGGCATAGCTAAGATGG
>SCPZ01000129.1 GCA_004299305.1 Methylobacter sp.
CTAAACACCGAACAGTCCGCACCAGCCTACCAACCTGTACCCTGCAAACAGCCTTGCATCCGAAGATTAATGGCAACGTCCGCACTGGCTTTGCTTATGCTGTTGGCCTATCAGTTGCCGTTACACTACCAAAACTGGCAAAGCGATTATTACACTGCGCCGGGCAAACAGTTAACCGTTGTACTTAATGACGGATCACGGCTGACTTTAAATACCGATACCGCACTCGCCGTGAACCTTTCGGATAAGCAACGGAGCATCGAACTGCTGCGCGGCGAAGCCTATTTCCAGGTGTCCCCGGATAAAAACCGTCCTTTTGTAGTCAGCAACGGCACAGCCAAGGCCCGCGCGGTCGGTACTGCCTTTAGCGTTAACAAGACGGATAACGATATGCGAGTGATCGTCAGCGAAGGCACGGTAGAAGTATCGGCGGGTACAGCCGATGTCCCGACCTTAGTCCATATCAATCAGCAGGTCGACTATCAACAGGGCCGCGTCGGGCCGGTGACGTCCTCCGATATTCTGGAATCGCTCGCCTGGCAGCGCGGACAACTGATTTTTAACCGGCAGCCGCTGTCGAAGGTGATTCGGGAAGTGAATCGTTACCGGAGCGGGCAAATCATGCTGATCAATCCGAAGCTGAAAGAGCGGGTTGTCAGCGGCGTGTTTGATACCACAGATCCCAATGCCGTGGTTGACGGTATCAAGACCGCCTTAAAAGTTAGTTCGGTGAGCTTGTCTGAACAGCTGGTTTTGCTGTATTAACTGAAGTCCCCACTTTTTTTCCTCCACGACTAAGGGTAAATCGATTGCGCCTCGTCGTAGTTCATGAAGATAACACTTTAATGACCTAAAGAGGATTTACCTAATGACACTACCTACACGCCGGGTTTCTATAACACGCGGACAAAAATTCATCAAAACAGCCGGGCTGATGATACCTGTTGTGCTGTTCAGTGCGGGACAAAACGCTTATGCCGGTGATGTTGCACCGGATAAAGCCATGCCGTTCAACATTCCGGCACAATCCCTGTCGAGCGCATTAACCCGGTTTTCCGCCGATACCCGGCTGCAAGTGCTTTATGAAGGCGATATGGCTGATAAACTGCAAGCGCCTGCGCTTAACGGCAGTTATACACCGGCGCAGGCCTTGGAAAAACTGCTCAGCGGCACCGGGCTTAAGTCTCGCTACACTAATGACAAAACCATCACTTTGGAAGCAGAGCCCATCAGTCAAAACCGGCAATTAAATACCCTTACGTTGAAAGCGATGACGGTGGTCGGCAAAACCGGCTACGATGCCAACGATCCTTATGACAAGCATTATGCTGCCCCCAATTCCAGCTTCGCCACCAAAACCGACACGCCGATCATGGAAACGCCGCTGAATATCCAGGTGCTTCCAAAAGCGGTACTTGATGACCAGCAAGCTATTAAGATGGATCAGGCCTTGAAATATGTCAGCGGCGTCACTACCGGTCAAGCCGCAGGAGGTCTTACCGATCAGCCGACTATCCGTGGATTTTTTAACTACAATCTTTTTCGCAATGGTTTTCGTATTGATGCGTCGGGTCCCGAAGGCACCCGAAACATGGCGAACGTACAAAGCATAGAGGTGCTCAAAGGCCCCGCTGCAATGCTGTATGGGCGTGTCGAGCCTGGCGGGATGGTTAATATAGTAACTAAAAAGCCTTTGGAGTCGGACTATTATTCGGTTCAGCAACAATTCGGCTCTTTTGATTTATATCGCACCAGTATTGATGCCACGGGGCCGATAGCTGACAACAAAAACTTGTTGTATCGAATGAATGTCGCGTATGAAAACAGCGGCTCGTTTCGGGAAAACGTGGATTACGACAAAGTGTTCGTCGCACCGGTTCTGCAATGGAATATCAGTTCACAGACGACAGCGATGTTAGAGCTTGAGTATCGCAACGAAAGCAATGTTTACGATCTTCATGCCAGACCGTTAATCACCGATGGAACCAGGGCGGACGGCACCTGGATCAATCCGCGTTTAGCGGATATTCCGCGTGAAAGAAACTTGATGGAAGACAATCGCAATCATGTGGAGGACAAACTGATCGGCTTAAATCTTTCGCACAAATTTAACGATGCCTGGACCTTAACCGAGCAGCTTAATATTCAGCTATTGGATAGGGATAGAATGGTTATGACGCCAGGAACACTGTTGGCCGATAAACGGACATTGAATAGAACATTGCTGACCAGCGATTTTTTTACCAATAACAGTTATTTTACCACGACCAATTTGACCGGCCATTTCGATACCTGGGGGCTGAAACATACGTTGTTAATCGGGGGCGATTATTACCTTCAAGATATGAACTCGGTCGGCTATAACAGCACAGCCGCGAGTACTATCGATATTTACAACCCCATCCACACCGGCAATCCGCCCATCAATCCAACGACACGCGCCAACCAGTCGTTCCACACGAACACGGATTTGTACGGCATCTATTTACAGGATCAAATCAAGCTGCCTTATAACGTTCATGTAATGGGGGGCTTTCGCTATCAAAATGTTGAGCAATTTGATGTTCTTACGCAGAAAGTAGGACAAAAAGCCGATGCGGTGACGCCACAGGTGGGCTTGCTTTGGCAACCGATAAAATGGTTGAGTCTTTACGGCAACTATGTGGAGAATTTTGGAACCACCAACGGTCTGGGGCAAGGCAATACATTTTTACCGCCGCAAACCGCACAGCAATGGGAAGGCGGCTTTAAAACCGCATTCTTCGATGATCGTTTAAGCACCACTGTTTCTTACTTTAACTTGACTAAACAGAATATTCCAACAACTGACCCTGCTAACCCGACTTACAGCATAGCTGCCGGTGAAGCACAGAGCAGAGGCGTGGAAATGGATATTAAAGGTGAAATTTTACCGGGATGGAACGGCATAGCCACTTATGCCTATACCGAAACCGAGGTGCTCAAAGAAAACAACCCGAACAATATACCGGTCGGTAGCCGTTTACGGGGCATTCCCACGCATACGTCCACATTATGGTCGACTTACGATTTCCAGAAAGATTACCTACGTGGTTTCAAAGTGGGCGCCGGTGTGGAACTGGCTAGCAACAAAAAAGCAACCTTCGACAAAAATGATTTCAATTTTGCAGGTTATGGTGTGGTTGATTTATTAGCCAGCTATACACGGAATGTCGCTAAATCTAAAGTAACGCTGCAATTAAACGTCACCAACCTGTTGGATAAGGAATATACCCACGATGGTTTTGCCGGTCCCGGTCAAACTCGGGCTACCTGGGGTACGCCACGGTCTTTTATGGGATCGGTGAAGGTCGAGTTTTAGCCTACATGCGTGTTGGGTTGTATCTTTTCGCAACCCAACACATTCGTGCTGAGCTAGCGAAAAACGTTGCCCACAATTTACAGCTTGAGCAATTGATGACCTTCAAATACAGTCAATATCAGTATGCCGTCGTCACGAACGCGATAAACAATGCGATATTTACCCAGAAAAACTTCACGTATGTCTTTTTGATTGAATTCGGGCACGATGCGTCCAGCCGGAGCAGTAGCGGCGGCGCTTCTGGCGCGTTGCCTAAGTTTTTCGACACATTTTTTAGCTGTTTGCGGGTTGTTCTGGGCGATGTATTTCTGAATGGCGATAAGATCGTTAACCGACCGTTCGCTCCAGCGCAGCTTCATATCGTTGGCAACTCACGCTCCAGGATGGCATCCAATTCGTCATCATCGATAACCCGTCCGGCCTGTTCGTCGTTTAGGCCTTGTTGTACGGCTAAGATGAATAGGGCTTGACTATTGAGCCGGTCAAACTCATTAGGTGACAATACCACGGCAGCCGGTTTACCGTTTTGGGTGATGACAATAGCGCGATTATTACTGTTGATACTTTTTAATAGCTGGGAGGCATGAGCTTTGAATTGACCTAATGGCAGAATATCTTCGGAAATTTGTAAATTAGTCATGATTAATGCCTCTGGTAGTCCTGAATTCAGGTCTGAATATAGGCTTTTTATTTTGCATGAACAAGTGCTATCAACCGAAAAAGTAAATTTATGAATCAATCCATTAATGACTTATCCAGAAAATCCGTTGTATTGCTGCAAAAAAATAATTCCGAGCGCTTAGCACACCTGAAATTCCGTCGCAAACTGTGGCTGGATGTACATTTATATCTCGGTTTGATGGTAGGTGCAGTATTGGCCGTAGTCGGCTTGACCGGCAGCTTTGCCGTTTTCTTTGTCGAATTACAGGAAGTTTTAAACCCGGAACTGGCTGTCGTCTCCATGCCGCCGGGCAATCAGCAAAAGTTGCACTCTTTGGATGAGATTGTTGCTGCGGCGGAAACGGCCAAGCCGCAAGGCAGCCGCTTTGTTAAAGTTTATTATCCCCGCAAGCCCGATGTTGCCTATAAGTTTGTGTATTTTGTCAGGGATGAAAGCCTAGCGAACAACGGGGACGGCTATTACATTTTCGTCGATCCTTACACGGCTAAGGCCAAGGGCATACAGCTCTATTATCCCAAAGACAGATATTGGGGGAGGCCTTTAGTTGGTTTTATCATGCAGCTGCACTGGTGTTTATTGCTGGGCAAAACCGGCGCAATTCTTAACGGTATTTTAGCGGCATTATCGATTATATCTGTATTGACTGGCCTTATCGTTTGGTGGCCGTTGACCGGGAAATTCAAACAGGCTTTAACTTTCAAACGCAATGCCAGTGCGGTGCGCTTTAATTTCGACCTGCATAAAAGCGTCGGCATTTATTCGACTATCGTGCTGCTGCCGGTGTTGTTTTCCGGTATTTATTTTAACCTGCCGGAGCAGGTCAATGTGTTGGTTAAATTGTTTTCGCCGGTCAACCGTCCGACTGCTTTTAACACTATCCCGGCGGAAATTCACAGTAGACCGCCGCAAGCCGGGCAGCAGGCGTTAGGTTTGTCAAAAGTGGAAGCCATTGTGCAGGAGCGCTACCCAGCAGGTCGCTTATGGATGCTTGATGGGCCGAAAAGCCCAGAAGGTGTCTATAAGGTAATGAAGAAGGATGTGACCGAGTTAAGCCGGTTTATCGGTTATCGCGATTTTGCTGTCGACCAATACAGCGGCGAGATAGTCCTTATCTACGATAAGGGTGTCGGCAGTAGCGGCGATGCGTTTCTGGACTGGCAATGGCCTTTGCACAGCGGTCATGCTTTTGGCTGGACGGGACGAATTCTAGTATTTATTTCCGGCTTGGCTTGTCCGGTTTTGTATGTGACCGGGGTGGTCCGCTGGCTGCAAAAACAGCGGGCTAACAATTTGCGGACAAAACGCTCCGCTCCCGAAGCGCTCTAACTATACCCAGCACCGAATCAATCAAAAACTATGAAAAAAACGATTGGTAACTTTTCTGCTGGTGATGAAATTATTGCTACACAATCAAATGCCCGGCGTTCAACTCGGATCAAAGCCCGCCGCAAACTGTGGCTGCAAGTTCATTTATACCTGGGGCTTTGGGTCGGCGCGGTGCTGGTTCTTATCAGCTTGAGCGGAAGTTTAATTGTTTTCGCAACGCAACTCGATGCCTGGCTGAATGCGGATATGATGCACGTTGACGTTCCCCAAGGTGACGCCAAATTCCGCCCGTTTGAAGACATCATTGCGTCCGCAAAGATCGTAATTCCGCCAGACGGCAAGTTTGCGAACAGGATTTCATTGCCCCAGCAGCCGGGCGATGTATTTGAAATTGCTTACAACATCCCGCCTTCGCTGGATAACTACCAAATCTTTGTAAATCCCTATACCGCCGAAGTAGTAGGGCAACGGCTTTGGGGGACTTTCGATCCATGTTGCAGTCGGCATGGCCCGTTGATGGCGGTCATTTATCGCTTCCACGATTCCTTTTGGCTGGGCTCGAATGGTTCGATTTTGACCGGCGCCACCGCGCTTTTAATGTTGGTTTCCCTGATTAGCGGCATGGTGCTTTGGTGGCCTAGTCTAGGCCGGTTACGATCTGCGTTGGCGATCAAGCGCGGAGCAAGCACGGAGAGGCTTAATTGTTCTAACCACCGGATTGGCGCCGTTGGCACTGTATGTAACGGGAATAATTCGGTGGCTGCAAAAGCGCAAGGCAAGGAAACTATTGAGAGTAACTACTCAGGGCTAATTTTATAATAGAACACGGATGACACGGATCGGACGGATTTAAACGGATTTTGGCTACCAACTAAGACGGGACAAGTTGCTAGGCTTAACCGTTCGCCCTGAGCTTGTCGAAGGGTGGACGGATAAGCTGATCATGGTTCGACAAGGCCTTTAGTCCTGAGCGTAGCCGAAGGGTCGCTACGAACGGCTTAACCTCAGGCTGTCCCGGCTTAGTTGGTAGCCCGGATTTTAAAGAGTCGATGGACACCCATTCATTGGTTTTATCTGTGTTTATCAGTCTAATCAGTGTCATCCGTGTTCCATTTTCTATCTACTGAGTAGTTACCTATGAGATAGAATTAAACTCACCCTGACTTCAACAGCGCCTCAAACTGTTCAATCGGCATTGGCTTACTGAACAAATAGCCTTGAAATAGTGGGCAGTCATATTGCTCCAGGAAGTTACGTTGATCTTCCGTCTCGACACCCTCGGCGATGACTTCCATGTTTAGTCGGTTGGCCATGGCAATGATGGTCTGCACAATGACGGCATCATCCGGGTCGCTTACCATATCGCGCACAAAACTTTGATCGATCTTGAGTTGGTCAAGGGGGAGTTTCTTCAGGCTGGATAGCGATGAATAACCAGTACCAAAGTCATCCATTGAAAAATGCACCCCGATTTTTCGGAGTGCATTCATTTTACAGAGGGTATCTTCGATATTTTCAAGCACTAAACTTTCGGTCAGTTCCAGTGTAAGCCTATCCGTGTTAATAGCGTTCCGGCTCAGGATCTGAGTCACTTGCTGCACAAAATCATCTTGATGAAACTGACCTGCGCTGACGTTAACGGCCAGTTGCAAATGTTGAGTATGCTCACTATCTTCCCAAACCTTGAGCTGGGCGCAAGCTGTTTCCAGCACCCATTGCCCAAGAGGCAATATTAAGCGGGTTTCCTCGGCCAGCGGGATAAAATCCGCCGGCGAAATTAAGCCACGTAGTGGATGTTGCCAACGAATCAGCGCTTCAGCGCCGATGATCCGGCGATTATGGTGAACTTGTGGTTGGTAATAGAGCTTAAACTGATTTTCCGCCACCGCCAGACGTAAGTTTGCTTCGAGAGCGACGCGGGCGGTGATGGCGGCCTGCATTTGCGGATCGAAAAAACGCAGTGTATTACGGCCTGATGCCTTGGCCTGATACATGGCAATATCCGCCTGCTTCAGCAATTCGTCTATGGATTGCTCGTGACCGTTGAATAAGGTGGCGCCAATGCTGGGGGTGCTGTGGTATTCATGCGTGGCAAGCTGATAAGGCCGATTGAGTATTGCCAGGATTTTATTGCCGATCATTTCAGATTGCGTTGCAGCTTCAATGGCTTGTTCGCTCAAGTCTTCGAGCATCACCACAAATTCATCGCCGCCGAGACGGGCGACGGTATCGCCTTCGCGGACGCAGAGTTTAAGACGTTGCGCAACCTGTTGCAGAAGTAAGTCGCCCATGTCATGGCCGAGGGTGTCGTTGAGGGATTTGAAATTATCCATGTCGATAAACAGCAACGCACCTTGCCTGCCGTTGCGATGACTTAAAGCCAATGCGGGTTTTAAGCGATCCTGGAGCAGCCGTCTATTGGGCAGTTCGGTCAGCGGATCGTAAAAGGCCAGTCGTTCAATTCTATCGGCGGCCTCCTTATCTCGGGTGATGTCGGTGAGAGTGGCGACGTAATGGGTAATGCTGCCGTTTTGTCTCTTTACTGCGGTGATGGTGAGATGCTCAGGATAGATTTCACCTCCCTTGCGCCGGTTCCAGATTTCGCCTTCCCAAGAGCCGGTGTTATTGATGCTCTCCCATAGAGCGGCATAAAAGCTTGCATCATGTCGGCCCGAGTTAAGTACGCGCGGATTCTTGCCGATAACATCTTTTGCGCTATAACCGGTGATAAGGCTGAAGGCCCTATTCACACGGAGGATATTGTTGTTGGCATCGGAGACCAACATGCCTTCATGCGATTCAAAAACAGTAGCGGCGACGAGTATGTCAGCTTCCATCTGCTTGCGCTCGGCAATTTCACGCTGTAGATGGGCATTTGCCAAGCGCAAGGCGGCAGTTTTTTCTTCAAGCAGCAAACGTGTCCGGCTCAATTCAAAATGAATCTTAACCTTTGCCAATAATTCTTGGCGCTGGAATGGCTTGGAAATAAAGTCAATAGCGCCTTTTTCCAAGCCTTTGACGCGTTGCTCGGTTTCTGAAAAGGCACTCAAGATAATCACTGGAATTTTATGAGTTTCCGGGCGTGATTTAAGTCTGCGTAAAACTTCAAATCCATCCATGCCGGGCATCAAAATATCCAGCAGGATCAATTGGGGCAGGGTGACTGCAATCGAAGCCAAGGCAATTTCGCCGCTGTTTGCGGGCAGTACATAATAGCCTTCCGCTTCTAAAATATCCGTTAACAAGCCCAGTGATTCCAGCGTGTCATCAACGACCAAAATTGCGTTATTACTCATTGGTTTTATGTGTTTGCAACAAGGCTCGCTTGTATCAATCTTGAAATGCCGTCGTAATCGTATTTTCGCGCCAGTATCCTGAGAGCTGCCGCCAAACTGGGCGCTGTTGTTTCGATCCGGTCAACAACGTTTAAAATGCGTTTTCTATCCAGCGTGATAATTGCATTGGCGAGCTCATGTTGCAATGATCTCGGCAGGCCAGCCAAGGCCGCTGGATTCAGTTCAAACGCAGCATCGGCTTTTTTAGCCTCGGTGCGAATAAACTGTACGCCCAATAAATGTTCCATGCAATCGTATATCTGTTCCGGGCTGAACGGTTTATGGATAGCGGCATCGAGCCCCGCTGCAGGCAGGTCTATAGTCTCCTCAGTGAAGGTGGAAGCCGTCACGGCGGCGATTTTCACCGTCTTGCCATCGGGCAGGGCGCGAATGCTTCGCGTCGCGTCCAATCCATCCATGACCGGCATCCGCCTATCCATCCAGATGAAATGAGGATGCCAGCCGATAAACTGCTGCACCGCCTCTGCGCCGTTTTCAGCAAGTCGCACCTCGAAACCAGTGTTTTCCAGTAAACGCTGAAGTAAAAGACGGTTGTCTGTTTGATCGTCCACCACCAGCACTCGGTAAATCGGCTGTCCCGGTTGCAGCCCGATGACAATGCCCTGTGTCTTGGGGGCGTCGGGAATAGCTTCGGGGCGCACCAGTTGTACAGGCAGTTCCGCCCGGAAGATACTGCCCTGGCCTATGTTGCTGGTCAGCGTGATGCGCCCTCCCATCAGTTCGATGAACTGGCGAGTGATAGCTAGCCCCAAGCCTGTACCTTGCTGTTTGCCTTGAGCGCCGACTTGCACGAATGCATCGAAAATTAGGTTTTGATCTGCTGGAGCGATGCCGCAGCCGGTGTCTTCCACTTCTATCAGCAGGCATTCAGTTTGGTTATGCTTAAAACCTAAGCGCAAAGTCACGCCACCTTGCTCAGTGGCTTTAATGGCGTTGGAAATCAGGTTGATGAGTATCTGCCGCAACTTACCTTGGTCGCCGACAATGTAGCGCGGGAAGTCCGGGGATGGCTCGACTAGCAGATGCAGGTCTTTCGCCTGAGCGCGGAGACGCAGCATGTCGGTGATGTCGAGGATGAGACTGGACAGGTCGAAGGGTTGGGATTCCAGCACGATACGCCCCGCCTCGATTTTAGCGATGTCGAGTACGTCGTTAATCAAGCCGAGCAGGTGGTCGCCGCTTTTATGAATGATGGACAGCGTTTCTTTTTGCGATTCGGAGATGTTCGCGTCACGGCCCAGAATGTCGGAGAAACCGAGGATGGCGTTGAGCGGGGTACGCAATTCGTGGCTCATGTTGGCCAAAAACAGGCTCTTGGCGCGGTTGGCGGACTCGGCGGTTTCTTTGGCAACTTTCAAGGTTTGAGTTGCTTCTTGCAACGCTTTAGTTCTATTGGCCACCTGTTGTTCCAAGGTATTGACCATATGGTTTATTTCGTTGAATAGCCCGGCGTTTTCTATTGCCGGGCTCACGCTATTGGCAAACAGGGTGAGCGCCTCAATATCATCCTGCGAGAAGCATTTCCCCTCTTTTTTTCCGAGGCCGCCAAGCCCCCCGATAATGCCTTTCTTGCCAATTAACGGAACCAGTAAAGCCGACTGATTGCCTTCTTCCCAGACGGTCCTTTTTTCCATCAGGAATTCATGTCCCTCGGTAAAGACTAATGTTTCCTTGTGGGTTAATACCCAGCCGCACATGCCCACATCGAGAGCGAAACTTGCGCCGATAATATTCTCGCTACCGTCCCCGCTTGCCGCAGCATAATAATATTCATGTTTATCGTTATTGATTAAGGGGATGACGACAAGGTCTGCATTGATTAATTTTCTGGTCCAATCAGCCACAAGATCAAGAAGTTCGTGCATGTCCAATGTGGAGGTCATTGCTTGCCCAAGCTCCCTGTAAAACTGGATCTCGTTGGCGTATCTTTCCAGCTTGGCTTTCAATGTATGATTCTGTTCTTTCAGCCTGGTAATTAGTAAACGATCATCGGAGTCGGGCATTGCGTTTACCTTGGCTGCTTGCGCGGGGAAGCGTTATAAAATTGAAGTCGGTATGTTGTATTCATTTCGAGTTGCAATGTTCGGATGAGCTCAACTCATGATTGGAATCGTCATGGATTTGACCAATGACCTGTAGCCCTGAAACCATGTTAAGCGGCAATGATGAATCGCTGCACTGTAACTCAAAGCGTGCATTATCCTGGTTGTATATAACGATGCCGCTCTCTATTTCTTTTATAATGCAGGCGATGGAGATTTTTCCCCGGCAGATGTCGCCTTCGTATACGTCCTTTGAATCTTTATCCTTGATGCCCGTTGCCAGCATGATGTTTTGAGAACTTGCAGAACACTCCGTTTCCCCGACATCCCCATTTAAGGCGGCGTTCTTACAAACCTGAAGTTGTAAGGGATCGGCATCGCCGCCGCCAAATTCCATAGTGTTTTCGTTCCATATTCTGAATCGTATGTTTTTCATTTGGATGCTTCGGAAGCGCCATGGGTCGATACTTTAAAACTAATCTCCTTGAGGCTGTTGCGGATAATATCCAGCACCGGCGAGGTCTTTTGGACGTACTCCAGTAGTTCCGCAATTTCTTCATCTGTTGCGCTGGACTTTATGTCGTATTCGATTTGGATATGGTGGTAGCCCATCCGTTCGACAGGGATGCCAAGATAGCCGCGGAAATCTATATCCCCTTGTACATCAATGTGAAGCGAATCGACACGGATGTTTCTTATTGCGGCGTTATAAGTCACGCCCATTGTTAAACAGGAAGCAAGCGCTGACAGGATGAGTTCTACAGGGCAGACATGCGGCGTATCGGAGGCTTGACAGCCGACCAGGATGGGCGGTTCTTCCGAGTCAAATTCGAAGCGCTTTATGCATTGCTCCTCATCCAGGGTAAGGCCATATTTTCTGTGTACAGTAATGCGGCTGTGCCCCGCATCTATCCAATCGGCAGTCGCTTTGAAATGAAATTGGCCCAATTCCGGCTGTTCAGTAAATAAATTAACGGTATCAATAATTTGTGAAGCAGCTATGCCGCATAGAGTTTGGCTCATATGAACTCCTTTATATTCTAGGGACTTGTAAAGGGTTTTGTTTCTAAAGTCTACCCTAAATAGGTAAGGTCTTCTTAGGAAATTTAATTTCTGAAAGTCTATAGGTATAAAAAAATGAACCCGTACAGCGCAACACCCGAAACACAACGAAAACATCAATCGTGAGCACACCATAAACTTGATAGAATGAAACTGCGCTTATCCCGCACGCCGACCACCTTTGCGTATTGCACCCGCCGTTCATTTACACAAGTAACCCGGCAGAAGAATGGGATGAGGGGGCAAGCAAGCGCAAATTGTGACCGTTCGCAGTATATTTTCATCATTATTTTAGGAGAACGTTATGTCAATATCATCTTATCGCTGGGCGTTATTACCACTGTGTCTCGCTTCCACTGCTCAAGCAGGCGTGTTGCTGGAAAGAGTCAGTTATCCTGGTTTTGTCATGCCCAGTTATGCCATCAGCAAAAATTGCGCGATATACGATAGCGGACAGTTAATCATGCAATACCAATTGGACGGCATGAACTCAAAACGCAGCATCCCGTTACAATTAAGTAAAGCAGGCATCAAAATGAAAATTGCCGAAGCGGCAAAGGGTACGATTAATTCAGAAAGCTTCCCCGTCGATGTGGCTACGGTGATTTACCGTGCTTATCAAAAACAAGCCGATAACACGGTACAAGCGGTATTGTTATTTGAAGAAAACGGCGGTTCAGGCGAGAAAAAAACCAATGATTCCGAAGCGGCGGTGGCTTTACGCAATTTTATCGATGTAAATTGCGGTAATTGAGTTATCTCAGGTATTACGGAAACATTAGGTAACTCGCAATAAATAACCCCCTGGCCCGAATAGTTCCCACGCTCCGGCGTGGGAATTCATCCGGCAACGCTCTAGCGTTGCGTGACGCTGGAGCGTCACTGGCGGCATTCCCACGCCGGAGCGTGGGAACGATAGCTGTGGGGGGATTATTTATTGCGAGTTGCCTTAGGAGCAGGCTTGCAAACCCCGCCCCGCTTAAGTGAAAATATTAGGCGCGATCATCATTAGCCATAACTCAAATTAGCTACAACGCCAAAAAGTCAGACATAGCAAGAATAATGAAGCAAACTATCCTCGCACGCCGACCTGGCGATTTAACCGTTGCTTGGGCCCAGCAAATCGTTGATAAACATGATACGAACACCGTTGTTGCCAAAGTGGATGTTGTTGGCGTTGACATTGGCACGACTACGCGGGTCTGCCTCACGGTCGATCATAATGGGCCGAGCACCCTGCCAAGCCGATGGTTTGTAAAGCTTCCGTCATTGGCATGGCGAGCAAGGATGATTACGACCTTGTCGCGACTGCTTCACACCGAGGTGCGTTTCTATAACGAATTAGCCAAGGCTGTCCCTCTTAGTATTCCTGTTTGTTTGGCGGCGCAGAGTCGATTTGGCCGTGGTTCGACGCTGGTACTTGCCGATGTTGCGGAATTTGCCGGTGTTCCCAGTGTTCCCAACGATACGCTGACCTTTGAACAAGCGGCTTTGGCTGTCGAACAACTTGCCTGTAGTCATGCACAGTTTTGGAATAACCTGCACCTGAACCCCGACTATCGCTGGTTGGCTGGGCCGATCCGGCTTTTGGAAAATTCGTTGGGAACGGCTTTGGCCGTACCGTTGATGAAACGCGGTTTACGGCTGGCCGGAGAACATATACCTTCCACGTTACATGCTCCCGCTATTCATTATGCCCGCCATCGTCGAGCGGCAATGCGCTTCCTTTCCTACGCGCCTAAAACGCTGGTTCATCACGATTGTCATCCCGGTAATTTGTTCTGGAACAAGAACAGGTCAATGGTGGGGTTCCTTGACTGGCAACTTGTCCGCATCGGTGAAGGCGTCAGCGATATAGCTTATCTTCTGTCGACAGCGCTGAGCGTGGAAACGCGTAGCCTTTACGAAGCGGAATTGCTGGTCAAATATGCTCAAACACTGACCGATAATGGCGTGGTGGATATTGATAAGACCTCATTGACGCAACGATACCGTGCTCATCTTGTTTATGCTTTCGAGGCCATGGTGGTCACGCTTGCTGTGGGCGGCATAATGAACTTGGACTGTAACCTGGAGCTGATACGCCGGACGGCTACGGCTGTAAAGGAATTAGACGCTTTCTCCGCCCTGCCGATATGACATGAGGTGCGCGTCCTTTCTAGGTCGCCAGCAAAGCCGTAGTGCGAGATGGCTTATTCTGGCCTACAGGATTAGAAAAATGGAACACGGATGACACAGATAAGACGGATTTACACGGATTTTTTAGAATATTCTGCTCTTTTAATCGGTGATTATCCGTTCTATCTGTGTCGCCTAGAGGCGCCTACTTTTGGCATCCGTGTTAAATACAATAGAACACGGATGACACCGATGAGACGGATTTGAACGGATTTTTAAAAACATAATTAATTGTTTTATCAGTGATAATCTGTTTAATCCGCGTCATCCGTGTTCCATTTTTCTAGCTGCTGAGTTGTCAAGATTATAGGGTGCGGTAGTTTATTTTTTGCGAGTTACCTTATTTCCAACGCGGTTGGGAGTCAAGCTTTTCAATGCGTTGTTTGCTGGAGTTTATGTCATCTTTCCAGTCTGCATCGCTGCCGATATAGGTGGCTTTAAGCAATATAATCAGTTCTGATTTTTGGGTTTTACCGCTGTTGATTCTAAACAGGTTGCCTATATAAGGAATTCGCGCTAGCCCGGTGATCCCTTCTTTGTTTTCAGTATCGCTCTCCTGCATCAGGCCGCCCAGTACAATAATCTGGCCGTTTTTGGCTTTGACGATGCTGTCTGATTCCCTGACTGTGGTGAGCGCCATGGGTAACGCGCCTATGGCGTTGCCAAAGGTTTTGCTGACTTCTTTAACCTGGGTAATGGAAGGGTGGATATGCAGGGTGATGTCTTCGTTGTCGTCTATCTGCGGCGTAACATCCAGCGCTATGCCGGAAAAGAAAACATCTAATCGGGGGAAAGGCGTGGTAACAACGGTAGCATTACCAACGGCAGAGGTGGAGCCGGAGGTGTTGCTGCTTTGTATATCGTAAGCAAAATATTCATCCTGGCCGACTTTAATGATGGCTGTTTGATTGTTTAAAGTCGAAATTCTCGGGCTGGACAACACGTTGGTTTTTCCTTGAGTTTCCATTAGTTCGACAAAGGCGCGAAAGTCGCCGGCCTGACCGCCTAAAGTAAAAACCGATGCGAGTGAATTGGCATTCATAGCGCCGCCTATGCCTGTTAATAAAGGAGACTTGTTGAGGCCTTCCCGGACTATATTTTCCCAGTTAACGCCATCTTGATGGTTTTCATCGAGAGTCACTTCCAGAATTTTTGCTTCAAGGATGACTTGTCGGCTGATTTGATTTTGAGTGGCGGACAGGAAATTTTCAATTTCCCGCAATTGCATGGGCTTGGCCCGGACAATCACGATACCCGATTGTTGGTTAATATCGACGGTTGCTTGCGGGTCGACGGCAATAATGTGGGTCAAGGAATCTTTCATTTCCTGCCAGAAATCGGTGTCTGTTATGGTGCGGACGGAGCTGCTTGATGAACTGGAGCTTTGCGAGGTCGAGGCGCCGTTTCCCAGCGGGCTGTTGCTTTGATTGCCGCCTTGCTGGTTGTTGCTTATTTGTTGATTTGCGCTTCTTTGTGAGCTGTTTTGACTGGTCTGCTTACCGGATGAGACGCTGGTATTTGAATTGCCTATCCTGAGCAAATCCAGGCGGTCTATTTTAAAGGTTTTGGTTTGCAAGGTTGCAGGGTAGATGATGTAGCCCATATCGTTTTTTTTGTAGTCATAACCATAAAGTTTTTGTACGGCATCAAGGACTTGTGCGATGGTTACGTTTTTTAATTCCAGTGATATTTTGCCGCTTACTTCAGGGTGAACCAGCATGTTTTCTTCGGTATCTACCACCAGTCCCATAAAAAACTCACGGGCATCCACTTCATAAACGGAAATATTGAGGTGTGCTTGCTGGGCCGTACTTTGTGAGCCGGACAGGGCTTGATTGAAGTCGGGAATCAGGGCATCGGTAATAGCGGTCGGTGTTTGGGCATTGCTGCGAGTCGGCGCAGGAGCATCAGGAAAAAAACCGGTAACATTGGATGACTTGGTTGGCTGAGGTAAGGAGCAAGATACCAGCAGCAATGTCATGGCAATGACTGGAAGGGTGTTATTCATTTTAGTGTGTATGCGTTATTTAATGTATTTTGTAGGAACGTTGCACTAAGTGCAGGGTCTTGCGTTTGCCGTTTTGATCGATAGTGACCGAGTTTTTGTGAATACTGATAATTTTAATGGTACTCGAATGCACTGTCGGGGCAGGGGCTGTTTGGGGGGGCTGGGCGTTCACTGCGCTTGGTTCCTGTATTCTGCTGGGTGGTTTATCTTTTTTATCGTCGACGGTTGCCGATTCGGTTGATATTGGTTCGATGACTATGGTCTGGCCTTGTTTGACAGAAATACCGTTAATGGTCGCTCGTTTGGAATGTGGTGAGATCCAGATGGCCGATAAAACCAATTCAATGTCAACGACAGCATTGGCGGCTATTGACGGCAGCGGATAGGCCGGTTGAGTCGGGTCACGGAATTCTGCGTTGCAGGGTATAAGAGCAAGTCCCCCAGCCAGCAATACCATTATTCTAAATACCAAGCCAACTCTCCTTAAAGCTGAGTGTGTACACTTTAATTGTGGTTTCTGCGGTCGGATAGTCTTTAACCTGGTAGTCGATGCTTTCCCACATGAAATGCCAAGGCATTGATTCCATGGCTTTTAAGTAATTGAATGTGTCTAGGTAACTGCCGGAAAAAGTGAGTGCCAGCCCGTGTTTGTATATCGGGTTTAGTTGTGGCTGCTTGGCTTTCAGTAAGGTGGTTACCGGTAGCGTGTTCAGTCTTATCAGGGTTAGTCGATTATTTTGGCCGAGTATATCGCTTAATGCGACAGCCATTAAATGAGGGGGGACAAAATTTTTGTCGCCCTGCATCATCAGTTCTTGCAGGTGTTTGTATTCGGCTTTTAGCGCGGTCAATCTGTTTTTGTTGTTGAGGTTAGGGTCCGTGCGGACGCTGTGTTCAAGTTTGATTGCTGTTATTTGTTGTTCGGCTATCTGTTGCGTAAGGTTGTTAAACTCCTGCTGAAGCATCTGCTGTTTTTTTTGGTTCGGTTGATAGAAAAGCGTATCCCAGCCGGACCATAAGCCGACTAATACGGCGACGATTATGATGGCTTTTTCTCGTTTGGTCAGGGCTTCAAATTTTTCTTGAAGATTATTGAGCATGGTCTTTTTTATCTATAGCTTCTAAGGTCGTGCTGAGTTTAAAGTCTATTTGATCGGGTATTTCCTTTGATTTCTGCATAATCAGTTTGGCGAAGCTGCGCCCATTAAATATAGGTTCTTTTTGCAGTTGTTGTAGAAAATAAGGGATTTTATCGGGTTTAAAGGTGCTGCCTTCAATGTTGATAATCTGCTGTTGTTCGTCAATGTAAAGCTCTCTTAGCCAGACCTCAGGAATCGATTGCTTGGACAATGCCAGTAAGTAGTTTGAGAAACCGGGTGATTGATCGGCGCTCCTGCCTGACAGCAGTTGATAGGTTTGTGTTAATTCGCCCAGCATGTTTTGCCACTGCGCGACTTCTGCGGCGAGTTGTGTGTCGATTTCCTGTTTGGGGATTTTGGATGAGATGAGTTTTATCCGCGATTGTTCGGCAACCAGGTTTTTCCGAAGTTGTTGCACTCTAGTCTCTATGTTTTGTGTGTTAGATGTCAGTTTTACGCTGAGGCCGATAAACAGCAGGACTATAGCCGACAGGCCGAGCCAAGACAGGTTAACGGTGGATTTGTTTTTTCCTGGCTTAAGGATGTCCTGGTATAAATTAACTTGTTGTATCATGTGGCCTCTATTGCATAACGCAATGTTGCACCGATAACCGGCGCGCAAAGCGATTGAGTCCGCCCATCCATTAAAATATCGCAATCGATAAGCGAGGAGAGATCTATTGCGCGGACAGCAATGCCAAGATTGCTGCCCAGGCTGTCAAGCAAGTTATGGGTGTTGTCTGCCAAGGGAATGACGACTAAAGCGGGAATGTGCAAAATTCCGTAATAACTTTCTACATAATCCAGTGAACGTTGTATTTCCAGGGCCAAGGTGTTGTGTGCATTTGCGCTGGGGTTGTTGGAAAACGGCTCAGCTAAGCTTAACTTTTTATAACCAATCTCAAATTGACGGGATACGTAAATAGTCGTGTTTTTTTGTATCAGTAGGCTGCCGGAAAATTCTTGTAGGTACAATAGGGCAATGCCGCGTTCGTTTTCTGGTGTGTGTACTGCCAGATTACGCAAGGCCGTTTCCTGGATATCGATTACTTTGAGCCGCAGTCCCGCCTTGGTGCATTTTTCGATTTGTTTCTTGATGAGGTCAATGGGGCTGGCAATGACTTCCAGCATTTTTCTACTGTTAGAGCGAACGCCCATGGGGGCTTGGTAATAATCGATGATGGCTTTATCAACTGGAAAATCAATGAGTTCATTGATTTTCCAGCGCAGGGCTTCGATGATTTCGTTGTCAGCGACGGCGGGAGTCTCAACGTTGACGCGGCGGTAGTTGTCTGTAGTCAGTACCAGATGGCAATCATATTCGGCAAGATTATGTTGGTTAGCCAGTTCATTGAGTGTGTTTTGTTGATCTTCAGGTTTTTCTATATCAATAAACTCGCAGTGTACCAGCGTTAATGCGTTGTTTTTCGTAAATTCTGATACGGCAACGGCGATGCCGTTCTGTAAAAAACTGAGGCTGACGATGCCCTTGCAAATGATTTTTTTTCTAAAAAATTTTTTTAACAGTTGCACGATGGGTAATCCGGGTCGATTGTGTGCTGAGGCGATCCAGCCATTGTTCTACCTATCCTCGCTCAAGGCTAGCGCTATTTCCTGGGCTAATTTATGAGCTATTTTAAAGCCACGCATTTCTAAAATGCCTTTGGTGTTGAGTGAAATGATCAGGTAAAGCGCTTCGGGGTAGGAATCCAGCTCTAAATCGGTGATTGACGGCGTTGCTGGGGCGCTCGGGTGCGAATGATAAATGGCGAATAACTGTTCTCCCCGCTCACGCATTTTTGTCATGGCTGAGATTTGCTGGCTTGCATCAAGTTGGAAGCGTTGCTGAGGTTGTTTAGCCGTGTTTTCAATGGGATAACAGCTGCTAGGTAGACCGTTTTTGCTGCCGATAAGTCCGCATACTTCAAGGTCTGGCGATATTTGCGCAAGATGCAGTAGTTGGTTGGTTATTTTGCGGGGAATTTGGATGTGATCTTGGAGCATGATATTTTAGGTTCAAGTTTCAAGGTTCAAGGTTCAAGGTTCAAGGTTCAAGGTTCAAGGTTCAAGGTTCAAGGTTCAAGGTTCAAGGTAAAAGGCAGTGATTTTAAATTGAAGGCCTTGTTTTACCTTGAACCTCATCTATATCCATTGCCCGTAAGTTACTCGGGGTTGTCCCGATAGATCGGTATATGTTTGCACCTTATCATAATGTAAATCTTTAAATAGGGCTTGAACTTGTTGCAGTTGGTTGTAGCCATGCTCAATCAGCAAGTGTCCGCCAGATTTAAGGTAGTTGCGTGCAGCAGCGGCGATGATTTTAATATCGCTAAGCCCTTGCTCGGCAGCACACAAGGCTGTCCGCGGCTCAAACCGGACATCGCCTTGTTGTAGGTGGCTGTCATCTTCATCAATATAAGGCGGGTTGCTGACAATCAGGTTGAATTGGGTCTTGGGAACGTCGGTAAACCAGTTGCTTTGGTAAAATTGAATATTGTTGATATGGTGTTTGTCGGCATTGAGTCGGGCGATGCGTAACGCGGCTAAGCTAAAATCGGTGGCAACGACATCGGCATGGGGGCGTTCGGCTGCCAAGGTAATGGCGATAATGCCTGAGCCTGTGCCCAGGTCAATGATCTTGATGGCTTCATCTGCCGGTATCAATTTTAAACTGAGCTCGATCAGTAATTCGGTGTCGGGTCTGGGAATCAATACATCAGGACTAACCTGAAAATCTCGCGACCAAAACTCCCGATTGCCGGTGATGTAGGCGACCGGTATGCCTTTTTTGCGTTGCTCAAGAAAACTATTAAACGTGCTCAGGTGTTCCGGCAGTAACGGCTTATCCGGCCAGGCGCGAAGATGAGAGCGTTGTTTGTTAAGCGTCAAGCATAATAAAATTTCTGCATCCAATAAGGCCGAGTCCGAGACTAATGCCAAGCTGTCGGCAGCGTCTCGCAGCACAGATTTTATAATATGCACTGACTTAGTCTTCGCCCAGCTGGGTGAGCAATTCGGCTTGATGTTCGCTGATCAGCGGAAGAATGACCTGTTCCAGTCCGCCCTGCATGATGTCATCCAGTTTATACAAGGTCAGGTTGATACGGTGATCGGTTAAGCGACCCTGCGGGTAGTTGTAGGTGCGGATGCGTTCGGAACGGTCGCCGCTACCGACTTGCAGTTTCCGGGTGGCCGATTGTTCGGCGTGGTGTTTTTCCTGTTCGGCGGATAACAGGCGCGATGCCAATAAGGACATAGCTCTGGCTCGGTTTTTATGTTGTGAGCGCTCGTCCTGGCATTCCACCACTACGCCGGTTGGGATGTGGGTAATGCGTATCGCGGATTCGGTTTTGTTGATGTGCTGGCCGCCGGCTCCCGATGAACGGTAGGTGTCGACTTTGAGGTCGGCGGGGTTGATGTCTATGGCATCGACTTCGTCGACTTCCGGCATGATCGCGACGGTGCAGGCCGAGGTGTGGATACGGCCTTGCGATTCGGTTTCGGGTACGCGTTGCACCCGGTGTGCGCCGGATTCGAATTTCAGTTGGGAATATACATCCTTGCCGGTAACTCGAAGTATGACTTCTTTGTAGCCGCCGTGATCTCCGTGGCTTTCGCTGATAGCTTCTGTTTGCCAGCCTTTGCGCTCGGCATAGCGCTGGTACATGCGGGCAAGGTCGCCGGAGAAAATCGCCGCTTCATCGCCACCGGTTCCGGCGCGGATTTCGATAAAGATGTTGCGGTTATCGTTCGGATCTTTGGGTAACAGCAGCACTTGCAAGTCATGCTCGATTTCTTCCAGCTGGTTTTCTGCATCGCTGACTTCTTCTTTGGCCATTTCCCTTAATTCGGGGTCGCTGTCATTGGCCATTTCCTTGGCTGAAGCCAGGTTTTCCAAGGTTTGTTGATAGCGTTTGTAGCAATCGACCAGTGGGTTGATCTGGGCGTATTCCTGGCTCAGGGAACGGAATTTGTTTTGATTGCCTTGTACTTCGGGCTCCGAAAGTAAAGCGGCAATTTCGTCATAGCGTTCGCACAGGTTTTCGAGTTTGTGTTGTATGGATTGTTTCATTATTACTGTTCAGCAGTTAGAGAAATAGAACACGGATGGCACGGATTTGACGGATAAGCACGGATAAAATGGAGCTTTTTCATATAAATATTACAGGTAAACGTTTTGTAAAGAAACTCGGTAACGATAGAGGGATGGAATACGGATGCTAAAAGCAGGCGCTTTTAGGTGGGGCGACTTTAATTGATAAGCCCGGATAAAAAATCCGTGTGAATCAGTCTAATCCGTGTTCCATTATTCATATTGGGTGGTTGCGTTTCATTGATCGCCAGTTAGTTTAAAAATTTCGCGGGCGGCGGCAATCAAGTCGTGGCGTTCGTTTTCGGCGGCGGCCCTGATTTGGGTGCTGGGCGTATGGATGAGTTTATTGGTCAGGCTGTGGGCCAGTCGGTTAAGGGCTTGTTCTGCGGGTACGCCGCTTTTTAGTAAGCTTAAGGCTTTTTGCAAGGCTTCATCGCGGGATTGTTCGGCTTGATGGCGATAATCCTGAATAGTCGATTGAGCGCCTTGTCCGCGCAGCCAAGCTAAAAAATAATCGACTTGGGTGTCGATTATTTCTTCTGCCTGTTCAGCAGCTAGGCGGCGGGAGTTCATATTTTGATCTATGGTGTTTTGCAGGTCGTCAATGGTGTAAAGGTAAACATCCCTGAGTTGTTCAACTTCTGCTTCAATGTCACGAGGTACCGCAAGGTCTACCATGAACATCGGTTTGTGTTTGCGTTTTTTGATAGCGCTTTCAACCCGGCCTTTACCCAGTATGGGTAATTGACTGGCTGTTGACGAGATCACGATGTCGGCTTCGGCCAAGTGTGCGGGTAATTCGGATAAGTCGATCGCGTAGCCGTTAAATTGCATGGCCAAGGCGTGGGCTTTGTCATAGGTGCGGTTGGCGATAATGAGGCGGCCGATGCCTTGTTGCGACAAATGTCGTGCGCTTAGTTCTATGGTTTCGCCTGCGCCTATTAGAAGGGCGGTCTGTTCGCTGAGTTTATCGAAAATTTGCTGCGCCAGTTGCACGGCGGCAAAGGCAACCGATACGGGGCTGGAACCAATGGCGGTGTCGGTGCGCACTTTTTTGGCGGCAGTAAAGGTGTGCTGGAATAGTTTGCCCAGACGTTTGCCCAGGGTTCCCGCTTCATAGGCAGCTTGGTAAGCTGTTTTCATTTGTCCCAGGATTTGAGGTTCGCCCAGGATCATAGAATCCAATCCGCAAGCTACGCGAAACATGTGGCGGATCAGTTCGCTATCGGTATGGCAGTATAGGTAAGGTGTAAAATCGGCCGCGCTGATTTGTTTGCTTTGCGCTACCCAGTCAATCAGGACTTGTTTATTCGCTGTTGTTGAGGTGCAGTAAAATTCGGTGCGGTTGCAGGTTGACAGTATGGCGGCTTCGCTGATTTCTTTGATGCGCCCCAGTTCCTGCAACGAGGATTCCAGTATTTCGGCAGGGAATGACAGGCGTTCACGGATCGAAACTGGCGCGGTGTTGTAATTAATTCCAACTGCAAGAAGTGTCATGTGATTTAGGTTCAAGGTAAAAGGTAAAAGGAGCGAGATAAAAGGAGCAAGGCTTAAGGTCGATCACGAACCTTGAGCCTTGCTCCTTTTACCTTGAACCTCAATGCCTGTATTATGTGGGTGTATTCTAAGAAATATAATGGCTTTATCCAAATGGAATAAATCAGCTGTCTGACTCAACTGGTTTTTCTGATAATCTATAACAAAATATCCGTAGGAAATAAATAGGACGATTGTGTGTTAATTTTGAGATTGTTTTCAGTGGTAATGCTTGTTTTTCTTAATGGTTGCGCCGAGTCGCCTGAAAAATCGAGCGTGCAGGAGGAAGTGGTTGAGCCTGTTAAAATAGCAGAACCCAAGGAAAAAACGCCGCAAAGCGAAGTAAAAACAGCGATAGATCCAGATGTGATGTATATGTTGATGGCGGCAGAGCTTGCGGGGCAAAGAGGGCAATATGCAATTGCGCTGGAAGGTTATTTGGAGGCCGCCAAGCGTGTTAAGGATCCCCGGTTTGCGGAAAGGGCGGCCAAGATTGCCATGTATATGAAGGATGGTAATAAAACGGATGAGGCGGTTTCTTTATGGTTGAAACAGGATCCAGAAGATCCGACCGCAAGAAAAATTGCCGCATTATCGGCATTGAGAGCAGGTAATAAGCAAGCGGCTGTTGATCATTTAAGTGCTGTGTTGAAGATAGATCCGGCAGGATTTGAAAAAACGGCGCTTGAATTGGCCAATGTTCTGCAAAGGGATGGTAAGTCGGATTTTTTTTATGAGGCGTTGGATGCTCTGGCGATAAGGAGTCCTGGTCAGGCAGTGGTCTATTTTGTGCAGTCATTGCTGGCGATGGAAATGAAAAATACTGCGTTGGCTGAAAAGATGGTGCAGCAGGCTTTGAATATTCAGCCTAGTTGGGATAAGGCATTAATATTTCAGGCTCAGATAGCGGTGTTGTCGGGGGATTTGAATAAGGCAAAAACCTTGTTAAGAAATGCATCCCTTAAATATCCTGAAAACGACAAGCTTAAAAAACTGCTGGCACAGGTGTTAATAAAAGCAGCGGAATATGAAGCTGCCGGTGAGATTTATCAGGACATTGTTCTGTCTAATCCGAAGGACGCCGAGAGTCAGATCGCGTTGGCATTGGTACATTTGCAATTGGATCGTGACGGGAAGGCTGAGGATATTTTTAAGCAGTTGCTTGATCAGCCTGAGTGGCAAAATCAGGCTGGTTTTTATTTGGGGAAAATAGAAGAAAAACGGGGGCATACACAAAAGGCGCTGGCATGGTTTGATAAAGTGATTGAAGGTCCGCTGGTTTTTGAGTCGGCGATTACGGCAGCTTCATTGCTGGTAAAAGAAAAGAAATTTGATGAAGCTGATTCGCGGTTGAGTTTGTTGTCGGGGCAGTTTCCAAAGCAAAAGCTGCGCATAATACTAATGCAGGCAGGGTTGTACGGGCAGCAGGAGCAATATGAAAAGAGTCTTAGGTTGTTGACGGAGGCCTTGGTCGATTATCCCGATCAAAGAGACTTGTTATACACACGTGCTTTAATGGCCGAGCGGATTAATAGACTGGATATGCTGGAAGCGGATCTGAAAAAAATATTAGCCAAGGATCCTGAGGATGCTGAGGCTTTAAATGCATTGGGATATAGCTTGCTGGACGATGCTGCTCGTTATGCCGAGGCGGAAAAATATCTGCAACATGCTCTCAAGTTACAGCCAAATGAGGCAGTGATTATGGATAGTTTTGGTTGGTTGCTATTTAAGTTAGGGAGGCTTGAGCAAGCTGTAGTTTATCTTGAACGGGCGTATGCTAAACAACAGGAAAGCGAGATAGCGGCTCATCTTGCCGAAGTGTTGTGGGTTTTAGGCAGAAAAGATGAAGCCAGAAAGATATTTAATAAGGCTATTAAAAAGGCTCCAGAAGATGACTATTTGTTGGAGTTTCAAAAAAGAATATTAGGCGGCGAAGAATAGAGTGTTGCGTTTTAAAGTAGGGTTATTGGTCTGGTGCTTGATATTTTTGTTGTCGGCCTGTTCTGTTGTTCAAGTCGAGCCGGATATGCGTTATTCGCGGGCTGCAATGCTTCATCTTTATGAGTTGGAGCACTGGTCGTTTGAAGGGCGATTGGCGTTAACGGGGCAAAGCGATTCCTGGTCGGCTAACATAAGTTGGGAGCACAGCCCTGAGGCGGAGAAAATAAAACTATCCGGCCCTTTGGGGCAAGGGGCTGTGGTTATGTCGTTAATAGGCAATGTTGTCACCATAGATCGAGGTGGGGGGGATGTGCAATCTTCAATGCAACCAGAAGAGTTTATCAATCAACAATTGGGTATGTTTGTTCCCGTTCGGTCGTTGAGGTATTGGGTGGTAGGTTTGCCTGAACCCCGTCTCTCATATAAAGAGACGGGGGGCGGTTTTAATCAGGCTGGATGGTTGAATGAGTACAAGCAAATGCAGTCTGTTGATGATAGTGCTATGCCTCATAAAATGACGGTTATGAATAATCAAGTCAAGTTAAAGCTAATTATCGATCATTGGGTTTTAAATAATGATGCAAAAACAAATTAATCGGGCATGGGCGGAAAAGTGGCCGGCGCCGGCAAAATTAAACTTAATGTTACGGATTGTCGGACAGAGAAGTGATGGCTATCATTTGTTGCAGACGGTATTTCAATTCATAGATTTATGTGACTGGATAACATTTCATCAGGTTGCTGACGGGCGAGTCAGTTTGCAAAAGCCTATGCCTGGAGTTCCCGAGGCGGATGACCTGACGATTAGGGCTGCAAAGCTGTTAAAAGCAGAAACGGGCTGTGAGCAAGGGGTGTGTATTGAGGTTGAAAAAAATCTGCCTATGGGGGGCGGGTTGGGCGGCGGCAGTTCTGATGCGGCAACGACGCTGGTTGTTCTGAATGAACTATGGGGGCTGCGGTTGTCTATGGAGAAATTGATGGAATTGGGCTTGATATTGGGTGCGGATGTGCCGGTGTTTGTCTATGGACATTCTGCATGGGCGGAAGGTGTTGGTGAGAAATTTGAGAGAATAGATATTCCAGAACAATGGTTTGTGGTGATAAAACCGGATTGTCATGTGGATACTAAAGAAATATTTTTAGCTAAAGATTTGACAAGGGACAGTAAATCGATCAGAATAGCCGACTTTATAGCGGGTCAGCACCAAAATGACTGTCTTGGGGTTGTTCGTGAGCGTTACCAGTCTGTTAAGGATGCTTTAGTTGATTTGTCTGAGTTTGCTGAGGCAAGGTTAACCGGAACAGGGGCTTGTGTTTTTAGCCAGTTTGATTCAAAAGAGGCGGCAATCAGTGCTTGTCGGTCACTTCGGGAGAGGTGGCGGGTTTATCTGGTTAAGGGCTTGAATGAGTCGCCTTTGTTTTCAAAGATGGAAAATGGTAACTATATATCTTGATTATTGGGCCGTCGCCAAGCGGTAAGGCACGGGGTTTTGATCTCCGCATACCAAGGTTCGAATCCTTGCGGCCCAGCCATTTACCTCCGTTAAGTTAAATTCTATTTGGGAGTACTTGATGAGTGACACCTCTGTGATGGTGTTTTCTGGAAATGCCAACTTGGCTTTGTCAGAGGGTATAGTAAAGAAGCTCAATATGCGTCTCGGAATGGCCACCGTTGGTAGGTTTAGCGACGGGGAGATTGCGGTAGAGATTGAGGAGAATGTTCGTGGCAAGGATGTTTTTGTTATTCAGCCGACTTGTTCGCCAACAAATGAGAATTTGATGGAGTTGTTGGTGATGATGGATGCTCTTCATAGGGCTTCGGCGTCACGAATAACTGCAGTAATGCCGTATTACGGTTATGCGCGTCAAGATAGAAGATCTAGGTCGGCGCGTGTGCCAATTAGCGCAAAGTTAGTTGCAAAAATGATTGAGCAGGCAGGTGCTGATCGAATTTTAACGGTTGATCTGCATGCTGATCAGATTCAGGGTTTTTTTGACATACCTGTAGATAATGTTTATTCGTCTCCTATTCTTCTTGGTGATGTGTGGCGGCAAAAATACAAAGATTTGATAGTTGTTTCGCCGGATGTTGGTGGTGTTGTCAGGGCTAGGGCGCTTGCGAAACGCTTGGATGATGCGGATCTGGCCATTATAGATAAGCGTCGGCCAAAGGCGAATGTTGCGGAGATTATGCACATAATTGGCGATGTTGAAGGTCGGAGTTGTGTGTTAATCGATGACTTGGTAGATACGGCGGGGACGTTATGTCATGCTGCCGGGGCGTTAAAGAAGCATGGTGCGATCAAGGTGGTTGCATATTGTACTCATGCGGTGTTGTCGGGTCCTGCTTTGAATAATATAAGCTGCTCGGAGCTTGATGAGTTGGTTGTTACTGATACTATTCCTTTAGGTCAAGAGGCGGTTGGGTCGGGTAGGATAAGGCAGTTAAGTGTTGCGGAAATGCTAGCTGAAACTATAAGGCGTATAGCGGTTGGTGAGTCGGTTAGTTCTCTCTATGTGGATTGATGGTCATAGATTGATAAGGTTTAATTTGTTGTGCTGGGTAGCACGGGGTTGAGAGGAAAATGTCTAACGTATTTGAGTTTGTTGCCGAAAGTCGTGGGCAATCAGGTAAAAGCGCAGCAAGAAGAGCTCGTCGTACAGGTAATGTGCCTGCGGTAATATACGGTGGGCATAGTGAGCCTCAAATGCTTGTGCTAAGTCATAATGAAGTGATTAAACATCTTGCGCATGAGGCGGTTTATTCGCATGTTCTGGATGTCACTGTAGATGGCAAAACAGAGAAGGCGATTCTGAAGGGTGTTCAGCGGCACCCTGCTAAGTTTCAAGTTCTGCATATGGATTTTCAGCGGGTTAATATGTCTGAGGTGTTGAAGGTGCATGTGCCTTTGCATTTTGTCAATGAGCAAATCTCGGTCGGTGGAAAGAAGGGCGGTATTGTGGCTCATGCAATGATCGATGTCGAGGTTACCTGCTTGCCTAGTGCGTTACCCGATTATATTGAAGTGGATCTGAAAGGTTTGGATGTCGGTGAATCCGTTCATCTTTCAGATATTGTTTTGCCTGCGGGTGTTGAGATTGTGGCTTTGGCTCAAGGTCCTGAGCATGACCATCCTGTTGCGTCAATGATGGCTTCAAAGGCAAGCAAAGACGATGCTGCCTAGAAGTCTATAAATTGAAGTATGATTAAGCTTATAGTTGGCTTGGGGAATCCAGGTCGGCAGTACGAAAAAACCCGGCATAATGCCGGGTTTTTGTTTTTAGATAGATTGGTATCTGAGTCAGGTGGTGCTTGGGTTAGTGAGTCTAGATTTGATGGCTTGCTGTCTGAGATTGGGGTTGCTGGCGGTAGGGTGGTGCTGTTGAAGCCTGGTACATTTATGAATCGGAGTGGTCAGGCGGTAGGTAAGGTTGCTCGGTACTATAGGTTGGCTCCAGAGGAGATTCTTGTTATTCACGATGAGCTTGATTTTGATGTTGGCGTGGTAAAGCTAAAAAAAGATGGCGGGCACGCTGGGCATAATGGATTGAGAGATATTATTGCGCATCTGGGGTCAAAAGAGTTTTATCGTTTAAGGATGGGTATTGGTCGGCCTTCGGCGGGAAAAGCTGTTGCGGATTTTGTGTTATCGGCCCCTTCTAAAGTTGAGTGGGATTCGATATTAGCGGCTTTTGACTTTGCGGGGGGGTTTGTGAGTCAAATGGTTGTGGGCGACATGTCGGTAGTGATGAATAAATTGAATTCAGGTTAAATGATTCGTTGACAGTGTAGAATAAATAAAAGATAATAAGAAGCTTATCCGATAACGGAGGGGTTCCCGAGCGGCCAAAGGGATCAGACTGTAAATCTGCCGGCTCTGCCTTCGGAGGTTCGAATCCTCCCCCCTCCACCATCTAATTAAAAAAATATCTGCGGGTGTAGTTCAATGGTAGAACTCCAGCCTTCCAAGCTGATCACGTGGGTTCGATTCCCATCACCCGCTCCATGTTCAAGAAAGAGTTAAGCTCATATAGCTCAGTAGGTAGAGCACTTCCTTGGTAAGGAAGAGGTCACCGGTTCAAATCCGGTTATGAGCTCCATGTGTTGTTGATTATTATAGGTGTATTTTAATGGCCAAAGAAAAATTCTCGCGTAGTAAGCCGCACGTAAACGTTGGTACAATCGGTCATGTTGATCATGGAAAGACCACTTTAACTGCGGCTTTAACAAAGGTAATGGCTGAGCTCCAGGGTGGGGAGGTTAAAGCCTTTGATCAGATTGATAATGCGCCTGAGGAGCGTGCGCGTGGCATTACTATTTCCACGTCACATGTTGAATATGAATCAGCAACGCGGCATTATGCACACGTTGATTGCCCGGGTCACGCCGATTATGTAAAAAACATGATTACCGGTGCGGCGCAAATGGATGGGGCTATTTTAGTATGTTCGGCTGCTGATGGTCCAATGCCGCAAACAAGAGAGCATATTCTGTTGTCAAGGCAGGTAGGTGTGCCATATGTTGTGGTGTTCTTGAATAAAGCTGACATGGTTGATGATGCAGAGTTGATCGAATTGGTCGAAATGGAAATCCGTGAGCTGCTGGATATGTATGAGTTTCCAGGTGATGATACGCCAATTATCGTTGGTTCTGCATTAAAAGCATTG
>SCPZ01000130.1 GCA_004299305.1 Methylobacter sp.
AGCAATTATCACCACGGGATTGCTCAATAAAATCAAGTGTTCACATCCCTGTGCTCTGGATCCCGGCAATCCCTGCCGGGATGACGGTGTCACCCAGGCACTTGTGTATAAAGACGAGCGTAGCGCGTGGGAATGAGAGTAATTTTTGAAAAAATGTAGGGTGCGCTACGCGTACCACATAGTAGATGAGATTGATTTTGTACGGTAAGCCGGGTTTTAAGATCATGATGTGATGCGTTAGCTTTAAGGTGCGTGTAGCGTACCGGGCTAAGATGACCAAAAAACTGTTGGGATTCCAAAGCTCACTGAGAAGCGGTGCTTAGCTCGAAACGTTAGGCAAAGTTTATCAAAACCTTGAGGCTTATATCGGCTACATACCGTTTGATGTTTCTGTATATGAATTAGTATTTTTATAAAAAATTAGCCTAATAATATACTAGATATTATTTTTTTTTAATTTGAAAATCAATAATATATAAATTAATCGCCTATATAGAGATATGATTTATGTGGTATTTTTTATAGTTTTATTGTATTCTATTTTCTCTTTTTTAAAATTTTAGAGGTATTGCAGTGAATCCACAAAATGAAAAACTTAGCCTTGAAGAACAATTAATTCAAAGCGTACAAATTCTTAACAATTATACTCTTCAACAAGCCCGTTTCAGGACAGCTCATGTCCGTGCGTCTTTCAGCGTAATGTCAACTGATGATAAAGCAAAATACGCAAAAGCTCTTAATGAACAAGGCTTAAATCAAACAGAAATTGCGAATGAGCTTGGTGTTAAACAGCCTACCATCAGCAATTATCTCAAGCGTGTGTGATATAACGCGACTACTGTAGCGCGGTAGATGGGGTGAGGTATGAAGCCCTCAATAAAATAACAAGTTATTTAACAATCAAGCCTAACGCAAAGCTAAGCGCTTTTTGTGCAGCTCCGCTTAGCTTTGCGTTAGGTAATTTATCCGTTTATTCCCAAAATAGCCAAATTACTGCAAATATCAGCAAATAGGAATGATTAATGTCAATTCATGATGAAACAAAAGAAATACAGCGTAAGTTAGACGAGGCGAACAAAACTACTGTGTTAGTAGCACTATTCGGACAACCAGGAGCTGGTAAGTCATCGTTAATTAATAAAATTGTTGGACAAAAAGTAGCTGAAGTAGGAGTTGAAACTGACAAAACCGTTGAGCTTGCTTGGTATGAAGCAAAGGGGCTGAAGTTTGCCGATTTACCAGGTTATGGAACCGAAAGATTTCCTAAAGATTCCTATTTTCAACGATTTGACATGATGCAATTTGATTTGTTTTTGTGTGTAACTAGCGGCAAATTTCATCAAGCGGATACGGAGTTTTTTCAAGAACTTAAGAAACGTGGGAAGGTATGTATTTTTGTTGCCAACAAACATGATGAGTTATGGGAAGATGAGGTGCCAATTGAGAAATTGGAACAGCGCAAGCTTAAGGATATTGCCAAACAAGTCGGACAGTCAGTAAAAGTTATATTCACGAGCTGCAAATTCAATACCGGCTTAGATAAGCTAAACGAAGAAATTAGCAACAATCTCGAGGCAGCAAAACGCGAACGCTGGGTGCGTGGAGCTAAAGCATATTCGGAAAAATTTCTCCAAGAAAAAAGAGCTTCATGTGAAAAATATGTCGCTCTAGCTGCGGCTGCATCCGCTTTAAACGGCATTAATCCAATTCCTGGTGCTGATATTTCGGTTGATATATCAATATTATTAAAATTATTCAAAGAAATCCGCAGCGATTACGGTTTAACTGAAAGCTTTTTGGATGAACTTAAAAATTCTTCAATTCCAGCCGTGGAGCTTTTAGCAAACAATGTAGTTAAGTATGCCGTAAAAGAAGGACTTGTGTTGCTACTAAAAAGATTTATTGCTCAAGAAACAATTAAATCTATTACAAAATACATCCCTTTTGTTGGACAGGCTATTGCCGCAAGTATTGGTTATAAAATAACGTCAAATGCTGGCAATAGTTACCTTAATGATTGCCATAAGCTAGCAGAACAAATTTTAAAACATAAGCTCGGAGTCTAAACTATATGTGGTGGTTATTAATACCTATCGGAGGGGCAGTTGCTAAAGTTGTTTATGATGCAATAACAGAGGAAGATGAACCACCTCCAAGAAAATCAACGCTTGAACGAAATATTGAACGACTGAAATGGGAGCTACGCTCTCATTCGGGACGGAAGATAGCCATTATTGGACAACCAGGTGCAGGAAAATCATCTTTACTCAAAAAAATGACAAATGGTAAAGTTGTTCCATTACCTGTTATCGGAACCCAAACCGACGCAACAAGCTGGGCTGACGATGTTGGATGTCATTTGTTAAGCCATTACGAAAATCACGCGTTTGTCGATATACCTGGTTATGACACATCCTCTCATCCAACACACATATTCTCCTCATCATTTCCATTCGATGAGTTTGATGTTTTTATTTTTGTGACTCAGGGCAAATTACATGCTGCCGATGAAGTTATTTTTCACTCAATTGTTCGTTCAAACAAACACTTTTGTATTGCTAGGTCATTTTCTGAAAGTCTCGATAGTGAAGACCGTAGCACAATAAAAAATGACATGAAAATACGACTATCAGTTAATAGTTCTGTGCCAATAGTGTTTTTCAGCAATAGAACAGGAGAAGGAATTGAAACCATTTTTAAATCAATCAATTGTTGAGTGTGCCCATCGTGCCCATTATGCCTTTCCCTCCCAAATTAGCATTTAAATCAACCCGAGAATCTTGTGGCTGGACAGTGGTAATAACACATCCAAGCGATGCTATTTTTCGGCCAAACAAATGCGGGCGCTGTGGCAGCGAGAAATTAATCCCTCCAAGACGGCTAGGTGCAACGCTTTTCTGCCCAACATTATCGCGTGGTTACTGTTGGGCAAATGATAAGGTTGTTGGCCCAGTCTACTCAAACTGACCTTTACAACTTCACGGCAAGTTTTTTGTCCAGCGTTAATAGCGTAATGCCATGCGTAGCGGCCGTGGCGGCGATTATAGCATCGGGTAATTTGACGCGGTGTTGATGCCTAAATTGTATCGTTAAATCTTCAATCAACGGGCTAATCGCCAAATGCGTCATCCGATTCAGTAGACGATTGATGGTCTGTTCCTCATCCATAATCAAATCGGGAAAACTCAGCAATTCCATCCGAGTGATGGAGCTAAACCCGCAAACAGGCAGACTGGTGCCGCTTAAAATAGAAATAGCTTCGTCATTGCCTTTAAGCAAACCAATGATGGTATTGGTATCAAGCAAATAGCTAAGACCATTCGTCACGCATCGCCTGTTGAATCTCTAATGGGTTGCCGCTGAATGAGGGGGAGTTTTTTAGTATCCCGGCAAAGTCGGTCAGTAATTCGGGCTGTTCGGCATGATGGGCTTGTCGGGTGCTGCGATAGACCAGCGCCAGATTTTTTAATAATTGCGCAGGGCTAATATGCTCATGTTCTGCCAATTCTTTAAGTAGGACAGCTGTTTCATCGTCTAATTCTAGGATCGCCATGATTTATATCCCCTTTAAATTTTGTAGCTTATGCTCCATCACTGGGAAAAGTAAAATTTTCTTCAAATTCGCACAGGTCTTTTTGCGGTTTCCACTGCTAAACCTAACCACGTAAATCGGGCAACATCTTTTCGTTGCCCGACATCTATCAAGCCAGCGTCACATCAATATGTTTCCCCAGCGCCTTGGCTGCTGCTTCCAGCTGATCTAAGCGGGAGGCATGCCCAAGATCAAGCAGCCGATCAACTTGCGGCCCTTTCCAGCCTAAGCGGCGTGCCAGCTCAGCTTTGCGGACGCCTTGTATCATCATTTCCCGGTAAACGGCCAGTTTAATGCCCTCCAGCGCGGAAGGCCTGACAGTGGGTAAATCAGGGCGGACGGAAGGCTCCGGCAAAGGTTTTCTGGCAGCGACATAAAACGACAAAGCGGTTTCCAGTGCATCAACTGCATTGCGCAAGGCTTCGTCCTCATTTTCGCCGAAGGTAATAGCCTCCGGTACATCAGGAAACGTCACTAATAGTGTGCCATCGTCCGAGGTGAGGCTGACGGGATAATTAAACATAGTTACTCCTTATTTCAAACCAATTATTTCAAACCAAGTTGTCGTTTAATGGCGGCTTCCAAGCCTTTGCCAAGTTCTGCTGCGCGCCGTGCATGGGTAAAGTAGACTGCTTTCCATTGAAAAATACTTTCAAATGCGAGCCTTTACCGGCTTGAAAAGTCGCTCCTTGTTGCTCCAGCCATTTTTTCATTTGCTTTGAGTTCATGAGCAAATCATAACAATTCTGTTGTGTTTTTTAATGAAAAGCAAACAGAAGTGTTGTTTTTTGAGTGATATTACAACTATCGCCCTAGCTATAGGACGGTTAGGTAGGAAGCTGTTTGTGGGGTAGTGAAGAACTGGCGTTTGGGTTTGGCTTAGCTATCCGGCTAATCTGCCAAAGGAACCGAACGGTCATAGAGTGTTTCCGGGGCGATGTCCAAGTCGCCGGGCCAACACACGGTATTCAATGCCACAAAGGCTTGTTTAAATAAAGAGATGTCTTGCAGGCGCGTAAATACGCCGCGATTCAGGTAGGGGCGGGCATCGAACAAGCGATGATCTCCAGTATTGAACCAGAGCTCCAGGGAATAATCCTCACGGGGGACTACGCGGATGACTGCTGCCATGACGAGTGAATTACCGCCGTTAGCACAGTTTGCGAATCACAAAAAGCCGGGGCGCTGTGTCTTTGTGTTCGCTGCTGTATAGGGTGTTGACTTCAAATTGTCCGGCATCCAGTTGCTCGCACCAGTGTTTGACTTGGTCTGTTTCCTGGTCGCCGCCTTGGTGGCCGGGATAGGCCAGCAGGGTGATGATGCCACCGCAGGCTAAAATCCGGCTAGCAATAGTTAAGGCGGTCAATGTGGAATCGGTTTGGGTGATGATGCTTTTATCGCCGCCCGGCAGGTAGCCCAGGTTAAACATGATTACGCGGATTTTGCCGTGGACTTGCTCCGGGATTTTTTGGTCCATCTCAGCATGACTGGCATGGATCAGGGTCAGACAGTCCGCTTTATGCGTTTGCCGGAATTTCTCCAGCGTTGCATCGATAGCCGCCTGTTGTATATCAAAACCGTAAACATGGCCGGATGGCGCGATTTGTTCGGCGAGGAACACGGTGTCATGACCGTTGCCCACCGTCGCATCAAGGGCAATGTCGCCGGGGCGAAGAATGTCCCGGGCCAGGTCGTGGGCCAGGTTAACCAGTGAAATGCGTTTCATAATAACGTGCAATGTTGCAGGAATGGGGCAGGGGGGTGCCGTTTAATAAGGTATCGGCGAAATATTGGCTGTGCCGTGGGATTTGCAGGCTGCCTTTTGCGCCGAAGCCGTTAAAAATTGCCAGTTGTTGGTGTTGCGGATGGTTGCCGATAAAGGGCTGTTTGTCCAATGTGCAAGGCCGGATATTGGCTTGCTGGTTGATCAGGGTTGCGTGCGTTAAACCGGGTGCGACTTGGTTCAGCGCATTTAACAAGTCGTTTTTGCCTTGCTCGGTCGTCTCAATATTCAGGTTTTCCCTGTCGAAGCTTGCACCAATACGGATTTGACCGGCGTTTAACGGGATCAGCCAGTTGCCGTAATTGAGGATTTTATCGGGCAATTCGGCGTGGTGTTCCAATGTGAGGATCTCGCCTTTGACCGGTTGAAAAGGCAGGCCGGAAAACCAGGGGTTTTGTGTCGCTTTATAGCCTTCGCAGAAAATAATCCGCTTAGGCGTAATATCCTGCCAACGCAAAGACGGCTCAAGTTGGATGTCCCGGTAATCAAAATCGGCTTGCCGGTAACTGCCTGCGGCAATGAAAAATACTTTCAGGCAATTTAATAAGGGTTTGGTTAATAAATAACCGGTTTGTTTTTGTTCTAGGAAACCGAACGGCGTTGCAAGAGTGTCGATGGTTTTGTGCGCTTGCAGGCCGTTTAAATAAGCCAGGTATTCCGGGTTATTAAGGCGTTTTTCGGCGTTTTTAAACTCGTTTTCGCTACGGAAAATCCGCAGCATCGGTTTTTCTATATAAAATTCCTGCTTAAAAAAATCGGCCAGCTGCGAGTAACGGTGTTTTGCTGCGGGCAGTAAGGTATAGACATCGGAGGATTTTACAAAGCGCATCCCAGTTACCGGGTTAATGAGTCCGGCCGCAACTTGCGAGGCGTTTTCCTCGCCGTTATCGACAACGATGACTTTGCAATCCCGTTGCATAAGTTCCCATGCCAGCAAGCTGCCTGCCAGTCCCTGGCCGATGATTAGAAAGTCGATCATTATTTTGAAGGGTTAAAATTCGCCACGAGGAAAAACATTGTGGTTTATTTAACGGTGGTTGACAACCGTCTTGTTTAGGGTTTCGCTAGAAATCCTTATGGTTCCCTCATAGCGTCACTGCCATTAAGTTAATTCCAGCGAGTGGAGTGCAAGGATGGCCTTGCCACTATGGAGCGCTTAGTACAAGGCCAGCCTTGTACTCCATTTTGGCTTAGGAATGTGCCTGAAATAACTTATGCATTTTATTCTCCTCACCCCAGCCCTCTCGGCAACTGCTCCTGCGTTGCTCTACCTCCTGCATCCGTGCAGTCGTCCAGCAGGAGAGGGAGCTAGTTGTCGAAGTTATTCCGCTGCTTGCAAAAACCAGTTGTTGGATATTCGATCATGCAGTCCGCCCAATTTATTTTGCAGGTCGTCGAGAATTTCCCGCAATTGTATTTGGGTGGTGCGCCGGGTATCGATGGCTTGCACATAAGCTTCCAGTTTTGCGAGTTCTTCAGGCAATGCATCGTTATTCGGCAGGGCGTTGATGCAATCGGCCATTTCAGCAATACAACAGCCGACTGAGCGGGGCAGGTTGGTGTTCAGCAATAAAAAGTTCAGCACATCATCGCCATTAACGCTGCTTCGGACATGTTGGCGATACATTAGCTGGGCGTTGAGCGCTTTTAATATATTGACCCATAAAATGGTCTCGTACTGGCGCATTTCATCGCTACGTGATTCGGCCAGTAGCAATGAGGCTAAATCCAGGATTCGGCTGGTCATGTCGGCGCGTTCGATATTTTTGCCCAAACGAATAAATCGATACGGGTGATTGTGGCTCATATAGCCCGACAACAAGCCGGTAAAGCGCTGGCAGCCTTTAAGGATTTCGTTGAGCAAGAGCACCCGGTTGCTGCGGTTGTATACGGAGTCTATATGGTTATGGTTTTTTACGAACAGGTACATTTCATTGACTTGCTCCCAGGCTTCATCGGGCAGTAAATCCCTGGAGGTGCGGATGTTTTCCCTGGCGGCGCTTAAAGACGAAAACAAAGAGCCTGGATAAGTTTTGTCGATTAACAGGAATCGGGTTACGTTGCGCTCGTTGGCAACTTTGTGTTTTTCATAGAATTGCGGTTCTGAGGCGTTGATACGAACCAGCTGTAGCCAGCCCATTTCAACGCCGTTAGGTAAATCCATCAATAAATTCATGTGCACACTGACCAATCGGGCGATATTTTCAGTGCGCTCAAGATAACGTGCCAGCCAATACAGGCGTTCTGCTGAACGAGATAACATTAATTGTGCTCCATATCGATGATCCAGGTGTCTTTACTGCCGCCGCCTTGCGAGGAATTAACCACTAGCGAACCTTTTTTTAGTGCTACCCGGGTTAAGCCGCCGGCGGTAACGAAGGTGTTTTCACCTTGCAAAATAAACGGCCGCAGGTCGATATGCCTGGGTTCGAGTTTACCCTTGCACAAAGTCGGTGCGGTTGAAATCGACAAGGTGGGTTGGCCAATATAATTTCGGGGATTTTTTTGGATAATAGCCCGAAATTCGGCTATTTCTTTAGCGCTTGCATGAGGCCCTACCAACATGCCGTAGCCGCCCGATTCATTGGCGGGTTTGACCACCAGTTCCGGCAGGTGCGTTAACACATAATCCAGGTGCTCAGGGTTATCGCACAGGTAAGTTTGCACATTAGGCAAAATGGGTTCCTCGTTCAAGTAATAACGGATCATATCCGGGACGTAAGCATAAACCACTTTGTCATCGGCAACCCCGGCGCCCGGCGCATTAGCCAGCGACACATTGCCGGTTTTCCAGGCGCGCATTAAGCCAGGAACACCCAATGCGGAATCTTTTCTAAATACCTCGGGATCGAGAAAATCGTCGTCAATGCGCCGGTAAATAACGTCGACTTTTTCCAGGCCCTGGATGGTGCGCATGTACACGCAATCATCGTCATTGACCACCAGGTCGCCGCCTTCGACTAACTGTGCGCCCATTTGTTGGGCCAGATAAGCGTGTTCAAAATAGGCCGAGTTATATATGCCGGGTGTTAACACCACGATTTGCGGCTTTTTGATATGTTCGGGCGCCAGCGACGCCAACATATCCTGTAAGCGGCTGGGGTAGTCGTCGATAGGCAGAATGTCTATGTTTTGCAATAGCTCGGGGAATACGCGCTTGGTAATAACGCGGTTTTCCAACATGTAGGAAACGCCGGACGGCACCCGCAAATTATCTTCCAGCACGTACATTACGCCGTCCTTGTCGCGTACCAAATCGGTGCCGCAAATATTTGCCCAGACGTTGTGGCGGGGTTTCATGCCGACGCATTCTTTACGGAAGTTTTTTGAGCTATGAATAATCTCGGCGGGCATTTTGCCTGCTTTGATAAATTCCTGTTGATCGTAAACATCCGCTATAAAACAATTTAAGGCGGTCAAGCGCTGTTTTAAACCTTTTTCTATGACGCGCCATTCTATAGAGCTAATGATGCGGGGGATAATGTCAAACGGCCAAGCCCGGTCTATGTTGCCTTCATCGCTGTAGACCGTAAAACTAATGCCCATTTCCAAAATAGCCAGTTCGGCAGCCATTTTGCGCTTATCAATATCGCTTTGATTGAGTGAATTTAAATATTGGCACAAGCGGTAACTGATTTGCCTAGGTTGGAACTCCGAACACATGAGCTCATCGTAAGCGCTATCGGTCTTGTAGTTTTCCCAGATTGATTTCATAACTTTTTATAAGGCTAGTTGGCTTCAGTGAAAAATGAGCATGATTTGTGCCATTTTTTATTTGGTTCGATTACCCATCGCAGAGCGGTTCAGGCTGCGTTTCCACACGGAGCGCTCGTCTGTCCCGCTGGTTCAGATCGTCGCAAGTTAGACCTTCCAGGTTTTAAAAACCTGGAAGGTCTGCATATCGGGATGACGGCGTCTTTCAAGCGCCTGTGTATAAGGATGAGATAACCCTATTTGGGGCTTTGGCTGCCTCAATTTGGTGCAACTCGGTCTTTTAAACGGCTTACTAGGTCGGTGTACGGAAGTGTCGCTTATTACGATACTGACCGATTGATCACTTGGTATGGCGCTTGCTTTGTTTTTACTTATACCTCGTTCCCACGCAACGCGCTCATCGTTATACACAAGTGTCTGGGAGACACCGTCATCCCGGCAGGGATTGCCGGGATCCAGAGCGCAGGGATGTGAGTGATTGATTTCATTGAGCAATTCCTGTGGCGAGACTTGTTGCCTACTTCAGTATGCCATCCATGGCTTCTGGATCCCGGCAATCCCTGCCGGGATGACGTGCTTTGAAATACTTGTGTATAAC
>SCPZ01000131.1 GCA_004299305.1 Methylobacter sp.
GCAGGGATTGCCGGGATCCAGGCTACATGGACGTATGCAGCTTGCCATCCATGGCACTGGATACCCGCTTCCCGGCGGGTATGACGAGTTACTTGGATGCTTGTGTATAAAGATGAGCGCAACGCGTGGGAACGAGACAAAACCAGCCCCCCCCCGTCCGGCATGACGCGTTGTTTAGATGCCCATGCCCCTTTATCATGGAGATAAACCTATGCAGATAGCCGAACATTATGCCTCGCCGACTCATGGAAACCTGGGCGGCTCTTTTCAAAGAGTGAACGATTTTAATGACAAATTCTATATTCGTTGGGGAAAAATAGATTTTGATGTTTTTTTCGGCGTCCGGGCCAATGTAAAGGTCATTCTAAAAGTTTACCGAGATACGATCTGCGAAACCTATATTGTCGATACCGATGCATACGATATTCAGTGGGATAGGCATAAACGCTGCACGCGGGATTTTTACATACACCCGTTTTCCAACAATTTCGGCCAAATCAACTGCGTTAAATTCGCCTTTATTGTGCATTTGGATGAGCATTCCATTGCTTCCCAAAACGAATATATCTTTATGGACTGGCATCAGCTTCAGGGCGATCAGCCGCAGTATCGACAAATTAGCGGAGATTGGGCGACACTCAACCACTATCGAAGCCACGAGCTGAATGCCGGTGAATTGCAGAGCGATGTGGATTGGTACAACCATCATTTTGAAGCATTGCAACTGGTGCCCAAATTCACCAAAGGCCAGCAGCATCACCCTTATCATCCCAAGCGTTATATTCACGACCTGATCGACAAAGTTATCCACTGCAAGCACCAGAATCCCGAGCGCTTATGCACCATAAAAGTCAGCGTGGATTGCATAGACGATCATGATTTTATTACCCATTTAATAACCGCAGCCGGGCAGGGGGTTTTAGTCCAATGCATCGTGGATTGGCGGAAAATGACCCTGACCAACAGCCAGAATTATGCGCGCTTAAAGCGTTCCGGGATTGAGTTGATCGGCGTATTTTGCAGTCCCAAGCATCACCTGATCGAAGTGGAGCCGGACATGCATACCAAATTCATCATATTCAACGATGAAGACAGCATACTCGGCTCGTTCAATATCACCTTCGATCGCTGGTGGGCCAATTGGGAATCGGGGATGACCTTTCATTCCAAAGGCATCTGCCGTCTGCTGGATAATATCTTTCAAAGCCAGCGCGGCGGCGTCAACCAGAAATACGGCATCGATCCGTTGAGCCATTTCAACCTGCTGTATACCTTCGGACGGCATGTCATGCTTAACGGCCAACCCTATCGTCCGCATCATGCGATATTGGGCGAAATTAACCGCGCCAGGCATTCGATCAAAATATCATTATTTTTGATCGGCGATTTGCTAGGCGATCATCATGACAGCGTAGTCAATGCATTGATCAATGCCAAGAACCGGGGCGTCTACGTGCATATCCTGCTGAACGGCCATTTGGCCAGACAAGGGCGCATCGGCGTGGAACGGCCGATGGCGGAAGAGCTGGCCCGACCGTTGCTGCCGACAATAGACCGGTTAAAGTATGCCGGTATTCCGGTAGGCTTGGTTTACGGGCAAGACGACCATCCGGTGCCTTATTCCCCGATCCATTCCAAGTATTGCATTATCGACGACTACATCGTCATAGAAGGCAGTTTCAACTGGTACAACACCTCGGTTTTTTCCCATGACCTGCTGGTCGTAGCCGCCAATTATGAAGTGGCAAAGCCTTATCTGTATGAGTTCGAGCAAATACAGCGGTCGTTTAGGGTGTATTATTGAACTATACGGGCGCAGATTGCGGCTTTTGTCCCCTTCTCTCTTTGGGCATAGGTATCTACACATTTTTGGCTAATACTTGTAAAACAATTAGTTAGCATACTTGATAAAAAACAGCAATTTTTATGAAAATCAATTGGCTGCAAAAGTTGTGTAGATACTTGTGGGTTAGAAGAGAGGGTTACGGTAAAGGGAGGGTTACGGTAAAGGGAGGGGAATTGAGGGATGTGTCGAATCAGGTGATTCTTGCGTAATTGAAGTGTATAAAACGCTGTAAAAATACATGACAATTTTGGTGTCAGGACTCCTGAAGGTGTAAGAGACAAGAGGATTGCTATGTGCAGGAGAGCCCGGACATAGCAAATATCACCGTTATTTTACGATGCGTAACTTTGGTTTGGCTGTTGGTTTTTTTGCTGGCGGTGGTTCGTTGCCGTCATTGTCTTCTTGGTCGAAGATCATGCCTTTGCCGTTTTCTTTAGCATAAATTGCTAATACTGAGGTTATTGGCGTGGCAATGTGCATTGGTCTTCCGCTGAATCGGGCGTTAAATTCAATTTCCTCGTTGCCGAGAGAAAGTCCCTGTATCGCTTCCGGTCTTATATTTAGAACGATTTTGCCGTCTTCAATAAACTCTTTCGGTAAAATAGCGTTGGTGTTTTCTGCATCTACAAGAAGATGTGGCGTAAGGTTATTATCGATAATCCATTCGTAAATCGAACGAATTAAATAAGGCTTTAGAGAAGTCATGTTGCTAGGATTTTAAGGGTTCGATCATTTCTTTTTCAGCTTCGCTAAGGCTGCGTTTGAATGCTGCTCTGTTGAATATGCGTTGAGCATAATTGGTGATCACTTCATTCGGTGTCGATACGTCAATACCGATGCTGGGTAGACGCCATAATAAAGGGGCGATGACGCAATCGATCAGTGAAAACTCATCACTCATAAAATAGGGTCTGGCAGCAAAAATAGGCGAGGCAGACAAGATGCTCTCTCTGAGCATTTTTTTGGCGCGGGCGGATTTTTTCTCCCCGGAAAACAAAATTTCGTCCAGTAACTGATACCAGTCTTGGTCGATGCGCTTAATCAGCATTCTGGCATTTGCCCGTGAAACCGGATCCATTTGGTGTAAAGGGGGGTGCGGAAAGCGTTCATCCAGATATTCCATAATGATACGAGAGTCGTAGAGAACCAGGTCTCGTTCAATCAGTGTGGGTGATGTGCCGTTGGGATTGAGTTCAAGTAAATCCTCAGGTGGCTCGGTAGGGTCATAATATTCTATGTCTGCAACAACCCCTTTCTCGTGTAAAACAAAACGGGCGCAGTGGCTCATCGCGCATGTTGGAGATGAGAAAAGCGTCATTACAGATTTACGAGTATTAATATTTGTCACGAATAACAACCTCTTTAAGACGTGTAGGGCGATAAAAAAGGGGCATTATAACAGATAGTGAGGTTTTTATTTACAGTTGTGTAGGATTACGCTACCTCCTGCATTCATACAGTTGTAAAGTGCTTCTACTGATAAGCAGTGGGTAGAACACAGCGTCGCCGCCTGCACTGCCCACTCTACACGACTCAAAAATTAATGGATGTTCTTCCAGTATTCTTTCTTTAGCAAATAAGCTAAAACTAAAAACATTAAAATAAAAAATATCACGTATTTTCCAATGCGTTGCCTTTCCAGTTGTACCGGTTCACCGACATACACCAGGAAATTAACCAAGTCATTGACGAAAATATCAAATTCTCCTGCGGACAGTGTACCCGGATCTTTAAGGACTAAATTGGTATATTCATCGCCCCAGATATTTTTTTTATGCTCTGCATGCTGTTCACCTTGCAACTGCCAAAGCGGGTTAGGCATAGCGGTATCCTTGAAAACTAAGTTGTTTACCCCTCTAGGGCTTTTGGGATCGATATAGTAACTTTTTAAATAGCTGTACAACCAATCCGCACCACGCGATCTGGCAATCAACGACAAGTCGGGCGGTTGCGTCCCGAACCATTTTTCCGCATCATGCTTGTTCATGGCGCTGTGGAGCTGGTCGTAGATGCTTGCTCCTTCAGGGGCGATGTCTTTTAACATCTTTTTCTGATCGACATCGGTATCAAGGGCAATACGTAGGTAACGAATATGCTTGATTGAATGGCAACCAAGGCAATAAGTGACGAAGTGTTTTGCTCCTCGTTGCAATGAAGCATTATTGGAAAGATCAATATTCGCTTCTTGCAGCTCAATGCCTTCCGAGGCGGCAACCCCGAAAGATACTAATAACAATAAAAATAATGCTATTAAATTTTTCATATTAATCCAGACTCCCTATTGCTTTTTTTGCTAGCCGACTGATAACGTTTTTTATGCCCTCAGGATTAGGTTGTCTGGAAAAAGAAGAGCCTTTAAAAGCCGTATGGCCAATTTCAGTAGATGCTGGTTTTAAGACGGTAATTTCCTCAATTAACGCGGGCAATTGCTCCTCAAGACTATGCACTGGGGTTAAGCGTCTTGGCACCGGTTTGGTTTTTTCCCAGCGAGTATAGAGTGGCATTAACAGGAAGAAACCAAAATAGATTGTGGTAAAAAGTCTGGCGAAGCCTGTCGCTACCGGTGTTGCAGGTTGAGTCCCTAAATAACCCAAGGCCAGGAAACTGATCACAAACAGGCACAAGGCTTTTTTGTAAATGCCGCCGCGATAACGGATTGATTTGACCGGACTGCGATCCAGCCAAGGCAGCAGGAACAATACGACAATCGCGCCACCCATGCCGATAACCCCGGCAAATTTATCGGGAATCGCTCTTAAGATGGCGTAGAAAGGCGTGAAATACCAGACTGGAGCGATATGTTCCGGGGTTTTCATTGGATCGGCAGGAATGAAATTGGCGTGTTCGAGAAAATAACCGCCCATTTCCGGCATATAAAAAATAACCGTAGCGAAAAACAACAAAAACACGCCCACACCGACCAAGTCTTTGACGGTGTAGTAGGGATGGAAAGGAATACCGTCAACTGGATGTCCCCAGGGATCTTTGGATTCCTTAATTTCAATGCCGTCAGGGTTGTTGGAACCCACTTCATGCAAGGCTACGATATGCAGGAATACCAGCATGACTAAAGCCAAGGGAACTGCAATAACATGAAAAGCGAAGAAGCGGTTTAAGGTTGCATCGGAAACCACATAATCGCCTCTGAGCCAGAGCGATAAGTCATCGCCGATCACAGGAATGGCGCTGAACAACGAGATAATAACCTGAGCCCCCCAGTAGGACATTTGCCCCCAAGGCAGCAGGTAGCCCATGAATGCTTCGGCCATCAAGGCGACAAACAACAGCATCCCGAAAATCCAGATCAGTTCGCGGGGATGCTTGAACGAACCGTACAGCAAGCCTCTGAACATGTGCAGATAAACCACGATAAAAAACGCCGATGAGCCGGTCGAGTGCATGTAGCGAATCAGCCAGCCCCAGTTTACGTCGCGCATGATGTATTCTACGGAATCGAATGCCAGTTTGGCATCCGGTTTGTAGTTCATCGTTAAAAAAATACCGGTCAAGATCTGGTTAACCAGCACCAGCAAAGCCAGTGAGCCGAAGAAATACCAGAAATTGAAGTTTTTAGGCGCGTAATAATGCGCCATGTGATCATTCCAGAGTTTGGTCAGCGGAAAACGCTCCAAAAACCAATCGTTACATTCAGTTATGCGGCTACGTTTCATGCGCTTGCTTCCTCTGCGGATTCACCAATAATCAGTTGCGTATCGGTAATATAGCGGTAAGGGGGGATTTCCAGGTTAGTGGGCGCCGGTACGCCGCGGTAAACACGACCGGCCAGATCAAACCAAGAGCCGTGACATGGGCAGAAAAATCCGCCTTTCCACTTGTCGCCAAGATCGTTGGGCGCTATTTCAGGACGAAACGTGGGTGAGCAACCCAAGTGCGTACACAAACCCACGGCAACAAAAATTTCCGGTTTAATGGAGCGAGCCGGATTCTTACTGGATTCCGGCTGTATGGATTCTTGGGAAAGGGGATCTCTCAGTTCATTATCCAGAGTTGTTAGTGTTTCAAGAACCTGAGGGGTTCTGTTGAGTATCCAGACCGGTTTTCCTCTCCATGCGACCCTTATTAATTGGCCTGCTTCCATTTTGCTGATGTCAACTTCAACAGGTGCGCCAGCCGCCATGGCTTTGGCGCTAGGTTGCATTTGAGCAAGAAAAGGAACAGCCAAATAGCCTGTACCGACTGCGCCAACCACGGTCAAAGCCGAGGTTAAAAATTGGCGTTTGGACTGATCGACGCCTTTATTATTCATTATAGAACTCTCCTGATTTAAGTCTGCGCTTCTTAAGGGCGCATTATTTTTCCATGCCAATATACCATTAGAGCTTATAAGATTTGAAGTGCTTAAGCCGACGGTTTTGGATTTTGTTCGTTATTAAACCTGGCTTAAAGCAATATGCGATACACAAGTCTATGATATTGTAATATATTGTTATGTTGTTGAGGCACGATAACGCCGTTAATTTTTTATAACAACTCACCCTTGTCGACGCTCGTTTTCCTGCTTTACGTCAAAAACATGATGGTTATAACGTCAAAGCTCACGCCCCTTACCTACATCCATGTAGGCAAAGCAAGCCTTGAACTCCGGTATTTGTGGTATTTGGAGTCCAAAGCTTGCTTTGGTCATTCTTATAATCGGACATCGCCGATATGTGGAGCGCTTACCCTTCGACAGTGCTCAGGGAGTGTCTAAGCTGTTTATTAATGCAGCAAGAAATGCTGCATTTTCTTCCGGTTTGCCAATAGTTACCCGCAAACAATCGGCCAGCAAGCCGCCTTGAGCGCTAAGGTTCTTGATTAAAACACCTTGTTGTTTTATCGACGCGAAGATTTCGGTAGCCCTATTTTCAGGTGTCCTAAACAGGATAAAATTAGCGGCGCTGGGATAGGCGCTAATCCCGTCCAGCGCATTAAGCCGGTTAAAGACGATCGAGCGTTCAGCGCAAATCTGTTGCGTTTGTTGATCGAACAATGCTTTGTTGGATAACGCAAAATCCGCACTGATCTGGGTGAGGCTGTTAATATTGTAAGGCAGGCGGATTTTATGAAGCTGTTCAATGATGTCCGGCGTACCTGCGATATAGCCGAGGCGCAAACCGGCCAGTCCGAGTTTCGATACGGTGCGCATCACCAACAGGTTGTCATATTGCCCCAGGCTGTCGATAAAACTGGCATCGGCAAAAGGCGCGTAGGCTTCATCAATTACCACTAGGCCCTTAGCGGTTTTTATGATGTCCCGTATCGACGCTTCAGAAAATAAGTTTCCTGTAGGGTTGTTGGGGTAAGCCAGAAAAATCACCGAAGGCTGGTGCTGTTCTATCGCAGCCAGCATGGCCGGTAAATCCAGGTCAAAGCTGCCTGCCAGCAGAGGAATGCCGTGGTAGTTTAGTCCCAGGCAAAGACTCAGCTGTTTATACATCACAAAGCCGGGATCAGGAGCCAATACGCAGGCACTGGAAGGTAGCGCCATTAATAGTAATTGGATGATTTCATCGGACCCATTGCCAAGCAACACATCGAACTGATCGGGAATCTGATTCAGGCGTTTGATGGTTGCAGTCAGGCGCTTGGCTTCAGGGTCGGGATAGCGGTTTAACGGGCAGTCTTTCAATGACTCCAGCCAGTTTTTTTTAATATCTTCAGGCCAAGTGTAGGGGTTTTCCATGGCGTCGAGTTTTATCAAACCGGTGGCATCGGCAACTTTATAGGCGGACATCGCCAGAACTTCTTTACGGAAAATAGTGGAAATTAGATTGGATTGGGTCATGTTCAAATTTTAAGGCTGTAGGGCAACTTCAGTCGCCAAGGTATAAAAGGCGGCCGGGCTAATAGTACGCACTGTCCACGAAAGCCATGAAAAGCACAAAAAATAGAACACGAATCAGACTGCTATAGGCACGGATAATCTGGGGATTATTAAAGCTATTCACCCTATCAAATCCATTTTAAATCCGTCTCGTCAGTGTTATCCGTGTTCCATTTTTTAACTGCGAGTAGTTATTCTTCGTGGCTCACACCTTTCCGTTGGCTGTGCATAACATTAATTATTTAATTCTAAATTCAGCGGATCGCGCATGGGCGGTCAGACTTTCGCCTCGTGCCAAAATCGATGCGGTTTTGCCCAGCGTATCCGCGCCTACTTCGGAACAGTTGATCAAACTGGAGCGTTTTTGAAAGTCGTAAACACCTAATGGCGATGAAAACCGCGCGGTGCTGGAGGTCGGCAACACATGGTTGGGCCCGGCGCAGTAATCGCCCAAAGCTTCGGCGGTATAGAGGCCCATAAAAATAGCGCCCGCGTGACGGATGTTTTTACACAAGGCTTCCGGGTCTTCAACGGAAAGTTCCAGATGTTCCGGGGCAATGATGTTAGCCACATCGGCGGCGGCATTTAAGTCTTCGACCTTGATCAATGCGCCGCGCGTGGTCAGCGATGTCCTGATGATCTCGGCGCGTTCCATGGTCGGCAGTAACCGATTGATGCTTTGCTCGACAGCGTCCATATAAGCCGCGTTTGTGCTGATCAATATGGACTGGGCGTTTTCATCATGTTCCGCTTGAGAAAACAGGTCCATCGCAATCCAGTCTGGATTGGTTTTACCGTCGCAGATAATCAGGATTTCCGAAGGCCCTGCAATCATGTCGATGCCGACTTGCCCGAACACCAGTTTTTTGGCGGTAGCGACATAGATATTGCCCGGTCCGACAATTTTTGCGACAGCTGGAATGGTTTCCGTACCGTAAGCCAGCGCGGCGACTGCTTGCGCCCCGCCCATCGTAAATACCCGATCCACACCGGCCAGATAAGCGGCCGCCAGTACCAGTTGATTGGTTTCGCCGTGAGGTGCAGGCACGACCATAATCAATTCGCCGACGCCTGCGACTTTGGCCGGTATCGCATTCATCAACACCGAAGAAGGGTAGGCGGCTTTTCCGCCCGGCACATAAAGCCCTACGCGGTCTAAGGGGGTGATTTTTTGACCGAGAACGGTACCGTCAGCCTCGGTGTATTGCCACGACTCCATCTTTTGGTGCTCGGCATACGCGCGAACACGGTCGGCAGCTGTTTGCAGCGCCTGCGCTTGCTCAGCCGGTAAGCCGTTCCAGGCCGATTTGAGAATCTCCGGGGATAATTCCAGCTCGGAAGCTTGTGTGACGGCACGGTGATCGAAGCGGTTGGTGTAGTCAATAACGGCTTTGTCGCCGTTTTTGCGGACATCGGCAATGATGGCCAGAACGCGTTGGTGAATTTCCAGGTCGTCGGTTTCATCAAAGGCCAGCAAGTTTTTTAATTGCAGTTCAAAATCGGGCGAGGCTGCGTCGAGTTTTAGAATGGTTATGTCGGACATAAGTTTATTGTTGGTGGGGTTAAATGAAAATATTTTTTAGCCAGTGGGTTAATTCTTGGAATAGGGCATGGTCGGTGTCAAGTAAATTAACTTGAAGTGAATGATAAAGTCCATGTCCCGGTTTCTTTTGCCAAGCCAGCCAAGTAGCAACTTCGGCTTTTGTAGTGTTATGGGGGCTAAATTTGGGTTTAGGAAGATTTTGAACTGTTAGTTCGGCATGAGCAAACAAAGGCTGCTCATCGGTTTTCACACATTGTTTGATGAAATTTTCCAACATACCTTCATCTCGATTATTGGGCATAATCCATAAGCCGAATTCTGTCTGTCCATCGTTATGCTTGAAATTAAGACCATTTGTATTATTTTCTGTTAAGAAAAAGCCGCAATCGTTCGCGATTTTACTAACTTGCATAAGCGTTTTTTGGTAGCCAGAACCATGCTCTACTTTATCGGCATCGACAATAAGTGCTAATCGTTGAGTAGGAGCTTCCTCATCAAATAATTCATTAAGTAAATCAGCTAATAGGGGTAAAGCTCCTTGTTTGGTATCGTATAATTGTTCTTCATAATCTTTTTGATAGTCTTCTGGCGAGGCAACTTTAATGACTGTGTTTAAGTCAAGTGATTTACAAACTAATTCAAAAAAACCTCTATCGCTTTCGCCTTCAACTAACAGAACGTGGCTGTAATTAATCGTTGTCGAGTTTCTCGCCATTACCGTATCTCAAAATCGGCTTGAGTCAATCTGTGGAGACTGTCTTTATCATAAACAGTGGCAATGATTTGCCCGCGATTGCTGGTTCGTGCGCTTTTGCCCATTCGAAACAATATGCCTTCTGTTGTTTCGTTTTCGTAGGCGACCTTGGTGAAATTTTGAACACAATCCCAACTATGGGTGGTGGCAAAAACTTGAATATCCAAACGTTCTGCGACTTCAAACAGCCATGCCCAGATTTTTTCTTGAATGCTGTAATGTAAGCCGTTTTCAAGTTCGTCGATCAGTAAAAAGCCGCCTTGGGCGGAAACTAATTTTAAGGCTAATTGTAAAATTCTAATCATGCCGTCGCCTAAACTTTTAAGGGGAACGGGGCGGGGTAAATTGGGTAGTTTTACTTTTGCTGTGCGTTGGCTTCCACCTGCTGAGGATGCGGCCTTAGTGTTTTGGACAAAATAAATATTTTCAAATTCCGGCAAAATAATACGTAGGGCTTGTTTGACAACTTCTTCGTGCTCGGTGCCGACAATGTTGTCCCATTCTTTGGCCAACTCATCAATGGAAATTAGCTGGGTGGGGATAAAGCTACAAGGAGCTATGCCAAGTGCTTCATGGAGAATGGAGTTCCTGGTGGTTAAAAACACATCACTTAAAGAGACTGACGCAGACTTTTTATTTTTTATAACAATCAAGTTTTCCCGTTTTGTTACAAATTCAGCATTTCGTTTTTCAACTAAAGCAATATATTGGTTTTTTGTAACGGCTTGACCGAATCCACTCCTTTGGATGTCGGTCAAGCCCTCAGCATCCTGCTTAAGTTCATTATCGTCAATAGAGATTCGATAAATAATACGCAAAGCTTGTGAGCTGTCCGCAGATTCGCCAATTACAATCACTGTGTCATCATCAGGAAGCCGCCTGCCAGTAAACAAATCCTCAAAAGGCATAGCTGTGTTTAAATCACCAAACTTTACTTCTGCCAGTTGGTAGGTTTCGTCGTGGCTTTTCGCAATATCCACCAGCAATTCACGCTGGGCATTCCCCGCATAAATCCGCAAAGCCTCCAATACTGTACTTTTACCTGAATTGTTTTTACCCACAATCAAATTGACGCGCCCAAGTTTGGCGACTTTAAAGTCTTCCAAGGCCCTGAAGTTTTTGATTTCTAGTGAGTTGAGCATTTGCTTTCCAAGTTGTTTACTAATTTGTTTGATTGACGCTGTCCAAGGCAATATCGGTGAGAACCTGATATTGGTGATCATCCAAGTTCATAAATTTCATTATCTTGGGTTTCATCTGGGGGTACTGGGTAGTCACATTGCCGATGAGCGTATCATGGATATTATCGACAATCAGGTGTATTGCAATAAGAGTGAGTGCGTCACGATCAATGCCCGTGCTAAATAGACTACTGTCATGATGATGGAAACGGATGGCCTGAATAAGCGGGTCAGGCAAATACCAGGAGCGTGCAAACAGGCTGCCCAGCTGCGCATGATTCATAGTATATTGATCATCCTCAAAGTCAATGACACTCATATTCTCATCATTAAGTGCTTTCCGAACTTTTAAATAATCGGGAAACTGCGCCGCCATAAGCGGAATGGCGCAATCATGGAACAAGCCCATTAAATAGGCCATATCGGTGTTCAAGAGCAAATGCTTGGCGATACTGGCTTCCATGATGGCAACACGCATCATATCGTCCCAAAAATAGGTTAGTTCTGCCGGTAAGGGGACGCTTTGACGCACGGCTATGGCGGCCACCAACTGTGATGTGCGGGTGAAGCCGAGCATTTTGACCGCATCAACTGTGGAGGTCACTTTATTACGCAGACCGTAAAAGGGCGAATTAACTGTTTTCAGTATTGCAGCGGCCAGTACTATGTCGCCGGCAATATGTTCGGCGATTCTATGCAGCACAGGATGGGCTTTATTCATCTCTTGCTGGATGTCGACTAAAATTGATGGTCGCGGCGGGAGGACGACATCTAGGTTTCTGTTTTTTCGTAGCATACGGTTAGTCCTAGTGTTTCATAGGGGGAGTCCCCGAAGTATCCCAGCCTTAACGTTTTCGCGATGTCTAAATAAATGTGGCTGCACTTAACCAAGGCCAAATGTTTCGGACGGGGTAATATGTTCCGTCCGGTTTGTGAGTGCGTATCTACTTGTCTCTTTTCTCAAGTGTTCTCTCAAACTGATCCAGCAACGATTGAATCGCCTGATGCTTCATCTTCATGGCCGCTTTGTTGACGACTAGCCTGGAGCTGATGTTCATAATCAGGTCACGAGGCTCCAGATCATTGGCCTTTAGCGTATTGCCGGTATCGACCAAGTCGACAATGCAATCGGACAGGCCGACCAGCGGAGCCAGTTCCATTGAACCGTACAGCTTAATAATTTCCGCCTGGATGCCAAGGCTTGCGAAATAGCGTTGGGTTATTTTGACGTATTTAGTTGCAACGCGAACGCGCCCGGCAATCGGGGGGGCGTCTTTATGCGCAGCGGTCATTAACCTGCAACAGGCGATGTTCAAGTCCAACGGTTCGTACAGGCTTTCAGCGCCATGCTCCAGCAAGATGTCTTTTCCGGCGATGCCCATATCGGCTGCGCCATATTCAACAAAGGTAGGCACATCGGTGGCGCGGATGATGACTAGCTGAACGTCATCGCGTGTGGTTCGTAAAATCAGTTTACGGCAAGTAAGAGGATCGTCAATCGGCGTGATGCCCGCCTCTGCCAGTAAGGGCAGAGCATCCTCATAAATTCGGCCTTTAGATACGGCGATAGTTAGCATAATAAGGCCTTATCTTGGGACGCGGCGTATCGTCGCACCCAATTGAGAGAGTTTTTCTTCGATGTGATCATAACCCCGGTCGATATGATAAATACGATCAACCAGCGTATCCCCTTCGGCTACCAGTGCGGCTATCACAAGACTCGCCGAGGCTCTTAAATCGGTTGCCATGACCGGTGCGCCGGTCAGTTTTTTCACGCCGGTGCAGATGGCGGTATTTGATTCCAGCTTAATGTCTGCGCCCATACGTTGCAATTCCTGCACATGCATGAAGCGGTTTTCAAAAACCGTTTCAGTAATAATGCCCACACCCTCGGCAATCGTATTCATCGCGGTAAACTGCGCCTGCATATCGGTAGGGAAGGCCGGGTATGGCGAAGTGCGAACCGAAACAGCTTTGGGCTTATTGCCGTGCATATCCAGTGTAATCCAGTCTTCGCCGGTGTTGATATCAGCACCGGCTTCAACCAATTTTGCCAGAACGGCATCCAGGATATCGGGGCGGGTATTTTTAAGTTTGATCTTTCCGCCGGTAATGGCCGCAGCAATTAAATAAGTGCCGGTTTCGATACGGTCGGGAAGGATGTCGTAGTGGATGCTATCAAGCCCCAGCTTTTCAACGCCTTCAATGACCAGCACATCGGTGCCTATGCCGGTGATTTTTGCACCCATTTTGTTAAGGAAGTGAGCCAAATCGGTGACTTCAGGTTCCTTGGCGGCATTTTCAATAATGGTGGTGCCTTCAGCCAGTGCGGCGGCCATCAGCAGGTTCTCAGTGCCGGTAACGGTGATTTGCTCCAGAACCAGGCGGCAGCCTTTTAGTCGACTCGCTTTGGCGTGGATAAAACCGTTTTCGACGGTAATATCGGCGCCCATTTTTATCAGGCCGTTAATGTGTATGTCGACAGGACGTGAGCCGATAGCGCAGCCGCCGGGTAATGACACATGGGCTTCGCCGAACCGGGCCACTAATGGCCCCAATACCAGTATCGAGGCGCGCATGGTTCTAACCAGTTCGTAAGGTGCGACAAAACTATTGATCGTACTGGAGTCGACCTCGATATTCATTTTCTCGTCAACGGTCAGATGAACGCCCATGCGACCCAGTAATTCCATGGTGGTGGTGATGTCATGGAGATGCGGTATGTTGCCGACGCTAACCGGCGCTTCCGACAGCAAGGTGGCAGCCAGAATCGGTAAGGCGGCATTTTTAGCGCCGGAGATACGTAGTTCTCCAGAGAGTTGGGTGCCGCCGGTAATAATGAGTTTGTCCATAGGAGTGGATTAAGGTTCAAGGTTCAAGGATTAAGGTTCAAGGATTAAGGTTCAAGGATTAAGGTTCAAGGATTAAGGTTCAAGCTAGGCACGGTATCCGCGCCTTTAACCTCCATTTGAACCTTCATTATTAAAGTGGCTCGTTTGGTCAAAGCCGCTGAGTTTGGCAAGATTGAGCAATTGCTCGGGAATATTTTTGAAGCTTAACTGTGTTCTGTTGTGCCGGGAATATTTTATCCATTCAATCATTAGCGCAAGTCCGGCGCTGTCCGTACAAGAGACGCGGCCCAGATCGATGGTGATTTCTTTTGCCGCTTTTAAAAAAGAAAATGATTTGAGCGTCTGCTTGTCGATGGTGGCAAAGGTTAAATCGCCATCGATAACAAAGTGCTCGGGGCTTTGTTTAATAATGTTCAGTCGGCTCACTTCTTTTCTTCCGCAGATTTAAACAAAAATTGGCCGAGCGCTTTTTCCAGGATAATGGCTGATTGGGTGATTTCAATTTTTCCGCCGTTTTTTAAGAACTCATCCGAGCCGCCCGCTTCCAGATTGACATATTGCTCACCTAACAGACCGGCAGTAAAAACGCTGGCAGTGGTGTCGTCAGGAAGCGTATTGTATTTCGAATCAATACTTAGCTGCACAATGGATTCATAGGTCTTAGGATCGAAGCTAATCGCACTGACTTTGCCGATTTTAACGCCGGCTACTGAAACGGGCGATTTAACCTTTAAGCCGCCGGAGTTTTCAAAACGGGCAGTAACCGTATAACTATCCTGTTCGGTAAACGAACTTAAATTACTTACCTGCAAAGCAAGAAAAAACAATCCGACTATGCCTGATGCGACAAAGAGTCCGACAAGCGTGTCTTGGGTGCTGGTGTGCTGCATGTTACTTATCTCCAAACATGAGTGTGGTCAGAATGAAATCAAGACCTAAAATACTAAAAGCTGAATTGACGACGGTACGCGTGGTGGCTCGGCTGACGCCTTCAGACGTCGGGATTGCGTCGTAGCCTTCAAACAGCGCTATCCAGGAAGCGACGAAACCGAACACTATGCTTTTGATAACGCCATTGATAATGTCATCATGAAAATCCAGTTTGGCTTGCATTTGCGACCAGTAAGCGCCTTCATCGACGCCTAATAAGCCTGAGCCAACCAATTGTCCGCCGATGATGCCCACTGCGCTGAACAATGCGGCAAGTAAGGGCATGGATAAGAATCCTGCCAAGAAGCGGGGGGAAATAATGCGTTTGATCGGGTCGACGGCCATCATCTCCATGCCCGACAGCTGCTCGGTCGCTTTCATCAGGCCGATTTCCGCCGTTAACGCAGAACCGGCCCTACCGGCAAATAAAAGCGCCGAAACCACGGGGCCTAATTCCCTGACCAATGAGGCCGCAACCATGACGCCCAGCGATTCTTCGGCGCCGAAATCGGAGAGTGTGTAATAGCCTTGCAGGCCCAGAACCATGCCGACAAACAGTCCTGAAATAGTGATAATCAGGAACGATAACACACCGACCGAATACATCTGGTTAAGTAGTAATCTGGGGCGAGGCAACACACTGGGTATGCCGGAAATAGTCTGTACTAGGAAAAACGTGCCCCGCCCAAGCTTGGTAAAGCTGGTGCGAGTGTTTTTACCCAATTGCTGTAGAAATTCAGTCATAAATTAAGGTTCAAGGTGCAAGGTAAAAGGTGCAAGGTAAAACCGGTTGAAGTGGGTAGCCGAAAAAACCTTGCTTCCTAATAACGTTTTCCAGTCGACAGCAAATCGTCCACATAATCTTTTGCCGGATAATGAAAATGCGCCGGGCCGTCGGCAGCACCGGTCATAAACTGCTGTACCCACTCGGATTCGGATTGTTCAATTTCCTTAGGCGTACCCTGGCCGACAATTTTTCCTTCTGAAATGACATAAATGTAATCAGCTATCGCCGCTGTTTCATAAACGTCATGAGAGACAACAATACTGGTTAGCCCCAAGATAGTATTCAGCGACTTGATAAGATGAACCAGCGCTCCCTTGGAAATAGGGTCCTGTCCGGTAAAAGGTTCATCGTACATGATCATCATCGGATCCAGCGCAATCGCCCTGGCTAAGGCAATACGCCTGGCCATGCCGCCGGAAAGTTCGTTAGGCATCAGGTTACGCGCGCCCCGCAAGCCTACTGCCTGTAGTTTCATTAATACCAGGGTGCGAATCATCGATTCGGGAAGATGGGTATGTTCGCGTAACGGAAAAGCGACATTATCAAAGACGCTCATATCCGTTAATAACGCGCCGCTTTGAAATAACATGCCCATGCGTTTACGCAGATTGTACAACTCTGATCGGCGTAAGCGGTGAACATTGTTGCCATCTACGACAATGGCGCCCTGTTCAGGAAACAATTGCCCGCCGATTAGTTTTAACAGCGTCGTTTTGCCAGTGCCGCTAGGTCCCATGATCGCAGTAATTTTACCGCGCTCAAATTCCAGGGAAATATCGTCAAATATTTTCTTGTTGCCGCGAGAAAACGACAAATTTTGAACAGAAACCAGGCTGTTTTGCGGGGAGACGCTGTTATCCATGCGTAGTTAGAGTCTAAGTGTGCAAATTAAACAGGCTATTTTCTATGACTACTCCCTGTTAAGTCAATCTATTGTGCTGCCGGGCTGAAGGGCGCTAATTAAGTAAGGTTGAATTTACTTGAGACTTATGGGTATCTGATTGACTAATCTGTCTTTCAAGCATGTCGGCGTGCAGGCCTTAGTAGCCGCCATCGACACGCTAAGGATGTAAATCTGAAATATTTCGTGTATCCTTTTTTTAATGAATTATTTACCTTGCTTCTTTGGCTCTCCTGACTAGTCGAAGGATAAACTCAAGACAGATGGCGGGATTTAGCCGCTCTCATACACAGACCTATAAAATATCACCGTGCAAAATTCCACAGCAAATTATCTAGTCGGCATAGACCTTGGTACAACGCATACCGTTGTCGCTTACGCCAAAGCCGATAATACCACTCAGGAAATACAAATATTCCAAGTCGAGCAGCTGGTTGCTCCCGGCCAAGTTGGCGCAAGGCCGTTATTGCCGTCGGTGCGTTACCATCCGGCAAACGGTGAATTATCCGAAGCAGACCTCTCGTTTCCCAGCGGTGCGCCGACAGACGGGGAAACTGCGGTCATTGGCGAGGCCGCGCGTCTGCTGGGCGCAAAAACCAAAGGGCGATTCGTCACCAGTGCCAAAAGCTGGCTGTCGCATCCGTCGGTTGATCATGCTGCCGACATTCTGCCCTGGGGCAGTAGCGATGACGTTGCCAAGGTTTCGCCGATTGCCGCCAGCGCCAGTTATTTGTCTCATATTCGTACGGTTTGGGGACATCAATTTCCCAATGCGCCGCTGGAAAAACAAGATATTGTAATTACCGTTCCCGCTTCGTTTGATGAAGCCGCCAGGTCCTTGACACTGGAGGCAGCTAGGCTTGCAGGATTGTATAAGGTCCGTCTGCTGGAAGAGCCCCAGGCGGTTTGTTACGACTGGTTAAGGCGCAACAGCGGCACGATCAACCAGGCGCTGGCGAATGTGCATCTGCTGCTGGTTTGTGATGTCGGCGGCGGCACTACCGATTTAACGCTGATCAAAATAGAGCAGGGCGAGCGGGAACCTAAATTAACCCGTATCGGGGTTGGCGATCATTTAATGCTGGGTGGAGACAATATCGATCTGGCCTTGGCGCATCTTGCCGAAAGCCGCTTAGATAATGCTGAAAAACGTCTGTCGGCGGCGGACTTGTCGCAACTGATCGAACAATGCCGGATTGCCAAAGAGCGCTTGTTGGCCGAAGATGCGCCGGAACAACTCAACGTCACCTTGCTCGGCGGCGGCTCTAAGCTGATCGGCAGTTCCCGGTCTGTTACGCTGTCTAAGGATGAAGTCAGGGAAATTGCGCTGGACGGTTTTTTCCCGTTATCAGGCCTTGATGACTTGCCTGACAGGAAACGTAGCGGCGTGGTCGAGTTCGGTTTGCCGTATGCCGCAGAGCCCGCGGTCAGTAAGCATATCGCGGCATTTTTAAAGCTGCATAGCGTCGCCTCCCGCGAGGCCTTAGCAGGGCAGGGCAGCGTACCCGATGCCTTGTTACTTAACGGCGGCGTGTTTCGCAGTCAGCCGATTACCCAGCGCCTTGTCGATATAATCCAGTCATGGCGCTCCAGTTCGCCGGTATTGTTGGAGAATAAGCATCCCGAACTGTCCGTTGCTTTTGGGGCGGTCAGTTATGCGATTGCGAGACGGGATAAAAAGCTTAAGATCGGAGGCGGTTCGGCGCGCAGTTATTTCCTGCTGGTCGATACTGACGATTCCAGCGCACAGCAAGGCCCTTCGACTCTACTCAGGACAGGCATTTGCATCTTGCCCAAGGGCAGCGAAGAAGGCGATGAAGTCATCTTGAAAGGCCGACGTTTTGCGTTACGTTTGGGCGTTCCGGTGCGTTTTCACTTGGTTTCATTGTCCGGCGACGGCGAATTCAAGCCGGGCGATGTGACCGAAATTACCGACTTATTTCATTCCCTGCCGCCGTTGGCCGTGGCGTTTGAAGGCGATGTCGGCACGCCGAACTCCGAGGTCATCGTCGAACTGGCGGTTACCCAAACCGAAGTAGGCACGCTTAAAATTCAATGCATTGCTGTTGAAAATAGCAGTCAGCGTTGGGATGTTGAGTTTCAAATCAGGAAAAAAACCGCCGCATTGCAAACGGATGCCGCGTTGCCCGCCAATTTTAATAAAATAGTCGAACAGATACAGGCCATCTTTGGCGCCAAATCTAAACAGGTTGACCCCAAAGCGGTTAAAAACCTGCGCGCCGACCTGGAAAAGCTCACCGGCATCGCACGTACCGAATGGACGACGCCGCTGCTAAGAGCCATGTTCGGCACCTTGCTGGAGGGCGCAAAATACCAGCGCCGCTCCGAAAATCACGAACGCGTCTGGCTGAGCTTGACCGGGTTTTGTTTGCGGCCCGGTTTCGGTTATCCCTTGGATGATTGGCGCGTCGAGCAACTATGGAAAAGCTATCCACAAAGCATCCAGTTTGTTAACGAAACCCAAAACTGGACCGAATGGTGGACGCTGTGGCGACGGATTGCGGGCGGTTTGGATGCGGCGGCTCAGGAGAAAATTTTTGCCGACATTGCAAAATTTTTAAACCCTGCTGCGGCAAGGCAACCCGGTGTTATCAAACAGATCAAAAATCGCGGATACGACGATATGGTGCGATTGGCGGCAGTTTTGGAACGCCTTCCGGTCGCCAAGAAAATGCAACTGGGCGAATGGTTGCTAAAACGCCTGGAAAAAGCCGGCGAGCCCAGCCAGACTTGGTGGGCGGTAGGCCGTATCGGGGCAAGGATGCCGTTTCACGGCAGCAGCCATAATGTTGTTCCTGCCGACATCGTCTGCCTGTGGCTAAACCAAATTTTAACGGTAGATTGGAAGAAAATCCCGCAGGCAGGCTTTGCCGCTACGCTGATTGCCCGGATGAGCGGTGACAGGGCGCGGGATATTGATGAAGCTATGCGGCGGCAAATCATCGAAAAATTGAAACTGAGTAAAGCGCCTGCATCCTGGATCGACATGGTCGAGCAGATCAAAGAGCTGGACGAAAAAGAAGAAAAGCAAATCTTCGGCGAGGCATTGCCGCCGGGATTAAAACTCATTAACGAAGCGTAGCACTTACAGAAGGTCACCATGAAGTTAGTTAGTATCGTCATCATCGCAGGACTTATCCTGCTGTATTTTATAGACATGGCATTTAAACTAAATCCGTTTAATGCGGAAATGTTAATACACAGCGGGTTGAGATTCTTGGCTGGTTTTTTGGTTCTCGGCATCGGGGTTTTTTATGCCCATAAAATCAGCCTCAAATTTGCGGTTTGTTTTGTGTTAGCGCTGGCTTTGGCCGATGACATCTGGGATTACACCCGAAATGTCGATAGCTTTAACTTTGAAGTCATGTTGCACAGCATGTATATGTTGGCATGGGGGGCTTTGACCGGGTATGTGCTTATGAAGCGGTGGCTGGATGGGCGTAAGCTGGAATAAGGCCATCCAAGCGCGAGGTGGCGTTTCCGGAGAGTTTGGGTGGTGCGCAGGGATACTAAGACATATCACCACGAAGAGCACGAAGAAAAAGAATTCGTGTAATGCGTCGACCTCCCCTGTTTTCGCTTACGTTTTCGAACAGGCTCATTCCGACCTACATACTTGATAATCAATAATTGAGCTCAAAGGAAAAGAATCATGGACAACCAGCTGCTTACTCTTTCAAAAATATTTACAGAACGATTATTTCGAATCCCAGACTACCAGCGTGGTTATGCATGGACGGAAAAGCAACTAAAGGACTTTTGGAATGACATCCAACAGCTTGAGTCCAATAATCACCACTATACCGGTGTCCTTACACTTGAAAGTGTTTCAAGCGATGTATATCACCAGTGGGATGATGATTCATGGATTATAGAAGCAAAGAGTTATCAGCCGTATTTTGTCGTCGATGGACAGCAGCGATTGACTACTGCAATTATCTTGATTCAAGCAATATTGGAGCGAGTTGAAACTGGAGAAAAACTCAACTTCACTGATCGTGCGGACATCCAGCGTAAATTCATTTTCGATTCCAAGGGCGATGGTATTTCTCGCTCCTATTTGTTCGGTTACGAGAGAGATAATCCGAGCTATGAGTTTCTAAAAACAAAAATATTTTGCGAGCGCTCATCAAGCGCTCCAGCAGAAGAGACTGTATACACGCAAAATTTAGCTTATGCCAAGCAGTTTTTCGTTGATCGCCTCGCCACTCTATCGCTCTCTGATATTGAAGTTCTATATAAAAAGGCTACGCAGCAATTACTGTTTAATATTTTTACTATTACTGAGGATGTCGATGTTTGCGTGGCTTTCGAGACGATGAACAATCGCGGAAAACCCTTATCATATCTCGAACTCTTGAAAAATAGGTTGATCTATCTATCGCTAAAGTTCGATGCTCCCGATTTTGAGCGCAAAAAGCTCCGTGGAACTATCAATAACTGTTGGAAAGCAATCTATCACAACCTAGGGCGTAACAAAGAACAGCCACTCGACGATGATCGCTTTTTGCAAACCCACTATGTGATTTATTTCGGCAAGAGTATTGTCGATAAAACAGCTACTGATGAGTCTGCACGCTATCGGAGACTCTATCATGCAGATTACGCTAGCGATCTACTTGAAAATCGCTTTGTTCCCCGAAATGTAACATCTGATGCTTCTTCAGAAAAAAGAATTACCCTTTCTGATGTTTATCAATACGTAAGTTCTCTTCAAGAAGCTGTCGAGACATGGTACAAGATGTGGAACCCCTTTGATTCGGATTTTACCCCTGAAATAATAACTTGGTTGGACAAAATAAACCGCCTCAACATGCCCCTATTTCAGCCTTTGGTGTTAGTGTTTCTTCAGTCGGAGCAGTCAGAGTCGAATCGTCTTGTATTCCTCCGAGCCATAGAACGTCAGTTGTTTGTTATGTCACTTCTAAATCGGCGCTATGAATTTCAATATCCTTTCGAAATTAATTCGGACTGCTTTCTGCTAGCAATTGAATTGGGGGCTGGCAAACTAAGTGCGGAGAAAGTTACGAGGCATATTACTGATAAAACTACAAGTTGGTCGAAGAACAAGGATTTTATCCGCGATGTTATTAATCGTTTTCGTTCATCCGGTTTTTATAATTGGGATGGTATCGGCTATTTTCTGTTTGAATACAATCTTGATTTACAACATCGTTCCAAGACAAGCCGACCAAAGATATTTTGGTCAGAATTCAGTGAACAGAAATATGACTATGTGTCGATAGAGCATATTTATCCACGACAAGCTCGTAATGAATATTGGACTTCGCGTTTTAAGGGGCTAACACAGAAACAAAAGGAGGCGTTACGCGATTCACTTGGCAATCTCTTACCATTATCTAAGCCAAAAAACTCAAGTCTTTCGAATAAACCATTTCCTGATAAGGTGGACGGAAAGCAAGAGTCAGCTGTTGGCTACCGCTTTGGGTGTTATGCAGAGAACGAGGTTTCCAAAGAGAAAGAATGGACATCTGAAGCGATTTTGCAACGCGGACTTCGTATGCTTAATTTCATGGAACGTCGATGGGGCCTAGAGATTGGGGATGAAAATCAGAAGAAAGCAATGCTTGGTCTTGACTTCATGAAGCACGATAGCTGAGGTATGTATGTTTGTATAGCCTGCATTTTCGGTGCATTGACTGCGCTAGAGGTAATCGTTTTGAAGAGAAACTATGACTGAAACCGATGTCATTATTATCGGCGCAGGGGCATCAGGCCTGATGTGCGCAATTGAGGCGGGCAAGCGCGGACGTAAGGTGCTGGTTTTGGATCACGCCAACAAGGCCGGGAAGAAAATCCTAATGTCCGGCGGCGGTCGTTGCAATTTCACCAATTATTCTATTGAGCCGGATAACTATATTTCCCATAACCCACATTTTTGCAAATCGGCTCTGAGCCGCTATACCCAGTGGGATTTTTTGGCTTTAATCGGGCGCTACCAAATCCCTTTCCATGAACGGGATCACGGGCAGCTGTTCTGTAATGAAAGCGCCAAAGATATTTTGGATATGTTACTGGCCGAATGCGGCAAGTCTGGCGTGGTTGTGCAGTTGAATACCCGCATCGACTCAGTTGAACGATCGTCTGACCGCTTCCATCTTAAAACCAGCCATGGCAATTTTACCGGTCAGTCATTAGTGGTTGCGACAGGCGGCTTGTCGATACCTAAAATGGGTGCGACGCCGTTGGGCTATAAAATAGCCGAGCAATTTGGCATTAAGGTGTTGCCAACCAGCGCAGGCCTGGTTCCGTTCACCTTACAGCCGGAAGATAAGGAAAAATTCTCTGCGTTATCGGGCATTGCCGTGCCTTGCGTAGTCAGCAATAAACGGCAGAGTTTCAGTGAAAATGTATTGTTTACGCACCGTGGTTTGAGCGGTCCAGCCATTTTGCAGATTTCATCCTATTGGCGCGCCGGAGAAGCCATTGCGATTAATTTGCTGCCGCAGCTAAATCTGGATGCAGAGCTTAAAGCTAAACGTCAGCAAAAGATCAAAAATAAGTTAAAAACAATTTTGGAAGGCCATTTGCCCAAACGCTTGATCAGTAGTTTTTTGCCTGAGGATTTATTGGAAAGGTCGTTACAGGATTTATCGGATAAACAGATTCAGTTAGTTGCAGATCAGCTTCATAATTGGACGATTAAACCCAACGGCACTGAGGGTTATCGTACCGCTGAAGTGACTTCCGGCGGGGTTGACTGCGATGCGGTTTCTTCTAAAACTATGGCAAGCAAACAGGTGCCGGGGCTTTATTTTATTGGCGAAGTGCTGGATGTTACCGGCTGGCTGGGCGGCTATAATTTTCAGTGGGCATGGTCATCCGCTTGGTGCGCAGGTCAATACTGTTGATTTTTGTCCTGTTTAATCTACACAAGTACCGGCTCTTTCTTCCTTGAGGGAGAAGGGATGAGGGGGATATAAATGCTTGTTTTTATTCTCCTCACCCCAACCCTCTCCAACAGGAGAGGGAGCCAGGTCGACTTGCAACCCATTGTATTTATGATACAAAAAAGTTGTGTAGATAGTTATGCCAGAAGGGAGAGGGGGACAAAAGCCGCAATCCGTGTGCCATTATTTGTTTAAGTACAATCGTTAGATAGCTTAAAACTACCAATCCGGGTTCGCCACAACCAGTTACGGCCATCCTTGTTATTGGCATAGTATTGATTGGTGTACCAGAAAGTACAATCATCAACCGGGTCAACCGCCATCATCGAGTAGTCCCCCCAGCGTTCCGTACCGCCTGATTGTGCGCCATTACCTTGTTTTAATAGACCTGTTAGGGTTAACACATTGACCGGATCGGTCTGCAAACGTCCGGAAAAACCAATAGCGGGATAGACGGACTTACTAGAAATACTGAAGCCTAATGCTAGTTCGCCTTGTTTGTTTAGCGCCGCACTGCCCATCCAGCGTGAGTTGGTATCAGGCGCAAAGCTGCCTTGTTGCGCAACACTGAGTAGGTCGGTATCGGGCTTATAATTGAGAATATACCAACGTACCGCCGCTTGACCGGAACTTTCGCCTTGAATGGTGTGGTTAAAGGTCAAACCGGCACACGCTGAAGTTGAATTATCTATCGGACAGCGGTCGCTAAAATAGCGGTATTGCAGGCGATTCATAGGCCTGTCACTGAGTGCATCCAGCTTTTGATTAACTCCCGGCTGAGGAATGCAAGTGCCGACAGCATTGTTGCACACTTTAGGATTAAATGCGGCTACTTGTAAGGAGCTTCTTTCTTTAACGGAACCGGTTGCCGACGCTGAAAAATCGGCGCTGACTTCAAAAACCCGCATCCGGGTGGTGGGTAACCAATTTTTATCACCTTGAAATCCAAGCACATAGTTAGGCGTTCCAGGCGGAGGCTGCGGGCCGTCCAAGTCGGAAGGCAATAAAACACTTAATCTAGGTTTATCGGCTAAATCATGATAATTAACTGCCGCCGCGCCGCCGATCAGCATTTGAGTTCGGTCAAATACAAGGATTGCATTGCCGCTTGGGGTGTTTCCCGAATATTGGGCGGCGGTCATATAATAGCCATCTGCCCATACGCCGAATTTAGGGTAATCGGGGAATTTATTGTTAGGCATAATGTAATCGTACACATAATATTGACCGGTTGGGTCGCCAGTCTTGGAAATCGCAACACATTCATGATAGGGCGGCTTGTCACTGCCGAATTTATCAGTGTTGTAATTGAATTGGCTTAACAACCAACGATCTGCCAGGTGATCATAAAGCACGATAGGATCACCCTGGTCGTTTTTAGCGCACGCCCCTGTTTTACCGGCTGCGGCAAATAAACCACTTAAACGGCTTGGCGGCGTTAAAGCTAAACCGCTTTGTTTATCGAATACTTGAAACAGGTTGTTAACCATTTGCACATAATGCTGCAGTCCTATATCGCCATTGACATCGGCAGGGCTGGATGGAGAACCGAAGATTTTTGCATTATCCGCCCCACTGAGGCCGTCAAAACTCATAATGGGGTCTATGTTTGTTAATTCTCCGAGTTGACGTTGTGCAGCTATCAAGGGATCTAGTGTTTGTAAGGCCTTGGGCGAACTATCTGTTATTTTAGGGGGTGTTGGCTTATGTAACGGTATCACATGAGGGGTTGTGCGTATTTGTTCCGGCGTTGCGATAATTTCGATTAAGGGAGGTGTTTCACCGGCAGCTACAGCAGCTAATCGTTGTGATTGAATCAATGGGGCAGGTAGCTGTTCTGTCGCAGAAGCGCTAAGGGGGAAAATAAAAGCAGTTAACAGGATTGAAAAAGGAATTTTTCCAGTCATAGTTTTTCCTTAAAAGTTGTAGTTCACCGGATTTGATTTTTAGGTAACTACTCAGCTGCTGCCGAGTAGTTACAATGACTTTTTTATTGTAAGTATTCAGCCCCTTAGCTCCATTTGAAAAATATATTGTTAGGCTAAGACCTTCCAGGTTTTTAAAACCTGGAAGGTCTAAATACGCTCGGGGCCTGAATAGTTACTTTTTATTTTATAAGGCGATTGCCAAGAATAAATATACCCAAATGGCGCAGGATTTTTGTTCATCTGCAAGGCGTAAAAATGGGCGCATAGCGAGCTATGCAACCATTTTTACAACGCAGCAGACGGGCAAAAAGACCAGTCAGGTGGGTATATTTTTCGCCGGAAATCGCCTAAGTTAGTCTGTGGCGTTATATTCTTTTACTGCCGAGTCCTGGTAGGCCGGAGCCTTTGAACTCATTTATTTTTAGAAGTGAGCTTTTTATAAAAACCTTTCAGTTTTCCTGGCGAATTTTGGATTTTTTCCGGTATTTCATCGTCAAATTGTTGTTCCGTATCCGGCAGCAAGGGCTGGTCTTCTAGTTCATCCGATGTTGTAACTGTCCATTGCGGTTCTGTTTTAACCGGCTGTTGTTTGGTTTTACCAAACAGGTTTTTGATTTTTCCGAATGATCCTGCGGCAGGATTAACCTGTGGTTGATCCAGGTCCGGCGATACCGATGGCATTTCTTCGTCCGCCGGTTCCGCTGTTATGCCTGACGGCGCTGCCGTTTCGACAGTTGCCAGCAATTCAGCGACGGGTTCTTCATCCGGCCAACGACGCATAATTTGCGGTTCTTCATTAATTTGAACGGCTACGCTAGGCTGTTGTTTGGTTTTACCGAACAGGTTTTTAATTTTCCCGAATGATCCTTTAGCAGGATTAACCGGTGGTTGATCCAGGTCCGGTGATACCGATGGCATTTCTTCGGCCGCCGGTTCCGCTGTTATGTCTGATGGCGCTGCCGTTTCGTCAGTTGCCAGCAATTCAGCGGCGGGGTCTTCATCCGGCCAGCGACGCATAGTTTGCGGCTCTGTAAATTGAGGTTCTTCAACTTGAACGACCAAACTATCCTGCTCGGGTTGAACAATCGGGGTTTCCTCAATAGTTGGGCTTTCTTCCAACGGTATGGGCTGCTGCCAGGAAGTATCGATGGCCTTGATTATTGCCTGTTCAGGTTCAGCCGCTTGTATCACAACAGGTTGGTATTTTTTCAATGTATCGGATATAACCTGTTGGGCATCGTCCTGGTGTTGCAGTATTGATTTTTGTTCTTCAAGCGCTTGTTCCAGCTTGGAAAGCTGATGAGTGTGATTGTCCAAGGTTGTTTGCAGGGTCTTAAGCAGCGCTTCTTTTTCGGCTAGTTTTGCCGTTTCTGCCTGACAGGTTTGCTGTAAGGCAATTTTTGCTTGCTGTTCGGTACGTAGTCGTTCTATTAGTTGCATAATGACTTTGTCATGTTGCTGCCATAATGCGTCGGCCTTAACGTCTTCGTTTGCAGATAATGGCCGTTCACCAAGATCAAAACTGGTTGCCAGCGTCTGGATAATCTCTGCAATTTGTTTGTTACGTTTATGAATCAGCTGTTTAAGCGCAAAAGTCCGTTGTGTTTCATCTTGAGCGGTGCGCTGGGCTTGTTCTATTTGTTCAACGCTCGCCGCTAATTCTTCTTGACTCTGTTGTAGCTGTTGTTGCGTGGCATTGAGGGTTTCGATGCTTGCCTTATCACTGACCGCTTTGCTTCTTTTTATGGCGGCAATCTTGATATTGTAAAGTATTGCCGTCAGCAGCCAGACAGTTGCAGCTAATGCGGCGGCGTATAACGCATTGTTCAGGGTAAAGAGATACCATTCGGAAAGCATAGCTTTGATAAAGGGTAGATATGTTTGCATAGGAAATCCTCAATAATTAAGACTGTTAATGGAATGAAAATAAAATAACTTGAGCATTTCCATTTTTGTGGATACAGCTCCCACGATAACTCCATTTTGTCCAGGTTATTTAATTACCGTTACTCCGTATTGTACTCGGAGCACTGTTTGTGACGCTGATATTTTTAACAGAGGCGTTCATACTCGCTATTCGTTTTCCTGTTGGGTGTCGCAAAATGTGATGTTTAGCGTTACAAATTCAATTCAAGGCAAGTTGGAGTGCAGGCTTCGCCTGCTTGCAGGCGAAGCCTGCACTCCAGATGCCTGAGTTAATGTCGCTTGATCAACGATGGCATCTATACCAAGGAGTAGTTACCGTCAAACGGCAACCACTGGACCACTGGACTTATCAATCTTGTTTACCTGTTTTTTCTATAGAGTGCGTGTTTGTGTTAATCCGGCTTTGCTCGTATATTATGGGGTTGTTTAAATTGCCGGAATTATTTAATGGATACGATCAGCATTCGTGGCGCCAGAACCCATAACCTGAAAAATATCGATCTTGACCTGCCCAGGGATCAACTGATTATCATCACCGGGCTGTCCGGCTCGGGTAAATCATCGTTGGCCTTCGACACCATTTATGCCGAAGGCCAACGGCGCTATGTGGAATCGCTTTCTACTTATGCCCGCCAATTCTTGTCGATGATGGAAAAGCCCGATGTCGATCATATTGAGGGCCTGTCGCCAGCCATTTCCATCGAACAAAAATCCACCTCGCATAACCCGCGTTCAACGGTCGGCACCATCACCGAAATCTACGATTATTTAAGACTGCTGTATGCCCGCGCCGGTACGCCGCGCTGCCCTGAACACCAAGTTTCTCTGGAAGCGCAAACCGTCAGCCAGATGGTCGACCATGTACTCTCGCAAGCTCAGGACCAACGTTGGATGCTGTTGGCGCCGGTGGTCAACGACCGTAAAGGCGAGCATATCCAGTTGCTCGACGACCTGCGCGCCCAGGGCTTCATTCGCGCCCGGATTGACGGCGCCGTGTATGACCTGGACGAGCCGCCGGTGCTGGATTTAAAAAAGAAACATACTATTGAAGTCATTGTCGACCGTTTCAAGATTCGCGACGACATAGCCTTACGCTTATCCGAATCGTTTGAAACGGCTTTGCGCATCGCCGACGGCATCGCTATCGCCGCCTGCATTGACGATGCGAGCGAACTGCTGTTTTCCGAACGCTATGCCTGTCCCCATTGCGGCTACTCGCTGCCCGAACTGGAACCGCGCATCTTTTCGTTTAACAATCCCAAAGGTGCATGTAGCAGTTGCGACGGCTTGGGTGTGAGACAGCATTTCGATCCCGAGCTGATTATTCATAATCCCGACATCAGTCTTGCCGGTGGCGCGATTCGCGGCTGGGATCGGCGCAACGCCTATTATTACCAGATCATTTGTTCGCTGGCCAAGCACTATAACTTCGATCAGGAACTGCCGTATTCAGAACTGTCCAAAGAAATTCAGGATATGATTCTTTACGGCAGCGGCCATGAGGAAATTGAATTCAAGTTCATGGCCGGGAGCGGGTCGGTCAAAAAGAAGCGTCATAGCTTTGAAGGCATTGTTGCGAATATGGAAAGGCGTTACCACGAGACCGATTCGTCAGCGGTGCGCGATGAATTAGCCAAATATTTGTCGCAAAAAACCTGTAATGTTTGCGAGGGCGCAAGGCTTAATGTTTCGGCCAGGAATGTGTTTATTGAGGATTTGCCTCTACATCACCTGACCCGTTTCCCGATCCGCAAAGCGCTGGATTTTTTCGCGCACCTTAAGCTAAGCGGCAAACGCGGCGAGGTTGCGGTAAAAATTATTAAGGAAATCCAGGAGCGCTTGGAATTTCTGGTCAATGTCGGTCTCGATTATTTAACCCTGGATCGTAGCGCGGACACCCTGTCCGGCGGCGAAGCGCAACGCATCCGCCTCGCCAGCCAAATCGGCGCAGGCTTGGTCGGCGTGATGTATGTGCTCGATGAGCCGTCGATAGGCCTGCACCAGCGCGACAATCAGCGTTTGCTGAATACCTTGTTCCGCCTGCGCGACCTCGGCAATACCGTTATCGTGGTCGAGCATGACGAGGATGCGATCCGTTCGGCCCAGCATATTGTCGATATAGGCCCCGGCGCCGGGGTGCATGGCGGGCAGATCATTGCGCAAGGTACGCTGGAAGACATTATCAACAATAAAGACTCGTTAACAGGCCAATATTTATCGGGAAAGATCGGCATTAACGTGCCTGAAACATTAACGCCGGTAAATAAAGACAAACAAATCACCATCCGCAACGCCCACGGCAACAACCTGAAAAATGTCGACATACAATTCCCTATCGGCTTGTTGACCTGCGTAACCGGCGTTTCCGGTTCCGGAAAATCGACACTGATAAACGATACCCTGTATTGCCATGCGGCGCGGCAAATCAACCGTGCCGGCGTCATTCCTGCTCCCTGCGACGCAATCGAAGGCCTGGAGCATTTCGATAAAGTCGTCGATATAGACCAAAGTCCGATAGGCCGGACGCCAAGATCGAATCCGGCTACCTATACCGGATTGTTCACGCCGATACGCGAATTATTTTCGGCGACGCCGGAAGCCCGTTCGCGCGGTTATACGCCCGGCCGGTTCAGCTTTAACGTCAAAGGCGGTCGCTGCGAAGCCTGCAAAGGCGACGGCGTGATTAAAGTCGAGATGCATTTTCTGCCGGATATTTTCGTCCATTGCGACAATTGCGGCGGCAAACGCTATAACCGGGAGACCCTGGAAATACGCTATAAAGGCAAAACCATCAACCAAGTGCTGGACATGACCGTCGAAGATGCGGCCGAATTTTTCAGCCCGGTGCCGACGCTGGCCCGCAAATTACAGACCTTGGTCGAGGTGGGCTTGAGCTACATCACCTTGGGCCAGAATGCGACCACGCTATCCGGCGGCGAAGCGCAGCGGGTAAAGCTTGCCAAGGAACTGTCCAAACGCGATGCCGGCAAAACCTTATACATACTGGACGAGCCGACCACCGGCCTGCATTTTCACGACATTAAGCAATTGTTAGCGGTGTTGCATACCCTGCGCGATCACGGCAATACCGTCATCGTCATCGAGCACAATCTGGATGTGCTTAAAACCGCGGATTGGATTATCGACATGGGGCCGGAAGGCGGCGACGGCGGCGGAACATTGGTCGCAGAAGGAACGCCTAAACAGGTTTCTGAGAATAAAGCCTCGCATACGGGGATGTATTTGCAGCGATTTTTTTCAGCTTGATCGGCAATCAAGTAAGGCGCGCCATGCGCGCCTTTTTTACTACACCAAGCCCTTAAGCCGGTAAATCAACTCCAAAGCTTGCCTCGGACTAAGATCGTCCGGGTTCATATCTTCCAGCAAAACTACTGCCGGATGACATTCCTTCGACGAAAACAAATCCAGCTGGTTAACCCCGCTTTCCGCTTGTTGTTCAATATAGGCATGGTCTTCCAGATGCCGTAATTTGGCTTTGGCCTTATCGATTACCGAACGCGGCACACCGGCCAAGGATGCCACCTGCAAACCGTAACTCTGGCTGGCCGGGCCGTCTTTTACCGCATGTAAGAAGATGATCTTGTCGCCATGCTCCATCGCATCCAAATGCACGTTATGAATGGTTTTTTGTTCTTCGGGCAGCGTGGTCAGCTCAAAATAATGCGTCGCAAACAGCGTAAACGCCTGGGTTTCTTTAGCCAGATGATCGGCGCAAGCCCAAGCCAGGGACAGGCCGTCGAAGGTGCTGGTGCCGCGGCCGATCTCATCCATCAAGATCAGGCTGTTTGAGGTCGCGTTATGCAGGATGTTGGCGGTTTCCGACATTTCCACCATAAACGTGGATCGTCCGCTGGACAGGTCGTCGGACGCGCCGATACGGGTGAAAATCTTGTCGACAGGGCCGCAGGTCAAGGCTGTTGCCGGGACATAACAGCCGATATGGGCGATTAACACAATCAATGCGGCCTGGCGCATATAAGTCGATTTACCGCCCATGTTCGGGCCGGTAATGACCAGCATCCTGCGCTTGGTGGAAAACGACAAATCATTGGGCACAAACGGAATGTCCGAAACCTGCTCGACGACCAGATGCCGACCGGCTTCAATCGTTATGCCGGGCTTATCGACCAGCGTTGGTTGCGATAAATTCAAGGTCTCGGCGCGTTCGGCAAAGTTGACCAGCACATCCAGCTCAGCCAACGCGGCGGCGCATTGCTGCAACGGGATTAACGACGCGCCGATGATGTTCAGCAATTCCTCGTACAAGGCTTTTTCGAACGACAGCGACTTTTCCTTGGCGCTGAGCACCTTGTCCTCAAACGATTTCAATTCCTCGGTAATGTAACGCTCAGCGCCTTTTAAGGTTTGCTTGCGCGTGTAATGCGCCGGGACTTTGTCCGCATGAAGATTGGAAATCTCAATATAGTAACCATGCACCCGGTTGTAATTGACCTTCAGCGTGCTGATGCCGGTCGCCGCTTTTTCGCGGTTTTCCATATCGATCAGGAATTGGTCGGCATTCTGGCTTAAGTTGCGCAGCTCATCGAGTTCAGGATGATAGCCCGGCGCAATCACGCCTCCGTCCCGGATCAGCACCGGCGGGTTGTCGATGATGGCTGATTGCAACAGCTTTAACAGCTCAGGCTGCTCACCGATCTGCTCGCATAAAGCTGCAAGCTGCGGGTTATCGCCGCCGGACAGCGCCTGTTGCAAGGCAGGTAGAACAGCCAAGGTATTGCGCAACACCAGCAAGTCGCGGGGACGCGCCGATTTTAACGCGATACGGGAGCTGATCCGCTCAATATCGCCGACTTGGCGCAGATGGCTTTGAATATCGCGATACAACAACACATTAAGCAAAGTATCGATGCAGGCATAGCGGTTGTTCAGGATGTCGTGATCGCGCAGCGGCCGGTTGATCCAGCGCCGCAAACAGCGGCTGCCCATCGCGGTTGCGGTTTTATCCAGCACCCCGAACAGCGTGTATTGCAATTGCCCGGAGGGGTGAAAATCCAGCTCCAAATTACGGCGGCTAGACGCATCCAGCAAAATGCTGTCGTCGCTGCTTTCGGTGCGGATGCCTTGAATATGCGGTAGCGCGCTTTGCTGGGTGTCCTTGACATATTGCAGCAAGCCGCCCGCAGCGGCAATCGCGGCAGGCATGTTCTCGCAACCATAACCTTTCAAATCAAGCGTATTGAACTGTTTTAATACCAGTTGCTTAGCGCTTTCCGCTTCAAAATGCCAGGGCGGTCTTCTGCATAAACCGCTACGTTGTTTTAAGCTTGCGGGTAGCGACCAGTCTTCGCTAAACAATAGTTCGGCAGGGTTAAGGCGGCCGATTTCGCTCAATAACTGGTCTATGGATTCGACCTGTTGCAATACGAAACGGCCGCTGGTTAAATCCAGGCTGGCGATGCCGTGCTGGGTAGTCGAATGGGAACTTGGCAACGAACACAGCGCGACCAACAAATTATCTTTGCGGTCTTCGAGCAAAGCTTCGTCGGTGACGGTGCCGGGCGTCACGATACGCACTACTTTGCGCTCGACCGGGCCTTTGGATGTTGCAGGATCGCCGATTTGCTCGCAGATCGCGATGGATTCGCCGTGTTTTAGCAGCTTGGCAAGATAGCCTTCAGCCGCGTGATAAGGAATGCCCGCCATAGGAATCGGAAGTCCCCCGGATTGCCCCCGGCTGGTCAGGGTGATGTCCAATAATTGGGATGCTTTTTTGGCGTCATCGAAAAACAGTTCGTAAAAGTCCCCCATACGGTAAAACAACAAGGTATCGGGGTGTTCGGATTTGATGCGTAGAAACTGCTGCATCATCGGGGTGTGCTGGTCGGTGGTTTTTTGTTTTATACTCATAGCCCTATTTTATCCGAAGTCGCGCGAGGTCACATCATGGAGTCTGAATTATTTGAATTGGCTGAGCCATTGGGGCGCTTATTAAAAGCAAACGGCAAAACAATCGCCACAGCCGAATCCTGCACCGGCGGTTGGATAGCTCAAACGATTACCGAAGTGCCGGGCAGTTCGGCTTGGTTCGACCGGGGTTTTGTCACCTACAGTAATGCCGCAAAAGTGCAAATGTTAGGGGTCAGTCCGCAAACTCTGGAGAACTACGGCGCGGTGAGCGCCGAGACCGCAACGGAAATGGCGGCAGGCGCCTTGGCGCACAGCGATGCCGATATTGCGGTTGCGGTGACCGGCATAGCAGGGCCGGATGGCGGAACACAGGACAAGCCGGTCGGCACCGTATTTATCGCATGGGCAGACAAAAACGGAGCAACCAAGGTGCTCAGGAAACAATTATCAGGAAACCGGCGGTTAATAAGAGAGCAAACGGTGAAATGCGCTATTGATGGGTTGGTACAGATTTGCTGATTGCGGTAGTTTTTAGCCTGACGATAAGACGCCGGTAATCGTCCTCAGTTAATGCATCATTTACTATAAGCACGGACTGCTTATCTGCATTGTTTTTAAAATGCAAAAATATCGCAAATAGCGTGATGACGGTTGAATTCATGATTTGAACCGGTTTAAAGTCATTGCCGTCGGATATTTCCCAGCCGAACGCTTCAGACTGTTTGATTTTGTACTGCTTGCTTTGTAAGTGCTTCATGGTAAAGCAAAAATGTATGCAAATCCCGGTCAGCAGAGCCAGTTTAACTGCAATCGGTAAGGCATTGGCGATACTTGAAGCCAATGCCAGCACATGCATAACGACAAGCAGACGCTTTAATCGTTTGGATGATTTAAGTTCAAGCAGCAGCGGGAGGTCGTGTTTTTTTTGCAAGTCGGAGTTCCTGTGTTATTTCCGGTTGACGACGCGTATTCCAAAGCAAACGGTCAGGCCGGTTTTTTATCTTTGTTCAAACAACGATATAATCGGCGTACTTTAAAATCCACTATTTTGTTTATCGATGAACCCTAACTGGAAAAACTTTTTGCTTTCTGAAAACGCAATCTTTGACAACGATACCGATATTGTTTTTCCATCGTCTGAGCATAAAGGCGATAAGCGCATTTACCCGGTTGCCTATCTGGGGGTTTTGACGATCTCCGGGAAAGATGCCGCAACATTTTTACAAGGGCAAATCACCTGCAATATTAATGACATCACCGATATAAAAAGCAGTCTGGGTGCAATATGCAATCCTAAGGGCAGGGCGATTACCACTTTTTTGCTGGTTAAAAACGCCGACGTTTTTTTAATGATTTTGCCGCTAGAATTACTGGCGACCGTCAAAAAAAGACTACAGATGTATGTGTTGCGGGCAGCGGTGACTTTAACGGACAGCTCGGATGACACATGTCTAATCGGCTTATATCAGGGTGAACCCGCTAACGAAGTATCCGAACACCGCTTTGCAACAAGCCGACAGGAAAATATTGTTGTCGATTTTCAGGGGCGCTGTTTGATTATCTCCGATGCCGATAGCGCCCGGAGGTTCTGGGCGGAACAGCGTAAGCTCGGCTTTTGGCCTGAAGATTCAGCACAATGGCGCTATCTCGATATAATCTCAGGAATTCCTTGGCTTAGCGCTGCAACATCGGAACAGTTTATTCCGCAGATGCTGAACCTGGACAAGTTGGGCGGCATTAGTTTTAACAAAGGCTGTTATACCGGCCAGGAAATTGTTGCCCGGACTCATTATCTGGGTAAGGCGAAAAGGGAAATGTTTCTCGCTGAATGCGACACCTTGGAGCCTCCTGAACCTAATACGGCAATCATTGATGACAGCACCGGCACAGAACAAAGTATAGGGAAGGTGTTGTATGCGCAAAACAAACAAGCTATTTGCAGTATGCTGGTCGTTTTGCACGTTTCCGAGACACATTCTTATAATCTTAGGCTAGAGAATCATAACCAAGATAAAATCATCTTATCAGCAGTAACAGAGTCATTAAAACTATGATTAATCCACAAGCAGCAGCGCGTTTTCGCCGATTAGGCATCCTAACCATTTTTGCCGTTTATTTTGTCATCCTGGTCGGTGGAATCGTCAGGGCTTCCGGGGCAGGCATGGGCTGTCCCGATTGGCCGACTTGTTTTGGACAATGGGTGCCGCCTACTGAAGAATCCCAGTTGCCCGCCAATTATCATCAGATTTATGCTGAACGCGGCTATGAAAATACCCAGTTTAACCCGGTAAAAACCTGGACCGAGTACACCAACCGCGTGATCGGTGTGACGATTGGATTTTTGATCTTGCTGACGGCCTGGTCGTCACGTATTTATCTTAAAACAGACAAGACCATTTTTTATTTAGCGGTCAGCGTGTTTTTCCTGGTCGGTTTTCAAGGATGGTTGGGCTCGACCGTGGTGGCAAGCAATCTCAAACCGCTGATGATCACCTTACACATGCTGCTGGCTTTATTTATAGTCGCATTACTTATTTATACGATTGCCCGTTCGCAACGGGATGTTATCGCCCGGATTGATATTCGAGCGTTGCCGGAAAAATTTAAAACCGTGTTGATCGCGGCAATGATTATGACGCTGTTGCAAGTGGCTATGGGGACCCAGGTCAGGGAAGCGGTAGATTTTATTTCTCATAATCATGCTTATATCGAGCGTCAATACTGGCGTGAAGACTTTCCAATCATCTTTTATATACACAGATCGTTTTCCTCGATTATTTTATTCACTAACCTTTGGTTGGCTTGGAAAATTGTCCGCTCTGTCGATAAAAAAAGCCTGCTGCTGCGTATCGGTTTGTCCTTGGCCGCTCTGGTCATCACTGCCATTATTGCAGGTATTAGCCTGGATAGACTGGGTATGCCGCCGGTCGCCCAACCGATTCATCTATTAATGGCCAATCTTATTTTCGGCATACAGTTTTTTCTTTACAGTTGCCTGAATTACGCCGCGAAAAAATAGCCGTAGCTGTTTCTCATAAGGTGCGCACTGCGCACCTTGCCGCTGTTTTATAGTTCCTGCCGATAGCCTTATTGGATGTAGAATGGCGCAAATAAAAAATCAAAATCCCTGTTATCAATGACAACTCAAGACCCCTCTTTAAGCCTACATTTTTTAAGAAACTCTTTTAAGCGTTTCTTGCCCAATTCCCAGGCCGTTGCGCTGGCAATCATCCTGATTGTCAGTTTTGTGTTGATCTATTCATTGTCTGACTTGCTAATGCCGGTTTTTGTATCAATCGTACTGGCGTACTTATTGGAAGGCGTGGTGAGCAAGGCTGAAAGCATGAAAATGCCGCGCCTGCCGGCAGTTTACCTGGTGTTTTCAGTATTTATGGCTTGTTTGGTTTTTTTATTGTTTTACCTGATACCGATGGTTTCGCAACAGGCCGTCGAACTTGTTCAACAGGTTCCAGAGATACTGAACAGGGCGCAAACCGGCATCATGCGTTTACCGGAAATGTATCCGAAATTGGTTTCAGAAAGCAAAATCCAACAAATTATGTTTGCCGTGCAGCGGGAATTGTTAACTTACGGGCAAAATGTATTGTCGCTTTCGGCCGCCTCCGTGGTCGGCTTGGTCAGTGTGATGATTTATTTGTTTCTAGTGCCGATGATGGTGTTTTTCTTTTTAAAAGACAAAGCGGTGTTGGTGTCCTGGTTTTTGCAGTTTATGCCCAGGGACAGGCATTTGACCGTGCGCGTTTGGGAAGAGGTCGATATTCAGATCGGCAATTACGTGCGCGGCAAGTTTGGCGAGGTTTTTATACTCTGGGCGGTCAGCTATGTGACTTACGCGGCAATGGGGCTGAATTATGCGATGTTGCTGGCTGTGTTAATGGGTTTGCAAGTCATTATTCCCTACATCGGTGCAACCTTGGTTACCTTCCCGGTTTTAGGCGTCGCTTATTTTCAGTGGGGATTAGGCGGCGATGAGTTTATGTATATTGTGATTGCGTATTCGATTATTCAGGCGCTGGACGGCGTTGTGCTAGTGCCGATATTATTTTCTGAGGCCGTTAATTTACATGCCATCGCCATTATCGTCGCCATTTTGTTTTTCGGTGGTTTGTGGGGCTTTTGGGGGGTATTTTTAGCGATTCCATTAGCGACGGTTGTCAAAGCGGTACTGACTGCTTGGCCGCGAATTGGCGATAAAGATCTGGAGACAGGTTATTAGTCGGCATCGTTTGCGCGCCTTGATTTAAAAACCGGCATTATCATCTGCAAAGTCTACCTAATAATTTAGATGACGATAAAATCGGCATTCGTTAACCTGAGGTTTATACCGAGCAAGGCAACCTGCACGGCAGAGCCTAAACCGCTGCCGTCTGCATCATAAGAAAGATGACCGTCGTTAGGGTTGTAAATCAGGAAGTCATTGCTATCAACAGCGGTAACGCCAGTTTTAAGCATATCGGCATCTAATATGCCGTTAAGGCCTAGTTTTTTAAACACACTGTTTTCAAGTTGAATGGTGTCATCTGTCGGTTTAAAGTCGGTAATTTTATCGATATTTATTTTGAGTGCGCTGTTAAAAATAAAAGTATCTTTACCCGTACCGCCGGTTAAGTTGTCATTGCCCGCACCACCATTTAATAAATCGTCACCTAAACCGCCTTTTAATGTGTCGTTGTCACCGCCGCCGTGTAACCGGTCATTACCAGAATTACCATTTAACTTGTCATTACCATTATTACCATTTAATGTGTCGTCGCCAGCGTTGCCATTTAGTAAGTCACCAATAGCTGTGCCATTCAAAATAAGCCTTGGTACATTGAATACATCATTGGTGTCAATATTAGCGCCGCTGACTACGCCTGAAGTCAATTGACTGGCTACGGCACTGCTGTCTACGGCATCACTATACGAAGGCCCCCAAGTGACCACCGAACCATCGGTGCGCAAGGCGGCAAAGGCACTACTCGTCGAATAGACTTGGTTGACATCAATAGTGCCGTTAAGTTGGCTTGCTACGCTACGGCTGTCTCCACCATCATACCAATCCCCCCAAGTGACCAGTGAACCATCGGTGCGCAGGGCGGCAAAGGCGCTACCCGTCGAATAGATTTGGATGACATCAATGCTGCCGTCGAGTTGGCTTGCTACAGCACTGCTGTCTCCACCCCAATGATTATCTCCCCAAGTGGTCACCGAGCCATCGGTGCGTAGTGCAGCAAAGGCGCTATGTGTTGAATAGATTTGACTGACATCAATGAGTTGGTTTGCCACGGCACGACTATCTCCACCGCCATTATCAAAAGTACTATCCTCCCAAGTGACCACCGTGCCGTCGGTGCGCAGGGCGGCAAAGGCTCCGGCTGTCGAATAAATTTGGCTGACTTCAATCGTGCCGTTGAGTTGGCTTGCTACGGCTCTGCTATCTCCTCCCGCTCCTCCCCAAGTAATCACAGAGCCATCAATGCGTAGAGCGGCAAAGGCATTAACTGTCGAAGAGATTTGGCTAACATCAATGGTGCCGTCAAGTTGACTTGTTACGGTACTGCTGTCGATACCCCAATTATTATCGCCCCAAGTGACCACCGAACCATCGGTGCGGAGGGCAGCAAAGGAACTCCATGTTGAATAGATTTGGCTGACATCAATGGTGCCGTTGAGTTGGTTTGCTACGGCTGTGCTGTCGCCACCATATTTATTAAGCCCCCAAGTAACCACCGAACCATCGGCTTTAATCACAGCAAAAGCATACCTGTTGCGCCATTCTCCTAGTGTGTGGTCGGGGAATAATTTAATGTTATTTGTGCTGGTGACGGTCATGATCGGTCTCAAATTTGTATGAAATGGCTAGTGGTCAGTCAATATTAATATGTCGTGTAAAAATCGTTTAGCTCAGCATAAACCCGCTCATCCTTCGACAGGCTCAGGACGAACGGATTTACTTTTACCCGTCAAAATAGGATTGACTGAGTACTAGCCGCTCCTCAGTGTGTTATTGCTAGAGCCGCCAGCACAACGTTAAGCGACGGCGCATTGTGCCTCAAAAACGTGCTTATGTATTGACAGCTAAAGCTTACACATTGTAAGTCTATATTTACATGCGGCTCAAAATTGTGCGTAGGTAACTGAATTCGCGCGATAATACTTTTCGAAAATTTTCTCTATATTTGGCAAAAAACCTTTTTTAATGGTAATAGTCCATCCCTCCCACCTATGCCAGCCAATCGCAAAATTTTATCCTTCGCATTTTTTGAGAAGAATAAGCGATGGCATTATCAACCCATTGGGTCAATCATATTGAGGCGTGGCAGCATAGCGGCTTAAGACAATCCGTGCATTGTCGGGAACAAAATCTCAATTACAACACTTTTTCAGCTCGACTAAGTGATTACCGAAAAGCACAAACACAGGCACTGCCGACCTTAATTCCGGTTCAAGTCGAGGTATCGGCTGCCGAGTCTATCGTGTTGAAGCACGCCAAAGGCCATCATGTTGATCTGCCGGTATCGATTTCTGCAGTTTGGCTCGCGGAGTTATTACGATGTCTGGATTGATCGGTAGCCCCGTCCAAATTTGGTTGGCGATAGAGCCGGTAGATATGCGCCGGGGTATCGATGGTTTGTCGGCTATCGTACAACAGGCGTTGGGACATTCGCCGTGCGCGGGCTCCGCTATCGTTTAGACCTTAATCCCGCCGCCAAAAACCAAGTGGCGGAGATGATTCAAGCGCTACTTGACCGGACAGAACGCGACGCCAAAACCATTCAACTCAAAGACTTCAAAATCGAAGCGCTGACCCATGAACTCGCCGAACGCAGTATTTACAAAGGCTGGTTGATTTTGCAGACAAAACCGGGCTTGATCATTCGGTTAGTGTATTACCCGCCTTATCATAGCAAATACAATGCGATCGCGCGTTTTTGGGCAGGGCTGGAGAAATCTTGGAATGGCTATTTGCTGGATGCTCAAGAAACGGTTTTGCAACGTGCGGGCAATTTTATCTGGAAAGGGACGCGGGCAACGGTAACGATGATAGCGGGTGCCTATGAAAAGGGAGTTAAATTAGCCGCCGACCAGGTGCGCCAACTTGAGGCAAGATTGCAACGTTCAACGGCCTTGAAATGGTGGGATATTACCATCTCGCAAAAAAAGGTATTTTGAAAAAGGCATTATCCTTAAGCGCGTTGCCGAGCAGGTTGATGTTAATTTTGAAGAGGTAAACAGTGGGCCGAGAGCTGCAAGGAATAAGGCAGTGCGGGTGGCGGGACGAAATTCTGTCACCCTGATTTCAGATTGAGTGATGGACGGGGTGATATTATGAACAGAATTACGACAACATTTCTGGTTTTATGAGGGCTAATGGCAGTGTTGTCAGTTGATGCTGAGTAAATAGATATTTTTGCCGCAATGCGGGATCGGTTGAGTTTAACCGGCTAATCAGAGTGATATTGGCATTAGTTAGTAACAGCGAGCTTTTGTATGGTGATCGGCAGGTGGTGCTGGTGTTTTGTTTCAGACATAAAAAAACCGATTGTCTTTAAAAAACAATCGGTTTTCTCTGTTATATGGCGGAGAAGCAGGGATTCGAACCCTGGGAGGGGATCAACCCTCAACGGTTTTCAAGACCGCCGCTTTCGGCCGCTCAGCCACCTCTCCTAACCCGACCTATTATATCGAATGTTATATTTATTGCAATATTAATTCTTTGCAAATGTCGCAAAAATTTTCATAAAAATATTGTGAAGAGCAGTGCGGACGACATAAATACAGAATGAGCAGTGCCAAAAACAGGCGTTTTTAATATAGGCAAATCATAGCTGTGTGACGAGGAAACGAGAAGTTTTAGGGTTTACGGTAATTAATATCGACGACTCTATACCGAGTCTCTTGAAATTCATTCTTGATGGCGACTTCATCATCAAAAGTTTTTTTAAGCAGAGCACTGGCGAGAGGCGAATCAAGACTGATGTATTGTTTTTTAGGATCAAGTTCATCAGCCCCGACTATGCGGTAGGTCATTTCATCGCCTGCTTCATTTTCCAAGGTCACCCAGGCGCTAAAAAAAATCCTGTCCTGATCGTCAGGCGGTTGGGATACGATATTAAGGCCGGGCAGTCGTTTTTGTAGATAATGGATGCGGCGGTCTATACCGCGTAATTCTTTTTTACGGTAGATGTACTCGGCATTTTCCGAGCGATCGCCTTCCGCTGCCGCAGCGGATAAAGCCTGGGTAACCTCTTTGCGTTTTGTCCATAGATCTCTTAATTCAGTTTCCAGCGTTTGGTAGCCTTCCTGCGTGATGTAAGGGGATGATTTGGGGCTTGGCGGTCTCCAGCGCGACATGATTGATTTCCTGTAGATGCATGAGGGGGTGAAATATTTTTTCAGACAAAAGGGCTATAACTCTTTATCATAGTCGCCTTTTAAATTATGAAAAAGGTTTTATCATGCAAGTAGCTGACAATATGGCTGTCTCAATTCACTATACTTTGACTAACGATGACGGTGAAGTACTGGATAGTTCAATAGGTGATGAGCCATTGGTTTATCTGCACGGGACGGGAAATATCATTCCCGGTTTGGAAGATGCATTGCACGGCAAAGCCGTTGGTGACAAATTTAATGTGCGCGTTCCGGCTAAAGATGCCTATGGCGAACAAAATGACGAGATGATTCAGGTGATCCCTCGGGCAATGTTCGAAGGTATAGACGAAGTTGAAGTCGGTATGCAATTTCATGCCGATGTCAGCTCCGGTTCCGGTGAGGTTACTATTGTTAAGATTGATGGCGATGATATTACCATTGACGGTAATCATCCGCTGGCAGGAATGGCCTTAACGTTTGATGTGGAAGTTGTCGATGCTAGACCGGCGACTAAAGAGGAAGCCGAGCATGGGCATATTCACGGCGCCGGTTGCCATCATTAAGGCCGTAGCCTAATCCACAAGATTTAATTGTAGGCGGGAATAAGCCGGTTCGAGCGATAGCAAGAACCGGCGATTCAGACAAGCGCCTATTTTCCTAACCTACAAAAGCCTTAAGCAATTCAGCGGTGTTCGCCATGCCTTTATGGAGATGTCGCTCAATTTCTTCCATAGTTATTTCCCCTTCCGATTTTCCTGCGGCCCAATTGGCGACTACGCTAATCGCGGCATAATCCAGCTCAAGTTCTTTAGCCAGCGCGGCTTCCGGCATACCGGTCATGCCGACCAAGTCGCAGCCGTCTCTTTCCATGCGCTGAATTTCCGCAGCGGTTTCAAGGCGAGGGCCTTGGGTGCAACCATAAGTGCCCAGCGGGCTGATTTTTATGTTGGCCGTAGCTGCGGCGCTGATTAAGCGGGAGCGCAGTTTTTGATTGTAGGGATAGGTAAAGTCGATATGGCTGACGGCCTCATCTTCAAAAAAAGTATGCATCCGACCATAGCTGTAATCGATAATCTGGTCAGGAATGGCGATATGCGCAGGGACCATTTCGCTGGTGATGCCGCCTACTGCGGCGACGGCGATGATTTGTTCAACGCCGAGTTGTTTAAGCCCCCAGATATTAGCCCGGTAATTTATTTTGTGTGGGGCTAAGCGATGCGGATTGCCGTGCCGGGCCAGAAAAATAATTCGGCTGCCGTTCAGCTCGCCGGTAACAAATTCGGCGGAAGGCGAACCGTAAGGCGTAGTCAATTGTTCGCGCTGGATGATGTTTAAGCCGCTCAGGTGAGTCAGGCCGGTGCCGCCGATGATGGCAAGTGTAGTCATGATGATTATTCCTTACAGGCGTAAATGCCCGGTGCGTTGCGTAAATAGCCTTTGTAGTCCATGCCGTAGCCGAACAAATAACGGTTTTCAACGTTAAGACCGATAAAATCGGCGCTTAACGGTTTTTTATGGCCGAGGATTTTATCCACCAGCACGGCGCTGTAAACGGCCGCCGCGCCTTGTTCCCGGCAATATTCATAGAGTGTTTCAAGGGTGATGCCTTCATCGAGAATGTCATCGACGATCAGTACCGTCCGGCCTTTAATCGGCGTCTCCGGTTTAACCAGCCACTTGATATTGCCGCCTGAGGTTTGGTTTTGATAACGGCTGGCATGGATAGAGTCGATGGTTAACGGGATGGTTAACCGGGGCAGTAATTTACCGAAGGTGACAATGCCGCCGTTTATAACGCAGAGTAATAGCGGATTGCTATCGGCAAGCGCGATGTTAATTTGCTGAGCCATCTTCTCGATGGCAGCTTCAACTTCCTGTTCGCTGTGCAGCAAATCGGCAGTTGCCTGGACGTGTTTGATTTCTTCAAGCATGGTTATAGGTAGGGTTGATAAGGGTTGATAATTGCAGCCATTTTTCGGTGCGCATCAGCTGCTCGCGGTTCATCTGCGGCTTGCCTTGCATCCTGTTCAGGCGTTGCTCCCTGACCGGATCCTGAGTGATCGGCATGGCATCAAGCACCTGTTCTGCGGCGGCCGGGTTATTGCAGACCAGAATCATATCGCATCCGGCAAGTTGTGCAAGGCGGGCGCGTTCCGGGAAGTCGCCGACCGATGCCGCGCCTTCCATACTCAAGTCGTCGCTGAACACCGTGCCGTTAAAGTTTAATTCCTTGCGCAACACCTGTTGTATCCAAAACGGCGAAAATCCGGCTGGATTCGGATCGACTTTTGGATAGACCACATGCGCAGGCATAATGCCTTCCAGGCCTTCCACTATCAGTTGTTTAAAAGGAAGCAGGTCTTTTGCCCTGATGTCGTCCAAGTCCCTTTCGTCTACTGGCAAGGTCAGGTGCGAATCCAAAGCCACCGCGCCGTGGCCGGGAAAATGCTTGCCGGTTGCGGCCATGCCCGCTGCATTCATGCCTTTCCTGAATGCACTTGCAAGTTGTGTTGCAAGCGTTGGGTCGGTTGAAAACGAACGATTGCCGATGATTTCGCTAACGCCGCAATCAATATCCAAGACCGGCGCAAAGCTGAAATCGACGCCGACAGCCAGTAATTCGGCGGCCATTAACCAGCCTGCCGATTGCGCCAGTTCCGGCGCTCCGGCATAGTCGGCCGCAGGCGGCAAGCGGGTGAAGCCCTGTTGAAAGCGTTGCACCCTGCCGCCTTCCTGGTCGACGGCAATCAGTAGGTTGCCGTTACGCGCTGCGCGAATGCTGTTAATCAGCTCGGTAACTTGCTCGGGATTTTGATAGTTGCGCGAAAAAAGAATCACCGCCCCGGTGTTGGGATGATTTATTTTTTCTGTTTCGTCTTGGGTCAGGGTTAAGTCCTTAACATCCAGCATTATCGGGCCGATCGGGAGTCTACTTGTCATGAGTTGGTTTCGTTTTAAAATTGATAGGTTAGCCTTATACTAGACCATTATTTTCTAGTTACACGGGGTCTGTTATGCGTTTATTGATTGTGGTATTAACTCTTCTGTTCATGTCTGTTGCCGTTGCGGAGGAGGGAGGGGAAAAGGAATCAGAAGCAGAAGCCGGGGTAAAATATATAGAGATGACTCCTAAGTTTACCGTTAATTTGGCGGAACCAAAAAAGTTTTTGCTGATAGATGTGCAATTACTGGTTGAGGGGGCTGAAGCCATTGCGGCGGTAAAAAAACACATGCCTGCATTAAGGCACGAATTAATCATGTTATACAGCGGCAGACCGTCTGCTGAATTACAGACCATGGAACAGCGCGAGGCCTTGCGGCAAGAAACGACTAAGGTTATTCGTGAGACGTTGGAAAAAATGGAAGAGGGTAGCGGACATCGCAAAAGCAAGGGGCATTCCGAAGAAGGATTTCAAGAAGCCTTCTTTACTGAATTTTTGGTGGATTGATTTTTTTGAGGTTCAAGGTCAAAATATACGCCTTGAACCTTGAACCTCCGTTCACATCCCCAACTGATTTTTAATGCGGACCAAGTTGTCTGTGATTTGCTGTTCTGTGTAGGGCAGGGCGGTAAACTTCCCCCAGACCGGCGCAGGCCAGGCTCTATCGGATTGGTAGCGGACGATATGGTGGATATGCAGTTGCGAAACCAGATTGCCAATTGCTGCAATATTCATTTTATCCGCCTTGTAAAGCACTGCCAGATTTTCGGCAAGATAGCTCGATTCCTCGGTCAGCAATGCACGCTCCGCTTTACTCAGTTGATAAATTTCCTGCAAGTCCGCCCGTTCCGGCACCAGAATAAACCAGGGATACTGGCTGTCATTCATCATTAATAACCGGCATAACTCAAAGCGGCCAATGGCTATGCAATCCTGCGCTAAACGTGGGTGTAGCTGAAAACTCATGAGACTGTTTATCCTGGAAAACTAAAAATAATGATTGAACAGGACGGTCAAATTATCATCTGACCGGAGTTGCTTATGGTATAGGGGTTCCGTATCGCTTGCCAGTTTTGTATCGGTTGGAATAATCTGCGATACCGGTTACACAAGATCGGATCATACCGACAGTTGCACGTTGTTGTCTCAATCAGCCCCATTGTGTACCATGTAAGCCCATTAAAAATGATACATCATGACGTGTGTTAAAAACACGTTACCGTTTATTTAAAAAATATAAATCAATTGCTTACTTAATATAACGCTCGTCATCCCGACTGGATATAACAATAATAGGAGGATAGTTTATGTCTGCTACAAGCATTCCAGATAAAGCCCTTTCAGCTCAAGATAGTTCTACTGATAGTCAGTTGACCGTCTCGTTTCGCTTGTTGTTGGGGCTGTATTCAATTATTCCTTTGTGTTTATTGTTGCAGTTGTTTGATGCCTGGTTCTGGCACGGGTTTTTACAGCAGAATTTACCCAGCAGTCCCAAGCAGTTTTTATTGTTTCAAATTATTTTTGGAACACCGCATATAGTCGCAAGCTCCATGTTGTTGGCGAGCAATACCGAATACCTGAAATTTTATAAGCTGAAAATCATCTTGATGACGCTTGCTATTGCGATGATTTTCGGTGTGGGCAGCTTGTTTATTCCCTATAAAGCTCTGTACGTGACGGTGGCCGCCTGGACTGTCTATCATGTGCTCAAACAACAGTTGGGCGTGGGGCGTAGCCTGTATCGGTTGCCCGACTGGGTTTTTTATGCGTTACTGTGGTTGAGTGTGACGGCGGGCATTTTTGTTTATATTGGTATATTCCTGAAAAATAGCCTGGATCAACAACAGTTGGAGTGGATAAAGCTTATTGCAAGCGGTTTATGTGCCGGGCTGGTATGTGCTGCGCTGTTGTGTGAACGTTATGTGACTACGCAATCGGGCAGGTGGTTTTTGTGGTCCAATGTTTTATTGGTTGTAAGCAGTTTTTATCTTTTTATTCAGCAGTATTATTTCCTCGCGATCTTGGCGCCAAGATTGGTGCATGACGCGACGGCCTATATTTTCTATGTGGTGCATGATTACAACAAGCACCATCTGCAACCGCAAAATTTCATGTATCGCTATGCGGCGCGTTGCCATCTGCCTGTTTTTATCGTGTTGCCGATGTGTTCATTTGCGCTGGCGTTTGTGTTGCAGTCTTACGGGGACAACGCGTTCAATGCAGTTACCGAGTTCTTGTTCGGCGTGGAAATCCATAAAGCGATTACCTTGGGTTTGCTGGGTTATTTGGCGCTAATGCATTATTACACCGAGGCCTTTACCTGGAAGCAGGGTTCGCCTTATAGGCGCTTTATTGCATTTTCGAAATAACAAGATTTTATCCTGGAAAGAGCAGTTGAGCCACAGATTGACACAGATATTCACGGATTAACAACGGCTTACATCAATCCTTTGCGCTACCCTTTGGGTGAAGTGCTAATCTTGAGTAGCAGAATGTTTATCTGTGTCAATCCGTGGCTGACTGATTTTTTTAGGTTCATGCGGCGTTATAGTCCCCCAATTCCCTAACAGCGCCTTCGGTATGGAAAAATACCTTGCCGGGTTTTAGGTGTTTGAGAAAATCGGTTTTTTCAAGCTTATCAAGTACCGGGCCTTTTGCTTCCGAGATATGCACGGTTATTTTCGATGCCTGCAAGGTATGGATCAGGTTTTCCAGCACTTCCAATGCTGTGCTGTCTATATCGCTGATTGAAGTGAAAATAAGGACGATATGCTTGATGTCCATATACCGCCTTAGTTCGGAGTTGATGAACTCCTCGATATAATTGATATTGGCGAAAGTAATGCTTTCGTCAATACGCAGTAACAGCAAGTGCGGCCAGGTTTCCACGCGATGACGTTTGATGTTGCGGAAATGTTCAGTGCCGGGTATGCGCCCGACCACAGCAATATGCGGGTGGCTGGTTTTGCGTAAGTGGCAGACCAGCGTCAGGATAATGCCCAAGGTGATGCCTTCTTCAATGCCGAAGACTAAAACGCCGAGCAAGGTGGCGGTTTCGGCAATTCCATCGCCGCGATCATAACGCCAGGTTTGAGGGATGTTGTTCAATTTCACTAAAGGAATAATCGCGACCAGGATGATTGCAGCCAGCGCCGCTTTAGGGATGTTTTCAAACAAGGGGCTGAAGAAGATGACCGCCAAGGCAAGCAGTCCGGCTGCGATCAGCATAGCCAGTTGGGTGCGCGCACCGGCGGAAAAATTCACCATGGTGCGGCTAAACCCGCCGGCTACCGGCATCCCGCCGGAAATAGCCGCAGCCAGGTTAGCCGCGCCCAGTGCGATCAATTCCTGATTGGGAACGATTTTTTCGCCTCTAAAATTAGCGGTGACCTTGGCGATGGCGACGCTTTCCACATAGGCAATCAAGGCGATAAAACCGGAGTAGGGCAGTAAAATGCGCCATTTTTCAATGGAGGAAAAAGTAAAATTTAAGGCGGGGAAGCCGGACGGAACTTGGCCGATGACCGCTACATGCTGTTGATCCCTCAGGTTAAAATAACTAACAGCCAATGTGGCTAGCATGATGGTCAATAAGGGGCCGCATTTGCTGATGGCGGTGATCAGGGACGCTTGCAAGCCTGTTTTTTTGAGTATATGAATTAACGGTCCGCTAAAAAATACCAGCAAGCCCAGGGCTGTAAAACCGATTAATAATGTGGCTACATTAAGCGCCTGAAAAACCAAGCTGTAGCATGATCCGTCAAAGCCGCAGGATGGCGTTGTTAAGCCGAACAACTGCGGTAATTGACTGCCGATAATCAATAGCGCGGCGCCGCTGGTAAAGCCGGTGAGCACCGGGTGGCTGATGAAATTTACCAGTCCGCCCATGCGCAACATCGCCATCAACAACATGATGATCCCGCTTTCCGCCGACAGGATCAGCGCGCTGTGAACCGGATTACCCAGTGCGCTGATTTCCGGGGCGGTTAAGGCGCTGGCAATCATAATCGCGGCAATCGAAACCGGCCCGACCGACAGGGTGCGACTGGTGCCGAGCAGGGCATACAATACCGGCGGCAGGATTCCGGCATAGAGGCCCAGTTGCGGCGGCAGTCCGGCCAGAATTGCGTAGGCGATACCCTGAGGAACCAGCAAAATAGCGGTAATGATACCGGCTAACAAGTCGCTGTTAAATTCCTGGCGGGTGTAGGATTTTAGCCAGCCTAGCATAGGAAATAACTGTGTTAATTGTGCGTTATTAGATTTTGAATGCGGCATGGGTAAGGTTCAAGGTTCAAGGTGATTTTTTGTTCATTTCACCTTAGGAAATAAGAATTAAATAACTTGCACAACTTGTCCCCTCTCCCTGAGGCATAAGTATCTACACAAGTACCGGCTCCTTCTCCCTTGAGGGAGAAGGTTGGGATGAGGGGGGTATAAATGCTTGTTTTTATTCTCCTCACCCAACCCTCTCCAGCAGGAGAGGGAGCTAGTCGTCGAAGTTTATTTCGTGCGCATTCCTTACCTACATCCATGTAGGCAAAGCCAGCTTTGAACTGCTCAATTTAGACGGCTTCTTTTTTTAGACGCATCAGTGCAATCCCGACGTCACTGGATACCGAGGTGAAGGCCGAATTGCCACTCAACATAGTCTCCGCTTCGGTGTATTTCGATGCATTAATGGCGGATGCCACTTTTCCCGCTTCAAGATGAAATGCAGCGTGTTTACTTAAGACTGTGACATAACTCGGTAAACCGCCGCATTTAGCTTTACCTTCCCCGTGCAGCCACTTGCCGAGCTCGCAACAATCATCCTTGGCGATGGTCGTGGCATCCATTTGTTCTTTTTTGGATATGGCGGTACGGAATTTTACTTTCCAGTCCATGTGTTTGTGAATTGCAGTATCTAAATTCATGGTTTTTATTTTTATTGGTAAGGTTGTATAGATTGGGTTGCCTAAGCGCAACCCGGTATTTTGCTGTCCTGGCTTATGCTGCTTGGCTTTTTTTCCAAGCCTCAAATCCACCGGCCATAGACAGTACATTAGTGTAACCTAATTGTTGCAGGGTCTGCGCTGCCAATGCCGAACGATTGCCCAAGCGGCAGTAGATGAGTAGCGCTTTCGCCTTATCGGCCAGCTCAGGCATGTTGCCGACTTTGAACTCCAGCATCCCGCGCGGCACCAATAATGCTTCGGCAATATGGCCTTCGGCATATTCGCTTTCTTCGCGAGTATCGATCAGTACGATATTGCCTTCCGCAAGCAACTGTTTCGATTTGGCGACATCGATTTCAACGACGCATTGCTTGGCAGCTGCCACCATATCTTCGGTTTTTGTCGTGGCGCGAAGCGGCAGCGTTGCATCCCTGAGCGCTACCGCATCCTGACGCTCATTTTCATCCAGGCCGCAATAACGGTTGGCGGGCACAGCCTCGTCAATCAACCGGGGTTTGGGTAAATTCAGGTTGTTCATAATCTCGATAAATTGCTCGCGGGTCTTGCCTGCCAGACGCGGATTGGCGGTGCGTTCCTGCATGATGCTGCTGACCCAGCGCTGTTGATAATCGTGGCCCGGATAGACCAGCGTTTCATCCGGCAGGGTAAACAAGCGTTGAGTAATGCAGTCGTAAAGCGCCCCAGCATCGCCGCCTTGAAAGTCGGTGCGTCCGCAACCGCCGATTAATAAAGAATCACCGGTAAACAGCCGGTCGCGCCATAAAAAAGAAATACTGCCTAAAGTATGCCCCGGCGTGGCAATTACCTTGATTTGTTGGTCGCCTGCAAATTTGAAAATATCGCCGTCCTGAATTTGAATATCGGCCGATTCTGCGCCGCACAGTCCGCTCACGCCGGTTTGCGCTCCCAAACGTTGGCGCAACAGGCCGCTGGCGGTGATATGGTCGGCATGAACATGGCTTTCCAGGGAATATTTCAGATGCAAGCCGTGTGCTGTCAGCAACTCAATATATTCATCGATATGGGTATTAACAGGGTCAATCAGGATGGCGTCTTTACTGACCGGGTCAGCAATCAAGTAGGTGTAAGTCCAGGTTTCCTGGTCGAATAATTGTTTGAATAGCATGATGTCGTTCCGCTTGGGTTTTAGGTATGTGTCAGTTAAAGCAAGGCCCGTGCCAAAAGTTTAGAGTGCAAGGTTTGTAGGCCTTGAACCTCAACACCTATCAGTTTTAATGAGAATTCCCAATACGTCATTCCGGCAGGGATTGCCGGACCCGTTAGAGCGCGTAGCGAATCCAGAAGCCAGGGATGGCAAGGCCTAGATCACATCCATGTGTTCTGGATACCGGCAGTCCATGCCGGTATGACGTGCTATTTAAACAAAGTGATAGGTGGTAAGGGCCTTGAACCTTGCACCTTTTACCTGTCTCATATATTGTTTCAATGAAACATTTATATGATTCAGTGAGACAAAGATGAAACAAGAGAAACAGATTTTTGAGCCATTATCGAACTGGCTGGCGCATCAGCCGATGCAAGCCTTGTTTTTAGAATTGCTTGGCCTTTGCGATAGCGCAGGTCTCTATATTGTTAACCAAGACCAACAGATTGTTCATTGGAGCCAAGGCGCGGAGCAGTTATCGGGATTGAAATCTGTGGAGGTCGCAGGCAAGCCCTGTTTGCCGGAATACGCGATTACCGAAGACAGTCACCATAAAACACAGCGCATAAAATTATGTAAGATGAATCAACCCGACATTGAGCTGCAAAAAATTACCCGGATTTTGTATGACCAAGACGGTATTTTTTCCGGTGGTTTAGGTTTGCTGCTGCCGGTTTCTGAGCCATCGGTAAAAATGCCTTTAGCGGAGGTATCAATCGGGATGCCGACGCCTGAAAAGCCGGGCTTTCAAGGCTTGCTAAGCCGTTCACCAGCCATGCAGGCGGTGTTTAAGATCATTCAAAATGCCGCGGAAACAGAGGCGACGGTGTTGGCGAGAGGCGAGAGCGGTTCCGGCAAGGAACTGGTTGCCAGAGCCATTCATAACCTGAGCGCCCGGCGCAATGCACCCTTCCTGGCTATCAATTGCGCGGCTTTATCCAGCAGTTTATTGGACAGCGAGTTGTTCGGTCATGTGCGCGGCGCCTTTACCGGAGCCGTTAAGGATCATAGCGGCTTGTTTCAGCGAGCGCAGGGCGGAACCCTGTTTTTGGACGAAGTTGCAGAGCTGCCGCTGGAATTACAGGCTAAGCTGCTTAGGGTTATACAGGAAAGAAATTACATTCCGGTAGGCGGTGATCGTTCAATCGACGTCGATGTGCGCATCGTCGCCGCAACTCATCGCTCATTACGGGAGGAAGTCAAAATGGGGCGTTTTCGTGAAGACCTGATGTATAGGCTCAGGGTCGTGCCTATTTTTATTCCGCCGTTACGGGAGCGCCGGGAAGATATAAGTTTACTGATCTGGCATTTTATTGGGCAGCATAATGTGTCCAGTTTCAGGAAAATCGAAAAAATCGATCCGCAGGCCATGCGGACTTTGTTGGACTATGCGTGGCCGGGTAATGTCCGGGAGCTGCATAACGTTGTCGAATATGCTTTTGCGGTAGGCAGGGGGACAACTTTGCGTTGGTCCGAATTACCCCCTGAGTTTAGAGAGCCGCGCACCGCCTCGCCGCAAGCCGTACAAAATTCACCGCTATCGGCGGCGGATGAATCTGCCGCAATTCGTCAGGCGCTGGAGCAGAGCAACGGCATGGTGACTCAAGCCGCTAGATTGCTGGGGATGAGCAGGGCGACGTTTTGGCGTAAACGCAAGGTTTATGGGATTTAAACAAACTCATCCTATTGAAAAATATATTGTTACGCCAAGACCTTCCAGGTTTTAAAAACCTGGAAGGTCTAAATGCGGTCAGGGTCTAAATAGTTACAAGTCCGTCCGATCCGTGTCATCCATGTTCTATTGCCAAGAGTCGTCAGCATAAACCATATTTAACGTTTGCCAGACTAATTATTTCCGTTAGAATGCAGCGCGTTTTGGGAATTATGTTGCATTGGAAAGAGGCTATCAATCGATAACACTTCACCCGAAGCGCATCATTTTAGCCGGATGGGATGAAAGCCCATTGGAATGTCTATTCATCCTGATTCTTGAGCGCTAAACAGGTTCTCGGATGAGATCGGCTTGATCAAAGCTGCCACCTTAATCTCCGCCGCCTATAAAATAATAATAAATAATGAGGAGCACCACCTATGTTCAACATCAAGACTGTCGCCCTGGCGGCCATGCTTGTCTTGCCGATCGGATTCGCCATGGCCGATCCGACACCGGCAGCCACTGCAATACCCCAAGACGCTAGTCATGCTTGCCCCGCCGGTGAGTATGACGCAAATTACCCAGGCGTACCGGCGCAATGCGTTAAATGCGCCGCCCCCGGTTGTCCTTCCTGCCATAACGAACGCACCAAAGCGACCGTTGCCGATACTGATGCTGCTGAGCGTAATTGCCCACCGGTCAAGCCTCATTAAACCAGGAGATAAGCATGTTCTATTTCACCACTCGCACTACCTTGCTGGCGCTGGTTGCCGGTCTAAGCTCAATGTCGGCATTAGCCGACAGCAACGGCATAGCGCCCGACCCGGCTTGCGTGTACCAGGAAACCGACCTTAAAACCTACGGCGGCCAAGCCTACGCAGCTCCCGAAGAAATCCGGTCGGTTAACGGTCAGCTCACCGCTAAATTGGATGTCGTTTTTACCAAGCCTGCGGAAACTAAAATCGCCGGTTGCGGCGTAACCCTGCGTTCTTACAACGGCAAACTGATCGGCCCGACCCTGCGCGTTAAGCCCGGCGATACGCTGAATATCACGCTCAACAACGCCTTAGGCCAAACGGGCGCCGCCAAACCGGAAGAACTTTGCAATAATCCCCACGATGCTTTCGGCGGTTCGCCGCTGCCCGAAAATTTCAACTGCACCAACCTGCATACCCACGGCATGCACGTTTCACCCAGCGGCAACGCCGACAATATCCTGGTCATGGTGCCGCCGGTTCCCTATAAGAATCCTAAAAACAGCAGCCTAAGCGCCAACCCCAGGCAAATCACCATCAACATCCCGAAAAACCACAGCCCCGGCACTTACTGGTATCACCCTCATGTGCATGGTTCGACCGGCGTCCAGGTAGGCAGCGGCATGGAAGGTGCGATCATCGTCGAGGACGATCCAGCCAAAACGCCCGACTCGATCATCAAAGCCAATGCCAATGAAAAAATCTTCATGTTGCAAACCATCCCCTACGACGACACAGGCAAGGTGAACGATTTCCTGGCGCTAGGCGATGACCGGGCATTTGTTCGCAACCGCTACCTGCTGGTCAACGGCCAAATCGCGCCGACCATCAAAATGCGTCCAGGAGAAGTGCAGCGCTGGCGTTTTATCGACAGCTCATTCAATCGCACCGCCCAACTGACCCTGGAAAAACACGACTTGCACGAAATCGCCGTGGACGGTAATTACCTGAGCCAAGTGGACACCTGGATGAATAACTGGGAACAAAAAGACTATTGCTGCACCGGCAAGTGGGATCAGGAAAAAACCTTCAAGCTGAAAAGACAGGCCGTAGAATTAATACCGGGCAGCCGTAGCGACGTACTGGTGCAAGCGAGCAAAACGCCCGGCCGTTACAAACTGGCTGCCGATACCTACATCACCGGTCGCTTGGACCCGTCTACAGCCAGCTTTACCGATAATGTGGTCGCCTGGATAGAAGTGGAAGGCGAACCGGTTGCAGACACCGGCCTTCCGAGCAACGAAGAAATGGCGAAACTGTATCCGTATACCGACATCAATAACAGCAACGTCAAATACAACCAAATCGCCACCTTTAACCGCGACCAACCGCTAGGCGGCAACGATGGCGGCATCGCCTGCGACCCGGTAAGAGACAAAACTCCTTGCTATCCGATAGGCTTCCAGGTGAACGGCCATGTGTTCGATGCCAGCCAGCCGCGCGTATTGGAACTGCGTCCCAATGCCGAAGAACTGGCCAAAGCGCCGGAAGACAGCAACGGCCCGCAAACCGGCACCGACAGCTGGATCATCAGTTCCGCCGATCCGACCCGGAACCACGTCTTCCACATCCACACCAACGACTTCCAAACCACCCGCACCGACCCGCTCGGCAACACCGAAACCCTGTGGCGCGACAGCCTGCTGGTCAAATACGGCCAGCCGCAAACCATCCTGACCCGTTATGAAGATTTCGACGGCACCACGGTGTTGCATTGCCATTTGTTGTCGCATGAAGATATGGGGATGATGCAGGTGATTAAGTTTGAAAAGCGGAATGCGGCGATGGTTGGGCATTAAGCCAGATTCGCCTCGCCATATCATTCCCACGCTCCGGCGTGGGAATGCAGTCCGGGAGGCTCCAGCATCCCGTTCCAACAAATATAAGGACTTACGACCACTATGGGAAGAAACCGCTACACCATAACCGAACCCGACAGGCCGCATTTCATGACCTGTACGGTATTGGAATGGTTGACGGTTTTTACCCGGCCTGAAACCGTACAAATCATACTCGATTGCTGGCGCTATCAACGGGAACACGAAGGTTTACGGCTCTACGGCTACGTTATCCTTGAAAACCATTTACATTTTATAGCTCAAGCGAAAGACCTGAGCAAATGCGTGGCTAGCTTCAAGTCCTATACCGCCCGGCAGATAATAGATCATTTGCAGGCACAGCGCGTTGAGCGCTTATTGGCGCATTTACGTTTTTTCAAACGAGCGCATAAAGCAGACCGGGAATATCAGTTCTGGCAAGAAGGCGTTCATCCTGAGCTGGTCTTTAGTGAAGCCATGATGCGGGAGAAGTTGGATTATATTCATGGCAATCCTGTGAAGCGTGGTTATGTCAGCTTGGCGGAACATTGGCGTTATTCGAGTGCAGCTAATTATGCGGGGCTGGCGGGTTTGATAGAGATGGATTTATGGTAAAGGCGATACTGGAGCGCTCATCTTTACACATATATGCTGCGGTACACCGCCATTTGCATCGTTCCCACGCTCCGGCGTGGGAATGCAGTGGTAGACGCTCCAGCGTTCCGCAACGCTGGAGCGTTGCAGACTGAATTCCCACGCTGGAGCGTGGGAACTATAAAAAATAGAATTCATCAGTGATTTGGTAAATTACGAAGCCCAAACAACCGAAGAATTAAAAAAAGAATTCGAGTTAGCTGTAGACGATTACTTATTGCATTGCCAAGACGTTGGAAAAACACCGGATAAAACGTTTATAAGGTTTAATCAACATTAAAATAGGCTCAGAACTCCACCGAAAGGCGTCAAGAAAAGCCGAAACGATGGGGAAATCTTTAAATGATTACATTAAGGACATCGTGAAAAAAGATACCGAATCACACGTTTAAGCTGTAGCCGATTGCTCAATTGAGTCAAGCATTCACATCCCTGTTCTCTCGCCAACTGCTCCTGCGTCGCCTACTGTTGGTGCTCTACCTCCTGTATCCGCGCAGTCGTGGATTCCGGCACAAATCTGTCTGGAACAGATTTGTATTAACCGGCTTAAGTTGGAAGCCCCATTTTTTAGTCACTTTACCAAAGTGTTCAATAGCTTACCGGTCTTCAACTCCGCTGATAACCGCACAAATAGCCAAAATAATGATGTCGAGCTGTTTATGTTTTTTAGGTCGTTCTGCTCGGGGAGCTTCAAGTGAAGAGAATGACTCTCGTAAGCTTAATGCCATCCATGCTTTCCACAAAAAATCTTAGTATCGCTAATTGGTATGTATTTTTATATGCGCTTGCTCTGGGCGATATAACCCAGTTTTAAATATCAAAAGCCATATAACATAGTTTAATTAGGGTTTTATCAAGCCTAAAAGTCTCATCTATTTGATTTTAAATATAAAAATAATATGGCATTAAATGTGCTCTAGCATCAAGGCGCAGCATCTGCTGCGGCACGGCCGTTTATCTTAGGCATATTTTGTTGGAAACAACCAAATCACAATAGCTTAGGTAAACAACTTAATCTCTTTAATAGGGAAACTTTTTGATGAAAGCAAATACTCGATATACAAACTGTTTTATCTCTTTAGTTACAGCGGGGTTATTAGCAACTTCTGTGAGTCAGGCAGCGACAGTGCCTGGCAGTATTTTCGATTTTACAGCGGATGCAACGGAGAATGTTTTTTCCGGCACCAGTAAAGGTTGGCGCGACCCTGCATTTGGCGATATGGGTTGGACACATTCCTCTGACTGGGGAACATTCAGCGCACAAGAGGGGCAAACCGTCACGATTAAAATGGTGGCGGCGGATGCGGGGATACATCCTGGTGTCACCGTATGGTTTCGCGGCGACGAGGATACCGCTCCTGATGAATATGTCGTTGACCATTTTTATCCACAAAACGCTGATTTCGTCAAAGTGGGGGTCGCCGATGAAAGCACCGGCGCCGAGTTGGGCAATATCGTCATGCGCCACGTTGCTCATGCTTATGACCAGGATGGCAATCCTAAGAGGATTTTAGATATGCACCCTAAAAAAGACGCTGTCCCCGGTCAATTAGTTCTTAAGTTTAAAGCGAAAAATACCGGTAAATATATCTTCGTTGTGGGTGGCTTTAATCCTGGCGCCGGTGTTGACAACACAATAAATCATGACACTGCTGTCACTGTGACGGTCACAAGCCCCTAGCATATTTTCTCAACGTAATGATAGCCACGCTGCACAGGCCAGCAATGCCGGATAGCGCATTGACTTGCAACTCATGCGGTATTTTTACTTTCCACCAGGGAAATCATGATGAACGACAAACAACGATTTTTTAATTTAGCCTTACTGTTATCACTTTCAGCCGCCACACCGGCTTATGCCGCATTGGAAGGCAAACTCAACGATACAGGCATTCAAAGCTGTGGCGATGGCACAGGTTTTGTCCTCGATTGTCCTGTAACAAACTATCAAGGACAAGATGGCGATTACGGGCGCGATGCCAAAGCGAAGACGGGAACATTGGTAAAAACGGGCGCGGGTAATGCGGGTTTTGACTTTACCAAGATTGCTAATGACGGTTCAACATTACCGGAAACGGCGCAACTCGGCGCTGGGCCAAAAGATTGGGCTTGTACGCAGGATAATGTGACGGGATTGCTTTGGGAAGTCAAAACCAATGATAGCGGTTTGCGGGACAAGGCCAATTCATTTAGTTGGTATAACCCGGACAAGACCCGCAACGGTGGCGATGCGGGCGGTCAAAACAAGGGTACTTGCACCGGCGGCATTAACTGCGATACACAAGGTTACACGAGTGCCGTGAATGAACTAAAGCTATGCGGCAAAAGCGACTGGCGGATGCCTAACATAACAGAACTACTCGGTATTAAGGATTACAGCCGTGATGCGCCAACTATTGACACTGCCTATTTTCCCGACACCGGACCCAATGACTGGCACTGGTCATCCGTCTCCTATATAGGTAAGCGTTCCGAGGCATGGGCTGCGAGTTCCTATTATGGTGGAAGTGCGCATCCTCCTAAAATCTATGGTTTTAGTCTCTTTCATGTCCGGCTCGTGAGCGGTGGACAGTAAGTCATGGACGCATCTTTTTATGTCACTCTCGAAAACAGATGCAAGCTCGTCGCCTAAATTTTTTTCCTTTGGAGGATACTTATGAAACCAATCATTTTAACCGCATTGCTGTTGTCATTTACTTATAGCGGCTTGAGCGGCGCTACGCAAAAGTGCGGCCCCGATAGCCTTGCTAACGCCCCTGATAGCCGTTATAACATGAATGCTGACGGTACGGTCACTGATAACAAAACCGGATTGAGCTGGATGCGTTGCGCCTTGGGGCAATCGTGGGATGGCGCTGCCTGTACAGGGTCGCCGCAGATTTATAGTTGGCAAAAAGCCTTGCAAGTGGCTGAAAATACCGACTTTGCCAATCAAAGCGATTGGCGATTGCCCAATAAAAACGAATTACAATCCTTGGTCGAATATGGTTGTCATCATCCGTCAATTAATTTGACCGCTTTTCCGAATGCAACCAGTCATTGGTTTTTGTCGTCTTCACCCTATGCGCACTATAGCGGTAGCGCTTGGATCATCCATTTTGATGTAGGAACCGATGCCAACGGTAGCAATAAATACGCTGTTCGTCTGGTGCGGGGAGAATAGGTTATTTTCCCATCTCGGCATGTATCGTTCCCACGCTCCGGCGTGGGAATGCAGTAGTAGATACTCCAGCGTCCCGCAACGCTGGAGCGTTGCAGACTGAATTCCCACGCCGGAGCGCTCATCGTTATACACAAGTCGTTGTGTGAGCTTATGGAACCCCAGCGGGGTTCAAGCCGTTAGCCTGGGGTTGAGCGTAGCGACACCCCCGGATAGCGGCAACAATGATTTTTCGACCCTGGAGGGGTCGCAGTTTTATCTTTAATGCATTGAATTTATTTATAATTATTAAAATTCTGCATTGTG
>SCPZ01000132.1 GCA_004299305.1 Methylobacter sp.
ACCCAAGCCAGCGGCGAAGCGGTGCAAGGCGGCGAAGCGGTTAAAGAAACGGTCAGCGCGATGAAGAGCATCGCCGGAAAAATCGGCATCATCGACGACATCGCCTACCAAACCAACCTGCTGGCCTTGAACGCGGCGATTGAAGCGGCCCGCGCCGGAGAGCACGGTCGGGGCTTTGCGGTGGTCGCCGCCGAAGTGCGCAAACTGGCCGAACGCAGCCAGGTCGCCGCCCAGGAAATCGGCGAACTGGCGGAAAGCAGTGTCGCAATGGCTGAAAGCGCCGGTAAGCTGCTGGATACCATCGTGCCGTCAATCAAGAAAACTTCCGACCTGGTGCAGGAAATAGCGGCGGCCTCGGAAGAGCAATCGTCTGGCGTCAGCCAAATCAACAGCGCCATGGACCAGCTGAACAAGATCACCCAACAGAATGCGAGTTCATCGGAACAGTTGGCCGCCACCTCGGAGGAAATGAGCGGGCAGGCCATGCAGTTACAGGAGCTGATGGGGTTTTTTAACGTGGAGAATGTCGCGGTAGCGGCGTCTTTCAATAGCAAACCTGCCAAAACGGTGGCTAAAAAAGCGCTGACGGCAAAACGGGCGCTTAACGAAGCCGAATTTGTAAGGTTTTAGGAGGCGGACATGAGTGTAAGCAGACAAGCGCTACAGACGCTGCCGACCAGGGGCGACAGTCTGGAGCAGGACGAAGTCCAGCAATATCTTACCTTTATGTTGAGTGGTGAAACTTATGCGATCAGCATCCTGCGCATCAAGGAAATCATCCAATACGGTCAACTAACCGAAGTGCCGAGGATGCCGGATTTTATTCGCGGGGTGATTAACCTGAGAGGGGCGGTGGTGCCGGTGATCGACTTGAGCGCGCGTTTCGGCAAACAGCCTACCGCGATAGGGCGGCGCAATTGCATCATTATCATCGAAGTGGATCTTGGAGAGGAAACCCAGAGCGTCGGGGTGATGGTGGATGCGGTGAATGCGGTGTTGGAGATTTCAGCCGACGAGATCGAAGCTGCGCCAACCTTCGGCACTAACATCCGCGCCGATTTTATTGCCGGTATGGGCAAGATCAACGGCAAGTTTGTGATCATCCTGAATATCCGGCATGTGCTGTCTATGGATGATATGGAGGCATTGGTTTCGGCGGGAGCTGCCCCGGTTAGCGAGGCGATGCAGGCGGAGTGACGAGGTCGAACGAAGCTCACTGTAGGGAGTACAAAGCTGGCCTTGCAGTAGTGTGGGATTAGTATAAGGCGATTTCCTGCGAAAAATATACCCAACTGACTGGTCTTTTTGCCCGTCTCCTGCGTTGCAAAAATGGTTGCATAGCTCGCTATGCGCCCAGTTTTACGCCTTGAATACGAACAAAAATCCTGCGCCATTTGGGTATATTTATTCTTGTTAATCGCCTAAGGCCAGCCTTGTACTCCATTCCGTTTGCTCTCGTTCCCACGGGCCCCGTGGGAATGCAGTCAAGGCGCGCTGCGCCGCGAATCACGATCAGCGTCATGCGTACAGGACTGTAAGGATTGCCCTACAGTAAATTACCTAATGTTGGTGTAGGGCGATCCTTGCAGGAAATCAGCGTGGCCCGATTGTGGGAGTGGCTCGGTGAGTTCAGACTTACAGCGTTTTCAATTTAAATTAGTTGCTCCTCGTTCCCACGCGGCGCGTCATTGCCATTAAGTTAAGGATGGACAGTCCCTTCTCCCTCAGGGAGAAGGTTAGGATGAGGTGATCAAATAAAGTTTTTTGCCTTATTTTTATTCTCCTCACCCCAACCCTCTCGGTAACTGCTCCTGCGTCGCCTAAAGCGCCTACTGTTGGTGCTTTACCTCCTGCACCAGCAGGATGCCTACATGGATGTAGGTAAGTAGAGCAATGCAAGAGCAATTGCCGAGAGGGGGCTTTTTTCTTAACTTAATGGCAGTGGCGCGGCGCGTGGGAACGAGAAAAAACCGTCGGTGCTTGGGAACCGGCGTAGGGATGTTATCCGTGATAATCGTCCCCCTTAAATAGGAAGCTGAAATATTTACTACCGAAATTTGAAACAGGTTACGTTATGAAAGCTTTAATTGTTGATCCTTCGCGCTTGGTCGTTAGCAGGCTCACCATGTTGTTTGGTCGAAATGGCATTGAATCCAGTTCGGTGGGCTGCGGCCGGGATGCGTTGGAGCTGCTAAAGCGCGAACCGGTGGACATAATGTGTTTTGCCTATGAGCTGGGCGACATGAATGGGATAGACCTGTTTATTCACGCGCGGGTAAGCAAGCTGCTGCATCATCACCAACCCGCCCTGATGTTTGCCTCGACGCATGACAAGAGCGCGGTGGATAGGGCGCTGGAAGCGGGCGTGACCGAGTGTTTTTCCAAGAGCAACTTGTCGCAATTGGAACAATTTGTCGAAAAGTTTGCGGCGGTTGGACAGGTGCGCATTGATGGCGTCGTGCTTCTGGTAGAGGACAGCAGTTCTGCGGCGATGATTTATCGCCGGACTTTGGAGCAGATGGGCTTACGCGTGGAACATTGCCGTAGCGCGGAAGAAGCCGTCATCCTGATTGAAACCCGGAGCTTTGACCTGGTGATTACGGATTATGTGCTGGCAGGGGTGGAGACCGGATTTGCGGTTATCCGCGCAGTACGGGACTTGTCCGGCAGGAAAGCCATGACGCCTATCCTGGCAATTTCAGCATTCGACAATACCGCGCGCAAGGTGGAAATGCTGCGTAACGGGGCCAATGATTTCGTTGCCAAGCCGGTGGTGACGGAGGAGCTGGAAGTTCGCGTCACCAACCTGATTACCCTGCGCAAGCTGATGCGCAGGCTGGAATCCCAGCATGAAGCTATGAAGCAAATGGCCATACGCGATCAGCTGACATCCCTTTATAACCGTCATCATCTGGACGCGGTGCTACCCGAGTTGGTGGAGAATGCGCGAGTGCGCAAACAGCCTTTGTCGCTGATGGCGATTGATGTCGACCATTTCAAGAAAATCAACGATGTCCACGGACACAAGGTCGGCGACCAGGTGCTGGAGCTGATCGCCGGGGCTATGCAGCGGTTTTTTAGCAGGGATGAAGTGGTAGCGCGTATGGGCGGCGAAGAATTTGTCGCCATTCTGCCCAATGTGCCGCTGGAGCAAGCTTTTAATATGGGCGAGGTGCTGCGGCGCAGGGTTGAATCCCTGCTGCCTTGCAGTATCCCGGTGACGGTGAGTCTGGGGGTTGCGGTTTTGGTTGGTGATGAGTGTTATGAGGATTTATTTTTGCGTGCGGATGCTGCCATGTATATCAGCAAGGCGAACGGACGTAACCGGGTGGTAGTCAGTGCATAGATGGGCGTTGCCTGCGTTCGAACACAGATAACATCCCTTCAAGGGATGTTATCTGTAAATAAGGTTTAGGGTAAAGGAATCCAGATGAACGAATTAAAGGCTATCGAGGAGATTAATGGGGAAATCAATAACATTGTTTCCGTTGCAGAAAGTATCAGGCTGATCGCGACCAATGCGAAAAGGGAAGCCGCGCAAGCCGACATTAATACCGGAGGTTTCAGCTTGGTGGAGCGTGAACTGCAAACGTTTAGCGAGAAGACGGCGAGCGCCCTGCAAAGTCTATCCACATTGATTAACTGGCAGGTAGAGGTAAACGCAAGCAAGCATCAGCGAGCGCAAAATAAGGATTGTCCCGCCTATGCGACCGATGTAGATGAAATAGAACAACTTATTGCAGCTCAAGCGTGCGAGTTGCAGGTTAGGATGATGTTCAGCGCAAAGCAATGCGCAACCGGATTACTGATTGCGCGTACGGTCGACAGGGAGGCGACCGACGACAGCGGGATGACGCCTGAATTGCACCTGGTTACGCAATATGCGGAGAAGGTTGTCGAAAATGTTGTCCAAGGCATTAAAAAACTTGAATTACGACTGGCAGAGCTAGGGTTATGGGAAAAACAACTCTATCCGCTCAGTAGCGAATCGACCGGTCAGGATAGTCAGGAAATCTCGCCGCAAGACAATTTTAAATTAAAGGCTAGGTGTATATGAATGAATTAAAAGCTATTGCAAAAATCAATCAGGAGGTAAAGAGCATTGTGTATGCGGCGGAAAACATCAGCTTGACCGCAACCAATGCGATATTGGTCGCCAATCAATCGGGCCTTAATGCGGTGGGGTTCAGTGTGGTAGCACGGGAATTGAGGATGTTTAGCGAAAGAATGGCGATAGCTATGCAAGGGCTGTTGGAGCTGATCTACCAACAGCTGGTGGCAACCGCAGCTTTGCGTCATCAAGCGCATAACCTGGAATTGCTGAACAAGACTGGGGCTTATGGCGGCTTGGCTCAGACCCGTATCGCTACAGCCTGCGCGCGCAACCAAGCAGCTGTAGATGAACTGGAGAGGATTATCGAGAGCCAGATGCACAGTTTGCAGGTGTCGATAAAGCGCATTCGGAAACAATGCGCCACCGGTTTGGTGATTGCACGCTCGGCCGGTATTGAAGCGGCTCACGGCGGCGCCATGGTAGGGGTATTACGCCAGATTGCGCAGGTCGTGACGGAGGTTACCGACAATATTCTTATGCGCGTTAAGACGCTTCAATTACGACTGACGGAGACAGGGTTATGAAAAAAGCAACGGTTATTTATCAATCCGGTCAGCACCAATGGATTGCCGTAGCGCGCGACCCTGAGCGGCCCAATTATTTGATCGACACCAACGAATACCTGATTACTGACGGCGCTACGGCCTTGTTGACCGATCCGGGCGGTTCGGAAATTTTTCCAACGGTATTTTCGGCCATCTGTGAAGCGTTCGATCCGGCTGACATCTGCGTGTTGTTTGCGTCCCACCAGGATCCTGACATCATTTCGTCGCTGTCTTTATGGTTGGATTTTAACCCGCAACTCAAGTGTTACCTCAGCCGTTTGTGGACAACTTTTGTCCCGCATTTTGGCGGCACCAACGAAACCTTTATAGGCATTCCCGACGAAGGCTTGGCGATTGCAGTCGGCAAGCTGAAGTTGCAAATCGTACCTGCGCATTACCTGCATTCTTCCGGCAATTTCCATTTGTACGACGAGGCTGCGAAGTTGTTTTTCTCGGGCGATATAGGCGCTGCGATGCTGCCGGAGGACATGAGCGGTTTATTCGTTAAAGATTTCGACCGGCACATTCATTATGCGGAGGGTTTTCATCGTCGCTGGATGGGATCGCCGGAGGCTAAGCGTCTATGGTGTGAACGCGTGTCAACTATGCAGATCGACATGCTTTGCCCGCAACATGGCGCGATTTATCAGGGCGAGGATGTCGGGCGGTTTATTAATTGGTTTTCGGAGTTACAGGTGGGGACTGGGTTGGTATGAGACATAGGAACGCCAAGCCCCAGCTTGGCGCGAAACAAGCAGAAAATTTGTTCTCTCGTTCCCACGCGCTGCGCTCATCGTTATACACAAGTATTTCAAAGCACGTCATCCCGGCAGGGATTGCCGGGATCCACGACTGCACGGATGCAGGAGGTAGAGCAACGCAGGAGCAGTTGCCGAGAAGCCATGGATGGCATACTGAAGTAGGCAACAAGTCTCGCCACGGGAATTGCTCAATGAAATCAAGCATTCACATCCCTGTGCTCTGGATCCCGGCAATCCCTGCCGGGATGACGGCGTCACCCAAACACTTGTGTATAAAGACGAGCGCGCCGCGTGGGAACGAGGAAGAATTTAATAATAACAATCAGTTGGTGAAATTTTAATGAAAGTCAATATGCCGGTAACTAATCAAGAAATCCTGATGAAAAAGGATGCGTTGTTGATTACGCGAACCGATTTAAAAGGAGTTATTACTTATGCCAATGACGAGTTTGTCGCTATCAGCGGTTATACCCGTGATGAATTGATAGGCGCGGAACATAATATCGTCCGGCATCCCGACATGCCGGAGGCCGCTTTCGAAGATTTATGGATGAATTTAAAAGCGATGAGGCCCTGGAATGGCGTGGTAAAAAACAGGACCAAATCCGGCGATTATTACTGGGTAGACGCTAATGCAATACCCGTATTTAAAAACGGCAAGGTTCATGAATACCTTTCTGTACGGCGTGCGCCAAGCCGGGAAAAAATCGAAAAAGCCGATACGTTTTACGATCTTCTACATAGCAAAAAAACAACAATACGACCTAGCGGATTAGCTGCAATAGCTAAATCGATCCAGGAAACAGGCGTATGGAAAAAAATGGCAATGGCGCTGACGCTGTTGTTGATCCCCGTTGTCTATCTAATGTACCTCTTGTGTTTGGCGCAGGATTACCTGCCGTTCGCCGGTGTGGCGGCGGCAGTCATAATTGCATCGCTGATAGCTTGCAACGCTGTCCTTAGCCTTACCTCGACGTTAAATAAAACTATCGGGATTTTTTATCGTCTGGCTGAAAAAAGGTTCGGCAATGTGCAGGATTTAACCCGGAACGACCTGATCGGCGATTTTTTGCGCGGCTTGTATTCGATGGAAGTCAATTTGAGCCTGGATTTGGCGCAAGCCAGGGACGATGCGTCGAAAGCCATGCGCATTAACCAGGCGTTGGATAATGTTCAATCTGGTGTGATGGTGGCCAATACCAATCTTGAAATTATCTATACCAACGATAGCGTTGAACGTATGTTCAAGGCGGCTGAACAGGATATTCGTAAGCAGTTGCCGAATTTCGACGCCGGTAACTTGATGGGCGCAAATCTCGACAGTTTTCACAAAGATCCCGCTCATCAACGCCGCCTGCTGGAGAACTTAAAGGAAGCGCATCGTTCCGAACTGCTCATTGCCGGTCAACACATGCAGATTATCGCCAGCCCTGTTGTTAATGCTGAGGGTGAACGCATCGGTTTTGTTGCGGAATGGCACAATCTTACCCACGAGGTAAGCATCGAGCAAGAGATTGGGCAATTAGTGCAGGATGTTAAATCGGGGGATTTGAGCGCACGTATTAACATGGAGGATAAACAAGGCTTTGCCAAAACCTTGTCGTCCGACATCAATGAATTAACCGATGTCATTGACAGCGCTTTTAACGACATTAACCAGGTCATGGAAAGTATGTCGCAAGGCGATTTAACCGCTTCGATTACTAACGACTATCAAGGCGTCTACGCCGAGTGCAAAAGCAATATCAACGGCACTCTAACCAACTTGAGCAATTTTATTGTTCAAATCAGGGATGCGGCTGGTTTTATAGACAGTTCGTCCAAGGAAATAGCTCACGGTAACGACAATCTTTCCCAGCGCGCCGAACAACAAGCGGCTAGCCTGGAACAAACCGCCGCCAGTATGCAGCAACTTGCCAGCACCGTAAAAAATAATGCAGAGAACACCCAACAGGCTAACCAGGTTGTTAATAGCGCCATCACATACGCGCAAAAAGGCGGCGAGATCGTTCATTCGGCCATTATTGCCATGCAGGATATTAATGACAGCAGCAATGAGATTGCCGAAATAATCGGCGTAATCGATGAAATCGCCTTCCAGACTAACCTGTTGGCATTAAACGCATCGGTAGAAGCGGCCAGGGCAGGGGAGCAAGGCCGCGGTTTTTCGGTGGTTGCGACTGAAGTCCGTAACTTGGCGCAGCGTAGCGCCTATGCCGCCAAACAAAGTAGTGAGCTGATCCAGAACAGCGTACAAAAAGTGCGTGCGGGAACCGCATTTGTCAATGAAACCGGTAATGCGCTAAGCCAAATTGTCAACAGTGTCGGGCAAGTAGGGGAAATAGTTTCTCAAATTGCACTCGCCAGCGCCGAGCAGACGGCGGGTATTGACCAAGTCAACCAAGCGGTTGCTCAAATGGATGATATTACTCAGCAAAATGCGGCATTGGCTGGACAAGCGGCGGCAGGCAGTACGGCTATGAGCGACCAGTCGGCGCGTATGAGCCAGTTGCTCAGTTTTTTTAAAGTCAATGCAAAAGGGCCTACTGCGCCCATTAAAACAATCGAGAAAACTAAAGCCCCGATAGCGCCCGCAGTGACGCCAAAACGGGCAGCGCCTGCTGTCTATCACGACGATGGCGATTGGGAAGAGTTTTAATCTGGGGCTAAGCGAAACTGGTTTTATGGCGATGATCGGGAGGACAAGTGTGACTAAGATCGAGCAATTGGAAAACGAATTAAAGCAAAAAACAGATGAATTAAATGAAAGTTTGAATATTCAATATTTACTGCGTGAAACACTGAAAAGTAATACGAGAACGCTGGGCGAGATTGAACTGCTGCTTAGAGGCATAACTGCCAATTTAGAGTGTTCAAATGAATGCGTTGAAGCATTAAGGCTTGAAAATCATGGTCTTAAATTAGTGGGTGACGCCTGGATGAAGCGAGCCATAAAGCTTGAGTTTGAGGTTTTAAGGGCTCGTGATGAGGCGAAAAAATAGTTGTAAGTTGTGTTGATGCCTGCGTCATTAAGTTAAGCGCTACTCTGGCCCTCGTTGTTATACACAAGCGCCTACGGGCATATGCAGACCTTCCAGGTTTTTACAGCGTTTTCAATTTAAATGAGTTACTAATTATTAGCGGGCTATGTCGGCTTCATTGCCGCTGGAGTGCAGGCTTCGCCTGCGCTGGCAAGCACCAAAAGTAGGCGCTTTAGGCGA
>SCPZ01000133.1 GCA_004299305.1 Methylobacter sp.
GGTAGAGCAATGCAGGAGCAATTGCCGAGGGGGATATAAATGCTTGTTTTTATTCTCCTCACCCCAACCCTCTCCAACAGGAGAGGGAGCCAGGTCAACTTGCAACCCATTGTATTTATAGTACAAAAAAGTTATGTAGATACTTATGGAAAAATAGAACACGGATGGCACGGATTAGACGGATTTAAACGGATTTTAAAGAGTCGATGGACAGTTCATTCATTGGTTTTATCCGTGTTTATCAGTCTAATCCGTGCTATCCGTGTTCCATTATAAAAATTAGTGGCGGTTTATTTTTACCCGTTACTTTACGATCTACTTACAATATAAAATCTCCCAAAGAAACCCCGGTCACCCCCGTTAGCTGAATCGAAAAATCCGCCTGAACATCGGCATCGTTGTTGCCATAGAGAATTTTCGCCGCTTGGTCGAAATACAGACTGGCGCTGTCGGCAAAGCTGCCGATAAAACCGGATCCCTGTTTCAGGCCGACAAACGCATTGTTACCCGTGTTACCGGTATTCGCGTCGATCGCGCTAAAATCGATTTTGTCGTTCTCCGAAGCCTTGAAGTCGGCGATAGTGTCGCGGCTGGAACTACTAAGTCCGCTGTCATTGACTTTTAAAAAGATGAAGCGGTCAGCCCCCTTGCCGCCGGTCAAAATGTCAGCGCCAAGTCCGCCGCTCAGCGAGTCGGCGCCGCCGCCGCCGATCAATTCATCTGCACCGGCGTTGCCGATAAGAATATTGGCGGCAACGTTTCCGGTCAGGGTATTGTTGAGGTTATTACCGGTGAGATTAGCCGTACTCGTACTCACGATGCGGGCATTTTCAATGCTGGCGCCTAAGGCGTAGTCACTTAGATAACTGTTAACCAGGTCGACTCCCCCTGTGCTGGCTTTGGCATTACTTTCAGTCACTACGTCACCGCTGTTATCGACAGAGTAAATATCAGAGCCGTCGCCGCCCAGCATCGTATCGGCGCCGAGCCCGCCATCAAGAACATTGGCAACGGCGTTGCCGATCAAACGGTCGTCACCACTGCCGCCGATTGCATTCTCTATGATTGTGTCATAAGCAATAGCCAGGTTGTCTGTTCCATCGTAGATCCCTGGATTAGTTTCGATAGATCCTTCAGGAAGCTGACCCGACGGAATACTGATACTCGAATAATCCCCGTCTCTAAGGTCAAGCACGCAAGCCAACGAAAAATTAGCCACAGAAAGCGTGTCGTTTCCGCCCCCATCCCAAATAGTCTTGATAAACGGACGACTGGTATCGAAGGTGTAGATGTCGTCGCCTGAATGGGAGCTGGTGTTAGCGCCGTAGAGATATTGCAGCGCTTTAATATCCAACGGCATCAGCGTTTCCGGCAGAATGTATTTGTAGCTCCATGCAAACTGGTTTGGACTGGTTTCGGTAACCGTTCGATAAAGGCTGTAGGAATGTTTCGTGTAGGACATTACTGTATATTGAGTGCTGTCCAGGCTCGCATCCAGGATATGATCGCCGCCCGTACCGGACTCCTCAAAAGGATGTTTCAGCCCTAAAGCATGGCCTACTTCGTGAACCAAAGCGCCGTAACCTGAGCCTCCTAGAGCAAAGTCAGCCGCTGTCCACGATTGACTGCCGTTGATCCAGACGTCTCCTGCCAAGCCTGTCGTAGTAACGCTGGAAATTGTGCCGCTTAAACTGGAACTGCTGTAGCCAAAGCTGGGGAAAAAACCGTATCCTGAAGTATTAGCGGGCTGTGTGTTCAATGCGAACGTTATATCGCTAATAGCGGAACGCTCAATAAAACTTAACTGGACGACGTCAGCAACGGAAGCCAAGACATCGCGGACAGCCTGTTTCTGAGCCCCGGAAAACCGCGCAAATCCGGCAGTGCTAAAATTGGTAGTCGCATAATACGAAGGAACAGCCGTCAAAAAACTAAAGCCCACCTCAGCGGCATTGCCAATGCCGCCGGGAGATACGGCGAGAGTTCCGACGGCATCGGGAAAATTCCAACGCGCCGTGGTATAGCCGTCATTTATTGCAAGCAGACCGTTAAGTGGGTTCATCGTTGTCATTTCAATGCCTTTTAGATAGTTGAGTTAATGAAAAAGTCAGCTGTTACAGTCTTTGCAAGCTCGACTGCGTGTCCGCGTCGGCGCGCCATTATCTCGGATAACGCTATGCTCGGTAAAAGACTACAAAGTCGATCATTCTAGCAAATCTGGCCTCATTGTAGACAGATGATGTCATAATCTGCATTTTTTTAGATTTACATAAGGATTGTTGTTTTATATGGCCAATTTTAACACCCACTTATTCATCGCCTCAGCTGCCGGAATGGGAGCGGCGCTAGTTGCGGTTAATGTTCATTTGATTGCTAAAGCCGATATGCCATGGCTTATTTTCCTTGGCTCATTAGGCGGACTGCTGCCGGATATTGATGCGAGCAACTCAAGACCGGTGAAACTGTTATTTACCGTACTGGCTTTAATGGGCGTAGCCGCTGCGCTACATGCATTTAAAGACCGTTACCAGCCCTACCCCTTATTAGCGATTCTGGCGGGCGCTTACCTGTTCATTCGTTATGGAATATTTGCGCTGTTTAACGTACTGACCATTCATCGCGGCGTGTTCCACTCGGTATTGGCCGCCGTGTTTTTTGCCTTGTTGATGACCTGTATCAGTTATCGTTTTTTGCACCGGGATGCCTTGCACGCTTGGCTAAATGGTTTTTTCATTGCCTTGGGATTTATCGTTCATTTACTGTTGGATGAACTCTATAGCGTTGATTTATCCAATGCCCGGATGAAAAGTTCTTTTGGCACCGCCTTCAAATTATTTAGCTATAACAATATGACAGCCTCGGCATTAATGACCCTTTGTACAATGACGCTGTACTGGATGGCGCCATCGCCGATGCCGTTGGTTAAAGTATGGAAAAGCGCTCAATGGAACGATTATTTAACGCCGGTAAGATTTTTGAAATGATCAGCAAAGAAAGACGAGCGGCATGTCAGCTAAAAACCTGACATGAAAATCAGGGTTTCAATTTGATGTTCTAACGCTGCTATTTTTCTAAGCTTAGGGATGAAAATTAAATAACTCATACAGCCGATTTACAGATAACATCCCTTCAAGGGATGTTATCTGTTCAAGTTATTTAGTTTTCATTCCTTAAAAACTTGAACATCGAGTACAACTGACTGCTTAATAGTTGCTTAGCCCTATTATCCGCACCCGACGGAAGCTTGTCAGGACTGGCGTTAATCCAGGCAGCTATATCTTTCCAAGTAGTAGCCGCTTGCAAATCGCGCAACAACATGTGGTAACCCTGCGGATAAATCGCCACGGTTTTCTTCGCTGCATCCGCCTGGAGAAACTGCTGCAAGAACGCATAAGTCGGCTCTTTGGGGATAATTTCATCTTTTTCGCCATATAGCATCAGGGTATTTCCGCGTAGCGATGTGGCGCTGTTAAATGCCTCGTCCATCAAATCGGTCAAGCCGTACACCGTTTCCACGCGGGTCGCCTTGATAACCCAGGGGTCCCGCCCCATAGCGCGGAGCATATCGATATTATCCGACGCTATGACGTGTACGCCCTCCCCTGTCAACGTCAACCAAGGCAGACTGTGTGCCAACGTCCAAAGCAAACCGGTTTGATACCAAGGCATGGTCGACCTGGCCCACAACGCAGGAGCCGCAAGAATAATTCCTGCGACTTCCGGCATATTCGCCTGACTCATCGCCGTGATAATTATCGCGCCACCCATGCTTTCGCCGAGCAGATAAACCGGGCGTTTCGGATAACGCTGTTTTACTAGACGCACTAAAACCTGTAAATCATGACTATATGCTTCACTACCGGCCCATAAACCGCGTTGCGGGGCCGCACCAAAACCACGTTGATCATAAGCGAAACAGGCAATGCCCTGTTTACTGAAATACTCTCCCGGCGAATCAAAAAAACGGCTGTAATCGTTAAATCCGTGCAACGCGATAATGGCCGCACGCGGTTCGGTTTTGGGCAGCCAATGACGTAACGGCAAACTTGCGCCATCTTCGGTTAGGAAAATGTTCTCGCCAAGCTGCGGACTCGCATTCATTCTCGCACCGGGCGGATAAGTCATCGGCATACAGCCGTTTTGCATAATAAATAGCAGGGTAATGAGTGTGTATCGCAGTTTCATACGGTTGGAGCAAATCTGTGCAGGAGGTTTTTATTATATACTCGCGAGCAGCAAAATTCGGCAGTATTGTTTGAAGCTGTTCAAGTCTGGGCTAAGGCCTTATCATATGCACAAATGTAAAACAAAATTCTAAACCAGCACACATCATCACTGTACTTTGGCAAGACCATCCCGCTCCCCCGGCAATAACAATTTTCGCCCGTCATCCATCAAGGAAATGTTACGCAACGTTGCGTTTTATTTGTTATTCACCTTCCTGGCTTCATCGATCGGCTTGTGTGTATTATTACGCTGGGCGCCTGTGCCAACTTCAGCGTTTATGGTGTATCGACATATTGAAGACTTAATGGACGACGGCTCGTTTAAGCCTATTCAATACTCATGGGTTGGTGCAAAAAAAATCTCAACTTATGCTTCTTCGGCGGTTATTGCTTCGGAAGATCAGCGTTTTTTTCAACATTCCGGGTTTGATTTGCATTCCATACAGTCATCCATAGATACATACATGGACGGCGGACGGCTTAGGGGAGCCAGCACTATTTCCCAGCAAGTGGCTAAGAATTTATTTTTAACGCCGTCCAAAAGTTTTGTCCGCAAGGGCTTGGAAGTCTGGTTTACGCTATTGATCGAGTTGTTGTGGAGTAAGGAGCGGATATTGTTAGTCTACCTGAACATAGCTGAATTTGGCGATCACCTATTCGGCATAGAGGCAGCAAGTCAGCGCTATTTTGGCATTCACGCAAACCAAATCAGCCGGTCTCAAGCGGCATTATTAGCAGCAACCCTGCCTAATCCGATACTGCTGCGGGCAGCCCGGCCATCAAGTTATTTACTTAAGCGGCAACACTGGATACTCCGCCAAATGCAAAATCAATAAGGTTTTTTACGGCTTGTGTCTGATATACTTTGCGCAATTTTAGTAGTAGTCCGATACAAACTTCCAATTACCTCAACACCAAAGCAAATAGAGATTAACCATGAGTATGCAAAAAACTATCATCAACACTCGTTTATTAGTGAGTAGCTTGGTTATATCAAGTGTACTTGGGGGGTGCGCTACTAGCTCGAAGGTCAACGAAAAAGACCCTTGGGAAGGCTGGAACCGTGGTACTCAAGACTTTAATGACGGTCTCGACAAAGCCGTTATAAAACCCGTGGCAAAAGGCTATTTGTGGATAACCCCAAAATTCGTTGATGACGGCATAAGTAATTTCTTCAGTAACATGAACGACATCGGCGTAACCATTAATGATTTTCTTCAACTTAAAATGGCACAGGGCGGTATGGATGCCAGCCGGTTCCTGATTAACACCACGGCCGGTGTTGTCGGCTTTATCGATGTGGCAAAAATGATTGACCTGCCCAAACATAATGAGGACTTTGGGCAAACCTTAGGTTTCTGGGGCGTTCCATCGGGTAACTATCTGGTGGTGCCGTTTTTGGGAGCAAGCTCACCTAGAGAAGTTGCCGGAGCTGTTGGCGACGCTTTATTTAATCCACTCACCTATACCTTTGTATTTGCTGGTGGCGGCGCTGCTGTCAGCGCGGTCAATGCGGGAGCAAAAACGGTTGATGTTACCGATACCCGCGCCGATCTGATGCCGACTGAAAAGCTCGTTGATGAAGCCTCTGTCGATCGCTATTCCTTTATCAAAAATGCTTACCAGCAGCGCCGCGAATACCTGCTCCACGACGGCAATGTGCCTGAAGAAGAGGAACTCCAGCTGGAAGATGAAGCCGTCAGCCCTGCAAAAGGGAGTGATACTTCATCAACAGGTAGCGCTACCAGCAATAGCTCCGGCCCAGCTCCGGCCAGTAATAATGCCCGGCACTTCCTGAACTTATCAGCGCCGGTTAAGAAATAAACCGGCAGTTTCGCTGATCAATCGCAGTTTTTAGGTTTGCACGTTTTATAACCACTACAGTTTTAAAATGAAATTCCCTCTATTTATCCTGTTGTTAGGTATATTTTCCGAATGCTCTTCAGCCCCCGCTGCAAATAACTGGGCTATGATCAAACAAACTGTGCAAATCGGCGATAGCGCCCAGAGTATTGGTTCTTATACCGCCGGCTGTTTAAGCGGCGCGGTCTCACTGCCTTCAAATGGCACAGGCTATCAAGTGATGCGCCCCACCCGGAACCGGTCTTACGGTCATCCAGACTTGATACGGTTTATCGAAACCCTAGCCTACAGCACCAAGTCGCAACACGGGGGAGTCTTGCTTATCGGCGACTTGGGACAACCGCGCGGCGGCCCGACCCTAAGCGGGCATCGCAGCCACCAATCCGGACTCGATGTCGATATCTGGTATTTGTTTTCACAACAGGCCGCAAGCCGAAGCCTGGAATTTAATGAGCGCGAAACCTGGGGCGCTCCCTCTGTTCTTGTTAGCAAATCGGATGCTATTGATGACAACCGGTGGTCGTCGGCGCATGAAAAAATCCTTGAGACTGCGGCGCGCAGGCCCGAAGTCGACAGGATCTTTGTCAATCCCAGCATCAAACGCCTGTTATGCACACGCAAATCGCCCCATGATTGGCTAAGAAAAATTCGTCCATGGCGGGGGCATGACGATCATTTTCATGTGCGCCTCAAATGCCCATTGAACAATAAAAACTGCACCGGACAGGAAGCGCTTCCTGAAGGCGACGGCTGCGATGCGTCATTGGCTTGGTGGTTTACAGAAGAAGCTAAAAAACCGCTTCCAGCGCCGCAAAGAATGGAACCTCTGGCGCTCCCCACGCTATGTGATGTCGTTTTAAAACAATAAGGTAAGTATTACGCCAAGACCTTCCAGGTTTTAAAAACCTGGAAGGTCTAAATACGATCGGGGTCTGAATAGTTATACAGTGTTTTCAAACTCAGTTAATGACTAAAAATAATAAAGCTATGGCGTGGCTGGAGTGCAAGCTTTGCTTGCCAGCGCAGGCAAAGCCTGCACTCCAGCGGCAATGAAGCCGACATAGCCCGCTAACAATTAGTAACTCATTTAAGTTGAAAACGCTGTAACTAAAGAGCTTCAACCTGGTAACCGTTTTGATTCCAACATAATACTTCGCCTGCATCCTTAGTCCAGGCGGCAAGTACAAAACGCTGGGCGATTTGGCCGTCTATTTCAAAATCATGGATCGCAGGACGATGCGTATGCCCATGAATCAGGCGCAGGCAGTGCCGCTCACGCATAATATTAAGCACCGTGTTCTGGTTCACATCCATAATGTCCTGGGATTTTTTGCGTTTGTGGAAATAACTGCGAAGGCGATACCAACGCGCCGCCAGTAAGCGCACCAATAAAGGCTTAGACAACACCGATTGCCGCCATGCCTGAGTATGCGACTTGGCGCGGAATGCCTGATAAGGCAAGTCATCGGTACACAATAAATCGCCGTGCGTGAGCAGCGTCGGCGTGCCGTGCACGTCGATGACAGCATACTCATCAAGAAGCGTAACGCCGGTATCTTTGGAAAATTGCTTGCCCAGCAGAAAATCACGGTTGCCTTGTTGCAAATAAACCGGGATACCCGAACCGGTCAGTTGTTTTAGCTGTGTTCGGATCTTATTGTTAGGCGGGGTAAAGTCGTCATCGCCTATCCAGGCATCGAAAAGATCGCCTAATATATAAACGGCGGCAGCTTTGGCTGCCCTTTCAGTCAGGAACCATAGAAAACGGCGAGTGATTTCAGGTTTTTCCAGAGAAATATGCAGGTCTGAGATAAACAGGATTTCTTGATTCAAAGGCGGGAAAATACTGGGATTGAGAACTAAAAATTGAAGGCTAAAGGCACGTAAGTTTGCCCTTAGCCTTGTGCCTTGCGTCTATTGTATAACTTCAGCTTTTTCGACGACGATGTCGGTTTTTGGCACGTCCTGATGTCCGCCGCGGTTGCCGGTAGGTTGTTTAGCCATTGCATCGACAACGTCCATGCCTTCAATAACTTCGCCGAATACCGCATAGCCCCAGCCGCTTGGGGTCGGGCTGGTATGATTCAACGATGCGTTATCCTTATAGTTGATAAAAAACTGGGCTGTTGCCGAATCAGGAACATTAGTGCGAGCCATGGCTATAGAACCGCGTTTGTTCGGCAGGCCGTTATCGGCTTCGTTTTTGATAGGGTCATGAACTGCTTTTTGATTAAAATCAGTATCAAAACCGCCGCCTTGAGCCATAAATCCTGGGATTACGCGATGGAAAATAGTGCTGTTATAAAAGCCTTCATTAACGTAAGTCAGAAAATTTGCTGATGAAACAGGCGCTTTTTCAGGATTTAACTGAATAATGATTTCACCCAGAGATGTTGTTAATTTAACTTTTGATGGTGTATCAGACATAAGGTTTTCCGTTGCAAATGAGAATGTTGTAGTTAAAAGCAGCATCATGGAGAAAATAAAAATGCGCATAGTTTTTCCTTATAGCGTGATGCAAAGAATAGATTTTAAGTGTTTTTGTCTTGAAAGAGAAGCATCTGCTTGGTAGATTGTACCGTTTTGTTAGCCAGCCTCGACTTAATCGGTCATGCTTACCGTCAAATGAAAACATTACCTAACTGAAATATTTTAATGACATGTTGAAAATATATAACACTTTAACCCGAAAAAAAGAACCGTTTCAGCCGCGTGTAGCGGGTAAAGTCGGTATGTATGTCTGCGGCATGACGGTTTATGATTATTGTCATATCGGCCATGCGCGGGTCATGGTGGTATTTGATACAGTTGCGCGTTATTTTCGTCATCAGGCTTATGAATTGACCTATGTACGCAACATTACCGATATTGACGACAAGATTATTCAGCGGGCCATCGAAAACGGCGAGGACTACGGCAAATTGACTGAGCGGTTTATCGACGCGATGCACGAAGATGAACGGGCGCTGGCCGTATTGCCGCCCGACCTTGAACCGAGGGCGACGCAGTCTATCGACAATATTATTGCGATGATTCTTACCCTGGTGGATAAAGGCTTGGCTTATGTCGGCACTAATGGCGATGTGTTTTATGCGGTGACTAAGTTTAATGATTACGGCCGCTTATCGGGAAAAAACCTCGACGATTTACAGGCAGGAGAACGGGTTGACGTGGATTTGGCAAAGCGCAACCCTATGGATTTTGTGTTGTGGAAGATGGCTAAAGCTAATGAACCGGCATGGGATTCGCCGTGGGGCATGGGGCGTCCCGGCTGGCATATCGAGTGTTCGGCGATGTCTACCTGTTGTTTGGGTAATCATTTCGATATACATGGCGGCGGCATGGACTTGCAGTTTCCGCATCATGAAAATGAGATTGCCCAATCGGAAGGCGCAACCGGCGAAAAATTTGTCAATGTATGGATGCACAACGGCTTTGTCCGCGTTGACGATGAAAAAATGTCCAAGTCGCTGGGTAATTTCTTTACTGTGCGGGACGTGTTGAATCAGTATAAACCGGAGATCATACGTTTTTTTATTCTTTCCAGTCATTACCGCAGTCCGTTGAATTATTCCGATGAGCAACTCAATGACGCAAAAGCGGCTTTAACGCGACTATATACAGCCCTGCGCAGTATGAAAGTCGTAGCCGATGCGGCGATCGAAGAAACTTATAAAACTCGTTTTGAACAGGCGATGAATGACGATTTTAATACGCCGGTCGCATTGTCGGTGTTATTTGATTTGGCCAGGGACCTGAATAAAGCCAAAGAAACCGATCAACAGAAATCTTGCTCATTGGCAGCTACGCTAAAATATTTAAGCGGCTTGTTGGGAATATTGCAGGATGATCCTGATGCCTTTCTTAAAAGCGGTAGTGAATCGGCATTCGGGGAAGAAATAATTGAACAACAAATTCAGGCGCGGCTGGATGCAAAAAAAGCTAAGGACTGGGCATTGGCCGATAAAATACGTAACGATTTAAAAGAGCAAGGCATAATTCTGGAAGACTCCCCCGACGGCACAACCAGCTGGCGGCGCGAATAAATCCCCACGCCGGAGCGCTCATCTTTAGACACAAGTGCCTGCGGGACACCGTCATCCCGGCAGGGAATGCCGTGGCAGACGCTCCAGCGTCCCGCAACGCCGGAGCGTGGGAACCCTATGAATACACCAAGGTTCTAATGGCCGATCATAACAAACCGCCGACCAATAATATGACGCAAAAAATGTTAAAGTTAATCAGTAGATTCCTGTCAAAAAAAATCCGCACCGCTATTTACAGCGCCAGGGAATCCATTGGCGAACATAAGCGCGATATAGTCGTTGCCCATGTTGAACAGGCATGCATAGGTTTACAGGAAACCAGGGACGAGTTTGAGGATGCCTTGGAGCGATTTAAGAACCTGGTTTGCGTCAATGAAACGACATTGGATCATAAATACAATCTGCTCAACAGGCAATACCAGTTTTGCTGCGCTAAATCCACTGCGATCAGCGACAGGATCAGGGCGATTGAACAGGTCAGCGAGGCGCTGTTTGCAGAATGGGAAAAGGAACTTGGCGAATACACTAACCGTAACTTGCGCGCTCACAGCAAGCAACAGCTAAAGACGGCTAAACAAAATTACGCCCGGCTTATCAAGTCTATGCAAAAGGCCGAAGCTAAAATACAACCGGTACTGGCGGCCTTTAAAGACCAGGTGTTATATCTTAAGCATAATCTTAATGCCCAGGCTATCGCCGCATTAAGACATGAATTTATCGAAATCGGCGTAGATATTTCCCAGCTTATCCATGCCATGGAACAGACGATAGCTGAGGCAAGTCAATTTGTTGCAGCCTTATCTTATCAAAAAGCAACTGTTCAAAAAGCCTTGCCCAGCCGGTGAGATTAGAGTTTGTACAAAACTTCGTTGGCTTTGTCTTTAGGATCTTCTTTCTGGCCTTTACGGTTATCCTGGTCGATTCTTTCCTTGCCGAATTTGGCAATCATATCATCCCAGCTTGTGTACTTGTCATAGCCTGCAAATCCGTTATTTTTCCGTTGCTGATAAAGCTCCTTACCCAATGCAATGATTTCTTCAGGTTTTTTGCCGTCAACAGCGTTAAGAAAGTCGTTTTCGCTTTTAATGGAATCGCGAAGCATCCAGAAAGAGACTTCAAATTCAATACGCGCATCGGGAGATAAGCGGTTTTTTAACGCTTTTACTGACCTATAGGCAGTACGGGTGTTATGGCCATTGATTTGAGAGCCTTTGCTACATGCAATTAACGATGTGCAGCAGAGAATGAGCAGAAGAACAGGTAATTTCTTCATAAAGATAACCTCAAGTTTAAGTAGGGACGCATGTCATGATTTTCACAGGGTTTGCGATTGTCAGACGATTTCCTGCGAAAAACATACCCACCTGACTGGTCTTTTTGTCCGTCTCCTGCGTTGTAAAAATGGTTGCATAGCTCGCTATGCGCCCATTTTTACGCCTTGCAGACGAACAAAAATCCTGCGCCATTTGGGTACATTTATTCTTGGCAATCGCCTTATTATATAACGCAGGATCTCCAAACAAAGTAAAATAGTCGGTCATTATAATCCTGAGCTAGCTTTTCATGCTGGAATTTATCCAATTATTAAAACAACGTTACCAAGCGGTTTTAGGCGGCCTTTCGGATCGCCCCTACGGTAACGAGACCGTCAAAATAACTTATCAACAGCGGATCGATCAGCTTATTTTAGCTGAAGCCTTCATACGCAAGGGCCAGCTGCTTGACACATCAGCTAAGCCCTTGTTACAGATGGCGGTGGTGGGGCCGACCCAGGCCGGAAAAAGTTCACTGGTCAACGTGTTATTAAACAGCAATGCCGCCGGAGTCAGTCCTCTTGCCGGTTACACTATCCACCCCCAGGGTTTTTGTAATGGCATAAGCCTTGAGGATTGCAGCAATCTGCAACGTTATTTCGGTCGTTTTCAGCAGTTACAACAAACACAGCTAAGCAAGGAGCGGCACGATTGTTATTCATTAACAGAAAATACCGCCGACTCCGGGCTCATGCCGCATGGGGTTTTATGGGACACGCCCGATTTTGATTCGATAGACTCGGCCACTTACCGGGAAGGCGTTATCAGGGCGATTGCCTTGGCCGATATAGTCATTCTGGTGGTCAGCAAGGAAAAATATGCGGATCAATCGGTTTGGGACATCATGGTCGCTCTTGAAGAATTACACCAGCCGACCATTATTTGCCTGAATAAATTGGTCGAGGGTTCGGAGTCGATCATTATCCAATCATTAAAAGAAAAATGGCGGCAAGCCAGAACCGACGAATTTCCCGAAGTCGTTTCTCTGTATTACCAAAAGCCGGGCGGACTGCCGGTGTGGCCCGAGTCCAAACAACAACTGCTTAAGGCCGTGGCTAACAAAGTAAGACATACAAAGCACGCCCGTTTTGAGCAGGAGTTATTGAAAAAACACTGGCAAACCTGGTTGGAACCGGTTTTTGCCGAACACCAAGCGTTAAACGATTGGCTTGAATTGGTCGATCTTATGATCAAGCAGGCAATGGAAAGTTACCAACGCGACTACCTGAATCATCCGCATCATTATGAAACCTTCCAGCTTGCGATGACGGAATTGCTGAACTTAATGGAAATACCCGGATTTGCCAGCATTCTGGCCGGCACCCGTAAGATTTTGACCTGGCCAATCAGGCAGGTCATGAAACTGGGACGAACAAGACTGCATATTGCAGACAGCAGTTACGAAATAGCCTTGTTAAATCAAATAGCCGAACATACCCTAATTCAACTGATGGACAAACTGCTGGATAAGGCCGAGCATGGACAACAGGGGCAATGGTGGCGACAGATCAACACCGTATTACGCAGCCAACGGCAGGATGTGTTGCAGGATTTTGCCCAAGCGGCAAAAAACTATCATCTGTCTTTTCAGCAAGATGTGGAAAGCGCGGCGCACCGCTTGTATTACAAATTGCAAGAACAACCCATAGTTTTAAACGGTTTGCGGGCGACCCGTGCGGCTGCCGATGCCGCCGCCATTGCGTTGACCTTGCAAATGGGCGGCATAGGTCTGCATGATTTGGTCATTACCCCGGCGATGCTGACCGTAACGTCGTTGTTGGCGGAAAGCGCCGTAGGCGGCTATATGCATAAAGTGGAAACCGAGTTAAAGCAAAATCAATTCAACACCGTAAAACAAGCCTTATTTATCGAGAGTTTGCGCCTTAAACTGTTGTCTGTACCCGAACAATTACCGATGACGACTCATTTTAATATCTCCCCTGACCAGCTGAGTGCGGCAGAGCAACAACTCACAGAAAAACGCCATGGCTTACGATTACTCTAGTTTAGTAAAAACAACCTTATGCTGGGCAGAGCAGGCACAGGCAGCGGGCTGGATTAATACCGCCGCCGCACAGCAGTTAAGTGATTTTGATGCAAAAACGCCCGATACGCTGTTTAACCATAACGGTTCCAGGCCGCTGATTGTCGCATTCATGGGCGGCACCGGCGTGGGCAAGAGTTCCTTGCTGAACCGTTTGGCAGGAAAAGCCATTGCCAGAGCCGGAGTGGAACGGCCCACTTCACGGGAAGTCACGTTATATCATCATCATAGCGTTGCGATTAAGCATTTGCCCGAGCAACTGCCGCTGGCGCAAATCAAAATCGCCGAACATGACGATGAATCCAGGAAACATGTGATCTGGATAGATATGCCCGATTTCGACAGCACCGAGCAAAGCAATAAACACCAGGTGCTGGAATGGTTGCCGCATATCGACGTATTGATCTATGTGGTCAGCCCCGAGCGCTATCGGGATGAAAAGGCCTGGCGTTTACTGCTCGCAGAAGGCGGCAGGCACGCCTGGGTGTTTGTCCTGAACCAATGGGACAGAGGCATGACAGAACAGTATGAAGACTTTAAGCAGCAACTGCATAAAGCGGGATTTGCCGAGCCGATTATATTCAAAACCGCCTGCGTCGAAGACCTGCAAGCCGATGAGTTTGCAGCGCTGGAATCGACTATTAGTTCGTTGGCGACCCAACATATTGTTGAGCAACTGGAACAAAGAAGCTCCCGGATTAAAAAAGACGAGTTAAAGCAAGACCTGCAAAATACCAAGCTAGCGCTAGGTTCAAAAGAAGCTTTTAGGCAACTGCCAACACTGTGGCAAGAGCAATGGCAGCACACCAACCAAGTGTTGCAACAGGGATTTGCATGGCCCATACAGCAGTTGGCAAAGCACTATGCCAATCACGCAGCCGATTTATTGAATAATCCGACGGCAAAATATGCATCGACCGGGGCTAAATTCAACTTATGGGATGATTGGGCGGAAGCCCGATTTGATGATGCCTTGGATGAATTTGTCAGCAATGCCGACCGGCTAGGCGTTCCGGCGACTCCATTGAAAAAACAATTGTCCGCGTTACGTGAAAAAGCCCCAAAAATTATCCAGGCACAATGCGAACTGGCTGCCAGGCAGGCCTTGGCGAACCCCGGCAATGCATTGCACCGTGCTTTTTTAAGGTTTATGCGCTTATGCGAAATAATCTTGCCGCTTGCAGCTATTGGCTGGGTCGGCTATCAGGTTTTTATAGGCTATTACGCCAGCAACATGTCCAAGGTAGATTATTTGGGTGTGGATTTTGCCGTACACAGCAGTTTGTTAATCGCCATTACTTGGCTGACTCCTTTTTTTATCCTCAAAAAAGCACAGCCTTCGTTGGAAAAAAGCGCGTCAAGAGGACTTAACAAAGGTTTGATCAACGCAATCGGCATGATTGATGGCGAAGTGTTGATGGCGATAGAAAATATCAGCAGTCAACATTCCGGTCAGCTCAAGCAGCTTACCGAAATTATTGCGCTTTGCGGCACCGCCGATACCGATCAACTATCATCAATAGACAGCAATAGTCCTTTGGCGCGGATGCTTATTGATTAACTCGGGTATTTTGCCCGTTAACGCTGTTTTAGACCAGGCTCGGCAAGCTAATGCTGTTTTTTACATTCATCGCGTATGTTACTGTTTTTTTAAATATTGAGTTGAGCTGTGTCAGTAGCTATGCCTTGTAAGCCTCTCTCTCAGTAAGTTACAATGGCATTTGAAAGCCCTGCAGAACTCATCAATCATGCACATAATTTGGTTGCTTTAAATTTGCAGGATTAGGAATTATTTTGCTCAGGCAGATTGCCTGACAATGCCGTTCCCCAACAAGCCATAGGTATCTACACAGCTTTTTTGTACTGTAAATACAATGGATTGCAAACTGACCTAGCTCCCTCTCCTGTTGGAGAGGGTTGGGGTGAGGAGAATAAAAACAACCATTTATATCCCCCCTCATCCCAACCTTCTCCCTCAAGGGAGAAGGGGCTGATACTTATGCCAACAAGCATTTCAGGTATATCAAATGATTTTAGTAACGGGCGGTGCCGGATTTATCGGTGCAAATTTTGTATTGGACTGGCTGGCGCAAGCAAGCGAAACAGTCATCAACCTGGATGCGCTTACCTACGCAGGCAATCGCGAAAACCTTGCCTCGCTGGATGGCGATCAACGGCATCTTTTCGTGCAAGGCGATATTGGCGATTCGGCCTTGGTAGCCGACCTGCTCGCCCGGCATCAACCACGCGCTATTATTAACTTCGCCGCCGAAAGCCATGTCGATCGATCCATCCACGGCCCGGAAGATTTCATCCAGACTAATATCGTCGGCACCTTCCGCCTGCTGGAAACATTGCGCGGTTACTGGAGCAACCTGCAAGACGAAGCCAAGCAAAACTTTCGCTTCCTGCATGTATCCACCGATGAAGTTTACGGCTCCCTGACTAAAGACGCACCGGCCTTTACCGAAACTCACCGCTACGAGCCCAATAGCCCTTATTCGGCAAGCAAAGCCGCCAGCGATCACTTAGTGCGCGCTTATTATCATACCTACGGCTTGCCGGTGCTAACCACCAACTGCTCCAATAACTACGGCCCGTATCACTTCCCGGAAAAACTCATTCCGCTGATGATAGTCAATGCACTTGCAGGCAAGTCTCTGCCGGTATACGGCGATGGTCAGCAAATCCGGGATTGGCTTTACGTCAAAGACCATTGCAGTGCCATTCGCCGCGTACTCGAAGCCGGCACAGTCGGCGAGGTCTACAACATCGGCGGATGGAACGAAAAACCCAATATCGACATCGTCCATACGGTTTGCGCACTGCTCGACGAACTCCGCGCCCGAACGGACGGCCATAGCTATCGCGAACAAATCACCTACGTTACGGACCGCCCCGGACACGATCGCCGCTATGCCATTGACGCAAGCAAGATAGAGCGTGAACTCGACTGGAAGCCGGCCGAAACTTTCGACACCGGCATTCGTAAAACCGTCCACTGGTATTTGGAAAACCAGGATTGGGTAGCCAACGTCCAATCCGGCGCTTACCGCGAATGGCTTGAAAAAAACTACACAGGACGCAGCGCATGACAAATATGAAAATCCTCCTGTTCGGCAAAAACGGTCAAGTCGGCTGGGAGTTGCAACGCAGTCTTGCGCCCTTGGGTGAACTGGTGGCGCTGGGTTCCGACAGCCAATCATTGTGCGGCGACTTTACTAATCTGGAAGGCATCGCACAAACCGTTCGCACCGTCGCCCCGGATATTATAGTCAATGCCGCAGCCTATACCGCCGTCGACAAAGCCGAAAGTGAACCCGAACTGGCCCGTACTATCAACGCACTGGCCCCCGGCATTTTAGCCCAAGAAGCCAAACGTAGCGGCGCTTGGCTTATTCATTACTCTAGCGATTACGTGTTTGACGGCAGCGGCGACACGCCGTGGCTGGAAACCGACCCTACCGGCCCTCTCAGCGTCTACGGCAAAACCAAACTGGAAGGCGAAGAAGCTATATGCGCCACAGGCTGCCAACACCTGATCTTCCGTACCAGCTGGGTCTATGCCGCGCGTGGCGGCAACTTTGCCAAAACCATGTTGCGTTTGGCGCGGGAGCGAGACAGTCTTACCGTTATCGATGATCAAATAGGCGCACCCACCGGTGCGGATTTACTCGCGGATGTAAGCGCCCACGCTATTCGTGCGGCGTTACAGCATCCAGAGGTAAGCGGCCTGTACCACCTTGTGGCGAGCGGTCAAACCTCCTGGTACAGCTATGCCGGATTCGTCATTGATGTTGCGCGTCAAATGGGCATCGACACCAAGACTGCGCCGGAAGCAATCCAGCCTGTGCCTACCAGCGCATTTCCCTTGCCCGCCCCGCGCCCTAAAAACTCACGCCTGGACACCGGAAAACTGCAAAACACCTTCGACCTGAATCTGCCTCATTGGCAAAACGGCATCACTCGTATGCTTACCGAAATTATTGAGAAACAATCATGATCCCACGCAAAGGCATTGTACTGGCTGGCGGTTCCGGCACCCGGCTTTACCCGGTGACTAAAGTAGTTTCCAAACAACTACTGCCGATTTACGACAAGCCGATGATCTACTATCCCCTCAGCACCCTAATGTTGGCGGGTATTCAGGATATTTTAATCATCTCCACCCCGCAAGATACGCCACGCTTTGAACAACTGCTCGGCGACGGCAGCGATTGGGGGCTTAACCTGCAATACGCCGTACAACCCAGTCCGGACGGCCTTGCCCAAGCCTTTATCATCGGCAAAGACTTTATCGGCAACGCCCCCAGCGCCTTGGTGCTGGGCGACAACATTTTCTATGGTCACGACCTGCATACCCAGCTTGAACAAGCCACGTTGCGTGATCAAGGCGCCACCGTCTTCGCCTACCATGTACAAGATCCAGAACGTTACGGTGTAGTGGCCTTCGATGCGCAAGGTCACGCCACCAGCCTGGAAGAAAAGCCCGCTAAGCCAAAGAGCAACTATGCTGTCACAGGCCTGTATTTCTACGACAACCAAGTAGTCGACATCGCCGCCGACCTTAAACCATCCGCTCGGGGCGAGCTGGAGATTACCGACCTGAACCGTGTTTACCTTGAACGCGACCAACTTAATGTAGAAATCATGGGACGCGGTTATGCCTGGCTCGATACCGGCACTCACGAGAGCCTGATCGAAGCCAGCAATTTCATCGAAACTATCGAACATAGGCAAGGCTTAAAAGTGGCTTGCCCGGAAGAAATCGCCTACCGTAAAAACTTTATCAATGCCGAGCAACTGGAAAAATTGGCCCAGCCTCTCGCTAAAAGCGGTTACGGGCAATACCTGCAACGCTTGTTGAAAGAAACAGTTCAACCTTAACCCTCCCCTTCCCTCATGTCTCTAATCAGAGGCAAGGCTCGGTTGTCCAGAATGGATATAACGCGTGACTGACTATCAAGTAGGTGTTTTAGGCGCGACCAGCTTAGTAGGCGAATGCCTGAGACATCAGCTGGCTCAAGTCGGCTACGGGATAACTGCATATTCGAGACATGCGGTTACGCAGGTAGAGGATGGGGTAAAATGGCTGCAACTGCCTATATCCCACCCCCCAACCGTAGATATTCTTGCCAAAAAAGATGACAGCTTGCCGTTGTGGATTTGCGTGGCGCCGATTTGGGTGTTACCGGAGCATTTCGCATTATTGGAAGCTCATGGAGCGCAACGCGTGGTAGCGCTGTCTTCCACCAGTCGCTTTAGCAAAGACAAATCATCGGACCCCGAAGAACAAGCTGTAGCCCGCCGTTTGGCGGATGCTGAAGCGCGTGTGCGGGAATGGGCGGAAAAACGGGGAATAGAATGGGTAATTATCCGCCCCACACTGATTTACGGCTTAGGCCGAGACAAAAATATCGCAGAAATCGCCCATTTCATCCGTCGCTTGGGTTTCTTTCCTTTATTGGGCAAAGCAAACGGCTTACGTCAGCCTATCCATGCAGAAGATGTAGCCGCTGCATGTTCGGCTGCTTTGCAGGCGCCTTGCGCTACGAACCGGGCGTACAATATTTCCGGCGGCGAAACACTCACTTATCGTGACATGGTCGCCCGTATATTTACTGCCCTTGACCGCCGTCCTTACCTGCTGACTGTCCCGCTCTGGTTTTTTCGTTTGGCAGTGGCTATTTTGCGCTGCCTGCCGCGTTATAGACGGTGGTCGACAGCCATGGCCGAGCGCATGAGCAGTAATTTAGTGTTTGATCACACCGAAGCCGAACAAGACTTAGGTTTTAAGCCTAGGACGTTCATGCTGTCGACAGAGGATTTACCGAAATGAACTGGGTACATCGTTTTTTTCGGCAACCGCTCATGCATATAACATCATGCCTGAATTGACTTAGGCGCTTTCCTGCGAAAAATATACCCAACTGACTGGTCTTTTTGCCCGTCTCCTGCGTTGTAAAAATGGTTGCATAGCTCGCTATGCGCCCATTTTTACGCCTTGAATACGAACAAAAATCCTGCGCCATTTGGGGTATATTTATTCTTGGCAATCGCCTTAAAGTAAACTCCAAACTTATTAACAATAAAAATAAGGAGCTATACTTTTTGAAATTACCTGAAGTAAACTATGGAAAATATAAAAAGAAATCAATTCAATAACGAATTTGGGAATATGCGTAACATTAAATTATTTAACTCCGCCGATCACCGTTTTATTTTACTCAACGAGAGCGAGCCGGGCGAAGAAGACGGCGTTCGTTCCAACCAGTATCTAATCACACATCATAATGACGGGGTGTTGCTTGATCCGGGCGGTTTTGGAGTGATGCCGAGGGTACTGGTAGAAATGTTGCGTTACCTGAGACCGGAACAAATTAAAGCTATTTTTTTATCGCATCAAGACCCGGACATAGTCGGGGGCCTATCGACTTGGTTGGAACTGTGCCACTCTCCTGTGTATGTTTCCAGTATTTGGCTGCGTTTTTTACCCCATTACGGTTTAAAAGATATGGCGCGATTTATCGGCGTGCCTAACGAAGGCATGGACTGTGAGCCATCGCCCGGCTTCAAACTAAAAATCGTACCCGCGCATTTTTTGCATTCCGAAGGCCAAATTAACGTATACGACCCAATTTCCAAAATCCTGTTCACTGGCGACATCGGGGCTGCGATGCTGCCCATGGATAAAAATGACGCGTTTGTAGATGATTTTGCCAGCCACATTCCCTATATCAAAGGATTTCACCGCCGCTACATGTGCTCTAACAAAGCAATACGTTGTTGGCTGGGCAACATTGCCGACCTGGATATTGCGATGATAGCCCCTCAACACGGACCGATTTACCGGGGCGCTGCGGTGCAGGACTTTCTAAACTGGCTCAAAAACCTGCAATGCGGCGTTGATATAATGCAAGTCGGCGGCTACTTTCCGCCTGACGACTACTCTGCTACAGGAGATGAAGAAGAGCAGCATAACGGCGTGCCGAGAACCCGGCATGAGTAATTTATCGCAGCCCACTCACCTGGAGAACTTACGTTTTAGGGTTATCAGTCAGATTGCAGAAATACTTGAAAATCAAACGCATACGCAGCGCTATGCAATAAGTTTGTCCGAACTTAACCATAACGTGCATCAAGAGATTATCAGTAAATTGTTGGCGTCTATGGCTACTAGCATGGCTACCGACGACTCTGCCGCCATGATTGCGATGATCCCAACAATTACGCATATCATTGATACCTGCACCCGCTTGGATAACAGTCTTAATTTACTGTTTCAACAACGCAGTAAGCAGTGGGCGTCTAGCGACCGGCACATCCAAGACCTGATGATAGAGTTTAATCAAACCTTGCTTGAGTTGTCTTCTATTTTGATTGAAAAAGATTTGCTGGAGCGACAAAGCCGGGTATTGGAACGTATTATCCTGTCGCACGAACATATCTCGCAGTGGAAAGAGTTTGTGCAGGAAATCCTGGTGGATTTTTACGCCATTTTTCCATTTAACTTTTTTTATATCGCCTTTGCCGAAGAAAATGGCTTATCGCTCTACTTGTATTATCTAGGTCAATACTCGGAAGAGGTGCGCTCGCAAGCGCGTGGCATACTAAGCCAACAAATGCTTCAAAGCATCGGACTGCCCCCCGATGCAGCACTGGATATTGAAGAATTTGATATTCACTGCGGCGCCGGAATCAAGACAGATCTCGATATTCGTATGATCAGCGTACCCGTACCCGATCATTCGCCCAATCTGGCAGGTTTATTAGGGGTTGCTTACGCCGCTGAAAACAATTTATCAGCGCAGGAAGCCAGCGTGATCCGCGCGATACTCGCGGTCATGGTCATGGTGGTGGGCTCCAGCAAGGTATTATCACGCACCCTGCTGGAACTTGAATACTACGCAGTGCATGACCCTCTTACCGGGTTGCACAACCGTCGCCAGTTTAGCGATATTTTACGCTATGAAATCGGTCGTTCCGAACGCCATAAGCATGAATTTAGCGTACTGATGCTCGACTTGGACGATTTTAAAGATATTAACGATTCATACGGACATCCCACCGGCGATACAGCGCTGTGTGCAATCGCCAATGTCCTGCTTGAGCATACACGCAATGGCGATTTATGCGCCCGCATTGGCGGTGATGAATTTGCCATTATCTTGACTGAAACCGGCCCCAAAGGCGCGCGGGTAGTCGCTGAAAATGTCAGTCGCGCACTACGGGAACTGGCTATAACATCGGCGCAAGGCAATCGTTTCCATTTAACCGTCTCGGTAGGCGTGAGCAGTTATCCTGTCGATGGCCTAACCATAGATACCTTGTTGGAGGGTGTCGATGCCGCGATGTACAAAGCCAAGGATATGGGTAAAGACAGCGTTTGCGCCTTTGATGCAACGGAAACTCGCGTCAGTATTCGCGAGACCCGCGATAATGCGGAAAATCTACGCGAAGCCTTAAAGGAAGGGCGTATCGTTCCTTATTACCAATCGATAGTTAACTGCCAAAGCGGCGAATTATTTGCCTTTGAAACGCTGGCCCGGCTTAAATCCCCAACGGGGGAAACAACCTCGGCGGCGACGTTTATCGAGACCATTGACAAATACGGTTTGGCGCGTGAGCTCGATCTCGCCATGATCAACAACGCTTTTGCCGCTAAACGCGCGTGTATGAACACCAACCGCCCTGAAGCGAACGCGAAAATTTTTATCAATCTGTCGGTGCAGGAAATTCAAGGCCGCGGCATTTTAGGTTATGCCGAAGAGCTCTGCCAACGACTGGAACTCCCCCCCGAAAGCATTGTCTTTGAATTACTGGAACGCGATGCGATTGGCGATATGACCAACATGCGCCGGTTTTTGACCAATTTGCGCCGTAAAGGTTTTGCCTTTGCCCTCGACGATTTCGGAACGGGTTACAACTCGTTTCATTATTTGCGTGAATTGCGTTTTGAATACGTCAAAATTGACGGCGCTTTTGTACGTAACATACTGACCTCTCGAGTGGATTATGCCTTAGTACATAATTTGTCACGATTGTGCCAAGACATCGACATTCTCACCGTTGCCGAATTTGTCGAAAACCAGGAAATTTGGGAGGCGCTGAAAGATATGGGCATCAATTACGCCCAAGGCTATCATATCAGTCTGCCATTGCCCGAGATGCAGCACAACGTGAAGTAGTAGGTTGATAGTTAAAAATAGGATCAACGAAAGAACCTAGCTAACTCGGTGTTCATTAAATACAATCGAACGCAGATAATCACCCTAGGCAACTCGCAATAAATAAAATACACGTAAATTACTCAGGGCTAATTTTATAATAGAACACGGATGACACAGATTGGACGGATTTAAACGGATTTTAAAGAGTCGATGGATAGCCCATTCATTGGTTTTATCTGTGTTTATCTGTCTAATCCGTGTCATCCGTGTTCCATTGTATTTGTGGTTTATTTTTGCGAGTTACTACCTTATTCGCTATGTTCCAACTGCTTTAAAGCGGCAACAGCCTCCGCCAAACCCTGCTTGGCAGCCTTGCGATACAAATCAGCAGCCTGTTTGCTGTCCTTTGGCACACCCACGCCATTTGCATAAATAACGCCCAAATTGTATTGAGCACGGGCATGGCCCTGTGCGGCAGCCTTGCTGTACCAAGAAATAGCTAATCTGTTATCCTGTGCCACGCCTTGTCCTTTTGCGTACATCAGTCCTAGGTTATATTGGGCAATGACATCGCCCTGCTCAGCGGCCTGGTAACACCAATAAACAGCGGTATTATAATTCTGAGTCACGCCTTTTCCAGTCGCATACATAAAACCCAATTTGGTTTGCGCCTCCCTATGCCCCTGCTTGGCCGCCCTGCCAAACCAGTCGGCCGCCTGTTTATCATCTTTTGTTACGCCCAGTCCATTGGCGTATAGCAAGCCTACATGGAACTGTGCGTCCGCATTCCCTTGTTCCGCCAACGGCAAGTAAAGTGATAACGCCTCTACAACTCGGCCCTTGTTTAACATGCGTCTGGCCTTTTCCAGCATCCCCGCAACTTCTTGATTCACCGCCGCCGTTGTTGCCACTGTCGTTGTTTTTGAGTCGGATACATAAAGAATAATACCGACCAATACAATAGCTACGACCACACCTGCGAGCCAAAAAATCCAGTTTGTTTGTTTTTCGCGTTTCCTCCCTCCTAGGCGGGAGAGCGAAAGTCGGAGCGCCTTAGTGACACTATAGCAAGCGTTTTTCCAAAATTTATTGATCGTTACAAGGTAGCCGACCGATGGGGGCTTTTTGGCCGTTACATCGACATAGGCGTTGGTAATAATTTTCGCCATCCGTTGGGCTTCATTACTCGCGTGTGCCCTTTCCTGCTTATCTATCCATCGATCATGTTCGGCTCTTTTGGCGGAATCGGACAAAACTGCATAGGCGCCATTGATGACTTTCATTATCCGAAGCGCTTCTTCATGTCCGCCTGCATATTTATCGGGATGATAATTTTGGCAAAGGGCCTTATAGGCGGCCTTGATAACGCTGGCCGGCGCATTACGCGACACATTTAAGCTATCATAATGAGTTTTGAACTTAGCCATACTGTGTTTTAATTTCCAAGCTTAGGTTGCAACAGCATCAATCCACCGGCTTAACAAGCTTTATCCCACTTTTATCGATAGTAATTAATTGTTGCTTGTACAACGCGCCAATAGCCTGTTTGAATACTTTTTTACTGACCCCGAATGCCGCATAAATAGTTTCCGGGGGGCTTTTATCACTCAGCATCAACACGCCATCATTGGCTTGCAGCTTAGCTAAAATGCTGTCTGTCAGCGATACGACTTTGCCGTATCCCGGTTGGTGCAAACTGAGATCGATTTTATGATCTTCCCGTATCTGCTTAATATAACCATCCAGTTTTTGACCTTTCCTGACCGGCTGAAACAATTCGTTTTCATACAACATGCCCCAGTGGCTATTATTGATAATCGCTTTAACGCCCAAATCGGACTTATCGGCGATAATCAGCGATACTTTTTGGCCGACTTCATAATCGGACGATTCATCGCTGAGCAATTTATCAATTTTGGTGGTGGCGGCAATGCGGCTTTGATCGTCGAGAAACACCTTGACTAGGTAAGACCGCCCTACTTCCATCTCATGGTATTGTTCACTAAACGGAACCAGCAAATCTTTAGGCAAGCCCCAATCCAGGAACGCCCCCACATAATTAAGCGACACCACTTTCAGCCAAGCTATATCACCCACCTCGGCCAATGGCTTTTTGGTGGTGGCGGCCAAATGACCTTCCGAATCGACATAAACAAACACGTCTAGGGTATCGCCGACCTGGCAGTTTGCAGGCAGTTTTCTATCCGCCAGCAGCACCTTTCCCGAGGTTCCGTCATCAAGATAGACATTAGCGCCTTGTTGCTTAACTACGTTCAGCTTATTTATTTTGCCGATATTTATCATAATTTCACACATCGTTCCCACGCTCCAGCGTGGGAATGCAGCTAGTGACGCTCCGGCGTCACGATTGGCAACGCTGGAGCGTTGCCGAATGCGTTCCCACGCAGGAGCGTGGGAACGATTAAAATAACTGTAACCACTCAACAAATGCTGAGTTTTTTAATAGAACACGGATGATACTGATTAGACGGATTTAAACAGATTTATTTTTTCATCGATTATAAATAGTTTTCTTCTGTTTACGGATATTTGCCGAAATTCAAAAGCTTTTATTATCAGCGCTTATCAGTCAAATCCGTGTCGCCTAGAGGCGCCTTCTTTTGGCATCCGTGTTCTATTTTTCTAACTACGGATAATTATGAATCAACTGGTAATCACAAACCGCACCGCATCCAGTCTTAGCTGAGCGGCCTGGATGTTTTCGTGCGCCAGCATGGTCATATCCTTTAGCTGCTCGACTTCTTCGGCTCGAATGCTCGGATTCACTTTTTTCAGCCTGACCAGGCGCTTTATCTCATTACTTAGCGACTCCAGCATGGCTTGAGTTGCCTGGTCGACTAACTGCTGCATATCGGCTTTAGCTTTTTGCTCGGCAACACTCAATATATTAATCAGGTGCGGCCTTTGGCTGCTCAAAAAGGCAATGATTTTATGCTTATCAAACTTGATACCGGCTTCAACCAAGTCGCGATGTTCGATGTTTGCGCTTAAATCCTTTTTGTTTTGATCGATCAATACCCGAATCGGCGTGTGGGGCAAGAATCGTCCGATTTGCAATTCCGCAGGTGCGCTACACTCGACAATAAACAAACACTCCAGCAAAAACTGCCCGGCTTTAAGATCGTTATGTTTAATCACGCTAATGGCCGCGTTGCCGGTTTCGCTGGACAACACCATATCCATGGATGCAGTGACCAACGGATGCTCCCACGTCATAAACTGCATATCTTCGCGCGCCAAGGCAATCTGCCGGTTAACGGTGAGCGTTAAGCCGTCTTCAGTTAATCCAGGGAAATGAGAAACGCGCAAATGGTCGCTGGGACGGATAATAAAACAATCGGGCGAATGGAACTCGGTATCCACGCCATAACATTCAAAAACATCTTCCATATAAGGCCAAAGCACGCCTTCCTTCTCGTAGGCATTCAGCTGATCGATAAGCTCATCCGCCAATTCCTTGCGACAGGAATTCAACTCCAGTAATTGATCGCGACCGTTATGCATTTCCGTTTCGAGTTCAACGCTGAGCGCTTGGGTCTTGGCGATAAGCGCATCAATATCGGTTTGACTTTTACTATCCAAAACAGCTGCCAGCTCATCGTGCAAAATATCTGCAACCCGCTGGGCGGATGAACTGTTACAGGCAAACGCATTCAAGCCTTCATCATACCAGCGGTACAACACCGCACACTCAGTATGTTCCAGGTACGGCACATGAATCTGGATAATATGTTTCTGCCCGATACGATCAAGACGGCCTATACGTTGCTGCAATAAATCGGGATTGGTCGGCAAATCCATTAATATCAAATGATGCACAAACTGAAAATTCCTGCCTTCGCTGCCGATCTCAGAACAAATTAATAGCCGAGCGGCACTCTCAGGGTCGGCAAAATAAGCCGCCGCCCGGTCACGCTCGATGATGCTCATACCTTCGTGGAATACAGCCGATGCAATACCGGCGCGATTTCTCAAGGTTTGCTCCAGGTCAATCGCGGTTTGCGCATGTTTGCAGATCACCAAAGCTTTTTGACCGGCCAATTGTTTGACCTTATCCACCAGCCACAAATAGCGCGGGTCTTGTTGTAAGTCATCGGTATTTGCAGGCCCGGTTAAGGCATAACCGTAACGTTCCCTCTCAGGAAAACCCTGCACGGTTTGCCGCGAATTCCTAAATAAAATCCGCCCGGTGCCATGGTGATCCAATAACACCTTAATCAACGCATCGCGCGCCGCCACCGATTTTTCAGGATCATTAAGATTCTTCAACAAGCCGTCGACATTGTCATCCTTAAGCAGAGCAGCTAAATGTTGCTGGGCATCTTCATTTAACGCTTCTTTGGCCAGCAATAATTTGGCAGCATTTGCCACCGGCTCAAATAAGCGTTCTTCTTCGACAAAAGCTGAAAAACTGTAAAACCGGTCGGGATCGAGTAACCTTAATCTTGCGAAATGACTTTCTTTGCCCAACTGTTCGGGTGTCGCCGTTAATAAAATAAGGCCGGGGGAAACCTGTCCTAGTTGTTCAACAAACAGATAGTCGGAGCTGGGCGCTTGTTCACTCCATTCCAGATGGTGCGCTTCGTCGATAATTACCATGTCCCAACCCGCCGCTATGGCCTGTTGTTGGCGGCGCGGATACTTGGAAAAAAAGCCCTGACTGCATAGAACCAGTTGTTCGGTTAGAAACGGATTATCGCCAACGGCTTCATCCGCTTCCGGTTCGGCCAGCATATCGTCTTCGGCATAGGTATCAAGACAGCGCGCCTCATCGAAAATACTAAAACGCAGGTTAAAACGTCGGAGCATTTCCACCAGCCATTGATGCAACAGCGTTTCAGGCACGATAATCAATACCCTGTTGCTCAGGCCATTAATCAGCCGATGGTGCAAAATCAGACCCGCTTCGATGGTTTTACCCAAGCCCACTTCATCCGCCAGCATGATTCTTGGCGCCGACCGGTTAGCCGATTCATGCGCAATAAACAACTGATGCGGAATAAGCGAAGCGCGACCGCCCAGTAAGCCTTTAACCGGGGATTGCTGATGCTGTTGCAACCTGAGCCAGGTTTCGTAACGCAGCAAAAACCAGGCGGAAGGATCGACTTGCCCGATAAACAACCTATCTTGAGGCTTGTTAAATTGAATATGATGATTCAACTCCACCTCATCCAATTGAACTTCCTGCCCATCCTGGTCTTTACCAAAATAAGTAATCAATCCGTCCTGCTCAATTAAACCGGTGACGGTGAGCTTCTCTTCATCAATCGACTCGATAACGTCGCCAGCTGAAAACCGGACGCGCGTTAACGGTGCATTATCTTGCGCATACATACGCTTCTCGTCACAAGCCAGAAAAAGCACTGTGATCCGTTTGTGCGCTACTTCAAGAATAAGACCTAAACCGAGTTCTGACTCGGTGTTACTAATCCAGCGTTGGCCGGGGATAATCTGTTCCATTTATTAAGATGCCATTGAGTAAATATTGATTCGAATTGGGCCCTATTATAAGCGACACAGCAGAATTATTCCGGCAATTATGTCGCACGAAACGGGAGGAATTATGCATAGGCAATATGCTTTAGCCATTGCCCATCAAACGATTAAATTCATTAAGCAGCCATTAAGTTTAAAGCGAATAATATAAATCCAAAGCTTATCACTAACCACATTGCCTTTATCGGATCAATATTAAGCATATATAAATCAATTTGTTACAGCTTTAAAATAGGCAACGGCAACACCATGACAACCGGATTAGTCGCCGCCACAACTTATTACCTTAACAACGGAATCAAAAAAATACAATAACACTATGATTTAAATAATATATCTACTTAATCAACCATTTTTTGTTAACTTAGAGAGACATCCCATGAAAAAGTTATTTTTATTAATTCAGTTAATTGCCATTGCAATCTTGTTTTCACCTCTGTCTTACGCTGATGAAGACGATGAATGGGAGCACCATCATGGTCACGGCTGGCACCATCACCATTATCCGAGAACGGAAATTCGTTACTATTACCCGCAACCGGTAATCCGTTATGTTTATCCGCAACCGCCCCCAGTTCGTTATGTTTATCCGCAGCCCCCGCCGGTTCGTTATTACCCGCAACCAGCACGGTATCCAAGCTATGACCAGCGTTCCCACCAAGGCTTAGCAGGAGGTGTTATCGGCAGCGTTTTTGGCTATGAACTGGGAAGCGGCGACCCTATTGCTACAGGACTTGGCGCCGCAGCCGGTTCTTTTCTGGGCAACGGAATAGGTGGGGGCTATCCGAGAGCAAGGTAATCCAATTCCTAACGACTCAAGCCTATTTGAGCAACATCGCAAAACGACCAAAGCAAACTTTGGACTCCCTGTGCTAAGCAGCGCCAAAGCACAAAAATCACAAAGACCGCAATCCATTTCATACGCGGCTTTGCACCCTGTCGTAAAACCACCTTAATCACGCGCTGTTGTCGGCTTTACAACAGGGTAATTTTCATCATTTACAGGCAATACAACATCTTAAACATGGCATCGTTTTTGCTTTTCTGCTGTTATTTACACGCATAAATAACGATGAAACTTTTTCTTGATTGGTCCGGTTATCAGAACGCAGGCATGGGCGATGCCTATGCCGATATTCCCAAAAACGGCGGCGATTTTGCTAAAGCGGTGGCGGTGTGTATAGGCAGCCGCCAATGCGAGCAAGCCGGTAAAGGCGTGATGTGCCCGAGTTTTAAAGTGACCGGCAAGCCTGCGTTATCGCCGGGCGGCCGGGTCAAGTTATTAAAAGCCGCGTTAAATGCAGTCGATGACAAGGCGCTGTTCGATACTGAATTGACCGAGGCAATGAGCCTGTGCGTCAGTTGCAAAGGCTGCAAACGCGAATGCGAAAATGAAGTCGATATGGCCTTGATCAAGGCCGAATATCTTGCCCAACGCCGCCAAGCCGACGGTTTGTCCTTGCGGCACACGCTCTGGGCGCATTTGCCCAAGCTGTTAAACCAGCCACTGCTCAGGAAGCTGGTACTCTGGCGCAATCGTCATGCTTGGCTTGCACATGTCGCCGAGCGACTGCTGGGCATAGCCGCACAAGCTCCGTTGCCAGTTCCCGCCGAACTTAAGCGCAGAAAAACCTATTCAAATCCCCCCACATCACAACCTTCTTCCTCAATGGAGAAATCGTTCTTTGAAGTCGTATTATTCGTCGACACTTTTAACCGCCATTTCAATCCCGCTGTCACCGAAGCCGCCATCAGCCTGCTAAACGCGGCGGGCTATACAGTACAGATTGCCGGATTGGACCAGCCAACACCGCTGTGCTGCGGGCGCACCTATTTTGCCAACGGCATGATAGATCAAGCACGTAGCGAAGCCGCCCGATTGTTGCAGGCATTGCAACCGCATATCGATGCCGGTCGCTGGATCATCGGCCTGGAGCCGTCCTGCATACTCAGCCTACGCGACGAATACCTGAAACTGGGATTAGGCGAAGCGGCGACCAAGCTGGCCGAGCGGGTGCTGTTACTGGAAGAATTTATCGCCAGAGAACAAACAGCCAAACGCTGGCAGCTGGCATTCAAAACCGACGGCGAACGCGTACTGGTTCATGGTCACTGCCACCAAAAAGCCGTCGGCGCAATGAAGGCGATGCGCAAAGTCCTGAAATCCATCGACGGTCTCGACTTCGAACTGATCGAATCCTCCTGCTGCGGCATGGCCGGGCATTTCGGCCTGGAAGCCGAGCATTACGCCGACTCGCAAGCCATGGCCGAACTGGCGCTGTTCCCTGCCCTACGCGCCGAAGCGCAAGCGGCGATAGTCACCAACGGTTTTTCCTGTCAGCAACAAATCACTAACGGCGGATTCGGCAAGCCACAGCATATCGCCGCTTTCCTCTACGCTGCCGTCGCCACCCAACAGGAGTCACTATGAAATTGCAAATCGAACGCCGCTACGTCGAAAGCCTGATCGAAGCTTTCCCCAACCAAATTGCACTGAAGGAACAACTGCGTTTCGGCAATAAAGCCGAAGTGTTTTACCGGCAACTGGGCGCGCAGGAATGGGGCTTTCTGCACGACCTGTATCAATCTTCCGGCGCAACCAGCCAAGCGGCGCTACTGGCAACCCTGCAAACCGCATTGAACAATGGCGGCGAGCGCTACGAAGCCGAGCAACTGGAAAAGGTGTTGCCGAGCATCACCCATTACCTGATCGACGACGCCCAACGCGGTTGGCTTTTCCAGGCCGACGCGAAGGGCAGGACCTGCGCCTATTTGATCACCAGGCTCGATTACACGCCGCCCGGCGAGGAAGAAGCGGGGCGTATCCTGATCGAATTAAAAGCCAATTCAAAAGGCAAGATCGCGATTGAAACACTGGTCATCCGGGCCAAGGACATCGCCGGAAAAACCATCGCCGAAATTTTTGCCGCAAAAGGTTATCTGAAAGAAACTCCTGAGCTGATTGCAGTTTATGATGAAGCCGCCGACCGCTATTTCGACTGGCGCGGTCGCTACGGCGAACAGTTTTCCGGTTGGGGTACTGCGGTTTATGTCGAAGACCCTAGCTCCAGCCACCGCAGCAGCGACTGGACGCGCAAAAACACCGTGGTATTGTCGTCGGCGGGCGGCGCTTGCCGTTTGGTCAACGATGAAAACATCCTCAGCGAGCGCGCGTTAACGTTGGAAGCGTCCGGCGACATTCTCGGCAAATACCTGCGCAAAGCCGGAAATAGCCTGCGTTACGACAGCAAAACCGAGAGCGCGATGGAAGCCTCCAAAGCCGATATTCCCAAAGGCGCGTTCACCGAATTGCCGATCCACGGCTACATCCTGATGTTTCATTTGGAGCTGCATCACCATGTCTGGGTGCATGTCGACGATATGGAGCCTTACCAATACCAGCCTGAACTGAAGCAAAAACTGATTTTGCCGCCGGAACAGACCGATTTGATCGACATTCTGACCGCCGAAATGGACATGCTGATGGACGACATCGTCGCAGGCAAATCCGGTGGCACCACAGTGCTGTGTGCGGGTCCTGCCGGCGTCGGCAAAACCCTGACCGCAGAAGTCTATTCGGAAATCATCAAGCGTCCGCTGTATCGGGTGCATTCCGGGCAGTTGGGATTGAACGTCGCGGAAATGGAAAAAGTGCTGAAAGAAACGCTAATCCGCGCCCAACGTTGGGGCGCGGTGATGCTGATCGACGAGGCCGACGTTTATATCAAGCGCCGTAGCGACAATTTGGCCTCTAATGCTGTAGTTGGCGTGTTTTTACGGGTGCTGGAATATTTCAACGGCCTGCTGTTTTTAACCACCAACCGCGTCGACGACATCGACGAAGCGATTATTTCCCGCTGCATCGCGATGATTAAATACCACGCTCCCAACAGCGCAGATCGCCGCAAAATATGGAGCGTCATGACCGAGCAGTTTGCATTGCCGCTGAATCAGGCCTTAATAGACCAACTGGCCGAATTGTTCCCAACTGCTACAGGCCGCGACATCAAAGGCCTGACCAAGCTGGTCGCCAAGTTTTGCCTGCAAAAGCAGTTGGAGCCTAGCCTTGAGGTGTTCAAACGTTGCTCGGTGTTTCGGGGTTTAGAGTTGGCGGGTGCGGATGAAGATTGATGGGAACTATTAGGACTTGCTTTTATTACCATGGTAAAAAATCACACAGGAAAATCGAATGAAATTGTATTTAACGCCCGGCTCCTGCTCGACAGGCATCCATATCTTAATGGAAGAACTCGAACTGGTTTTCGAAGCACATCTCGTAAACCTAATGGCCGTAGACCAAAATACGCCGGAATATCTTGCATTGAATCCCAAAGCTACCATTCCGACACTGGTACGTAACGACGGCAGCGCACTGACCGAATTTCAAGCAATCGCCTATTGGCTGGCGCGAAGCTATCCCAAAACCAAATTGCTGCCCGGCGACCCGGACGGCGATGCGCGCGTTATCGAACTCATGGATTATGTGGTCGGCACTATTCATGGTCAGGGTTTTGCCAGAATTTTCACGACCGATCGGTTCGCACCCAACAAAACCGATTTTGAAGCTGTGAGAATCCAAGGCATGGACATCGTTAAACGTGGGTTTGGCGTTATTAACGACATTTTGTCGCCTCAAGGCTATGTCATGGACAGTTTTACCATCGCCGACGCCGCTTTATTTTATGTCGAATTTTGGGCCTACAAAACCGGCATTACGCTACCGGAAAACTGCCAAAAACACTATCGCTTGATGCTTGAGCGTCCGGTGGTAAGGCGGGTTTTGGTGGAAGAAGGCTACCGTTTGGATTAATTGCCCAGCTATTGAACTACTTTCCAATAACAAATGAGGTAAACATAAGATGGCATTACTCGAAAAAACCGACGTACTCACTGTGGGCCATGACCTGATTGACAACGATCATGATGATTTTATCAGTCTATTGAACGAACTGGATACCACAGATAATGCGAGTTTCCCGGTCTTATTCCAGCAATTGTACGAACAGACCGAACAGCATTTTGATCGTGAGAACCAATTAATGAAGCAATTTTCTTATCCGGGCGAGATAGAACACAAAGGCGAGCATCAACGCGTGCTCGGGGAGTTCAAGCAATTCAAATCGCGGATTGATAAAGGATTGATTGCATTCGGTCGTTCATTTGTCAAAGACCGACTCCCTCAATGGTTCGGACTGCATGTAACCACCATGGACAGTGCGCTGGTAGCACATATTAATAAACAGCCTGGGGGTTGATTCAAAAATGGCGCAGGATTTTTGTTCGTCTCCTGCGTTACAAAAAGGCCAGTCAGTTGGGTATATTTTTCGCAGAAAATCGCCTTATATCAATAAACTAAACGGCTCAACAATCACTCTGTCACCCGCTTGTACGACATTACACTCTTTTGGCAATATGATATAGCACCCGCTCCGGCTCATGGAGCTGAGAATATGCGAGCCTTGTTTTCCCGCTGAGGCAACAAAAAACTCGCCATGCTCATCTTGGCTGAGGATGCCGCGCTGATATTCCTGCCGTCCGGGAGATTTTTTTAACGCAGAGCTGCAAGTCGCGATGAATCTTAATGGTTTGGCAAACGGAGCGCCGGACAGCTGCCTGAGCGCGGGGGCTACAAGCTGCTGAAAGGTTACGATAACGGCAACCGGGTTACCGGGCAAGCCAAAAAAATAACACTGCCCTATTTTACCGAAGGCCAGCGGTTTTCCGGGTTTTATCGCAATTTTCCAGAAATTGACTTCTCCGCAGCTGTGCAGGATTTCTTTGACATAATCGGCCTCGCCGACTGAAGCGCCGCCGGTGGTTATGATTACATCGTAGTTAAGGGAAGCTTCAATAAAGCGGTCTTCAAGCAACTGCTTATCGTCGGGAATAACGCCCAAGTCAACAACGTCATAGCAAGGATCTGCCAATAATCCACTTAACAGTGTGCGATTGCTGTCGTATATTTTTCCAGATTCCAGCGGCAAGCCTAATGCAGTCAATTCGTCACCGGTGGAAAAATAAGCGATTTTCAACTGTCGTTTAACGATAGGCCGATCAATACCGGCTGAGGCCAGCAAACCAAGATCAATCGCAGTCAGTTTTTTAGGTTGTGTTATTAAACAGGCGCCTTGTTTTACGTCTTCACCGATTTCCCTGATATTTTGCAATGCTTGTGTGTCAGCCGGAAAATGTATGGACTGCCCCCGTGCCTGCACTTGCTCCTGCATGATCACAGAATCGGCTTGTTCCGGCACGACGGCTCCGGTAAAAATCCTGACGCATTGACCGGGTTGCAACTGCCCCTGAAATGGCCGCCCAGCCCAGGACGTCCCCGCCAAACTAAGCGTAAAGGCTTGCCCCTGAACTATATCGCGACCGGCGAAAGCATAGCCGTCCATAGCCGCATTCCGGTCACGGGGAATATTGATAGGCGAATAAACCGACTCCGCCAACACCCGCCCCAAAGCGTTTGCCGTTTTTTCCGTATCGTTTACAGGATGTATAGCGGCTTTGATTCTGTCTAATGCATCTTCAATAGACAGTACCGACCCGGATTCCCGGCTGCATACGTCAATCATAATTTTTCATAACATGGTTTTGGATAAATGCGGCAATCATGTCCGGTCGGTTGAGATCCAGTTGCATCAAATAGGACGGTGTTTCCAACGCCGCATCGGTGGCAATTGCGATAATGTCCGGGTCGTTTGGATAAAGCAACGGTTTTTCAAGCGAGGATCGATGCAATTCGATTTTAGGGAATTTTTCTGCTCTAAAGCCTTCAACCAAGATCAGGTCCAGTTCGGATTGATCGAATTGTTTTAACTGATCATCCAGTCCGGGTTCTTTTGCCGGAGTAAATTCGGTAATAATCGCACGTCGATACTGGGATACCAACATAACAGGCGAGGCCCCGGCTTCCCGAAGGCGAAAACTGTCCTTCCCTGGACGGTCGATTTCAAAATCATGATGACTATGTTTAATTAAGCCGATACGCAGGCCGTTTCGTTTTAAAATCGGGACTAATTGAACCAATAAGGTAGTTTTTCCGGTTCCGCTTGCGGCGACAAAACCTAAAACGGGAATTTGAGCATTCTGCATATCAACTAACATTAGATTGTTGTCATAAGATGTCATATTTTAAGGTATTATTTAGCCAAATACTATGACCATAGGGCCCTAGGAGTAAAGACATTGACTCGAATCTACCTGATTTTGTTATTAATCATTGCGTTTTTTGGGATACGCGCGTTTTTAAAAACCCCGCCTGCCGTATTAGCTTATTACGCCAGGGTTTTATTGCTATCCATTATCGAACTGATCGTACTTTATTTGACAGTAACCGGGCGTTTGGACTGGCTTTTTGTCCTGATAGGCGTGGCCGGTATCGTTATGTTCCGCGTAATGCCGGTATTGTTACGTTATGCGCCCCATTTACACAAACAAGGATCGGAATCCAATTCTGCTGAACAAAATACCGAGCAACAGCAATACAAAGCCGCCCCTAAAGGCAATATGTCAATTGAAGAGGCCTATGACGTGTTAGGTTTGAGAATGGGGGCGTCGGAGTCTGAGATTATTGCGGCGCATCGCAAATTGATGCAACGAGCACATCCTGATCGTGGCGGATCGAATTATTTGGCAGCGAAAATAAACTTGGCTAAAAAGATTTTGCTAAAAAAATAGGCCTATATGACCTCCATTACCTCAAGGCTTATTTTTATTGCAATACTATCGGCTTTACTGAATGGTTGCGCGGAACGTCTACACCCCGCCCCAATCACCTCAAACAACATTGCCACTTTGCATTCTCCTGTTATCGCTAAAATCGAGACAACATATTATCAAGTAAAGAAAGGCGATACTTTGTATTCAATAAGCCTGCTTTTTGACCTGGATTACCGGCAATTAGCGCAATGGAACCGGATCGCTCCGCCTTACACGATAGAAATAGGCCAAAAAATAAGACTCTTTAACACGAGCATTGGAAGCAAGCCTACTAACAATGCCATGGATGCAGGAACTGTTGCTGAAACAAAACAAAAAATTGTCACCGCCACTGCAACTAATAGACCCGGCTCACAGACTTTATTAAATAAAATCCCGCCAAACAATGAGCCAAATCTGGCTTACAGACCCTCATATAAAACCTATCCCCTTAAAAATCCCACTGAAAAATACGGAAGTAGTCCACAAAAAAAATCAATTATTTCAATTGATAATGAAAACATGTTAAAGTTAAACTTTCAATGGCCACTAAAAGGAAAAGTCTTAAAAACTTTTTCTCAAGCCGATAACAAAGGCGTTGATATAGCCGGCGAAATAGGACAGGAAGTGAGTGCAGCTGAAGCCGGTAAAGTTGTATATAGCGGACAAGGCCTGATTGGTTACGGTAATTTGCTTATTCTCAAACACAACGATTTGTATTTAAGCGCTTATGCAAATAATAGCCAACTGCTCGTTACAGAAGGACACACAGTGGAAAAAGGCGAGGTTATTGCGAAAGTGGGGCAAGCAGGATTAAACCCAGCAAAATCTGACCAACCATCCTTGCATTTTGAAATAAGAAAAAACGGCAAACCGGTAAATCCACTTAACTTTTTACCGGAGAAATAATAAAACCATTTCGGCTTAAGTCGAACAATGTAGAGGTTATCATGAAGGCAGAATTAGTTGAGCTATTGGACGATGATGTTTGTGTATTATTTGATGACGATTTGTCTTTTGACGATGAACTCCAACCCTCCTCCGCTATTGAGGAAACATTGGATGTTGATGAGCTGATTTCCATCGAATCGCGGCAAGATAAGAGCATGGATGCGACACGGGTTTATTTGAACGAACTGGCTCGTTCACAATTACTGACCGCAGATCAGGAAAAAATTTACGGCTCCAGGGCTTTGTTGGGCGATGAAGCCGCCCGCAACATTATGATCGAAAGTAATTTGCGTCTGGTCGTTAAAATTTCCCGACGTTACCTGAATAGAGGCTTGCCGTTACTGGATTTGATCGAGGAAGGCAACCTGGGCTTGATGCGCGCAGTTGAAAAATTCGATCCTGAAAAAGGTTTCAGGTTTTCAACCTATGCCACCTGGTGGATCAGGCAAACGATTGAACGAGCCATTATGAATCAGACGAGAACCATTCGTTTGCCGATTCATATCGTTAAAGAAATGAATACTTATCTTAAAGCCCAACGCCATTTGGCGCAGTTACTCGACCATGAGCCCAATGCCGAAGATATAGCGACGCACCTGGATATACCGGTCAATAAAGTTGAAAAAATGCTCAAACTCAATGAACGGGTTACATCGATCGATATACCGAGCGGTAAGGATTTTGACAAACCTTTGGTCGAATCGATTTCCGATGGCGAGAGCTTGTCAGCGGCTGAAAAAATACAAGAAGACGGCATTAGGCACAACATTACCAAATGGGTGTTTCAACTTTCCGAAAAACAGCGCGAAGTTATTTGCCGCCGCTATGGACTTTGCGGTTATGAAGGCTCAACCCTTGAGCAGGTTGCTCAAGAATTAGGCGTAACCAGGGAGCGTGTTAGACAGATTCAAATGGATGGCTTAAAAAGAATGAAGGAAATCCTGGAATTTAACGGCTATTCTTTTGAAGCTATTTTTAATTAAGGTTCAAAGTAAAAGGTTCAAGGCGCAACAATTCCTTGAACCTTGAACCTTGAACCTTGAACCTAAAATGCACCTTGCAACGGCCAGTCCCTGTAATTAAAGACTTGCCCTTGTTCCCGAACCGTACCGCAAGCGCTGAGCGATATTTCGGCAACAACCCATTGCACTTCATTGAGATTACCGACGGCTAAAATGCCGTTATCGGGAAAACCGCGATCCACGGGCGTATAAACAGCCGCCGCACCGATATTGACATCCACGGCTTCAGACCACATCGCTTCGCCCACCAAGGCGGATTGAACGACATAACATTGATTTTCCAAGGCTCTTGCCTGACACCCTATCTTAACGCGATGGTAGCCGGCCAGAGTATCGGTGCAACTGGGCACTAAAATCAAGTTTGCTCCGGCTTCAACCTGTTTTCTTGCCAGCATCGGAAATTCACTGTCATAGCAAATATTAATAGCTATTTTTCCGTATTCGGTATCAAAACACCTTAGTTCCTCACCTTTCTGAATCAGCCATTGCTCGTTTTCAAAACGAGTCATCATCAGTTTATCCTGGTAATCAAACTGACCATCCGGCATAAACAAGTAAGCCCGGTTTCGATAAGCGCCGGAATCCGTTTTGACCGGAAACGTACCCGGTTGAATAATACAGCGGTATTTTTTAGCCAAGGTCTGGAACAAATCCAGGTAATCCTCAAGTAATGACTGCATGACCGCCAGTTGCTTGTTTAATGATGAATACACGGTTTCGCCCGCCGAACCTGCTCCCGGCAGGATTTCGGCATACACACTATCCCTGGCGATAAATAGCGAGGCCAACTCCATGCTGGCGTATTCAGGAAAAAGTAAAATCTTCGCGTCTTGTTCGGCGGCCTCACTAACCCAGCGTTCAGCCTTGTTTTGATACTGCTTCCAATTTTCCAGAAAACTGATGTCGTATTGAGCGGTTGCTATTTTAAAGTTCATGTTCCAACCAAAAAAGTTATTGGTTTAATCATAATTAAAAATCATCCTATTTTGTTTAAGTTAGCGGTTTTTAATAATTTATTTTGTATTATTCTTATATCATTTCGCACTATTTTTGATCTGCTTTGCACGATTTCTGCACGGTGAATTTCCATCGTGCATTTTTCTCGGGTACAAAAAATGGCAAAACCACAGAAAATCAAGAATAAAAATGGGACGGCATCATACCGTATTTTTATAACAAATGACGGTAAATAAGCAGGATAAGCAAAACAAGTACATAGTATGACCTCATCCCTTTTCCACAATCGCTCACGACCAGTGCTCTTAACAAAAGCCGCATTGGGTGGTTTAGTTCCTACTTCTGGTCGCCGAAACTGAGAGACCTCCTCTCATCTTTAATACAGCAGAAAGACTTTGCCTTTCTTCATGACACACTAGGATGAGCATCGCTCACCCAGCGAATGTCCGTCGATCATGCCTTCCCGGTTTCCGCAATAAAGATCCATTTTTCAAGCCTACAAATTCTAAATCGTCCAATTGTCTTACACGTAAAAAGAGTCTATTATTCGAAAAATTTTTGGGATAAGTTGCCTGTTAATACGACTACAGCAACAGATAGGGCTATGCCACGTCCCTATATGAATAATCTGCCACCATAATAATTATCAAATGGAGAACAAACCATGAGCGATAGCAAAGAAAATCGGTTAGCCGGACGGTATCCTACTTTTTGTACTGTTGAACTTGATTCAGGGACAGGCGTAACGCGCAACCTAAGCACTACCGGGGTTTGCTTTACGACGGATAAGGCTATCGAACCTGATCGAATGGTACGTTGCTTTATTCCCATGGACAGAACAGGAAGAAATATGACCCGTCTTCGCTGTGAAGGCCGGGTGGTGCGTACAGACAAATCCGAAGAGGGATGGGAGGTTGCCCTTAACTTCACGACATTGGAATGGTGATTAGTAAAAAACCCACCTCGTCAATATCGCTACGACTTGTCGTCCGCCAAGTCGAGCATCAATGAAACAATAGCAACCGCCGCAGTTCGCAGAGCTTATTGCTCACTATCGTTCATTCTGGACTGCAAAGACGGATAATACCGCTACGTCCCCCGCCGGGATACTGAAGCAGTTATCCCTAATGCCCATCCAGTCGTCAAAAGGAGTAGCGAGAGGCGTGGTGCGGTATTTATAAAAAACCACCGTTTTAATCACCATACATGCCACCATACCTATGGCGCGATGGGCATAACCTTTGAGTCGCTAAACTTCAAAAATTGCCAAGAATAAATATACCCAAATGGCGCAGGATTTTTGTTCGTCTGCAACGACTGCATGGATGCAGGAGGTAGAGCAACGCAGGAGCAGTTGCCGAGGCGTAAAAATGGGCGCATAG
>SCPZ01000134.1 GCA_004299305.1 Methylobacter sp.
GTCAATAACTGGGGGCATAGTAAAATTAAATGCCTAACATGGCGCTCAACCGGAGCGCGGTTATAATGCGGTTTTATTTTTTCAGCTTTCCGGGCCGCGCCCGGTTAGCTCTACGTTAGGCTTATAATTTGAACATGTCCTACGATCTTATTCTTACTTTTGCATCTGCGTCTGCAACAGTCGTTGCGGCGCTGATTGCAAATATTATTTCCGCAAAACTTACTCGGCAGAAGGAACTTGAAAAGGAAAAGATCGAAGAATTCTTGTCCGCTTCTGGGGCAAAAGCTGAGGAAGCTCGCGCAAAACTGACTCTTGCACTCGCAGAGAAACTTCCTGCCGGACTTAACCCCGAACAGATATTAGAGAAACTGTCTACTCAGTATCGAATCGGTGGCGATGTAATAGTTAACCAAATTGTCAAGGAAGGCGGCGACTTAATCGGAGATCTGGTAAATGGTTATCACCAGCAAGCGCTATCTCAAGCGCGAGTTCAATTTTGGTTTAGTGTTGTGGCAGCTACTGTTGGGTTTATCTATATTCTGTATTCAGCATCCACGAATCCAATCGAAGAATTGTCTGGTATCCTTAAAATTTTACCAGGAGCAGTAATTGATGCCGTTGCCTTACTTTTCTTTCGCCAAGCAGAGCAAACGCGCCAACGAGCCACAGAACTATATGATCGTTTACGGAAAGATAGCCAAATGGCTATGTCTCAAAAGATTCTCGAATCGATTTCAGACACTCAAATTAAGTCTTTAGCCCAAGCACAGATTGCACTTCATTTATCAGGGTTAACTCCGAAAGATATTGATTTGGCATCGCTACTGACCCATGTAAAAACCCAGCCAACTTAGAGTAAATAGAGTGGGGGCAAGTCTTGCAATCACATATCTTGCCTAACATGGCGCTCAACCGGAGCGCGGTTATAGTGCGGTTTTATTTTTCAGCTTTCCGGGCCGCGCCCGGTTAGCTTTACGTTAGGCGGTCTGGAATGAATGTGTTGGCTTTGGCTTGCTTTCATCAGCCTCAGTGGTTACGGTCAGGTTTCGTTTGTGAGCGGTTCTGCTATTGTCAGCCATGCGTTTGCGTCATGCGCGGGGTAGCACTACTGTTTTGGTTTGGCTTAGGTGCGCCGCGCACGACGCAAGCCGCGAGTCCTGTGTTTGTTTAACGTCCAGTGTGTTGTTTAGGCTTTTTGTCCAAGGTAGTTTGGCTTTCATCGTGCTTCTTGGCCTAACATGGCGCTCAACCGGAGCGCGGTTATAATGCGGTTTTATTTTTTCAGCTTTCCGTGCCGCGCCCGGTTAGCTCTACGTTAGGCGTTCTGAGGCGAACACGGCCAATTTCGGTTTGCCTTCGATAGTTTGGGTGTTACAGTCAGTTTTTTAAATAGCTTGGCTAAACATCTTTGACTTAATAATTCAGTCGAGGCAAACAAGTTGTTACCAGCACATCAGGCACGGACTACCCAGAGAGAAGCCAAGCTTTTCCGGTTATTTGTCTTCTGTTTATGGTTCGCATTATGTCCAATCGTTCTTTTTGCTGTTGGGTGGCTATTCAGCACCTTGCTTAACTGCAGTTTCCACGCCCATAGTTGTGAATATCTTCCCATGCAGGCCGAGAGGCCTATATTAACACTCCTTTTTATAATGCTCATTTATGGCGTGTATGGCCTATTCTTCACAGTTCCTGCCGGAATCGTACTTTTCGTTTTTGGAATTATCATTAAAAGTTTACCTCGAAAAAATTTAATTAATTGGATAAATGCAATATTCTTGTTACCTATGATTTTGGTATTCATAAGCGTAGCAATATGGCTTAGTAAATTATTGCTGCCCTCATATTTCGATAGGTAATTGAAACTAAAATATTTTATTTTCTGCACAAAGGCTAAGTCTTGCAATCCCTCAAGGTTAGCGCTTAGCTTTCTGTTTGGTTTGTAACTTTAGTGGCGTAGTTGGCTCAAGTTGCCTTTGTTTGGTGGCAGTTTGGCCTTGGCTGTATTGGCGGGCCTAACATGGCGCTCAACCGGAGCGCGGTTATAATGCGGTTTTGTTTTTTCGGCTTTCCGGGCCGCGCCCGGTTAGCTCTACGTTATGCATAAACGGATCGGATCGAGCAGTGGCAAATAATTGGAATATACCAGCTTGGCTAGAAACGGAAGTCAGGGAAAGAGACAAGGCTTGTGTGTATTGCGGCGTTGAGTTTACGCCTGCCAAAGTCTCCAGAAAGTCCGCAGCCAGCTGGGAGCACATCATTAACGATGCAACAATTATCACCAGAGAAAATATTGTTCTTTGTTGTTGCGGGTGCAATGCCAGCAAGGGGCAAAAGCAGCTCTCTGTTTGGTTGCAATCTAAATACTGTAAAGAGCGTGGTATTACTTCAGATTCAGTGCCCCCAATAATCAAACAGGCAATTTCAAATGGTCAATAAGGTCACGCATAACATGGCGCTCAACCGGAGCGCGGTTATAATGCGGTTTTATTTTTCAGCTTTCCGGGCCGCGCCCGGTTAGCTCTACGTTAGCCCTCATTCCCCCATCTCACGAGGTTCGTATGTCAGAAGAATTAAAGCCAATCGCTGTCACCGCATCCGAGGTGCCGACACGTATTAGACCTTCCGTCTATCCTGAGCCTTTCGCGTCGCGCATGGTGGGTAGAGAGAAGCGTCCCCTTGGCGATCTCTTTGGGCTCGCAAACTTCGGCGTCAACCTCACGCGTCTCGCTCCGAATGCAGTCTCAGCTCTACGTCACGCCCACACGAAGCAAGATGAGTTTGTCTACATCCTCCAAGGTTGCCCAACACTTCACACCGACGAAGGCCGAACCCAGCTCTCTCCGGGAATGTGCGCCGGTTTCAGAGCGAACACAGGCAACGGCCATCGATTGGTCAACGAAACCACAGAAGAAGTTGTGTACCTCGAAGTCGGCGACAGAACGCCGGGAGATGAAGGAAGCTATCCCGATGACGACCTCAAAGCTTTACTCGTTGAGGGAAAGTGGAAGTTCGTCCATAAAGATGGCACGCTGTATGTGTGAGCTGAGTGCCAAGTATCAACTGAGGGCTAACCCTGCGTTCGAGGCGACCTGCGCGAAAAGCCGCGCAGGCGCCTCAACTCCACGTTAGGGCTCAAATGAGCGAGCACACGCAATCCGAATTTGAAATACTGAACGGCCTTCCGCCGTATGGGCCACTTCCTCTGCAATTTTCATCTACAGGTCAGGGAACCCATCGCGAAGGTTTTGTGGTCAAGTTTCGCCCAGCCAAAGCGGAAGAATGGGTCGGCAATTTCCAACCTGGCCTCACCAGTTTTCATAAAGTTCTCGTTCATCCCAATCACAAGTATTTTGTTGTGGTGTCTGGTGGCGAGGCATATGTCATTGACCCGGTCACTCAAAGTCTTGTCGCCAATTTCGGCGGCGCAATCGAAATCGCCTTTGAAATTCCGTCTCAAAACGCAGTTCTGTTTTCCAACGGCCTATGGTTCGAATTGCTCGGGCCGAGAGGTCTAATGTGGAAAACGAAGCGCCTTTCATGGGACGGAATGCGAAACGTACAAGTTCTTCCATCTTCCGTTGTGGGTGAAGGATGGTGCTTTGATGAAACGTGGCACAGGTTTTCCGTCGAGCTTTCGGATGGTAAAGCAACTGGTGGTGGCTACAATGGGCCAGAGCCCTAACATGGCGCTCAACCGGAGCGCGGTTATAATGCGGTTTTATTTTTCAGCTTTCCGTGCCGCGCCCGGTTAGCTTTACGTTAGAGCGTACACGATGCGCAAAAAGCGCGCATCGCGACGCTCAACTCAACGTTAGGCATCTGACGAGAACATCATCAACAGGATTCGCAAAGAATGATTCGAGCCATATTAGCCGCCTTGGGCATCTGGGTTTTCGGTACTCTGTCGCTGGAGGTGGCAACGGCTGCCGAGACCAGCCAGCCCCCAAGGGATTCGCAGCCTTACGCCAATACCCGTAACGCCTTGGCGCAAGCCATCCCCACGCTCACGAGACAAAACCGGATCGTCGGCCTAAGCATCGCCCTGGTGGACGATCAAGCGGTGGTCTGGGCGCAAGGCTTCGGTTACGCGGACAAGGCGAAAAAGATCAAGGCCGCACCGGAAACCATTTATCGGGCCGGGTCGATCAGCAAACTGTTTACGGCGACCGCCGCCATGCAACTGGTCGAGCAGGGCAAGTTCGATATCGATCGACCGCTACAAACCTATCTGCCCGGGTTTTTCATCAAGACCCGTTTCCCGGACGCCGGAGCGATCACGCCACGCCAACTGATGACGCACCATTCCGGTTTGCCGGGGGATTACTTAAAAGGCGAGGAAACGGCTGTTCCACCTGAACCGTTCGGTGAACTCGTCAATAAACTGCCGGATGAGTATGTCGCCTATCCCCCGAACTTCATCCTCTCCTACTCGAATCTGGGCGTGAGCCTGCTGGGACATTCGGTCGAAACCATCTGCGCGACAAGTTTTGGCGACTGCCTGGAAAATAGCCTGCTCAAACCCTTGGGAATGGCCGATTCCGGGTTTTACTCCGGTCCTTCCGTTTCGCCCTTGATGTCCAAGGGCTACAGCCGGGGACTTGCGGTACCTCAGTCCTACTTGCGGGACATTCCGGCGGGTGGCCTGAACACCACTGTTCTCGATCTGGGCCGGTTCATGCGCATGCTATTCGCCGATGGACTTACGGATGGACGGCAGGTTATTTCATCAGCAACCTTAAGCGAGATGCTGCGAGCTCAAAATGCCGACATACCTCTGGACCTGGACCAGCAAATCGGCTTGGCCTGGGCCTTGAAACACACGGCCACCGGCGAAAAGCTTGCCTGGCATGATGGCAGTATCGGTAGTTTCCACAGTTTTCTCGCCACCTTGCCCGAGCACAAACTCGGCGTCGTTGTGCTGGCCAATTCCGACACCGCAGCCGGCGTGGTGAATGAACTGGGCTCAGACGCCCTGGAATCGATGCTGTCGGAAAAATCTGGCGGTCCCGGACCGGTTGCGAGTTTCCATGCTGCCACGCTGACGCCTCTTAGTCTGCCGGATTTTCCAGGTTACTACGCGTCCGGTAATTTTGGTTTGATCGGTATTTCCGAAAAATATGGGCGCATGCGAATCCAACTCAATGGACGATCCTATCCAATTAAACCACACACCGATGGCAGAGTCGGGTTTCGCTTCCCGCAATTAGGCGCAGTGACACTCCGGCGCGCCAATCTCTCGGAGCGAGAGGTATTGACAATCGAAGGCCCACAGAAAAGGCAGTTGCTGGGCGAAAAAATTCCGCAGACGCCTTTGCCGATGATTTGGCGCCACCGCGCGGGGAAATATCGGGTCATTGATGAGGACAACATTGTGCTGAGACTCGGCATACAAAATGGTTTTCTCGTTTTGAGTGGATTCGGTCCCAATCGAGTTTTGACGCCGGTCTCGGATTCCGAAGCGATCATCGCCGGGCTAGGGCGAGGGCTCGGGGAAACGATCACTTTCGAAAACCGGGATGGCGTTGAAGTAGTTCGATATTCTGGCTATCTGGCCAAGCGTAAATAGCGTCCTTCGTCCCCTGCCGAAAGCCGGGTAGGATGGACATGTACTCATGCCCACCACACGGTTGCCGGGCGAAGGCCTGCCTCTCTAACATGGCGCTCAACCGGAGCGCGGTTATAATGCGGTTTTGTTTTTTCAGCTTTCCGGGCCGCGCCCGGTTAGCTCTACGTTAGGCTTTGAGGGGTAACATGTCCCGTGAGATCAAAGAATCCGATTGGAAGCTTTTAAGGCAACTCCATAAGGTTGCGCTTGAGCGCTTTTGTCAGCGAGTTCTCAATGAAATCGAGTGTATTAACTCCGACAGTACCAAGAGTTTCCATCAGCGATATTTAGACATCTTCAACGTTATCGAACGCCGAGACAAAGAGATTGTACAATACTTCAATGATGTGCGGCGTTCAACCGCACTAACCCAGCTTGCGTTAATGCAAGCTAGCGGTCTTATCACAGAAGAAGAATTCATGTCCTTTAGCTCAGAAACTCGCAGTGTTCTCGAAGTATTAACGGGAAACCGAAGCAGTTAATAATGCTCCAAACTTGATCGGCGGTCAGCATTTTTTGGGTTATCTTGATGTTCGCAGCCACTTGATGCTTAGCTTGCTTTCATCCTTGCCGCTACTGCCTGTAAGCTGGGGTTGGTCGTTCCGATTTTAGCGTTTGGCTTTGCTTTTCGGTTTGTTTCGAATGTACAAAGGGGGCTTGCAATCACGCATCCGGCCTCTCTCATGGCGCTCAACCGGAGCGCGGCCATAATGCGGTTTTGTTTTTTCAGCTTTCCGGGCCGCGCCCGGTTAGCTCTACATTAGCCATCTACTAATACGAGGAACCCGATGGGTCAACGATTTACCGAACTATCCGCAAAACATATTCAGTTCATTGCTGAACAGCGAATTTTCTTCGTTGGAACTGCCACGGCAGACAGCCGTGTGAACATTTCTCCCAAAGGCATGGACTCGTTGAAAGTTCTGGGCAACAACCGCGTCGCGTGGCTAAACGTTACTGGAAGTAGCAATGAAACGTCCGCCCACGTACAACAAGCCCCGCGAATGACCATTATGTTTTGTGCCTTTGATGGTCAACCCTTAATTCTTCGGCTTTACGGAACCGCAAAGGTCGTTCACAAGAACGACCCAGAATGGGCGAATTTGGTCTCCCTGTTCAAACCTTTGCCTGGTGCTCGCCAAATATTTGATGTTACGCTTGATCTCGTGCAAACGTCTTGCGGAATGTCTGTTCCGTATTTCACCTATGTCGGAGATCGAGAACTGCTTAATGACTGGGCTACCAAGAAAGGTGAGGAAGGTTTGAAGCGCTACTGGGAGGAAAAGAACCAAATGAGCATTGATGGAATTCCCACTAACATTCTCGCAAAAAATGGCTAACCATTCATTCCACTGGACCTGCGCGAAAAGCCGCGCAGGCCGGTGAATTCAGACGTTACATCGCGCAGATATTCATAGCCTTGGTTTTCCAAGTCGGTGATAAATTCACGCTCTAAATCGTATTCGCTTTGATAGGCTTCATTGACCTGCGAACACTTGGTGTATTTATCCAGCACGATAAAGTTATTCGATTCTGCAATGGTTTTAGTGTAATGAAGCATTATTTTCTACCTGCTGCTAAAACGCTTAGACTATTAGATGAAATAAGGGGGGGAATGTAACCAGCCAAGCTCACTCACCATAGTGTGATTTTGCTCTGACTATTAATACCACACAGCGATCATTTTCAATTCGATAGACAATACGATCTTGAAAACTCAAACGCACTGAATAGTAGCCCGTCAAATCGCCAACAAGGGGCTTTCCCGACTGTGGCCATATAGAAATCTTATTGCGTAAAATGTCTTTTAATTTACTTTTTAGCTTGGGTGTCAGCTTGGTAATGTCTTTTTGTGCTTGCTTGGTAAATTCAATCTGATAGCGATCACCGCTCATAAAGGCTCGCCGAAGACCTCTTCAAAACTTGCGACATCACCCGCATCTGCTTGCTGAATGGATTCATTAAACCTCTGCTTAAAATCAGGCTGAGACAGCAGATGTAGCGTTTCCTGCAAGCTTTCGTAGTCATCGGCAGACATCATGACGGCATTGCCGGATTTATGCTGAATCTCAATCATTTCATGTTGCTGAGTGGTCTGTTTAATCAGCTCAAAAAAGCTCTTTCTTGCTTCAGTTGCGGTCAGTGTCATCATGGTTTTGCCCTCATTTAATGTACTGGATAATGTACCACCGATACTGAGATGGGTAAATAGCATTGACAGCAGCGATATAATATAATCAAAAAGACCTCAACTATTTTACTGGGAATACGACTATGTCTTTAATCACCTGGAGCGACCAACTTAGCGTTGGGATAGAAGAAATCGATCAACAACATCAAAAACTTGTTCAGCTCATTAATGGCCTGCATAACCACATGCTGGCAGGCGATGCAGCCGACATAATGAATAAAGTGCTCGATAGGGTTATCGAATACACGGGCTTTCATTTTAAAACCGAAGAACAATTGATGCTGGAATATGATTATCCTGATTCAGCAACTCATAAGCACGAGCATAACAAGCTTGTCGATACCGCTGTCGATCTGCAACAGAAACTGAAAAGCGGAAATGCTCATATCACAATGGAAACCATGCATTTTTTACAAGATTGGCTGCAACACCACATTCTTGAATCAGACAAAAAATTCGCCAAGTATCTCAGTTCTAAAGGCCTTCACTAAACATAAATCATCCTGCATCAAGGGATTATCGGTCGCGCCCGGCTAGGAATATGCACAAAATAACTTACACCGGGCCACACCAACACCGCGCTTCATTGGTCTGCTTATGCTCCTCGTAGTCTTTTTTTGCACTCTCCTCATTACCTTGACCACGCTGATTCATTACGAGGTGCTACGCGCGCTGAGTGCAAGGCTTCCATCACTCAACATACTCAATCGAACCAAGGTGTTGGTTGCAGTCTTTGCAACCTTTGCCGCTCACATCCTTGAAATTGTGGTGTATGGCGAAACGCTCTTCCTCTTGGCCAAGTACTTTGAGCTAGGTAGCCTCAAGGGTCCAACCGAATTGTCTATGGCAAATTGTCTTTACTTTTCCGCCGAGACATACACGTCACTAGGCTTCGGAGACGTCATGCCTGTCGGCTCGATACGCTTACTTGCCGGGGTCGAAGCCCTGAACGGGCTGCTCTTGGTCGGTTGGTCTGCGTCTTACCTCTATATTGCAATGGAGCGATTCTGGATTGTCGGCGGCAAAGACCCTCATCGCTAAATCGCAACCTATCAATACATTGCCTGATTTACCGTAAGATAATGCGTCATATGCCGCAGTTGGATAAGGCATATGCCTCGGTTTTTTGGATCTATACGTAGCGCTCGGAAAGGAGCTAAAAGTAATCTTGGTTGGAAGAAGCTAATAAACGTACTATTCTTCAGTGCCAATACAGCGTTTTCAAACTCAGTTAATCGCTAAAAATAATAAAGCTCTGGCGTGGCTGGAGTGCAAGCTTCGCCTAAAGCGCCTACTTTTGGTGCTTGCCAGCGCAGGCGAAGCCTGCGCTCCAGCGGCAATGAAGCCGACATAGCCCGCTAATAATTTAGTAACTCATTTAAATTGAAAACGCTGTAACATCCCCTCACAGGATGTTATCTGTTCAAGTTATTTAGTTTTCATTCCTATCCCGAACTCAGCTTAGCCCAATTTAAAATCATGCTAACCATCCTGACTCTCCCCGTTTTAAACGACAATTATATTTATCTGCTACACGACCCTGTATCGGGCGAAACCGCCGCTGTAGATCCCGCCGTTGCCCAACCGGTTCTGGAGGTTTTGGATCAAAAAGGCTGGCAGTTAAGCTGCATCTTAAATACCCATCACCATTCGGATCATGTCGGCGGTAATCTTGAGCTGAAACAAAAAACCGGTTGCACGGTTATTGCGGGCCTTTCGGATCGGCATAGAATCCCCGGCTTTGATCGCGGCGTTGTTGAGCGCGATGTGATAACGATCGGCACGCATTCGGCCCAAGTCATATCGACGCCGGGGCATACCAGCGGCCATGTGGTTTATCATTTTTCTGAAGACAACACGCTGTTTTGCGGGGACACTTTATTTGTCATGGGCTGCGGCCGGTTGTTTGAAGGCAGCGCTGAACAGATGTGGCATTCGTTACAGAAATTGAAGGCCCTGCCCGAATCAACCCAAATCTATTGCGCCCATGAATACAGCCAAGCCAATGGCCGGTTTGCCTTAACGGTAGACCCCGATAATCGGCAGTTGCAGCAAAAAATCGAGCTTATCAATCAACTGAGGGCAAAACATTTGCCGACAGTGCCATCGACGATAGAACAGGAACTGGCGACTAATCCGTTTTTCAGGGAAGACAGTTTGACGCTGCAAAAAACCATCAATAAGGTCAAGCACACACCGATAGAGGTTTTTGCAGAAATCAGGCGATTAAAAGACCATTTTTAAGGCTCTTCCCGATTTCGCGGGGTAATCGGTGATGACTTCTTTCCCGGCATTCAGGGCGTTCTTAATATCAGTCATGGTATCGCTGTCGTGGTGGATGTTGCCTAGTTTGGCAGGATCCGGCGCATCGGGATCATCAACGATCAACACCCGGCTTTTTGTGTGCAAAGGAGCTCCCGACTCGCTTAAAGCAGACGAACTGTCATAGCCATCGCAAGTAAACGTTTTGGAAATATCACCCTGATAGACAAAATTCGGTGATTTAAGGATCATGCTCATGTTTGCGAACGGCTGTAGGGTAAAAGCTACTGAAAACCAAAACGAGCATTCAACTCATAAGTGCCGCCGTTCCAAGCGAACAATTCATCACAAGCCCATTTCCATACCAAAATTGCAGACATTATTTGCATGAACTGCAAAAAGTGGCGCTCAATTTATCCGATCTACCACATTAAAATACAACAAAATCAGCACGTTATTCAACTGGCACAGATAGTGCTTTATAGCTTATGAGGAAGGCATTTATCTCATATTTAAGAGGACAAGTGCCATTATATTGAACAAAATTTTGTTGAATCATAATTATCAGCGTCGCCTAGAGGCGAGTATTTCATCGGCTGATCCGGTTGCCGATGTGATGCAGGTGGGGTGATATGACGAGATGAACTAGGTCGTGGCGCGGGAACTAGGGTCTGTATGGCAATCCTTATAGAAAATCAGATTGATCCGATTGTGGACCTGGTTCGATAAGGTCAGACTAACGGTTTAAATGGCTTCTCATTTAAGCCGCTCATGGTTCAACCGGACCTTTAGTCCTGAGCGCAACCGAAGGATCGCCACGAACGACTTAACATTAGGCTGTCCCTGCGTTGGCAGACTAAAAAACTAATCTATTGCCGCTAAAAATCTTAGTTGGCAATTTTCTTGACTGTTACGGCTTCAATACATGCAAACAATGCGTATGTTGAAGATTCTATTAATAAACTGAGGAACGGTAATGACTACAAAACCTTTTTTCCAAATTTCCCGGCCTATCTTTGCTTTTATGCTGAGCGCAATATTGCTCGGTATGATGACTGAGGCTCAGGCTACGCCTTCACTAATGTCGGCTTACGGGGCGCCTTCCTGCACCTCTTGCCATTACGATGGAACCACCAGCTCAGGGCGAGCCGGTCTGGCTGCCTGGCTGGCATCGAAAACCACTACTTGCACAGCACCACAAGTGTTGCAAAATAATGTTTGCGTAACGCCAACACCTACCTGCACTGCCCCTCAAGTGCTGCAAAATAATGTTTGCGTTACGCCACCCCCTACCTGCACTGCCCCTCAAGTGCTGCAAAATAATGTTTGCATTACGCCAACCCCGACTTGCACCACTCCCCAAGTGCTGCAAAATAATGTTTGCGTAACGCCTGCGCCTGCCGAAACCATGGTGCGTATGCAAACATCTTTAGGGATTATCGATATTCGCTTATTCGATTCGGCGGCGCCGTTGACCGTGACGAATTTTTTAAACTATGTCGATAGCGGCGCCTATCGTAGTTCGTTTATTCAACGTAGCGTACCCGGTTCCATCATTCAAGGCGGCGGATACGCCTGGAATGACATCAGTAATTCGGTAAAACCTATTACCAAGCTATCTCCGGTAGTAAACGAATTCAGCGCCGATCACTCCAACTTACGCGGCACCATCGCCATGGCCAAGCTTAACGGCAACCCTAATAGCGCTACTAATGAGTGGTTCTTTAATTTGACAAATAATTCGGCAAAGCTGGATTTTCAAAATGGCGGCTCTACCGTATTCGGTCAGGTGGTTGAAAAAAGTATGCCGGTTGTCGATGCGATTGCAGCTTTACCTCGTAAAAATGCCGGTAAAACATTACCACAAGTACCGATTGCCACGTCTCTCAACGGGACTGCGTTGAAAGCATTCTTGAAAAAACCCTTGGCAAAATCCAACTTGGTCACAATAAGCGCTATTTCATCAAACCGTTCCAACGTCAACGCGAGTGATTCCGACCGTGTATTCGCCTATCTGGAAGGGACCTATCCTGAATACTATTCTCCCGCCAACGCTTTATCGCCGGCAGATTCGGGATCCTCGACTAATGCAAACGGCGCTTATTATCGCTATTACTCGGCCACCAAAACTTATGTCTACACACTCAATGGACTGGTGTATTACCAGGGTCCCGCCTCCCAAAACCAACCTCTCCTAGCGGGCGCCATATCCGATTTGCTCGCGACAGCAGTTGCAGCGGGTTACTAAGTTTTTAATTTTTCATAACGCCAGTGTCACCCGCTTGCTATGCGGGTGACCCTTTAATTTAACGAGAGGTTCCGACTATGTACAAAGTCTTTTTAATTGTAATGACTGCTTTAATAAGTATGAGCTTTAATGCGAATGCCTCTGAAGTGGGTCAACCTGCACCGCCGTTTAATTTGCCGTCTCTACTGCAAAACCAGCCCGTCAGTCTTAGCCAATTTAGCGGCAAAGTTGTTTATGTCGATTTTTGGGCTTCATGGTGTGCGCCGTGCAGGACTTCTTTTCCTTTATTAAATAAGTTACAGCAAAAACTTAAAGACCAAGGCTTTGAAGTCGTTGCGATTAACTTGGATGAAGACCACGCCAATGCTGAAAAGTTTTTAAAAGACTTTCCAGTCACATTTACTCTTTTGCACGATAGCAAAGGCGAATGGGCCGATAAATATGTCGTTGACTCCATGCCGACTTCATTCATCGTTGACCGGCAGGGCGTTATCCAAAATATTCATCATGGTTTTACCAGTGGCGATATTAATGAGCTTGACCAAAAAATCATCCAATTACTGGCAAAAAAATAGAGTCAACTTATGAAACTTAACACTATTTTTATATTAATAGGGTTCGCTGTCAGCTGTACGGCATGTACGGAAGTCTTGCCTAGACAACGCGGCAATCTGGCGCTTCCGCAAATGGCTTTAACGACCGATGCAATGGAGTTTGGTTTACGCCAACATGCGGCTTTCAGTAAAGAAGCGGCGTCCGGCGGTTATGGCGGCGGCGGTGGCGGTTGCGGCTGCAACTGACAATTCTTTATCTTCAACATAAGCTAACAGCGAGTCCTTATGAAACATCGTAACAAACACAACACTGTCGCACGCTTGAGCTGTGCAGCTTTGGCGCTGCCGGGACTCTTGCAAACAGCGACAGCCGGACGAGTCGAAGAAACCTATAACGCCGATTTCCAGTATGGGCATTACGCCGAAAGCAATCAGCGCATGAAAGTTGATATTTTTGAAGGTGCGTTATCGACCCCGATAGGCAAATCTATGACGGGGTCTGTCAATTTAGTCCGGGATATAGTCTCCGGCGCCTCACCGGTCTATAACATTAAAGATGGGCAAGGACGAATTCAGCAGATGATCAGCGGTGCATCGCCGACCAGTTCATGCGGTAAGTCAATATGCGAACAGCGAGACGCAATCAGCTCAGGATTAACTTATTTTCTTGATTCGGCTGCTATCAATGTCGGCGGCGGCTTTTCCAGGGAACAGGATTATACCTCCCGCTATTTCAATACCAACATGAGCCTGGATTTAAATAAAAAACTAACTACGCTGAACTTTGGCGCATCAGCGGCTTTTGATGAAATAGCTCCGTCGCCCTCAGTTTGGAATAGCCGGAATATGGATTTTAAGAGCCATAAAACCAGCCAGCAATATTTACTGGGCGTATCGCAAGTGATCGATAAAGACTCTTTATTACAAAGCAATATTACCTTTGGCTATCAGTCCGGTTTTTTGTCCGATCCTTATAAGTGGGTTGCCTTTTATAACGGCAATAATTTCTCTGATTTTCGGCAAGATACGCGCCCCCAAGAAAAGTTCCAGTGGGCATGGCTGAATCAATATGTCCGCCATTTTGGACAATTCAATGACGCCGCCTTGCATCTTGATTATCGATTCAGCACGGATGATTGGGGCGTGAATGCCCATACCTTTGAGGCAAGCTGGCATCAACCGATTGTCGATAACTGGCAAATAATTCCGCGTTTTAGATATTATTCACAAGATAAGGCGGATTTTTACCAGCCGGTCTTTGCCGGTGATTCCACGAATTACGCCGTCTATTCCAGCGATTATCGATTGGCGGGATTTGGCGCATTTTCCGGCGGAATCAAATTGAGCAAGGAAATTACCGAAATAAAACCCTTTAGCCAATTAAAATTTCAAACCGGTTTTGAATACTATAATCATAAGGCCGGCTATCAGTTAGGCGGCAATAATGGCGGTAGCTTTGACAGCTTTAGTTACACGATGGTAACCGCTTCGTTTAATTTGAAGTTTTAACTAGTTGCTTGATCGAACATTGATCCTAAAAACCGCAGTTTATCCACGAAAAGCACGAAAGACACTAAATAAAACAATATGTTGTGTGATTTAGTAACTCACCCTTTGGGTAACGACCTACGGCTTGATAACCTTTTGAAATTTTTCGTGCTTTTCGTATTTTTCGTGGACGAAATGATTTTTCTAGGTTGATGCTACAGGTATTTAATTTTGCATTTCAGGCCATGGGTTCGCCTTGTTCAATACAATGTTGTGCAGACTCGGCACAACAAGCCGAGTCGGTTTACCGCCTGGTCATAGACCGCATTGCCCAACTGGAACAGCGTTATTCCCGTTATCGGGACGACAGCTTGATTAGCGATATAAACCGCCGTGCCGGATCCGGTATTAAAACGCCGTTAGATCCCGAAACCGCGGCTTTATTGCACTATGCGGAACAATGCTATCGGGAAAGTAAACAGTTGTTCGATGTGACGTCAGGCGTCTTACGACAGTTATGGGATATTAACAAAACCGAATTGCCCTCAAAAGACGAAATCATGGCTGTCCTGCCATTAATCGGCTGGAAAAAAGTGCAATGGAATGAACAGGCGATTTACCTGCCCCAAGCTGGTATGCAATTGGACTTTGGCGGCATTGTTAAAGAATATGCAGCCGATTCAGCTGCCGAGTTATGCCGCAGTAAGGGCATTAACCACGGCATCATTGAATTGGGTGGCGATGTTAGGGTGATAGGGCCATTACCTAATGGTCAAGGCTGGCCGGTAGCGATTCGTGATCCACGTCAACCCGATAAAATCATCGCCCAACTTGAACTTAGCTCCGGCGCCTTGGCCAGTAGCGGCGATTATGAACGCTTCCAACTTATCGATGGCGTTCGTTACAGCCATTTACTGAATCCCAAAACCGGTTGGCCGGTAAGCGGGTTACGGGCCGTCAGTATCGTTGCCGAGCACTGTGTTGTGGCCGGAAGCCTTGCGACCATTGCTATGCTAAAAGCAAATAACGGTCCGGCATGGTTGCGCTCTTGCGGATTACCCTTTTTATGTTGCCAAAACAATGGGCAAATTTTTAATAAACTACCGGTAGTACAAAAATCATGAAAAAACTAACCTTTATAACAATGCTTTGGCTGCTTGGCACCGTCCTCGCACACGCTGAAGCCCCTAAAGCGAATTTAACCGTTACCCCCTTAAATTCCGGGCAATGGCCTGCCGAGTTCATACTCACCTTAACCCTGCCTAAAGATCATCATGCTTATCTCGACAAAGGCGACGAGGATATTTATATCCCGGTTGAAGTCGACCCTAAAGAAAAATTGGCGACATCCCAATTAACCATCAGTAATCTGCAAAGACCTGCCGGAGTGTATGACAGCCTAGTTAAAGCCACGGTGTTAAGGGGTCAAGGCGAATTCATATTATCTCTTATGCCGTTAGGCACCGGATCGTTAAACGGCAATACAGTCGCATTGGATCTTAGCTATCAGTTATGCAATGAAATAAGCCATGTCTGTTTTCGCCCACAAACCGCGCAAGTCGATCTGGCCTTGCCGACACTATCTGCAAAAAAACCGCTTAACGCTCCGCCCGCCGCAAAAACGCCTGAGCAGTCCGTTAGCATGACCGAGCAACTGCTGTCATTATTTAAAAACAACCAGGACAACACCCTCATCATGTTCGGCTTAATGTTCCTTGCCGGTATTTTGTCCGTTGCAACGCCTTGCGTTTATCCGATGCTGCCGATTACCTCAATGTTCATCGTTAATCGCGCTGATGGTGTCGCTGCAAAAGAAAAACTACATGCTTTCGTATACGTCATTGGCATTGTCGTCACCTACACGGCATTGGGCTTAATTGCCGGGATGACCGGAGGCGCATTTAACACCTTTATGCAGTCTGCTTGGGTCAATATCGGCTTCGCCTTGTTTTTTGCCTTTTTTGCGATTGCCTTACTGGGTTTTTACGAACTAGCCTTCATGCAAAATGAAGTCCACTCACTAGACCAGCATTCCGCCCGGATTAAGGGCTTAACCGGCACCTGGTTAATGGGGGCGGTAGCGGGCCTGGTTATTTCGCCCTGCGTTGGCCCCATTGTCTTTGCCCTGCTGCTGCAAGTCGCAGACCATATAGCAGACAAAGCCAACGCACTGGCTGCAATGGGTCAACATTTGACTTTTTTTGACAAATTGGGCGTCGCGACTCAAGGCAGCATTATGATGAGCGGCTTTGGCCTGGGGGTGGGTTTACCGTTCTTTATCATCAGCGTTGTCAAATTTAAGAAACTGCCTAAATCCGGTTACTGGATGAATAAAGTCAAGTATGCATTCGGCCTGATGATTTTATACTTTGCTTATGTGTATTTTGCTAAAGGCATGGGCGTATTGGGCGTAGAACCCGTAGTCACGCTATCGTTAGCCTTTGGCATGTTGGCCGTGTGGATTGCGGTGGTGCATTGCAACGTATTATCGCTATTGCCTGCCGACGCACAGCCCAACCGGAAAATGCATCATTACTGCGGCGTTATGTTGCTGGTCATAGGTATTTGGCTGGTAGTGAGCGGCCTGGGTCAAACCCCGATTATCAGCACGGCCCATGCGAACGGCATCGCTGTAGAAAACAGCCGAAACGCAGCAAACTTGGCAATACAGGAAGAAGCCGGGATTTCGTGGTACAGAAGTTTTGATGCCGCACAAAAAACGGCACAACAAACCGGCAAGCCTATTTTCATAGATTTCTACGCGAGCTGGTGCGCCAACTGCATCGCATTCAAGGCGGAAGCGGCTAATAATATCCAATTGAACCAGGCCTTAAGGGAAAAAGCGGTCGCAGTAAAACTAGTGGATAAAGAACCCGAGTTTGAAAAATTCCGCGAATATCCAGAACATCGTCAGTTAAAAATCGGTTTGCCCTACTTCGCCATTTTATCGCCTGATGGAAAACTGCTTTGGTCGAGCACCGATTACCAAGCAACAGAAAAAATGGTTGCCGTGCTGACGAGTTTCTAAGAAAGCATGATAATGCAATACACTGTTTATTATACGATTTATAACTTATTTTTATTACCATGAAGGACATAAAGTAAAAGGCAAAGTGATTTTTCGAATAAGGCAACTCGCAATAAACAATCCCCCACAGCTATAGTTCCCACGCTCCGGCGCTCATCGTTATACACAAGTCGTTGTGTGAGCTTATGGAACCCCAGCGGGGTTCAAGCTGTTAGCCGGGGGTTGAGCGTAGCGACACCCCCGGATAGCGGCAACAATGATTTTCGACC
>SCPZ01000010.1 GCA_004299305.1 Methylobacter sp.
CGCCATGCGTAAGCTTATCCATCTTAGCTATGCCATCTTAAAATCAGGTGAGCCTTTCGATCCTAATTTTTCCTTGCAAAAATGCATTTAAGACGGTATCTGCCGGGATGACGGTGTCTCGCAGACACTTGCGTATAAAGATGAGCGCCGGAACGTGCGAACGATAAGTCACATCAGTCATCACTCTAAATTTAACAAATAAATGACCTCAGAACCCACCGATCCCAAGCGGCAAGCCATCCTTAACGGAGCAACCCGCATGTTCCTGGCGCACGGCTACCGTAACGTCAGCATGGAAAAAATAGCCCAGGCTGCGCCGGTTTCCAAGGCGACGCTGTATAACCATTTCGACAGCAAAAATGCCCTGCTCGCTGCGGTTATTGCCGATCTGTGCGAATCTTTATTGCAAACCATGACTCAGGCGACTATCGAGTCTGATGATGTGGAAAATAACCTGACTCAAATCGCAAGTTCCGCAGTGGATTTGATTTTTGCCGAAGACGCCCTGGCCATTTACCGGCTGGTAGTCGCAGAAAGCCCGGATTTCCCTGAACTTGGCCAACTGTTTTATCAGAGCGGTCCGCAAGCCGCATTGACACAACTGGAAGATTATTTTCGGCGCTTGAATGCAGGCGGCCGCTTTAATATTAGCGACCCTGTATTTGCGGCGGATGCATTTTTCAGCATGTTGAGGGGTGACCTGCATTTACGTTGCCTGCTGTCAAAAACACTGCGTCCTTCCGCCGATGAAAAAAAACGCCTGGTGGCACAGGTCATTGCTTTTTACATGCGGGGCATAGTCCATGCTAAATCATAAAAACCATGTAATAGGCGTGCTAATGGTTTTCGTTGCCACAGCTGCTACAGCGGAAACACTGGAAGACGCCTGGAACAGCGCCATTAATAACAACCACCAAATCAAGTCGGCGAAAGCCGATACCAGCGCCTCCGAACAGCAACTGCATTCGGCGCAGGGTCAACGATTGCCTGACCTTAACGTAAGCAGCGCTTATACCCAATTTAGTGAAACGCCGACAGCAAAAACCCAAATAGCAGGCCAAACAGCCCAATTTAGCACCACCCAAGCCGGAAGCGTCAAAGCCCAGGCGATTGCTTCGGTGCCGATTTTTACCAGCGGACGCATCAGTCATAGCATTAATGCCGCCGAAGCTTCATTACAAGCCGTTCAATCCAATGAAATCACCTCGGTATTAAACATCAAAATGCAGGTAGCGGAAGCCTATATCGCGGTATTGCGCATGGACAGCGCCTTGCAGGTCGCCCAAAGCCATGTCGATACGCTGGAACTGCATACGAAGGATGTGAACAACCTGTTCGATCAGGGCATGGTCGCCCGCAACGACGTATTGGCGGCCAATGTGGAACGAGTCAATGCCCAACAGCTGGTCGTGCAGGCGAACAATCAACTGGACATTGCCAAGGCGCGCTATAACCAGTTACTGGACCGGAACCTCGACGATGAGGTTAAGCTGGCTCAGCAATTCCCGGACACGCCGCAAGGCTCATTAAACGAACTGAGCGGCAATGCGGTAAAACAACGTCCCGAACTGGTCGCATTGGCGCAGCAAATAAAATCCCTGGAACAACAGGCGCAAAGCGTAAAAGCCGGGCTATTGCCGCAAGTCGCCGTCAATGGCGGCTATCAATACCAAGAAAACCGCTACCAGGCCTTTGAAGGCATGTGGATGGCCAATGTCGGCGTGGATTGGAAGCTATTTGACGGCAGTTCCGGCCATCGTAGCGATACGCTTACCCGACAAGCGCTTTCCTTAAAAGAACAACACGACGACTTATCCAGCATGATCGGCTTGCAAGTACGCCAAGCCTGGTTGGATATTCAAGAGACCCAAAAACGCATCGCCGTGACTCAACAAGCCATAGCCCAAGCCGATGAAAACATAAAAGTTACCGCCGATCGCTATCAGCAGGGTTTATCTACCAATACCGAAGTGCTTAGGGCGGAAGATTTACGCACTACCACGCACTATAATTTTAATAATGCGAATTATGATGCGGCATTAGCCTCATTACACTTGCGGCGTGCTTTAGGTGTTCTGTAAAAAAGTGCTGGATGAAAGGCGAGAAAAACCATGTAGAACATTCCAAAACTAACTTTGAACAGACTACCGAAAAGGAACATATACTCTGAACGGTTAAGTTTTCGTTTTTTCAATTCACCGTAGGGTACGCTGTGCGTACCTTTTTCGTTGATTTTTAATAAAGGTACGCGCAGCGTACCCTACCGGGAAAGCCGAATATATGACCATTTGTGACTGAACTGTCCAGACAAGTGCCTTGTATACCCATTTTTCCATTGACGAGCAGGATGTAAACAGGATGAAAAAAGAAAACCAGATGCAGCTTGTAATCCGGCGCTACGGCCTGCCGTTCATTGCGACCCTAATGATGCTCGGCTGTGAAAACCATGACGCCCCTGGCCCTCAGCCGGGCCAGGGACCGTCACCCAGCGTCAAAATCGCACAGCCCCTGTCGCAAGAAGTCACTGAATGGGACGAATATACGGGACGCATCGAAGCGGTGAACTCGGTAGATATTCGCGCACGGGTGAGCGGCTATCTGGAGAAAGTAAACTTCAAAGCGGGAGACAAGGTCAAGAAAGGCGATCTATTATTCCTGGTCGACCCGAAACCCTTCATGGCCCAACTGAATTACGCTAAAGCCGAACTGGAACGCGCTAAATCCCGGCACGACTTGGCAAGAAACGACCTGGTACGAGCCGAGCGTTTATTTCGCGTCAAGGCAATTTCCGAAGAGGAGCACGATGCGCGTAATAAGGGGCTTCGGGAAACCATTGCAGCCGTTCAGTCCGCACAAGCCAATGTTGAAAGCGCACGATTGAACTTGGAATTTACCAAAGTACGCGCCCCGATAGACGGAAGAATCGGCCGCGAGTTAATCACCGCCGGCAATGTGGTCAACGGCGGCGGAACCGAAGCAACCTTGCTGACTTTTATCGTATCCACCGACCCGGTTTATGTTTATGCCGATGCGGACGAACGCTCGGTGCTGAAATATCGGCGGCAGGCCCAGCAAGGAGGCCGAGGCAGCCTGAGTGACGAAGGCATCCCCGTGGAACTGGCCGTGGCTGACGAGACTAATTTCCCTCATCAGGGCTATCTCGACTATATAGCGCCGCGTGAAGATGCAGCCACCGGCACTTTAACCTTGCGGGGCGTATTCGCCAACCCGGACGAATTGTTAAGTCCCGGTTTTTTTGCCCGGATGAAGATTCGCCAAAGCGCTCCCTACACCGCCGTCTTGGTTCCCGACCGCGCCCTCGGCGCCGATCAGGCGCAACGGTTTGTGTGGGTAGTGAACCAACAAAACCAAGTGGAATATCGCAAGGTGGAGATCGGAGCGCTTATCGGCCAGTCCCGCGTAATCACTCAAGGGCTTAAGCCTGACGAATGGGTCGTTATCGAAGGTATCCAGAAACTCAAACCGGGTATCAAGGTGAATCCAGAGCGCATCACGCTTACTGCGCAAGAGAGATTGTGAAAAAACGTTTTTCAATGGAACACGGATGACACGGATTTGACTGATCCGCACGGATAAAATGGCGTTTTTTTTGCTCAAATTAAGGCGTATAACGAAAAAAATCCGTTTAAATCCGTACCAATCAGTGTCATCCGTGTTCTGTTTTTTAGCTTACTTCGCATAACACTTTCACAGCCTCAAGATGGCGGGAAATAGTCCATGAACCGATTCGCACACTTTTTCATCGACCGGCCGATTTTCGCATCGGTATTATCCATCGTAATCGTCATTGTCGGAGGACTTGCGCTGATTGCCCTGCCTGTTGCCCAATATCCCGAGATCGCCCCGCCCACCGTCGTAGTCAGCGCCGTCTATCCGGGCGCCAATGCCCAGGTGGTGGCGGAAACCGTGGCGACGCCTATCGAGCAGGAAGTAAACGGCGTCGAGGATATGTTGTACATGTCCTCCCAATCCACCAACAGCGGCAACATGGCGCTTACCATCACGTTTAAGCCCGGCACTAACTTGGACAAAGCTCAAGTGCTGGTGCAAAACCGGGTGGCTTTGGCGGAACCCAAACTACCCCAGGAAGTCGGCAGGCAAGGCATCAGCGTCAAAAAACGCAGCCCCGACTTGAGCCTGGTGGTCAACCTGATCTCCCCGGACAAGCGTTACGACAGTGTTTATTTAAGCAATTATGCCTTGCTGCAACTCAAGGATACCCTAGCGCGGCTGCCCGGAGTCGGCGATATTATCGTTTTCGGCGCTCGCGACTACAGTATGCGCCTGTGGCTGAATCCCGAAAAAATTGCCGCCCGGAATCTGACCGCCGGCGACGTGGTCAATGCGGTTCGCGAGCAAAATGTCCAGGTCGCGGCAGGCGTGGTGGGCCAGCAGCCTAGCCGGGAAAATGCCGATTTTCAGTACACTGTCACGACGATGGGACGGCTGATGAAGGCTGAGCAGTTTGACGACATCGTTATTAAAAAGGGCGAAGATGGGCAGGTGACCTACCTTAAAGATGTGGCCCGTATCGAACTGGGCGCTAAGGATTATAACTCGGGCCTGTTCCTGGACGGCGAGCCCACCGTAGGTCTCGCCATCTTCCAACTGCCCGGCTCCAACGCACTGGACACCAAAAAAGCGGTGGTCGATGCTATGGAAAAACTCAAACCGCGCTTCCCCGAAGGGCTGGATTACCTGCTGGTTTACGACACCGTGGTGTTTGTGCAGCAGTCTATCGATGCGGTAGTCAAGACTTTATTCGAAGCCATGCTGCTGGTAGTGCTGGTGGTGGTGATATTTTTGCAGAACTGGCGCGCCACTATTATCCCGCTGCTCGCCGTGCCGGTCTCATTAATCGGCACGTTCGCGGTGATGGCGGCAATGGGCTTGTCGCTTAACACCTTATCGTTATTCGGCCTGGTGCTGGCTATCGGCATCGTCGTAGATGATGCGATTGTGGTGGTGGAGAATGTAGAACGCCACATCGCCTTAGGCTTAACGGCCAGGGATGCAACACGCAAGGCGATGGAAGAAGTCGTAGGCCCTATTATTGCTACGGCGCTGGTCCTGGTCGCCGTGTTCGTACCCACCGCGTTTATCACCGGCGTTTCGGGCGCATTCTACAAACAGTTTGCGTTGACCATCGCGGTTTCTACGGTGATCTCGGCGTTCAACTCGCTGACCCTGAGCCCGGCCTTATGCGCACTATTGCTGGATCGGGCGCACAGCGACAAAGACTGGTTCACACGCTTATTCGATGGCCTGTTCGGCTGGTTCTTCGTCGGCTTTAACCGCTTCTTCGATGCGTTCAGTACCGGTTATGCACGCCTGGTCGGCAGGCTGATTCGGATGACGGCGGTAGTGCTGCTGCTCTATGCCGGACTCAATGGACTCAACTTTCTGGCCTTTGAAAAAGTGCCGATGGGCTTCATTCCTCAACAAGACCAGGGTTACCTGGTTTTATATGCGCAACTGCCCGATGCAGCCTCGCTGGCCCGCACCCAGGAAGTCGTTCAACAATCCACCCGTATTATCATGGCAACAAAAGGCGTCAAACATGTGAACGCCTACGCCGGTTTCTCGATCTTGAGCGGCGCCAGCCAATCCAACGTCGCAACAATGTTCGCGCGCCTGGATGGCTTCGAGCAACGCGCAGGTCATCCTGAACTTCACGCCGATGCGGTGATCCTTAATCTCAAGCAGCGTCTTGCCCAGGTCGAAGGCGCCCATATTGCGGTATTCGCCCCTCCCCCGATCCGGGGCATGAGTTCGGTGGGCGGTTTTAAGCTGCAAATCCAGGATCGCTCCAATGCCGGTATCGATGCGCTGCAAAACACTGTCAACGACCTTCTTGCGAAAGGCAATCAGCAGCCGGGTCTGGTCGGGTTGTTCACTACCTTGCGTTCGGGAGTGCCGCAACTTTTCCTGGACGTGGATCGTACCCGAACCAAGTCTATGGATGTACCGTTGAAAGAAGTGTTCGACACCTTACAAATCTACCTGGGTTCGCTTTATGTCAATGACTTCAACAGTTTTGGCAGAACCTATCAAGTAGTGGCGCAAGCCGATTCGGAGTTTCGAATGAAACCGTCTGACATCGCCGAATTGAAAACCCGGAATCTTCAAGGCGGCATGGTGCCGCTAGGGTCGCTGATGTCGGTTAAAGAGATTACCGGCCCCGACAAGATTACACGCTACAACATGTATCCGGCTGCGGAAATTAACGGCGGCACTTTGGCCGGAATCAGTTCCGGCGAGGCGATTACTATCATGAATAAACTGATGAATGTAGAACTGCCGCCGGGATTCGACTTTGAATGGACAGAGCTCAGCCTGCAACAGGTCTTGGCCGGGAACGTCGCACTGTTGATTTTTCCGCTGAGCGTGATTTTCGTATTTCTAGCCTTGGCGGCCCAGTATGAAAGCTGGTCGCTACCGTTTGCAGTAATCCTGATCGTACCGATGTGCATATTGTCCTCGTTGGCCGGCGTATGGTTGCGCGATATGGACAACAACATTTTCACCCAAGTCGGCTTCATCGTACTGGTGGGATTGGCCAGCAAGAACGCGATTCTTATCGTGGAATTCGCAAAGCGGCGTCAACAAGGCGGCCTTAACCGTTTCGATGCGGCCGTGGAAGCGGCGCGAATCCGGCTGCGGCCCATTTTGATGACCTCATTCGCCTTCATCATGGGCGTATTTCCGCTGGTGATAGCCCAAGGGGCCGGATCGGAATCGCGGCGATTGCTCGGCACTGCGGTATTTAGCGGCATGTTGGGTGTGACCTTGTTCGGCCTGCTGTTAACGCCGGTGTTCTACGTAATCGCTCAGGCATTGGCGCAACGCTGGCAGTCTTCCAGGCACAAGTTACCCCATGATGCTGCTTCCAGCCATGAATGAGGCTATGTTATCAACCATTCAGCCTCGGATTGACATCAGATACATACTGATAACATGAACCATACAGAACTTACCCGGATTATTATCAAGAGTTTGCTCTCGTTTCCAAGCTCCAGCTTGGGAAGCAACCGGCGAAGCCGCATTTTTGGCCGGGCCCTGCTCTGCGCCGCCGCACTGAGCGCCTGCGCGGTAGGCCCGGATTATAAGAGTCCGGCAACCGATACCGGATCGGCCTTCACCAATGCCGCCTCCCCTGAATTTTCCGGGCGCAGCCTGGAAGTCGCGTGGTGGAAGCTGTTCGACGACAAAATCCTAACCGAGCTGGTCGAGCGGACCGTGCAGCACAACCGCAATCTTCAGGCCGCCCGCGCTAATCTTCGCGAGGCACGGGCCCTGTACATGGACGCAGGCTTGAATTTGGCGCCAACCGTAACCTCGCACGCCAATTATACAGAGCAAAAACGCAGCGCCGGAGCCCTAAGCAACCGGGCCTTCGCGCCGCGCGAGCTGAAGCTCTACAATGCGGGTTTCGATGCTTTTTGGGAAATCGACTTGTTTGGCCGAGTGCGCCGCGATGTGGAAGCTAGCAGCGATGAAGTCGATGCGCAGGAAGCCGATCTTAGGGATCTCAGTGTCAGCCTAATCGCTGAAGTGGCCAGAAATTATTTCGAACTACGGGGTCTGCAACAACAATTAGCTATGGCGAAAAAGAACGCCAGAAACCAAGCTCAAACGCTGCAAATAACCCGAGCCAGGCTCGAAAGCGGGCGCGGCACCGAACTCGACACCTCCAGGGCAGCAGCCCAGCTCGATTCGACACGGGCGATAGCGCCTCCTTTGGAGAGCGCCATTTACCAGACTATGCATCGACTCAGCGTACTCACCGGGCAGCTTCCCGGCGCACTGACAGGACGGTTGTCGCAGCCCGCAGCATTGCCCAAGATCCCCAAAACCATCAACATCGGCCAGCCTGCTGAATTGCTGCGCCGCCGCCCCGACATCCGCATCGCGGAACGGGCTTTAGCGGCGGCAACCGCCCGTATCGGCGTCGCCACCGCCGATCTTTTTCCGCGCGTCACCTTTGTCGGCACCATCGCCCTTGAGGCCGCCACCTTGTCGGGAGTCGGCGCTGCAAATTCAGATAGTTATTCAGTGGGTCCGAGAATCAGCTGGGCAGCGCTCGATCTAGGCCGCGTATATGCCCGCATTAAAGCCGCAGATGCCCGTGCCGAAGCCGGTCTGGCCCAATACGAGCAGACCGTGTTAAACGCATTGGAAGAAACGGAAAACGCCCTGGTCAATTACAACCGGGAGCGAAACCGTAAAGAATTGCTGGCCTCGGCGGCCCAGGCCAACGAAAGAGCCCATCAATTGGCGCACCTTCGCTACAGCGAAGGCATGAGCGATTTCCTGACGGTACTGGATGCCGAATTACGCCTGTTGCAAGACCAAGATCGCCTAGCCCAAAGCGAAACCGCTACGGCAACAGCATTGGCAGCGCTTTATAAGGCGCTGGGCGGCGGCTGGGAGTCGGCCATTGGTTTGGGTGATTCTGGAAAGGGAAGAGCAGTTGAGCCCTAGATGAGCAAGAGCTTAGTGCGTGTTTTAAAAGTCTCGATGTAATAAAAATCGGTCAAATCTCACTGAATTGTCCGAGCATAACAAAGAATAATTGTATGAAATCACCTTATTTCAAGATAAATTTGATGTAAAAATATCAGTTTTTACTGCTGCCAGACTTTTAAAACACGCACTTAGGCAACTCGCATTTTTACCATGAAGAACATGAAGGACTTGAAGATATTACTGTAGAGTATCCCACCAAGAATCTAAAAACATGCCCACGAACATCACGAAAGATACGAAAAAGTAACCGAAAAAATTGTGTTGCAGTGCTCTTCGTGGAAGATTATTTTGTGGTGTATTTTTTGCGAGTTACCTTAGGGATGATGCATTTCTCAAAATACCTTTCTTGGCGGATGGTAATATCCCATCATCTCAAGACCGTTGACTGGCCGACCCGATACAGCACATCGTTCGACTGTCCGGCCCCTCTTGTCCTGTAATGGTAGGCGATTGATCATCGGTTCGCAGTTTTTAAAACCTGCACGGAGAAAATCGTTGATTTCGAACTTAACAAGCAGAGCTATTTTTCCAGCTTTTGTTTTAACCCAAGCAAGCCGTTGCTGAAAAATACCTTCATCGCTGTAACCGCCGCCGCATCATTCAAATTATCCGACGGAGTATTGCCGGTATCGCCACGGTAAAAACGGCTTTTTAGCGAGACCACGCTGCTGTTGGCGTCACTCCCGGCTGTTACCTTAAGATTGGTGGTGTATGAACTGACCGGAAATGCCGTTACATTTTCGGCTTTAAGCCGGTAATTGTATTCATGATCCTTATCGCTGTAATAATCCAGACTGTCGACCAGTTGTCCGTCATTTTTCAGGGTAATAGTTCGGCTGCCGTCAGAGGCGTTTTTGCCGTCGCCTGAACTGGCTTTGACATCCGGATGCCAATCGGCAATACCGTCAAATTGCTTGACCACATTCCAGACAGCGTCAACAGAAGCATTGATGGTAATGCTCTCATTGGCTTTTTGCGGAGTGGGTCCGTGCGCAACGGAAACAACGGGGAAGACGAGGAAACTCAATAATAGTAAAGTTAAGCGGTTCATGTCATTAATGCCATTAGTAAAACGGCTTATTATTCATAATTCCGGGCGAAAGGTATCGGGCATGTTTCCTGATAATCGCCGGAAAATTTCCGTTTTTTAAACAGCGATGATTAACTCTCGCGCACCTCGATAAGACCTTGCCTGCTTGCCAGCAAGGTCAGCTCGGCCAGTGTTTCCGCACCCATTTTTTCCTTGATCACGGTACCGTGGTTGCACACTGTTTTATAGCTCAAACACAGTTTTTCCGCCGCTTTTCTGACCGTATAGCCATTCGCCAACAAACAAAATACATCGAACTCCCTGGGAGAAAGCAGCTTGATTTTCTCCGACTCGTCCTGCTCGCCAGCCATCGAAACGGCCAGTTGCTGGGCAATTTCAGGATCAACATAAGTGCCGCCCTGGGCTATTTTATACACTGCCGTGATCAGGGTTTCAGGCACGCTGCTTTTGGTAATATACCCCTTGGCTCCGGCTGCAAGCGCCCGCGTCACATAAACCAGTTCATTGTGAATGCTGAATACCAGGATTTTACAGTGCGGATCGCGGTTGATCAGCCTCCTGATGCCTTCAAAACCGCCTATGCCCGGCATCGATAAATCCATTACCACTATGCCGGGCTGATGCTGACTGTACATTTGGCAAGCTGTTTCGCCCCGATCCGCCTCATAAATCTGTCCGATCTTATCGGACACGGAAAGATAAGCCTTGTAGCCCGTCCGAACCACGGCATGATCATCCACCAGTAACACACTAATCTTACCTGTCACTACTTTGCTCCTTAACGTGTCAAAAAGAGGATCATGCCTGTTTATAAACGGCAAATCGATAGGAGCTTTTCCTGTTTTATTCCCTCTAACGGCATAGGGAAGTCTTCTCGGTTTATTCCGGTATTTTTCCCGCCGATTTCCAGGCTTATTCCTTAACGCTGCAAACAACCACTCCCGTACCATGAGCGCCTGTTCAGCCCTGCATCTCAATGAGGCATTGCAAACGTTTTGATTGATTGCTTTGATAATACTTTACGCCTGATTTTGCCTTGCTATTGGAATAGTTGGACGCTTTTTCGGGATTTAGCGGGTTTTATTGGTTTTTATCGGGATTTGTTTATAGGTATTTCAACGAGTTACGATATTCCATAAAGCTCATTCCATAAAGCGCATTTCATAAAGCGCATTTCATAAAGCGCATTCCATAAAGCTCATGTCATAAAGCTCATTTCATAAAGCGCATTAAATTATTAACGTAGCTGTACACTTTTGACCAGACCTGTTTCGTAGTTGCAGGGCTTATTTTTGCAACATTTTCAGGTTGTTGGTTTGTTATAGTTTTAGTGATGTGGATCGTATGGTTATAGGTAATATCACGCAAGTTAACGTGTACATTATTACCATTGATCTCTATCGTTGCTGTAGGTTTAATCGGTGTTGCTTTGGTATTTAAATCTTCAGTCTGTTTCGTATTATCTTTAAACAACTGCACTACGTTATTTTTTATATCGTCATCCATGCATTGATCCTATGCAGCAACTGATTGTACAAGTCTTAAGAGAGACTGTTTTACATCGGGAGTTTGATCTTTAAATAAATCATAGACCGCCATAATCAACTCGGCCTTTTTATCTGGATCCATCGTGCGGCGAGTCGAATGTAAACCCTCCTCAACTGTTTCTATCGCTAACGTTAGACGCTTGCTGTCTAATCCTAAAGTCTGTGGCTCTACTGACTTTATTTTCAACATTTCGCCCTCGCCCGTTAGAAGCCAATTAGCATTAATATCGAAATATTCTATATATTTAACGATTATATCCTCTGGAATTTTTTGCTTTCCGGCCTCGATGTCTTGTAAACGCTGCCTTTTTTCGTCTATAGCCGCAGCCACTGCCGTTATAGTCATATTTTTACTTTCCCTTATCTTTCTGAATCTATTGCATATTTGCGACATTAAGCACTCCAGGCGGGGGTCAATTAAAGAATATTTCTTGAAATTTATAGAAATAGTCAATAAAATTTAGCCGTACATTTACACTGAGAATAAAACAATGGCTGCACCAACGCAAGAGCAAATTGCACATGCGCTCGAAACTCGCGGGACTAATTTGTGTGCGTGGGCGAAGGAACGGGAATACAAATACACCACTGTCTACAACACTGTGCAGCGCTGGGCTGGACGCAATGATCGTACTCCGCACGGAGGTATAGCTAGGCAGATTATGAGCGATCTAGCGAGTTACATAGGCGAAGACGATGATTCAGTGGATTAACTCTAGGGAGTTAGCAGACGTGCTTAATATAAATTGGTCGCATAGCAAACGCATAATCGCATCCGGCCATTACAAAGGCACTCCATTAACAACTCGCCAAATAAAAAGCAAAAAAGGCAAGCCCACTGCCTTGGTGTTGTGGGATACAAAAACCAACCAACCCGCCCAACCAGGAGATGATGCCGATGACCAGATCAAAACTACACCTTGCGATAATCTCGTTACAACAATCTCTGCAACGTCTAACAGCGGCCCTGCAAGCCTGTCTGCCCAATCTGGACAGCGTATTGACCTTAACCTTGCCAATGCCCAGGCTAATACCGGAAATCACATTGACGGAGCTGATGTTAAGCCATCTGCACCGGCTGAAAACCCAAGCCTACTGCTACAAAAGAAAACAACAACGGTACTTCCGTTCAAAAATATGGCTATAGAGCCGGAGCAACCCGAGTTAACAGCCGAAACTTTACCGTTAGATACGGCGACCCTTACTGAAGACCAAACCAGCCAAGAGCCGCCCGATTTTGAAACGCTGTTGCACCGTAAAGTTTGCGATAAAAAGAAAAGCACTCAGCGCTCGTTAAAGGCGTACTACAGAAAGCAATACGCCGAGACGGGAGAAATACCCGCCTCGTTAACGGTCGCTGAAGGCCGCCGCTTTGCCGGGAAAAAAAGCACCCTCGATCAAGCCATACAAAACCGCTTTATCGACATGGTGATGAAATCAGCGGACCCGACCGACATCTTTAACTATTACACCAAAGGCACCCGAAAGGTTACCGTCTTCCATCCGCAATTGGAAAAAGAATTTGGCCGCAAAATCAGCATCCAGCAGCTGTATACCGTTGTCCGGTCATGCAACTTAAAACGCTTTCTGGATATGGCCGACGATGAAGAAGATAGCCAAAAATTACCGAGCTTTTTTAAAGCCGAGCCAGTTGGAAAAATCGTGCAAATGGACGGCGTCGAAGCCGATTACATAGAGATCCTGGTTGACGGAAAATGGCGTAAACCGATCTGGATCGAGTTCTTTGATTTGGGCAGTCGCAAGCTACTGGCTATGCACGCTTATTTATCGGAAAGCAATGAAAACTCGGTCGATATATTCACCCGCTTTCTGATGGATAACGTATTCGCCCATCAACAAATGAATATTCGCCCGGATAACGCCAAAGGCTTTTTAAACCTGAAGCGGCCTATTAAAGAATTGAACAACCGCTATGCCATTCCGAACGGCTTTACCTTTGTTGATGACTTCGCCCGTGCCGGAACGCCCAAGGATAAAGCGCACCTGGAAAGCTCGCACCGTGCGTTTCACAGCTACGAAGGCACTATCGTTAAGCATTTTAAAGACCAGATCGATAGCCAGTACAAAAAGCAAAAAAAGACCGGAAACCAGCTGAAAACCGTCACCGTGACCCGGCTTAACATCAGCCTGGACGAACTGAATAACTCAGGCATTACTGCCGACTACATGCGCCAGCATAATCTAAATAAGCATCGATTTAGTGAAGATGGCGTACAGCGCAGCTGGGTGCCCGATGATCGTTGGAACGCGCACCTGGCTGCCAATCAGACGTTTAAATTTAAGCAGGAAGATATAGAACTGTGCAGGCGCTACGGCTACACCAAAGCCGCGGCCACCATCAGCAAAGACGGCACCATTACCTACCAAAAACGCAAATACAGCGTGGCTAATCAAGCGCTGTGGAGCCGTCACAGCTCAACCAAAGTCAAAGTCAGCCTGATTGACGATCACCTGGCCATCTTCAGGGACAGCGACGAAGGCGTGTATTTAGGCGACGCCTTAGCCCTGGTGGCGCCGGTTAAATCGGAAAAACTCCTGGCCAAGGAAAAAGCCAAGGTCGTCAAGATTCATACCGACAACGAATTTTTTACCATCGTTGCAGAGCTAAAACGAGTCGGCATGATTGTTAACGAGGACCGGCTTAAACAAATGCTGGCCGACGGCTTAACGTATGAAGCCATCAGCCAGTTATTGGTCGATAAATACGAACGGTACAGCCAAAAGCCGGGAACCATCGTGCCTTTTAACCTATTTGCCTCGGATGTTAAAGAATGGCTGGGAGAAAACAAAGGTAAAAAGCTCATCCCTTACGCGGACGTAAAAGCATGAATACCTACGGCAAGCGCCCACGCCAGTATGCTGCCGAGATCATCGCCCTACCTACGCTTGAACAGCGCCGGAAGGCATTGGCACTGGTGCCCTGTGATTGGCGGGATTGGGTCAAAGAATACGTCGTCGATTACTTCGGCAAACAGCATTTTTTAACGCGTTATCAACAAACTAGGAGAACACGATGAGCCAGTCACAACACGCTAAAGACCTTAAAAAAAATAAACTTTTAACCTTACGAACTATCGCAGTCGATCAGGCGATGGCGCTTGAAAACCTGTTACGGCATATAGACACGGAATCTAAACAACCCCCCGTTATCAATAAGTCGGAACTAGCCGAAGCGCTGGACTATTGCACAAAAATCCATGATCTGTTGCATGATTTTAGGCACACATTTCCGGTGCTTATCAGTGAAGACTTAGCCAATACCGAGCTATAAACCAACCCTTTTATCAGCGCTCTACCTCAACTCGCCCTCTACCGAGGGCATTTTTTGACACTGAAAACACACGAGGCGACCATGAAACTAATCATGATAGACCAAGCACACAAAAGCCGCAGACGCACCTTGCCGACCGTCATTGAAGACCTGCTCTATGTCGTAGCAACCGTTATCGCCATCGTCGCCATGCTGGCGACCGTCGTCGATGTGATCAGCATCCCCGATAGCGCCCCGCACGCCATAAACAACCAACAGCCATTACAGGATTAACCCATGTTTATCAAAGACCAGGCCCGGCAAAACTGCCTAAACGCCGTCAGCAGCCACATCCAGCGTAAAGACAGCCTGCTGATTACCGCCAACTACGGTTGCGGCAAAACCAGCCTGCTGAAAGAAATAAAAAACAGCCCGACCGTGATCCGGGTGCGCTCCCTGGGCAGCCAGTACCAATTATTAGGCCGAATAGCAGGCGTCAAAGAAGCCAACCCACGCCATAAAGACAAATACCTGGATTACCGGTGCGACCATCCCGTCACCGTCATCATCGACGAAGCCCAGCACTTGCCGCATAGCCTGTACCCGTACTTAAAAATCATCATGGACGCTGGCACCAGCATCATCCTGTCAGGCTTACCGGAACTGCACGACACCCTGAAAAACCGGCACCCGGACGTATTAAGCCGCCTGACCCATATTCAGCTGGAACCGCTCAGCGAAGACGACTTGTTTAGCTTGGTTAAAGACGACTTCGATGCCGATGCATTCAGCGTCATCTACGGCTCAACCTATGACATGCGCATGATGATGAGCCACATTAAAAACTGCCGCGATTACATCAAAAGCAACAACCTGAAGACAGTAGACATCGACACCGTCTTACAATTTATCAACGAATAGGGGGAACCATGCCGAACCAGATCAACAAACTACAAGTCAGCAACCTATTGAATATCGATTATGCAGCAACCAATCGGTTGATTGAAAATGACGCCCATTTTCCAAAAGCAGTCGGGAAAAAGTTAGGTACCGGGGGAGGCTTACTGTTCGATCGCGTAGAAGTGCAGACCTGGGCCACTCGCCATCAAAAGGGCTTTATCTCGATCCTGGCCCAGCAGGCCATCCAGGGCAAACTATGGCCGATCAACAAGCAGGCCAGCCATGGATGACGCCGATATAACCGAACGCCTAAGCGAAACCATCGCCAAGGCCAATCGCTATCAAAGCCGCAAAGATGAGCCGCAAGGCGTAGCCAATGGCCAATGCTGGTTTTGCGGTGAAGACGTAGAACCCGGACGCCGGTGGTGCAGCAAACAATGCTGCGATGACTGGCAAATAGAAACTAATTAAAGAGAACGACATGACCGAAGACGAACTTAAAAAAATAGCCGATAAAATAGCAAAATGCTTAGCGGTGGCCGCATCAACCAGCCCGGAAGAAGCCGAAATAGCCAAACGCCAGGCTAACGCCTTAATGGAAAAATATGGCTTAAATAGCAACGATGTAGCCGCCGCTGGCGTGCATGAAAAAACCAGCAAAACCGGTGGAAAATTTAATCCGCCAGTACATTTGGTCAGGCTTTCAGGATTAATCGCCAGCGCATTTGGCTGCGGATCCGTATTTCAGTCGGGCGGCGGGTTTAACGACAGCCTAAATTACTTTATTGGCCCAGGGATAAAACCGGAACTCGCCGCCTATACCTTTGATGTCTTACGTAGACAGATAAGCAAAGACCGGAGCGCCTATACCGCCACCTTAAAGCGTTATAAACGGGAAAATAGAATCCGCATGGCCGATCTATTTTGCAACGCTTGGGTAACCCGCATAGCCAGGCAAGTCCATGAATTCGCCGGGTCGGAACAGGACAGGACCGCCATTAATGCCTACAAACAAAAACGCTGGGGCAAAGCCTTAACTAAAGATGCGCGTAACAGCGCCCAACCTAAAAAAGACTCCGACTGGCAAGCCGATGTAGCCGGTGCCCAGGCGGCCAGTGACGTATCGCTGCATAAACCCGTACAAGCCAAACACGGCAAAGCCATCACCGATAGGAGCGCATTATGAAAGCCAAATACACCATCGAGCTTTTCGACCTACCCGAAACCCCAGACGGCCAAACCATCGGCTATCGGGTCATCAGCAATGACGCCAACCTATTGAGTATTACCGATGCCGACTACCTGATGCATTCCCTGACCGAAACCCTGTCGCGCATCGCCCAGGTCGTACCCATCCCAACACCGATAGGCGCATAACCATGGCTACACAAATTGAATTCGACGACATCGAAACCCTTAGGGTTTCAGAGCTGAAATTCGGCGCATTGGGTTGGCGGCTGGCCATCATCATGACCGACAGCATGGGCAACCGTATTGACCTGTCATTAAAAACCAGCCACGACGCCGTCCTGGACAAACTAAAACCGGAAACACCGGTTAATGCCGAATTATTAGCGGCATCCAAACTGGCGCTGCCATTAATGAAGGCCTTCTTTCAAACCAAAGATGGAAAAGCAACCATAAAGCTATTAGAACAAGCCATCAACCAAGCCGATAGCTATCACCCAGCCGCCTTAGGACACCAACAATGAGCCCCAAACAACGCTTAGAAAACAGCCTACAAAAAATCAAAGCCCTGTATCAGCATGTTACCGAGATCAAAAAAGACGAAGGATTCCCCTTGCTGTCTGATGGAAAAGGTCGGCTTTGTCCGGTTAGCATCATCAGCGACATCGACCTGGCCAGAAATAACCTGGTCAACAACCGCAATGCCCGCGCCCAGGAGCTATCCCTACTGATCGAGCAATTTAAAGCCGAAACCTTCGCCGACATCGACGCCTTTATCGACATCAGCAACAGCGAACACGGCGGAAAAATCGGCATCGTCAGCGAAAACAGCAAGCGCAAAGCCTGGAAAGGCAACATCCAACTGATCAACTACAGCGCCACCCAAAAAATAAACTTAAGAATCAGCGACAAAATCGCCTTTAGCGAAAAGCTAAACAACGCCATGGAAAAACTGCAAGGCTTGATTAAAGCGCATAGCAGCGATATAGACGACATCATCAAAGTCCTGATTAATGAAGCCTTTAGAGTCGATAAAACCGGCTATATCGACACCCAAAAAATACTCGAACTGCGCCGCTACAAAATCAACCATCCGGTCTGGAAGTCAGCTATGGACGACATCGCCGAAAGCATCCAGATCGTCGGCAGCAAATCGTATTTGCAATTCTGGTTCCGGGACAGCCCGGACGCAGAATGGCAGCCCATCGCCTTGGATATAGCGAGATTGTAATGCGTATTTACGCAGAGGATTCGCAGCTTATTTTTGAATGCGACTATTGCGGGATAAAACAAAGCGTATCCCCTGCAAAAACGAAGCGGACATTCATGAAATCGCTAAATAGTTTCGTGAGGCAGCATGACCATACCTGTAAATGGACTAAGGAACGGAATGATCGCATTAAATTAAGCGCTACGTTAGCGAGTGAAATAATTAAAAAAATAACCGAATCCTGCCATTAGAGCCATGAACAAAGCCCAATTCATCCAGCAGATCGTCATCCGCACCTGCCCCGGCCTAGACAAACTGCCCGCCGCCATCGCGCATGGCGAGCAGCTTTGGCAGGGCTTAACCAAGGCCGGTTATGGCGATAAAAAGCCCGCAGAACCCAGAGACATCAAGGACGACTACTACAGCCTACTGAGCGACCGGCAAAAAAGCTGGTTTGATAAATTTTGGGCCGCGTTCAACCTAAAGACCGGCAAACAACGGGCCGCACTGCGCTGGCAGCAACTCGGCGAGTTAAGCGACAGCCAATACCAAACCATCGTCACCGCCGCCAAAAAAGAAGCCGAGCGCGACCATGGCGGCGCAACCAGAAAATACGCCGAAGGCTGGCTCAGCGACCGGAGATGGACCGATTACACGCCCACCCAGACCGTGCAAAACCAGCAACAAGACAACGAAATCAACAAACTGCTCGCCGACCTAAACGGCATCAAGCGCCTGTACCAGCAAAGCCAAGATGAAGCCCTGTTGCCGCAGATCAAAAAACTGGAACACGCCATCAAAGCCAGAAGGCCGCACTGACATGAGTCTGACCGACACCGCCGCACTGCTGGCCGACTACCTGCCAGGCAGCATCCACGAATTAATGACCGTGATCAGCGCCGCCTCGGTAGCGGCCTTGATCAAAGCAAGGCCCGGCACCCGCGTGCAAATCCCAGGAACCCCGACCGCCGAGCATTGGCTAGTCGCGCTGATCGGCTGGGACGACCTGAACAAACTGAGCGCCCGCTATGGCGGCACCGCCATCGACATCCCGCGTTGCGTCCAAGTGATGACCGCCGCCCAGGACAGCCGAATCCTGGCCGACCGGCGTAGCGGCCACTCCTTAACAGAGCTGGCGCTGAAATACCGGATGACCGAGCGCGGCATCAGCAAAGCCTTGCGCCGGATAGAAAAGCAGGAATACAAACCCTGGGTCAAGCAGGCGGTCAGCTGGAGCCAGGGGGATTTGTTTGATTAGCCCCATCGTTCCCACGCTCCGGCGTGGGAATGTAGGTAGCGACGCTCCAGCGTCGCGGTTAACAACGCTGGAGCGTGGGAACGATACAATCGCAATGTTGTTAAACAACGGTACGCACAGCGTACATGGCTAACCGGACCGCAACAGCGGGAGCAAGACTATGACAACTGAACAAAACTCGCCCGCTATTGCGGGTCCGGTTGAGCGCCGGGTTAGCAGACCTAATGCAACTTGGTCTTTGTCGCTTGATTGCGAATGTCCGTCCTGCGGAGAGTACGTTGACCTGCTCGAATACCCGGATTTCTGGGACGGGCGCAGGTTAGATGCCTGCGAGCACGATACAGAGCGCAGCCTAGGCGTTGATGTGGTGTGTCCAGAGTGCGGCCATGACTTTGAGGTTGACCTGAATTATTGACAGCCCGGTAGGGTACGCTGTGCGTACCTTTTCAATCGCAACGTTGTTAAACAACGGTACGCACAGCGTACCCTACATGGCTGGCGCTGAAATACCGGATGACCGAGCGCGGCATCAGCAAAGCCTTGCGCCGGATAGAAAAGCAGGAATATAAGCCCTGGGTTAAGCAGGCGGTCAGCTGGAGTCAGGGGGATTTGTTTGATTAGCCGTATCGCCACGGCCTAGCCTAAACGTTATACTTCGCCTTCCACGCATTCTGCGCGGCTTTTATAACAACAGAGAACCACTATGAAAAACGTTAACAAAATACTATTGAGCCTTGGCCTGATCTGCACAACGTCATTGCTATCCGGTTGTATGTCCATGGGAACCAAGGTTGACCCTGCACAAGTCGGGCAATTTAAAAAAGGCGTAACCACTGAGGCTGATATTGTCTCAGTGTTAGGAGCGCCCAATCAGCGTTCAACTCAGCCGGACGGTAGTAGCTCTATCGCCTATATGAGCATGAGTGGCAGGCCGGATGCCGCCATGTTTATCCCTTATATCGGTCCATTTATTGGCAAGGTTGAAAACCAAACAACGGCAGTTAACTTTGTATTTGACCAAAGCGGACACTTGACGGCAACTTCAACCAACGCCACAACTATGCGCGGCGGCTTATTGGGCGGTGATTAACAAAGTGCGTAGCCCGGTACGCTGTGCGTACCTTTTCAATCGCAACGTTGTTAAACAACGGTACGCACAGCGTACCCTACATGGCTTTTATAACAACAGAGAAATACTATGAAAAAGATAATTATTTTAGCTGGTATATTGCTGCCCATCTTGGCAATAGCTAGCGATGGATCAGCTATAAAGCAACTAAAAGGAAATGCATGGGTAAAAGATTTATATGTATCTCCAGGGCATATGAATGTTGGTGTAATTTCTAAAGAAAAGAATTGGGATTCCCCAATGATTGCCCGTTATGTTTGTGGAGTATTAAAGAAAAATAGCAGTGATTTAAATTTTGTCAGATTTGTCGACATTGAACAGGTTCTCTATAAAAATAAAACACCAAATGATGCAGAAATAGCGAAATTCACCTGTAGGGATGTTCTTTAGCAACATAGCCACCTAACCCGGCTTGCGCGGCTTTTTATAACTATGATAAATAACACAGAGGTTTTATGAAAAAATTGATATTGATATTAGGATTGCTAGTTTTAGCAAGTTGTGTGAATCCAGAGAAACAGGCACTTTTGTCCAAGGTAGCCAACCAGTCCATAATCTGTGGAACAATAGATGACTGCGAAGTCAAATGGGGCCGATCAATCCTTTGGATCACCCAAAATTCACATTGGAAAATACGCCAGCAAACCGAACAACTTATCACCACTGAGGGTCCATTGGATAGCACGGAAGCTGCCTTTGTCGTTAACAAAATACCGTTAGGGGGTGGAAAATATCAAATTGACATCCAGGCTGCCTGTGGCAACCCGTTTGGATGCGTCCCTGAAACATTAGATTTACGAGCTGATTTTGTACAGTTTGTTTTGAGTAAGTAAGAGTTTAGATAATTTGACAAAAACAAACTGAGGGGCTAATCTAATCGCGCGCTGGCAAAATCCAGCGTACGGGATTGGTCTCTCGGTTTCCAGGGCGTGTAAAACGCCGCTTTATGCGGTTTTTTTATGCGCAACGTTCAGCATTCCTTTATGGTGGGCTGGGCGAGGCGCTCTTCGGAGCGGCCAGACCTTGGACTGGTAGACCAACCTCGTTCAGTTCACCGCCAATGATTGGTCTCATTGGCGATGTTAAAAATTAACATCCAAGGAAAAAAATCATGAACACATTATCCCTAGTTATTTCCAATACCCCCATTCAACAAGACACTAAAGGCCGTTATTGCTTAAACGACCTGCACAAAGCCGCTGGCAATGAAAAACGCCATCAGCCTTCCAACTGGCTACAAATTCAACAAACTCAAGAATTGATTGCCGAGCTTGAAAGTTATGATCATGGAATTACAGGAGCTAAAATTCAGGCAATTGAGACCATACAAGGCAAAGGCAAGCAACAAGGCACCTACGTCGTTAAAGAACTCGTCTACGCCTACGCCATGTGGATCAGCCCCGCCTTCAGCCTAAAAGTGATCCGCACCTTTGACGCCCTGGTTAACACACCGCCCCTCGACCCCTTCAAGCTATCGTACACGCCGGAACAGTTGGAAGACCTGATTACAGACCGCATCCGGGAATCCTCCTTAATCCCCCCGACCGGCCCGCTGACCTTAGCCCAATTCAACGCCGCCCAACAAGCCGTCAGCGTGGCCCAAAAACACTTGGCTGTAGTCCAAATCATCGTCAGCGCCGCCGATCTACAGCAGCTGAAAGGCAAGGCCGGTAAAGTCCAACAGGCCGTGGTGTTCAAGCGCTGGTCGCCGGAAGACAGCGACGCCGCCCAAGAGATGCAAGCGAAAGGCTACGGTCCTACGCATATCGCCAAGCTGATCGGAGACCGCACCGCTAATGGCGTCAAAAAACATTTACAGTATCTGGCTAAAAAACACGGCGGTACCCAATGAGCGCCCAAATCCTGCTGTTCCCGGTCAACCGGATTCGTCGCCTGACCTGTTCAGGCAAGCTGACCTCCGACATGACCCTGATCAGCGTAATGAGCCAGATCCCGAGCGTTGCGAGCAATTGCCGGATTGATTTGCTGTACGCAGTGTTCGATAATGCCTTAAAAGCGTCGATGAACAAAAAGTAATCGGGCTAGCGTAACCCACCCAGCCCCGCTGAACAGAACCGGTTCAGCGGGGCTTTTTTTTACCCGGCGTTTTATGATGCAGTCTACCTAGCCGCAACCCTAGCGGTATTGACGTGGAGACATGAAGATGTTTGGGATGGATGATGCAGTCGCCGCCGGTGCGACCTTGATTGATACGGTGGTCAAGCGAGTCTGGCCGGATGCGACCGAGCTTGAAAAAATCAAACTGGAACAAATGAGCCAGGCCTTGCAGGCCGAATGGACTAACCAGCTGGCGCAGATCGAGGTAAATAAGGTCGAAGCCGCCTCCAGTTCATTGTGGGTGTCAGGCTGGCGGCCTTTTGTCGGTTGGGTGTGCGGGGCGGCGCTGGCTTATGCGGCGCTGATCGAGCCGATCGCGCGCTTTGTGGCGATGGTGGCGTTTAGCTATCCGGGGGCATTTCCGGTCATCAATACCGAGCTGACCTTGCAAGTGCTGTTGGGACTGTTAGGCCTGGGCTGGATGCGCTCATCGGAAAAGAAAGCCGGTGTGGCCGGAAAATAATAAGCCCTCGTTCCCACGTAGCGCGTCACTGCCATTAAGTTAATGGTTGCGCATTCCCAGCGAGTGGAGTGCAAGGCTGGCCTTGCACTATGAAGCGGTTAGTACAAGGCCAGCCTTGTACTCCATTTGGGCTTAACTTAATGGCCGTGACGCAGCGCGTGGGAACGAGAATAAACACCCAGAGACTCTTATGATTATCACAGAAGAACAGTTAAAAAAAATCGCCCCCTACTCGACCGCTCAGCAACGGAACCGGTATTTGCCGCATTTGAATGCAGTCTTTGCCGGTGCTCACATTAATACCCCGCTCCGGGTGGCCGCGTTTTTGGCGCAGCTCATTCATGAGTCGGGCAGTTTTAACTATGTGTTGGAATTGGCCGATGGTAAAGCTTACGAAAACCGCAAGGACTTAGGCAATACCTGCAAAGGCGACGGGGTGCGCTACAAGGGCCGGGGCTTGATTCAGGTCACCGGGCGAGCCAATTATCTGCGTTGCGGTCAGGCGCTGGGTCTGGACTTGTTGGCTCAGCCCGAGTTACTGGAACAGCCGGAACCGGCGGTGTTATCGGCGGCTTGGTTTTGGACCACACATGACTGTAATGCCTTGGCCGACAAGAGCGAATTTAACGCGATTACGCGGGTGATTAACGGCGGCTACAACGGGATGATAGAGCGCTTTAAGTTGTATAAATGCGCTAAAAAGGTCTTGGGACTTAGTTAAGGCCGTCCAACTATTAACAAAAAACGGCGAATGTTGATGTTTATTTGCCAATACTTGAACGCTAACAGGAATGAATATGGATTATGAACTGATAAAAATGGTCTTGATGGCGTTGAATATGCTGATGACCTTGGCGTTATGGCGATTCTCGGTAAATGACCGTAAGCAGCGGGCAACGGCTGAATCGATCAAGGAGCTGGATAAAACAGTCACCAAGAAGTTTGAGGAAAAGGCGGCACGCCTCGCTAAAGTCGAGAGCGAATTAAGGACGCTGCCATCTCGTGACGAATTGATTCGGCTGCATGAACGCATTGATAAGGAATACCTGATTATTAATGAAAAACTGGAACGTATGAGTACGGACCTTAACAAAAACAACAAAGACACTACTTTGCTATTAGGTAGACTGATCGGGCAAGTCGACCAGATGAATGAGGCTAAATAATGAATCCACAACAAGATACGATTACCTCTTACCGCCGCCTGTACATCCTCAAGACCTTAAAAGTCTCCAGCGATTACCGGATGAGCGACATGCTGTTGCAAGCGGCGCTGAACAAAATCGGCCTTGGCGTATCGATGTCGGTATTGCGCGGGGATCTGGCCTGGCTGGAGCGTCAAGGATTGGTGGCGACCTCAAAGGTGGGCGAGATGACCATGGCGCTGTTGCGCAAAGAGGGCCTGGATGTCGCCGACGGCTTGGCGATTGTGCCGGGTATCGACCGACCGCAGCCGGAAGAAGCGGCCGCGACCAAGGTCGAATTGACCTTGCTGTAGCGCCGGGGAACAGTGATGGGACGCAAATCGACCATTGAAGGCTTACCTGACTATATCCGTGAAAAGCTGGACAAGCTGTTGCTGGATAAGCGCGTGACCATAGCGGGCGCAACGGATTATCTTAATGGGTGGTTGGAACAACATGGGGTATTAGAGGTAATGCCGGATGGTACGGTTAAGCAGGATGCGCCGAAAACCGTGAGTAAATCAGCCGTGGGCCGTTATAGCCAGACCTTTGCTGAATTGACGGCGGATATAGCGGAAACCGATCACCTGGCCGCACTGATGCTAAAAGAGCTGAACATTACCAATCAAAGCAATGTTGCCCAGGCGACCGCCGAGACCTTGCGAGTCATGTTGATGCACTTTATCCCGATTTTGAGAAAATCGATGCAGGCTGAAGAGCTCAGTATCAAGGAAATGAAAGTCATCACCGGGATGATGAAGGATTTGACGGTAGGACACGAGCGGCTGGAGAATTCGGCGACGATTAACGAGAAACGTCAGCTAGCGATTGAGTTAGCAGCGGAGCAAAAAGCCAATCAGAAAGCGGCGAAAAACGTGGAGAAGGCGGCTAAAGCCGCCGGTGTTTCCAAGGAAACCATTGAACAGATTCAACGTGATGTACTGGGTATGGCGTAACGTTAATGGGTAACGCTAAAGTCATTCCGGTAAACCCCAAGAGCTTATTTTTGCCTGCGCAAGAACGCTGGATTAAAGATCATTCGCGCTTAAAGTTAATGGAAAAAAGCCGACAGATCGGGATTAGCTGGGCAACGGCTTATGCGGCAGTTGAGCGCACTGCGATGGCGGGCGCCAAGTGGGATCAATGGGTATCCTCCCGTGACGATCTGCAAGCCCGGCTGTTTATTGAAGACTGCAAGATGTGGGCGAAAGTGCTGGATTTGGCGGCGCGGGACTTGGGCGAAAAGGTGGTTGATGAAAAAAACAAGCTGACGGCTTATGTATTGGAATTTAGCAGCGGCAAGCGTATTCATTCCATGAGCAGCAACCCCGATGCCCAGGCGGGCAAGCGCGGCGGTCGGGTGCTGGATGAATTCGCGCTGCATCCCGATCCGCGTAAGCTGTGGAGTATTGCCTACCCTGGCATTACCTGGGGTGGCTCCATGGAGATCATCTCGACCCATCGTGGCAGCCATAACTTTTTTAACCACTTGATTCGGGAAGTGCGCGAGCACGGCAATCCTAAAAATATCAGCCTGCACCGAATTACCTTACAAGATGCGCTGGACGGCGGTTTTTTGTACAAACTGCAAAAGTCTTTGCCGAGCGATCATGAGGTGCAGGCCATGGACGAGGCCGCCTATTTTGATTTTATTAAATCAGGTTGCGCGGATGAGGAAAGTTTTCAGCAAGAGTATTTATGCCAACCGGCGGACGATGATTCGGCCTTCCTGGAATACGATCTTATTTCCAGTTGCGAGTATGGCGCTGATGAGAGCTGGGATGTTGACCTTGAGCAAGCCAAACGGCGCGGCGCAAAACTGTTTGCCGGGATCGACATTGGCCGCAAGAAAGATTTAACTGTGATGTGGGTGTTTGAGTTATTGGGCGATGTGCTGTACACGCGCAAGGTTATTGAGCTGAAGGCAATGACCAAACCGAATCAGGAAAAGGTGTTGTGGCCGATCATGGCGCTGATGGACAGAACCTGTATCGACTACACCGGCTTAGGGATAGGTTGGGGCGATGATGCACAGGCCAAGTTCGGCCAGTACCGCGTTGAATGCCTGACCTTTACCGGTCGGGTCAAAGAAGAATTAGCCTATCCGGTGCGCGGAGCGATGGAAGACAAGAAGCTGCGCATCCCGTATAAGCCGGAGATTCGCGCGGATTTACGCGCGGTGACCAAGGTTACAACGGCGGCAGGCAATACCCGTTTTACCGCAGAACGTTCCGAAAACGGTCATGCCGACCGATTTTGGGCGCTGGCGTTGGGCGTTCATGCGGCTAGTTCTGGCGTAATGGGTGCGGTTTATACACCAATGAATTTCAGGTTTTTATAATGGCAAACGCGTTAACCAGCGACCAATACCTTTACGGCGACTATAAAAGCACCGACCGCTTTTTATTGGACAGTTACTCTGGAAAAGGCGGCTATGTCACTGGGCTTTATTTGGTGAGGCATCCGCGCGAGACTGACGATAAGTTTAAGCGGCGTCGAGCGTCGGCGGTCTACCCCAATTTCACCCGCAAAATCATTGACGTGTTCATGGGTTTTTTGTGGCGGCAGGCGCCCAATCGTGAGGTTGACGAGTTGTATGCCGCCTTTATGAAAAATGCCGACGGCGCGGGCGGCAAGCTGGATGCGGTGCTGTCCAGTTATCAACGGCTGGCGATGATTTTAGGCACGGTTTATGTGATTGTCGATAAGGCGCAGCAACAAGGCCAAAGCCGAGCCGATCAAGCGCTGCCTTATCTGGCGTTGCGCTTGAAAAGCCAATTGGTTAATGAACAGAAAAACGCTGCCGGGGTCTGGACCAGGCTTACCTTTAGCGAGATTATCAATGACGAAACCTGCTACCGGACCTTTACCGAAACCGCCTGGCTGGTTAGTCGCGATGCGGACGGCCAGGATATTATCAGCCAAGGTACGCACCCCTTAGGCCGGGTTCCGGTGGTACGGCTGCATATCGCCAAGCCGCTCAATCCTACCGACAGTTTTAGCCAATCCTGGGCCTACGACCTGGCGATGTTGAACTGGGAGTTATTTAACGTGCGCTCGGAGTTACGCGACCTGGAACGCAGCCAGACCTTTGCTATTTTATCGATGCCGGTGGTGAATGACGTAGAGCGTGAACGGCTGACTAATTTGACCATCAGCACTGAAAACGGCCTGACCTATAACCCCATGGGCGGCGGCAAGCCTGAGTTTATCGCTCCGCCTGCGGAGCCTGCCGCGCATTACATGAACCGGATCGAGGCGGTCATCAATGATATTTACCGGGTTGCCAATTTGGAGTTTGTCGGCGGGGTGCAGCAATCGGGGGTAGCGTTGTCGTTTCACTTCCAGGAGGCTAATAGCGCATTGCGTGGCATGGCGGAGATGTGCGAGTCGGCAGAGCATGAGATTGCCGGGTTAGTGTACGCCTGGCAAAACCAGGCGTTTGCCGGAAATATTGCCTACGCTAATGATTTTAACCTGACTGATTTAGCGCAGGCCATCAGCGTGGCGCTGGATTCTGCGACCTTGGGCATGGGCAATGAATTCGATAAAGCGCTTAAAAAGCGTCTGGCCAAGCAGATTTTGGCGAATGATACCTCGCCGACGGTGATGACGGCGATTGATGCCGAGATTGATGCGATGGGGGATGTTTATGGTGATCGTGTGGCACAACAGGCTGGGGCAATGGTAGGCAATTAAACGCCTATTTTTTTATTACTTATTTTAGGAAAATGACGATGGATGAAGACGATAGAAAAGTTATTGATGCATTGAGTGAAAAGATTATTTTATTAATGCGGCATGAGATGCCGGAAACTTATGATAGCCATATCGCACAAGAGGCTGTGCTGCTGGCGCAGCACAGACTGTTTGGTAGTCGTTATGTCAATGCTTTATTTATCGGTAAGACTAACCTCTTCCCCGCTGGTTAGTTGCTGATATTGGTCATGAGTCGCCTTAACGCAATCATTGAATACAGTCACAATATTAGGTATATCAGCAGGTCTTTTAGGGTCTTGACTCGGGTATTTAGTTCCCCCTTTATTGATAGTCGTTATTGTGAGTTCGGTTGCTATTTTAAGTAACTCAACCGCTATTTGTTCATTCATAAAGATCTGCCTTTGTATTTTTGTTGTGGAATTCAAAGATTAACATAAGGCATGATCTTCACCAGTAATTTACTCTTTGAACAGTCATGACTGACTACCCCGACCTCTATAAACGCCTGGCGCAAGAAATTCTTAAAACCGACGGCAAGCTGGACGGCGGCGCACAGGCGTTTATCCGGCGCTTGATTGAAAAGCTAAAGGCTGAAGGCTGGCAGTTGCAGGGCGATGCCGAAACGGTGTTGAATGATTACCTGGGCGGCATGGATGCCGCAATCAAAAAAGCCATCGGCACGGCGGTGGCAGTGGCATCGAAACTGCCTTTAACGCGGGCCAGTTTACAGTCCGAAGCGGTGCTGTCCGCCGCCGAGCAAGCCTTTAGCGCCCAATGGCCGGACGGCCTGACCTTGACCCGGAGATTATGGCAATGGCGCAGGCAAACCCATACCGAAGTCGCCAAGGTCTTGCAATCCGGCATCAAACAAGGCAAGGCCGTCAATAGCGTCATCTACGATATGCAGCGTACTATCGAGCGCAGCACCGGCGCACGCTTTACGGTGGTCAGTGCGCATAAGGTTGAATGGGTCAATAAACTGGCCGATGCCGGTCGGGAGTTGATTAATAATCCCGGTGATCGGCAGCAGTGGCAAAAGGTGGTCGCCGATGCCGAGGCGTACATTGACGGCTTGGCCGCAACCGGAACCCGGCACGACGCGCAGCGCTTTTTAGCGGATATTAAAACGGCGGTTGAAAAAGGCAGGCTGGCCGCGATTGAACGGGCGGTACACTGGAAGGTGTATAACAAGCAGTTGTATAACCTAAAACGCATTGCTCGAACCGAAATGGCGAATACCGGTCATCAAGCGGTGATCCAGTCAACCGAGCATGACGATAGCATTATCGGCTATCAATGGCGAATTTCAGGATCACATAAAGTCGCGGATATTTGCGATTACTATGCCTCAATTGAAATGGGCCTGGGTAAAGGCGTCTGGACCAAGGAGACCGTACCCCGGCATAAGGCGCACCCGCAGTGTATGTGTTTGATTATTCCGCGCGTTACACCGATCAGGCAGGCGGGCAGCCAAAGCTATGCCGAATTTATCGATAAAGCGTCGCCGGAACTGCGTGAGCAGTTGTTGCCGAACTGGGTGAAGGATGCGGTAAAATCCGGCGTTCCATTACAGCAATTGCTGCGTAAAGAAGGTCTGGGCTTACTCACCCGACAAGCGGCTGAAAAAGCCGGTATCATAGTGGCGATGAAAAACGATGCTTATGACATAGCTAAAAACGGCGGCGATTATGATAAATTTTATCAGCGCTATAAAAATGAATATTTGCCCCGGCTGAATCGCGCCGTCAAATCTTATGATAAAGTCATCACCGATCATCAGACCTGGATTGAAAATCCTGCATTAAAATTGGCAGATACCACAAACACTGATTATGTCAGGCGCTATACGGAAATTAAGTGGCCACAAGACATTGCCCGTAACCAAACCTACAAAACTATTATTGAAGGCATTATTAAGGAGCGTAAAAAATGACATCGAAAGCCGATTACCAAGTATTGCTGGAAACGATTGTTACCGCCGCGAAAGCCTCCGCCATTGAAGCCGGTGGAAAGCAGGATCAAGAAAGCCGAGCCTATCTATTTGCGTATTGCGACATCCTGGACAGTGTAAAAACCCAAGCCGAGGTATTGGGTGTTCCTTTATCTGAAATAGGGCTTGAAGGATTCGACCCTTATCAGCTTACCGCAGGAAAGAAAGCCGCATAGCCCGTTTATGAGCGATTTGTGCTAGGTTGTAAGGTACGCACAGCGTACCCTACACCGTACCGGAAACCTTCATTGACGACGAGGCAAAAACCGTTAAAAAATGGGTGGTGGCACCTTGGAAAAATACGTAAAAAAAGCTATCCGATAGCGCTGTTTTCAGCACATTTTCAGGCGCTTTACCGGCCTTAAAAAAAGCTCAAAAAAGCCAAAAATCAACCGCATTACCTGCCGAACGCAGAAAAATGCGTGTTTATCAAGACCTGAATAATCGCTGCTAATTAGTTGATTTAAAATTAGAATCGCGTAAATAAAAAAGTAATGCTAACGCCAAGCTCAGGGCTTAATCGGCTTATATCGCAATGTCGTTAGAATTTGCGATTTTTTAAAAGGTCAAGCAAATTAAGCAAAAACGCCTTTGGTTAAGGTGTTTTTACGCGGTTATACTATGAAAAACGGGGGGTAAAAATACCCCGTTTCGACCCTTTCGTAGGCGCTAAATTTAACGCTTGCCGTCCTCTAAAAAATACTATTTCCGACACGGTGCGGAACCGGTTCGATCTACTTCAAAGCGCTTGTCCACGATATTCTGTAGTCTGATTATTCATCAATCAGACTACAGGAAACGCTATGTCAGACCCCTTAGCTCCACCGCCAGCGCCTGCCCCAGGCGCAAGCCCGGAAACACCTTCTACGCAGCAGACAGCTACGCCGCCAGCTATCGACGTGCAAGCGCAAGTCAATCAAGCGCGGGCCGAACTGCAAGCCGATTTCGCCAAACAATTGCAAGAAATTACCGGACACAGTGATTTGAAATCATTGTCTGAGGCGAATTTAAAAGCCCAGGGTAAGTTACAAGAACTCGCCGACAGTAAGACTGCGGAAGCGCTCAGCTTTAAAGCGAAATTTGAGCAAGCCGCTATCAGCAATGCCCTTTTACAATCGGCCAGCGACGCGATAGATCCCGCTGTGGTCAGTGCGTTGCTATCGGGTCAGTGCGTCTGTGATGCTAACGGGGCTGTTACCATCGACGGCAAGCCGGTTAGCGATGCGGTTAAGAGCTTACTGGCAGCCAAGCCCTTTCTAGCCAAGGTTCAGGGCAGCCCAGGTTCTGGAACGCCCCCGGCAACCGAGGTAACGGATGCCGCTAAAACGCAACAAGACTACCAGAGCGCCGCGAAAGCGAAAGACGTGCTGGGGATGCTGAAACTTAACACCGGAGCCGCTCGCTAATGGCAACTCAACAAACCTCAGACGTTTTTAACAATAAGCTGCGCTCTCTGGATAATGAGATGGCGACCCTGGTATCGCTTCAGCCGAATTTGATTTCTTTACTGTCATCGTCTTCGACCAGCGGTCTGATGATTATCAATAGCCGAACGCCGGTTTCGCAAAATAAGCATGAATGGGCGGAATTGCAATTGAGCCCTGAACTGGGATACGTGAGCGGTGCGCACACTAATGCGGTGACGACCTTATCCCTGGTTGATGCGACGGGTTTTGTCGCCGACATGATCTTGGCCTTTGAAGGCAGTGATGAAGTCATGAAGGTGACGGCGGTGACCAATAATGATTTAACCGTGGTGCGTGGCTACGGCGGCAGTACCGCAGCGGCTTTGACCGATGCGATGTTGATCAGGGTGGTGAGCAGGCCGCGTCCTGAAGGATCAGATCCCGATCCTAATGCCAATTCGGTGCCGTCGGTGAATTATAACTATACCGAAATCTTCGACGATACCTTTAAAGTCTCCAATACCACGGTCAGCACAGCGCTCGGCGGGATCAGCGATATTATCAATACTAACCTGATGCAATCGATGCTGAAGGTGACACGACGTATTAATACAGCGGCCATTTACGGGCGCAGGGTGCAGCGTTCTGCATCGGAAAAAGGCACCATGGGCGGTATCTTGCAGTTGGTGACGAACCGGGTGAATGCAGCGGGTGCCGCCTTAACCTCAACCATTTTGAACGACGGCGTGGAGAGTATTTTTAAGAACGGCGGCACACCCAATGCCATTATTTGCAATACCAACCAGGCGCGACGCATTACCGCGTTTCATGCGGCACAGATGTTTGTGCTGCGGGCCGACAACACGGTAGGTTCATCCGTTAACCAGTTTCAAAGCGATTTGCCGATGGGGGCGATTTCAACCATTGTGGTAGAGCCGAGTTTTCCGAAAACTAAAATCGGTTTGCTGGATATGTCGAAACTCTTTTTGGACCCGATGCAAGGACGCGGTTTAGCCGAGTGGGACGCTACCTTGCCGGGGGCCGATGCGGTTTCGCGTCGCTTGCTGGGTGAATACACCCTGGAACTGCTGAACGGCGATGCCGCTCATGCCATTATCGATAACTTGGCACCGTAGGAAACTTTTATGAAATTAATCGGCGAGCCAAATACGACTCTATCAACGCCGCATGGCATGGTGCATGTCAACCGAAACGGTATAGCGGAGATTAGCAGCGCACAGGCGGATTTTATCAATGAGCGTATCGAAGCGGGTTCGTTGCCGGGATATTCGCTGAACGATCAGGATGCAGAGGATAAGCCTGAAGCGGAACCTGAAAAATCCGGCGGTAAGACCAACAAAAAGGCGGTCGTCGAACAAAGCCCCGATCCATCGGCATGAGCGGCATCAGTTTAGATTTTGGCAGTATTCCGTCGGTGCTGAATGCGCTACGGAATCCGGCCAACGATCAGTTGATGGCTAATGCGGCAGCGGAAAGCTATACCGACGATACACTGAACTGGATTGCAGCGGGGCATAGCTTTACCCCGCGTAGTGGCGGCGGACTGGAGCAGTCTATCAGTTGGTTGCCACTGGGCGGGGGGCGGTCTGTCATCTATGCCAACAAGGATTATGCACTTTATATGGAAGAAGGTACGCGGGCTCATGTGATTGCGCCTAAGCCGGGCAGAAAAGGCTTAAAGATTCCTGTTGGCGGTGGCGGCGGCTTTATTCTTCGTCGCAAGGTTAATCATCCCGGAACCCGTCCGATGCCATTCTTTTTTGCCGATATGGAGGCCAGAAAAGAGCATCTACACGCGTCTGCAATGTCGGTTTTAGCGAGGGCCATGGCTAATGCCTAAATATGCCGAATTAACCGACGCTATCGATCCGGCGTTAACCAATCTGGAAGAGCGGCATTTATTAAAAGCCGATGTCTATGTGGATGCCAAGCTGGCTGAAATCGGCATTAATCCCGCCGATCTCATCCTGCCTAAGCCGGTGCTGACTGAGTTGGCGTCGGCCTGGGCGTTACGGATGGCGGCCATCGAGGGATCGATGGGCGACAGTTCGCAGCTGAATGACAAGGCCAAACAATATGAGCGTAATGCCGAGCTGTTGGCTAAAACGCTCAGTCGTGAAGCCTTGGGACTTAGCCAGGTCGCAGGCGTCGGTTTGGGTTATTTCAGTGTGGGGCGTGGCTGATGACGTTAGTAGCGATTGAACGGGTGCGCGATGCGATAAAAAACGATGCCGCTTTAGCCGCATTTTGGAACAGCCATTACAGCAAGGCGGCCAAGGTTGTGATCGGCTACAAGCGTTCCGCCAATGCCGCAGACTTTCCTGCGGTTAACTTGGTGCAGGTCACTGGCCTTCGCAATGCGCAAACCGGCAATAAGGAGGTCATTAGTATTGTCATTGGCGTCAATAATCCCGGCATTACTAATGAGGTGTTTGACGGCATAACGCGTGTCAATGAGGCGGGCGATTTGGTGTTGGAAGCCATTAAGCATTGTTATGTCGGCGACGCCCGCCTGGTCACGGATCTGGGTGAACGGCATCCGTTTTATGAGCTGGAAATTTCGGTGCAGTTGCGCTACCGAAAGGAAGGCAAGTTGTTTAATAGCATAGGTAACACCTAAGGAGAACTCTATGGAACTTTATAAATCAGGCTGCCGTGAATTAGCCATCAACGGCGTTAGGTATCAGGCTGACGAACGCGGCATTGTCGAGGTGCCGGACGACAAAATTAACTCCAGTGTCTGGGCGGCGGGCTGGGTTTCGGCTGCGGGCCACGTGAAAGCGCTCGCTGTTGAAATAGCGCCGGTCCTGAGCACTGCCCAAGGGACTTACGAAACGCCTATTGCCACGCCCGCAACCGGCGCGGTTACAGCGCCAAAACCAGGGAACGCCGAGCCCCAGCTCGGCAAACCATTAACTAAAACCGATTAGGAACAGATCATGTCAGAACCACAAGTCGTTTTCGGGGCGGGTCACGTCCACATTACCCAGGTCAAAGACGCGCAGGGCAATAAAATTAATCCGCCCCAGGTTATCGCAGCCCCGGCGGTGCAAAACGTCTCTGCCGACTTCGGAAAAGCCGACGTAAAATCAATGTACGGACAAAAGGAGTTTGCCATTCATGCCGCGCAGGGCAAAAAATCCACTGAGGTTTCGTTCGAGTGCGGCGAGCTGTATTTGGCTATGCTCAACGCGCTGTATTTCGGTCAGTCGGTTGCCGGAGGATCTCATAGTATTCGGCGCGATACAGCGGGAACGCTGGTGCCTGAATATTACGAACGGTCCGTTAAAATCACCGCAGCCAGAAAAACGTTCCAGCTAAATAACCTGGTCAGTGTCACCGGCGTTCTCATTGCCGGTGTAGCGGCAGGGGCTTATACCGGTTTAGAAGCCGTGCCGACCGGACAGTATAAAGTCAGCAACGGCGTGTTCAGTTTCGCCGCCGCCGATACGAATAAATACACCACCATCACCTACCTTGCCGTAGGCGGGGTAACCGTCAGTAGTCAGCTGAAAATACCGGAAACCCTGTCATTTAATAGCCACGATTTTACCGCTCAGCTGACTTTAACGGCCAGCGCCGCGTTTAGCCGCGAAACCTACAATACTGAAGGGGCGACGCCTGCGGTCGGCAGCTATCAGATGGATAAGGGTATTTACATCTACAACGGCGCTGAAACGCGGACCCATTTGGTCATAACCCATACCACCGATGGGCGGCAAGTGACATCGACTATCGAGGCATTGCCGACATCGGCGGTTGGCGTCATTATCGATCCACCGGCCTCGTCAGTGTATGTGGCGACCGTTAGCGTCAGACATACCAAATCAACCGGCGGTATGGCCGGAGTTGCGCTAGGCGATGAATTAACCGCAGGGTCAGGAACTCCGACCACCGGACAGTATGTGGTAACGACAGCCGGGCAAACCGCCATCTACACCTTTGCCGTCGCCGATGTGGGTGAAACCGTAAAAATAACCTACACCACCGATTTTGAGTATATGGTTATGACGCCGCCCAACGCGGGCGAATTTGTCGCCGATAAAGGCGTAAGAGGCGCTAACGGCCTGCCATTGACCCGCGTTGCACTAACCAGCCCGGTATCGTTGTTGCACAATCAATACGCGGTCAGTAATGCCGGGGCGTATTATTTTGACAGCACCAATGCAGGCGATAGGCTGTACATCGATTATGAGTATAGCTCAAGCGAGGGGGCGACCCTGGTGATTGCCAATAACGACATGGGCAGCACGCCTATGGTGTCATTGGACATCAGCGGTAAAGCGGAAGGCCAAGAGTGGCTGATTAAATACCCAAGGGCCATTCCCAAAGCCTTCGGTTTTGCCACCAAGATGGACGATTTCGGCACCCATAAAATCACCTATGAGGTGCTGGCCGATCGGATGTCGGGCGAAGTTGGCACGGTTTATATGACGTCTTAGCGGTAGGGCGTACTGGGGGACATTCATGAGGACGCTCAAAATAAAACAAGGCGAAACCTTCAGTTTGGATGCGCAATATTTGGATGACGACGGCATCACGCCTAAGGCGCTGACCGGCGTCGTGCTCAGCAGTCAGGTGCGCAATAACAACGATCTGGTGGCGACCTTGACCTTTACGGTGCTGGATGAGCTGGCCGGATCCTATCGGATCACCGCACCTGAGGGAACGCTAAACTGGCCTGCCGGCCCATTGCAATGGGACATTAAAGAGTCGGCAGGCGGCAATGTCAAGCTAACAGAGACGCACGCGATCATCGTCACCAAGGCCATCACCCGACTATGAGCGTGCATAAATTCACCCTGCCGCCGTCATCGACTATCAAGATCGAAGGCGGCGGCAATACCCTGACCTTTGCGGCGTTTTCGGCATCCCCAGGGCCGCCGGGGCCGAGTGCTTATCAAATCGCAGTAGCTCATGGCTTTGTAGGTGATGAGGTGGCGTGGTTAGCGGCACAGGTGGTCTCAGCCAGCGGGCATTTTGAATATACTCAATCCACACCGTCCGCCACCTGGACGGTTAATCATAATCTAGGCTACCGCCCGGCTGTACAAGTGACAACGTTGGGGGGGCTGCGCGTATGGGCCGACACCTTGCACATTAGCATTAACCAAGTCGTCATCTATCTGGAACTACCGGCCACAGGTCGAGTGCTCTGTACGTAATTATTTATAGGAAAAACCAACATGGCAACTAGCGTTCTAAGTACCTTAAATTTCGAAAACTCAGCAAGAATTATAAATCTGCCGAACGGGATAAACCCGCAGGAACCGGCGACAGTGGCTCAGCTGGACTCCGCTATAGAAGGGCTGGCATGGAAGACTAATTCGCGTGTGTCTACGCAAGGCAATATCGATCTGGCTACGCCAGGTGCGGCTATCGACGGCATCACCCTGGTATCTGGCGACCGGGTATTAGTGCGGGCTCAGACTGTCGGCGCTGCCAACGGCATTTATATTTGGAATGGCGCTGCCATCGCCATGACCCGAAGCTTAGATTGTTCGACGGCGGCAGAGCTAAAGCAAGCTATCACTACCATTGAGGAGGGTACTAACGGCGGAACCAGCTACCGGCAAACCGTGGTGGGAGCTACGCTGGAAACAACCGACCTGATTTGGACAACGTTCGGCACAGGGGTTGGAGCGGCGTCTGAAACTAGCCCAGGCGTTGCCGAATTAGCGACTCAGGCAGAAACGGATGCGGGCGCCGATGATTCGCGCGTGGTGACGCCATTGAAATTGGCGAGTTCTGTTTTTGCGTCGCGAAAGCATAATGCGATTATCGGTGACGGGGCCGCCACCAGCTACACCGTCACGCATAATTTTAATACGCGTGATGTAGAGGTAGAGGTTTATCGTAATAGTGGCAACTATGATACGGTTTTAGTCAATGTACAACGTACTAGCGTCAATGCCATTACCCTGTTGTTTGATGTCGCACCAACCAGCAACGCATTTCGCGTAATGATTAAGGCATAATTATGGTCATAGAAGCGTTAAGTAATATTGAAAAATCCGGGACCGGCGCATTTGCAGCGCCAGGAGAGATCAAACAGCAATGCGGATCGACGATTCAGGCCGGTTGGATGCTTTGTGAGGGGCAGCTATTGGCGGTCGCAGACTATCCGCTGCTATTTGCCGTATTAGGGTCGAGCTATGGCGGCAACGGCACCACAAACTTTGCCTTGCCGAATTATCGCCATCATGGAGCCGGTGCGCGGCGCATTATATGCGTTGATTATCATGCACCGCAGCCGGTGCTCGGGCTAACGGTTCCGGCGGCTATACATGGCCCAGCCCCAGGCTATTACAAAGCCGGAGCCGTGCTGTCGTTTAGCGTCCAGTTGCTTGAGGACATCGCCATCACCGGCGGCCCTATCAGCCTGAGCATCGATATTGGCGGAGTAGCGCATTCGCTGGCGTTTATCAGTGGATCGGCCAGGGAATGGCTATTTGCCGATTACACCGTGCAATCCGGCGATAACGGCGAGGTAACAGCAACGATTAACCTCAATGGCGCAACGCTTTCAAGCAGTGGCATTGCCGCCGTTTTAAGCGTCGGCAACACGACTGGTCTGACCGTTGATACCACAGCGCCCACTATCACTTTTAGCGCGCTTACATTTTCAAACGATACCGGAACCAGCACGACTGATTTTATTACGGCGACCGCCGCGCAAACGATCACCGCAACACTGAGTGCTGCGCCATCATCGACCGAGCGGGTTTTTGGATCGTTGGACAACGGCAGCGCCTGGATGGACATCACCAACCGTTTAGCAGGGACGGCGCTCATCTGGGATCAGGTAACACTCACCGGTAGCAATACGCTCAAGCTTAAAATAACAGACTTAGCGGGTAATGACGGTACGGTTGCCAGTCAGGCCTACGTGCTGGATACCACAGCACCGGCAACGCCGACTATTAGCTTGGCAACGGACAGCGGCGCAAGCAACAGCGATGGCATCACCAACGTCGGCACTATCAATGTCGGTGCCTTAGAGTCTGGCGCTACCTGGCAATACAGTACCAATACCGGCAGCACCTGGACTAACGGCATCGGCAATAGCTTTACCTTGGCGGCAGGTGCTTACGCGATAGGCAGTGTCCAGGTTAAACAAACCGATGTTGCCGGTAACATCAGTGCCGTTGGCAGCAATGCCACAGCGATTACAGTCGATACCACCGCCCCTGTTGTACCAACCGTAGCTGCGCAAACCACGGCCAACACGACGCCAACCATTACCGGAACGGCGACCGTTGACGCAGGAGACGTGTTGACTGTCGCAGTCAATGGCATCACCTATACCGCTGGCGCTGGCGATTTAAGCTTGGTTGGTACGGCGTGGACGCTAGTGATTCCGGCAGGCAACGCACTAACAATAGGCACATACAACGTCACCGCTACGGTAACAGATACGGCAGGTAATGCGACCGGAGACGCAACCAGCGGCGAATTAGTGATTACAGCCTGATAAGCCCTGTAGCCCTGTAGGGTACGCTGTGCGTACCTTTTCAATCATAGCGAATTTTAACAACGGTACGCGCAGCGTACCCTACAGAGCTAACATTCCAATGACAACCACCACACTGATACTAGCCGGTCGCGAGCGCGCTATTGCCGAACCGGTGTTTAAGCAATTACGCCGGATTATCCAGGCTTATGGCAAGCTGGCAGACCCGGCCTGTTCGGATGCCGAAAAAATCGAGGCGGTTAAAATCATCCTGGTTTGTCTGTTAGACGAATCCATCAACATTAAGCGCCTGGCTGGTGATGAGCTGGGGGCTTTGTTGCAAGCTATCCCGGACATCTGCGGTTTGAAACCCGTATCGCCCGGCAGTAAAAACACCGGCACCGACTGGGGAGGAATCTACGCCTACCTATCCGCCTATTTTGGCTGGACTTACGATTACATCGACAATTACATGACCTTAAGCCGTCTTAATGAATATCAAGGCTATTTGAAAAAACACCCACCAACCCATGAACTGGTCGCGGCCTATTTGGGTTACGAATACCAAGATAAGCAATCCGGCAATGGTTTTCTGGCGGCGATTGCGGCGCAGGTCAAAAGCAAACAGGCATTATCATGACTGATTTAAATCTTCGCGTTATTATTGGTGCCGTTACCGACGGTATACGCAATGGCATTAATGAAGTAGAAACCCGATTGGGCGCAATGGGGCGCAATATTACATCGGCGTTCACCTCCATCCAGACCTTGATCAGCGTAAGCTTAGTCGGGGTAATGATCCATGCCGCCGTTGGAATTGCGCGGGGTTTTGATGTCATTAACGCCAGTATTAAGACAGCTACAAAAGGCCTGCAAAATGAAGCAATTCCGGCGCTAAAGGATTTTGCCAAAACGACGCCGTATGATTTGGCGCAGGTATCAGAAGCCTTTGTAAAGCTGGTCAATTTTGGCTTGACTCCGTCTGAAGCAGCATTAACTAGCTATGGTAATACAGCCAGCGCCTTGGGAAAAAATCTCAACCAAATGGTCGAAGCGGTAGCCGATGCTGTTACCGGTGAATTTGAGCGCTTAAAAGAATTTGGTATTAAATCGAAGGTTGAGGGTGACAATGTTGTTTTTACCTTTCAAGGCGTTAAAACAACCGTAAAAAACAACGCCGCTGACATTGAAAAGTATTTGATTCGACTAGGCGAGGTAAATTTTGCCGGGGCAATGACCGATAGGGCAAAAACGCTAGACGGTGCATTATCCAATTTGTCAGACAGTTGGAACAACTTGGTTTTAACGGTTATGCAATCCGGTTTTAGTGACTTTATCGCTGAAAGCGCACGTAGCGCTTCAGGGTCATTGGATGGCATTAGCAAATATATTGAATCGGGAGTCTTGCAAGCCAATATTGCCACGATTACTACCGCATTTGACGGTATGGGCAGGGATGTAGTCCAGTCAATGGGCATTGTCACTGCCTATATTAAGCAGCAATTTGCCGAATGGAGTGCAGCTGGGAAAGATTCAGCGCATACGCTAACGACAGAGTTTCAAAACTGGATGAATAACACCAGGTCATTTATCAAAATAATGACCGTTGAAGTTGCATCGATGTGGGACACGGTTAAAATCTTGACCGACTCAAGCTTACAGTCCATGCGCAAACCAATGGAGGCGCAGCAAGAGAGACTAGAGGGTATCAATAAGGCCCGTCAGGATAGTATCTCATCAATTCTTGATGAGCACGCCACTCAGAAAGCCGCTAACAAAGATGCGATAGATGCCAGTGATGCCATAGTGAAATCACTGGAACGTGAGGCAGCAGCGCACGCAAAAAATGAAACCGATAGACTGGCAAAATTCAAAATAGGTGGCTCGCCAACGGATTCTGCAGGTAGCGGAAAAAAGAAAAAGGAGAAGAAACCAAAAGCGCCGCCCGTCGAATCAGAAATGCACGGCTTCGACTTCGGCTTAGAACAGCAAAAAATAGCCTTTGAAAAGTCTAACGCACTGCTTGATTTCTCTAAAGAAGCCGAGAAAGCCTATTGGGACAATATCATTGCCAATTATAAAGGCAATGCTAAAACCTTGGCTGACCTGAAAAAGAAAAGCGCCGATCTTGAATTGGGTATCATCCGCGACAACGCCAAGCTTAAGCAGGACGTGCAGAAAGAGGCTATCGACTCGGAACATGCTGCCGCACTGGATGAGCTGGGCGTAAAAGAAGCCGCCTCGCAGCAACAGCTTGAGCTGGGCAATATCACCCAAGAACAACACCTGGCGAATTTACGAAACTTTGCCGCCGAGCGTCTGGCTATCGAGCAGAAGTCGCTTGACGACTACCGCAAGCTGTTAGGCGATGACGCGCTGGCTTTAGCGCAAAATCTGCACCAAAAAGAAGCGTTTGAGCGCGCTAGTGCTGCAAAAATTAAGGCCATTGAAACCCAAGAAAAACTATCAAAAAAAGAGCATTTCAAGCAGATGTTCGCGCCGTTTACTAATGCCCTGGAGCAGATGACCAACGGTATTTTGACCGGCCAACAGACCGTTAAAAAAGCCATTCAAAATGTGGCTCAGTCCATGGTGGTCAGTTATGCCGCGTCGTTTATAAAAACCGGGGCGCTGGCGGCGGCCAGCTGGGCTTGGGAACTTACCGGGCATACCGCGAAAGAACAAGCCAAAGTTGGCGAGACTATTATTGGCGAGACTGAATGCACGGTTGCTACAGCAGCAGGTGCAGAAGCCAGGGATGGTATAGAAATCATGGCCGCCGCTAAATCCAGTATCAGGATGGCATGGTTAGCGGCGAAAGGGGCGTTCTCATCCGTCATGGCCTGGGTGCCATTTCCGCTTAATGTGGTGCTTGCACCCATAGCCGGAGCGGCGGCATTCATGGGGACTATGGCGCTAGGCTCAGCAAAAGGCGGAGAATGGCAAGTCGGCAAAGACGGCAGCCCTTACATTCTGCACGAAAAAGAATCGGTCTTACCTGCCGGTGTTGCGGAAAACTTCCGCAAAGTGGTTGGCATCGTTAATGGTCACGTTGAAGCGCCCAATCATATCGCTGTCATTGATGAGTTATTCGCCTCAGGAAAAATAGCCAAAAACTTGGCCTTGCCGAGCTTTGCCCTGAATATGACGACACAGTCTCAGTCAGCCGCTAATGCCCTGGTGCGTGACCGACTCAGCGTCGACAGTGAGCGTAAATCAGCCGCTTCAAAGGCTGGAGAAACCCATATTCACATGAACGGATTGATGCTGGCGCCTGAAGACTTTTTAAAGCAGCAAGGTAAAACCCTCGCCAGGATAGCTAAAGACGAAGCCCGTAAATTCAACACCGGTAAACGCTAATGACGTTATCGGTATTTCCCAGCTTGGACGGCCTGGAGTGGAACACCACCAAGCGCCCCGAATTTAAAACCGGCCTGTTCGAGGCGTTAAGCGGCCACGAAAGTCGTGTCAAGTTCCGGCAATACCCCAAATACACTTTTAAAGTGTCATTTGAGTTTTTGATTGAAAACCAGGATGAGGCGCAACTGACCGCGTTAATGGGCTTCATGCTGCAACAGGGCGGCATGTATCAAGCGTTTTTGTACACCGATCCCAACGATAATGCGGTCACCGGCCAGGTCATCGGAACCGGCAACGGAACCCTAAGCACATTCCAGCTACTGCGCGATTATGGCGGTTTTACCGAGCCGGTCAATAATGTTAACGATACCGTGGCAGCGCCCAGCCTTTATATTGACGGCGTGTTAAAAACGCTGACGACACATTACACCCTGTCGTCAACCGGGCTTGTGACCTTTGGAACCGCTCCCGGCACCGGCGCTGTCATCAGCTGGACCGGCAGTTATTACTATCGGGTCCGGTTCACTGCTGAGGGTTACGATTTTACGCAATTGATGCGCGATCTGCACGAATGCCAGGATGTCGAATTCATCGGCTCAGTGAGGAACGTGGTATGAAAACCGCCCACCCAGGCATACCTGAATTAGCCGTCGGCGTTATTTGCGAGACCTATAGAATTACCCTCTCGAACGGAACGGCATTGTATTACACCACTGGCGATGTCGATATTAACTACTATGGTCAGACGTTTTTAGCCGGTGAGTTGATTTTTGACCGTGGCCCGATCAGGACGGTGGTCGGCGTTGAAGTGGACGATGTCGCCGTCACTGTTTATCCGGGCATCAACGGCAACTCGATACTGTCGCCGGAATTTGTCAACAACGGCGGACTGGATTTGGCGTGGCTGACTATTTTTCGGGTTCGGCAAAATTATGGTGTGTGTTTGTTTGATGGGCTGATTTCCGATGCCACTGCCGACCGCAGCAAAGCCGAACTAATTGCCAGCGCCGGAACCCTGTTGCTGAATATCGATATGCCGCGCAACGTGTACACCGCAGGCTGCATTCATACCCTGTTTGATAGTGGTTGCGGACTGATAAAAGCCAATTTTGCTAATCCCAGCGCGGTATTAAGCGGATCGACCCACCGGGTTTTGTTGTGTGGACTGACCCAGGCGTTGGGCTATTTCGACCTGGGCACCGTCACCTTTACCTCCGGCGCTAACAATGGCGTAACCCGTACGATTAGCTACTCCGATATAGGTAATATCAGGTTGTCCTATCCGTTAAAAAATGCCCCGGAAGTCGGCGACACCTTTATAGCTTATCCTGGCTGCGATAAGCGCATGGCCGAGACCTGTGCCGGTAAATTCTCCAATTTGCCGCGTTATCGCGGCTTTCCGTTTATCCCTGTGCCTGAGGCGACCATTTAATGCAACAGCCTGATTTTACCGATAACATCCCTTCAAGGGATGTTACCGGTCACACCACTACTCAGGATGCGCGAGCCGCCATTATCGCCGAAGCCCGCCGCTGGATTGGCGCAACCTGGCACCATCAGGCCTGCATTCCGTATCAGGCCGTTGACTGCGGTCAGCTCCTGATCGATGTCTACGTCAAATGCGGCTTGATTGAGCGACCCGAGACCCTTTATTGTCCTCGCGACTGGGCGCTGCATCGTGATGGCGAGCAGTATCTGCTCGATATAGTCGAGCAATACGCGCATCAAGTCGATGCACCGCTGCCCGGTGACGTGGCATTGTGGAGAATTGGCCGCGTGTTCAGCCATGCCGCTATCGTCATCGACTGGCCGACTATCATTCACGCCAATAGTGATGAGAACGTAACCGTCGCCGACGCGTCATGCTGCAAGCTAGCGCAACGCGAAGTGCGTTTTTATTCTATTTTCGGAGATCGATAATGTCATTATTTGGCGGCGGAAATAGTAGCGCCGGGGCGGAACAACCCGCCATATCGGCCCTATCCATTCAAACAGCCGGATTCGGCGTGGCCATGCAGATATGCTGGGGCACTAACCGGGTATCGCCAACATTGGGCTACACCAGCAATTTTATCGCCACGCCACATCAGTCAAGCGGCGGCGGAAAAATGGGCGGGGGCAGCGGCGGAAGTACGACTTATACCTATTCCTCGACCATCCTGATGTTTGTCTGCGAGGGCGAAATCAGGAACTTCGGCAAGGTATGGAAGGATAAAGACATTTACGCGGATATTAGCGCCGCCGGGTTTACTTTTTCCAAAACAGGCACCTATCCGCAAACTAACTGGGGCTTTTTAGATACCAATCACCCAACCGAAGCGCTGGCCTATAACGGCACCGCCCTGGTTGCGGCCAGCGGCTATGCGTTAAGCGGCAGCGCCACCCTGGGCAACCATTCAACCGAAGTGGCGGGCCGCTGTTTAAGCGCTACGGATACCGATCAAAACTACACCGATGCGCATATTAGAGATGTGCTTAGCGATTTTTTGACCAACCCGCATTTCGGCGCTATCGATGCCAAAACAGCGGTGTTGACGCTGGACACCGACCGAATGCACGACTATTGCCAGGCCTGCGGCTTCCTGATCAGCCCGGTGCTGAGCAGCCAAAAACCTGCGCATGAGTATTTAACCGAATGGGCTACCGTCGCCAATGCCGGAATAGTCTGGAGCGAGGGCAAGTTAAAGTTCATCCCCTACGCCGACGAATCGTTTACCGGCAACGGCGTAACATTCACCGCCGACAACACTATTCGCTATGCCTTCGATGACGATAATATCGCTGAACCGATCAAACCTAAGCGTAAAAAGTCGATCGATGCATTTAATAGTGTCCCATTTGAGTGTTTAGACCGAGCTAACGATTACAACAAATTCGCCGATTCAGCAAAAGACCAGGCATCAATAGAACAACCTGGCGTAGGCTTAAGGCCAGCCAGCACGATGGTCCTGGACTGCATCTGCCTGCCCGGCATCGCCATACAAATAGCCCATATCCAACTGGTGCGCGGCCTGTACATCCGCAACGAATACACGATCCAAACCTGGTGTGATGCCGATCTGCTGGAACCGCTGGATTTTATCAGTATCACTGACGTGGGTTTAGGCTTGAATGCCGCCCGCTGCCGGATAACCGCTATCGAAGATGACCAGGAAGGTAAATTGACTATCACTGCCGAAGAAGCACCGGAGGGCGTCTACAATGGCTAGAGGCGATTATCAACGTGCCGGGGGGCATAAGCCGAATAATACCTACGTCCCGGCACTGGTCAACCCGCCGACGATTTTTATTGCCCCGTCGGAACACACGGTTTCGGGCGGCGAAATCTGGATGGCGGTATCGTGCAATGACACTAACTATGGTGGTTGTGTTATCCATGCATCAAACGATAACTCGCATTATTACATCATTGGCCGGATGCGCAGTAAATCAACCCACGGCGTGTTGACATCGGCATTGGTCAGCGCTACCGGAACCGATACCGCGCACACGCTTTCAGTTGATGTGCATTTATCCGGTGGAACCATTGACGGCGTCAGTCAGACTACAATTGATACCCATGACTCCTTATGCTATGTCGGCGGCGAGTTTTTAGCCTATAAAGATGCAGCGCTCAGTTCTGGTATCGGTTACTACAACCTTAGCCATTTACAGCGCGGTTTGTACGGATCAACGCCGGGAGCCGTCAGCGGCGCGCCGTTTGTGCTGTGCAATGAGCAATTATTTAAATACCGGTTTAACCGCAATCTGGCCGGTAGCACCATCTATTTAAAATTCCAGGGCTTCAACGGTGTAGAGAGCGGTTATCAGGACCTGGCGAGCATTACCGCCTATCCGTTTTATGTCAGCTCTGACGGTGGCATCAAAGCGCTGCAAAGCGACATCACTTTGCTGCAAGAGGCTATCGGGGCGCTACCGGGAGCGCCTAGCAATAATCCGGTTCCCAGCGGAATTCAGGTGATTAACCGGGTCAACAGCACTCGCGAGATAACCCTGGTTTGGGATGCGTATAGCCAAGGGCCATTAAAAGCCAATTATTTAGCGGTATTTTTTAAGCCGATTTCCACACCTGGCGATGTAATAACATCAACAGATCCATCACGATTGGTTTCAGTACATGCTACATCAGCCGTTTTTAGCGGCCTTAGCCCTGATGTTGAGTATAAATTCGGCATTGCCGCTGTCAAGGTAGTCGGCAGCACCGTTGAATCAACGGCTATTATTCAGCCGACAGCCTTGCCCGATTGGCTGGTTGCACCAGGTTCCGTCGATTACACCGGGAAAATAGGCGGGATTGAGGTCGGCACCGTGTTGTTCGACCTGAATGCGGCGAAGGACGATATTAACTCAATATTGGCGGATGGTAAGTTGTCGCCGCTCGAAAAGAACGGCATTCGTAAAGAGTGGGAAGGGATAGTCGATGAAAAATCACTACTGGATGCACAGGCGGACGCTTACGCAATAACCGCTAAAAAAACGGCTTATGACAATGCGTATACAGAGCTGGGCAATTATCTCAATAACACCACGGCGCCGAGCTGGAATGCGGCAACCATTCCGCAGTGGATTAATGACACCAATATTACGCTACTAACCACGCTGCCTGGGGCGACGCCGGCAGCGGCAAAAACGGCGTATCGCGCGGCCTGGGTGACGTATTACACAGCCAGAATTGCGTTAACACAAGAGATCGCCGATCGGGCCAAAGCGATTGCCGATGTGGCTCAAACGGCGGCGGCTACTGCGCTTAGTGCTGCAAGCACGGCACAAACAGCGGCCAACACGGCAAATCAAGATTTAGCCACTATCGCCAAAGACGGCATATTGTCAAAAATCGAGAAAAAACGTGTCATCTTGGACTATAACGCGATTCTCGATGAAAAAGCCGACATTGATGCGAAAGCGGCTGATATGGGCTTGGCCGCCGATGCGTTGAAAACCGCTTATGATGATTCAATCGCGCACCCAAGCACAGGACTGACCGCGTATCTGGCGACATTAACCAGCCCTACTGCCTGGAATGACGTATCCGATGCGACCGGCGGAGCAACAACTATTGTCGGCTCTACCTTCCGGGCTAAATTTAAGGCCGTCTACACAGCACGACAAGCATTACTCAATGCTATTACAGCTGAAGCGGCTAAACGGGCGGTTTGGGGCGATAACATCACAGGTAAGCCCGGAACTGTTGGCGGTTATGCCACGGATTTTGGCACGGCTAACTTTACAGGATTAATCACCGGATCGGCTGGTATTGATATTACCGGTACAGCTAGATTTACAGGACTGCATAGAGATGCTGACGGTGTAGATGCTGCCGCAATAATGTCAAATGGCGGCAATGGAACTATCAATGGAGGTTATGGATGGATTAATGGAACTTTAAATAATGGTCACGGCTACTTTGGGGCTTACTGGGGATTAGGCGCAGGGGGAGGTGTACGTGGGTTAGCCGCAGGTACGGGTGCAGGTGTGCTCGCTCAGAATGTGGGCCCAGGACCGGCATTAAGGGTTGAAGGGCCAATGGAGGTGACAAGCGGAACTAAGGTTGTCAATCTGAACGCGGATAAGTTAGATGACCTTAGCTCGCCATCGTATCTAAACGCGGAATTAAACCTGACAGCTAACGGCTATTTAACGAGTTTCAATCTAACTAATCCGTCATCGCCGACCGTGTTAGGGCATATAACCTTGGCAGGCATTGGCGCTGAAGCGGCAAGCAGTAAAGGCATGGCGGGAGGGACATGTCCGCTGGGCCTCGATATTAAAATAGATCCCATTTATCTGCCCGTTTCAATTACAGGACAGCTGCAATACCAAGGCGCACGGGACATGTCCGCAGCACTCCCCGCCGCATCATCAACCAATCATGGCTGGTATTACATTACATCGGTCGCGGGCAATGGCTATAACATTGGCGACTGGGCTGTCAGCAACGGCGCATCGTGGGATAAGGTGGACAATACTGACGCAATCAGTTCGTTTAATGGACGGACAGGGGCGATTAACTTATTGGCCTCCGATATACCGAACTTAGATTGGAGCAAGATCTCTTCAGGAACACCATCCACTCTGGGTGGTTACGGAATCACCAATGCCCTTGCCGAAGGAAATCGTCTTTCGGAGATAGCTGTTGCGGGTTCTACTGCGCAAGCTACGGCCCGAGCTAACCTGGGTGTTCCTGGCAAGGCATCAAATGACACAATTGCAGCCAACTGGACATTCTCAGGTCAGCAAGCATTCACCTATGTTGGTGCAGCGCCGTTCACAGTTGCCAGTACGATGCTTGTAATTAATCTAAATGCCGACCGACTTGATGGTCAAGACGGCGCTTATTATCTTGATTGCAGTAATTTTACGGGCACGTTAGCAGCAGCCAGAGTGCCGACGCTTAATCAGAATACAACAGGTAGCAGCGGCTCATGCACAGGAAACGCTGGAACAGTTACTAACGGTGTGTACACTACGGATAGAAATTCCAACAGCGGTGCTGGCTTTGTAGGTGTAAGTGTAGGCTATAGAATTCAATTTAAAGATAGCTCGGGGCAGTTTATAAGCTTATTAGCAAATAATAATTCTACGAGCAGGACTTATAATTTCCCTGATCTATCGGGTAATGTGGTGATAGCGGCCTCTGCATCCACAATAGGGACAGCGGTAACGGGAACTCACACCAATATTGTTAAATGGGTGCCGTACAGCGAAAGCGGGGTATTGTTAGGGTATCTTCCTGTATATTCGTAATCAATTCTCTGTCGGAGGGCGTCCAACTATTAGCAAATAAAGTATTAAAAAACGAAAAAATCCAAGTTAACGGCGTCCAAGTATTAACAAATTAATTTTTATTCGATTTTTGTAAAAAAAACAATAAATTCAATTGCTTATTAAAAATCGATTAAAAAATATTTTCACTGGAAAGCGTCCAACTATTCCAATAGCAATCATTTGATCAAGAAAGCTGGTTGTCTTACTTAAACTTTATTGATACGCACGGGCTGGCTTTATAGCTTGATATAAGTACAACAATCATAACCCCTGGAGGAACTATGCGGATTTCTAAATTCACCCGCACCGCTGTCGCATCCGCTGTCTGTAGCGGCGCCTTGTTGTCGGTTTCGATACCGGCACAGGCCAACAAAGCCCTGGATAGACTGTCAAAAGAAGATACTAACTGGGTCATGCAGACCAAAGACTACGGTGCCACCCACTTTAGTGAAATGACCCAGATTAACGCGCACAACGTCCAGCATCTACAGCCGGTCTGGTCGTTTTCTACGGGCGTACTGAACGGGCATGAGGGCGGACCGCTGGTTATTGACGGCATCATGTATGTGCATACGCCCTTCCCTAACAATATTTTTGCCATCGACCTGGATCAGCCAGACAAAATCTTATGGGAATACAAACCCAAACAAAACCCGGCCGCCCGCGCCGTAGCCTGTTGCGACGTGGTCAACAGGGGCTTGGCTTATGCGCCCGCTGGTGATGATTACCCGGCGACTATTTTCCAGAATCAATTGGACGGCCATATCGTTGCGTTAAACGCCAAGACCGGCGAATTGCTGTGGAAAATGGAAAACTCCGATATTGCGATGGGCTCCACGCTGACCGTAGCGCCTTTTGTGGCTAAGGACAAAGTCATTGTTGGCAGCTCGGGCGCGGAACTGGGCGTAAGAGGCTATGCCACCGCCTATAACATTAAAGACGGTAAACAGGCGTGGCGCGTTTATGCGACCGGTCCTGACGCCGACATCAAACTGGCCAAGGATTTTAACAGCGCCAACCCGCATTACGGCCAGTTCGGACTGGGCCTTAAAACCTGGGAAGGCGACGCCTGGAAAATCGGCGGCGGCACCAACTGGGGCTGGTATGCGTTCGATCCTGACCTGGATATGCTCTATTACGGCTCGGGCAACCCCGCGCCGTGGAATGAAACCATGCGCCCCGGCGACAACAAATGGACGATGACCATCTGGGGCCGCGACATCAATACCGGCGAAGCGAAATTCGGCTATCAAAAAACGCCGCACGACGAATGGGATTACGCCGGCGTCAACTACATGGGCTTATCCGAGCAGCTGGTTGACGGCAAAATGACCAAACTACTGACCCACCCCGACCGTAACGGCTTGGTTTATACCCTGAACCGCGAAAACGGCGACTTGGTCAACGCGTTTAAAATCGACGATACCGTCAACTGGGTTAAAAAAGTCGACCTGAAAACCGGCCTGCCGGTTCGCGATCCTGAGTTTTCCACCCACATGGATCATGAAGCCAAAGGCATTTGTCCATCCGCCATGGGTTATCACAACCAAGGCATCGAATCGTACGATCCAAACAAGAAACTGTTCTTCATGGGCACCAACCATATCTGCATGGACTGGGAACCGTTCATGCTGCCTTACCGCGCAGGCCAGTTTTTTGTCGGCGCGACGCTGAACATGTATCCGGGACCCAAAGGCACCTTGGGACAGGTTAAAGCGATGAATTCCGTGACCGGAAAATTCGAATGGGAAATCAAGGAAAAGTTTGCAGTCTGGGGCGGAACCACCGCAACCGCAGGCGACCTGGTTTTCTATGGCACCTTGGACGGTTACATCAAAGCGTTGGATTCACGGAACGGCAAGGAATTGTGGAAATTCAAACTGCCTTCCGGCGTTATCGGTCACCCGATTACTTTCGGACACAAAGGCAAACAATATGTGGCGATTTACTACGGTGTCGGCGGCTGGCCCGGCGTTGGTTTAGTGTTTGACTTGCAGGATCCTACCGCAGGTTTGGGCGCAGTCGGCGCGTTTAAAGAACTGGCGCACTATACGCAACAAGGCGGCGGTGTGATGGTCTTCGCATTGGGCTATTGATAACACTCGTTCCCACGCAGCACGTGGGAACGAGAACAAGCCCCAGCTTGGAAACCAGCGAAACATTTAATCCGGCATTGATTGAGAGTAAATATGCAGATAAACAAATTTTTAATAACGGCTTTGTGTTTGGGAAGCAGTTTAGCAATACCCCAAGCCCAGGCCGAACAAAACAAACCGCTAAAGGCCTGCGTAGCGGAAAACGAAATGCCTTATTCCAATAAGGCAGGCGAAGGCTTTGAGAATAAGCTGGCGGAATTGGTAGGTAAAGCTCTGGGCAGGAAAGTCGAATATGCTCTCTGGAGCGACCCGCGTTATTACATCCGCGACACTCTGTATAAAGGGCTGTGCGACGTGGTGTTGGGGGTTGATAAAGGCGATCCGAATGTTTTAACCACTCAGCCCTATTACCGCTCCGGCTATGTCTTCATCTCACGTGAAGCCGATCATCTGGATTTGGAAAATTGGGACAGCGAGACGCTACGTAAAGCGCAACGCATCGCTTTTGTGCCCGGCACACCGCCGGAAGTGATGCTGCGAGCTATCGGTCGTTATAACGATATGTTTAATTATTCCCAGGAGCTGGTCGGCTTTAAATCCAGGCGTAACCAATATGTAAAATACGAGCCCTCGAAACTGGTCTACGAAGTTTCATCAGGTCATGCCGAGATTGCCGCCCTTTGGGGGCCGTCTGCGGCGCGTTATGTCAAGGCATCGGCAACACCGTTGATGATGACGCTGATTCCCGACGACAACGTTCGCGCCGACGGGCAAAAAGTCGACTCTCATTACAGCACATCGATGGGCGTTCGGAAAAACGACCCTGCCTTGCTGGCTCAGTTGAATAAGGTCATTGAAGACAACCAAGATGAAATAACCGAGTTGCTGGAAGAAGAAGGCATTCCTTTAGTCGATGAACCCGATGCGCCGCAACCATAAAAAATAGGTTTTAACATGAAGAAAAAATTATTCGCCGTATCGGCTGTCAGCATTGCCTTGATCAGCACGTCGGCTTTAGCGGAAATAACCTTTCGCAATGCCATTACCGGCGCGCCGCTGGATATGAGCGTCGCCAAATCTGGCGGTAATGAAACCGTTTTCAATCAGTTTAAGGAAAGCGGCAAGAACCCCTACAACGGCGATAAGGAAGCCGTACAAAAAGGTCACGACCTTTATTTGACCGCCTGCTCCGGCTGCCATGGCCACGAAGCCGAAGGCAAACTAGGACCGGGACTGGCGGACGATTACTGGACCTATCCGGCTAATGCGACTGACAAGGGCTTGTTCGAAGTCTTGTTCGGCGGCGCCAACGGCATGATGGGGCCGCAATATGTCAACTTATCGACCGATGAAATGCTGATGATTATGTCCTGGATACGGGACATCTATAAAGGCGATCCGAAAAAAGCCAAGTGGCTGAAATAAAGAGAGGAAAAACCCATGAAAAAAATGCTTTTAATAAATGCAGGCGTGGTGTTGGCGGCGCTGTCCTATTCGGCTATCGCTTACGACGGTCAAAATTGCAGCGAACCGGGAGTTTGCTGGGAACCCAAACCGGGCTACCCGGAAAAAGTGGCGGGCAGCAAGTATGACCCGAAACACGATGTCAACGAACTCAATAAACAGGCTCAATCGGTTGTGGAAATGGAAGAGCGCAATAAAAAACGCCAAGAACATTTGGCCAAAACCGGCAAATTTGTTTATGACGTAGACGATATCGACTAGCGATTTGTTTTGGGCATAGATGCATTCCAACCTTTCGTCCCCTTGTGAGTCTGTTTGTATCTTATGCCCTTTTTCTTTTTTCTCGTTCCCACGCGGCGCGCTCATCGTTATACACAAGTGTCTGGGAGACACCGTCATCCCGGCAGGGATTGCCGGGATCCAGAGCACAGGGATGTGGAATGCTTGATTTCATTGAGCAATTCCTGTGGCGAGACTTGTTGCCTACTTCAGTATGCCATCCATGGCTTCTGGATCCCGGCAATCCCTGCCGGGATGACGTGCTTTGAAATACTTGTG
>SCPZ01000135.1 GCA_004299305.1 Methylobacter sp.
TAAGGAACGAGCATGAAATAAAGTGGACAACTGTGTGCGGCAGGAGTGCAAGCTTCGCCTAAAGCGCCTACTGTTGGTGCTTGCGCATGCAGGCGAAGCCTGCACTCCGACTATTGGCAATTTGCTTAAGTTATTTCGTGCTTATTCCTAATATTATGATTGTTATAACTATTAATTATTTTTAGCATACGCTGAATAGTTACGATTTTTTCTATATATTTTCTTTGATTATGGCGTTCAGTTTAGCTATGTCGAACGGTTTGGTCAGGTAGGCTAGAAAACCGGCCTTTAGTCCTGTCTCAACGTCGCAGGGCATGGCCGTTGCGCTCACGGCAATCACCGGGATGGATGCGGTGTCCGGGTTGGCTTTAAGTCTATGCAAGGCATCCAGGCCGCTGATGCCGGGGAGGTTGATGTCCATCAGCACTAAGTCAGGCCGATTTTCATGAATCATTTCCAGTCCTATTTCGGCGCTCTCGGCGCTTAACAGATCAATGTCTCGATGTGTCTTGAATACATGTTTCATGATTTCTAAATTGACCGGGTTGTCTTCAATGTAAAGTACATGGCGAACGGTCGTGCGTTGTTCAGTCGATGCCTCTTCTTTTTCCGTAAATGACGATGCCACGGCGATTTGGTTGTCTGGCCCGGCAACAGGCAGCTCAAACCAAAAGCGGCTGCCGATATCCGGGGCGCTGTCAAAATCGATGCGTCCGCCCATGCCTTCAATCAGCCGCTTGCAGATGACCAGACCGATACCGGTTCCTTCGATATTCGATCTTTCTGCGCCCAGCCGGTGGAAGGCCTGGAATATTTCCTGGCGGCGTTCATTAGCAATGCCGTGGCCGGTATCTGAGACGGTAACCTGCACAAAGTTGCCCGCCACCGTGCAAAACAGCGTCACGTTACCGTCTTGCCGGTTGTACTTGATTGCATTGGACAACAGATTCAGCAGAACCTGCCGTACCCGGGATAGGTCGGCGCGCAGATGTATATTGCTTGGGCATGAGTACTGGATAACGACATTCCGTGGCGTGGCGGCAGGCAGAGAGAGCGACACGGCCTCGTCGATTAACGGCAACAGCGCAATCGTTTCGATTTTAAAATCGGTCTTGCCGCTTTCGATGCGCGCCATATCGAGAATTTCGTTAATCAGGCTTAGCAGGTGGCGGCTGCTGGTCATGATATGTCCGACCGCTTTTTTTTGAACATCGGCCAGCGGCGCTAACTCGCCTATTTCCAGTAATTGTCCAAAACCGATGATGGCGCTAAGCGGCGTACGCAGCTCATGACTGATGTGGGACAGAAAGTCCGACTTGGCTTTATTGGCGTTTTCGGCGGCGATTTTGGCCTCAATCAACATGTCTTCCAACTGTTTGCGTTCGCTGATGTCCCACAAGATGCAATGAGTGCGCATAAAGCTATCGTTGAAATCGCGTTGGATGCTGCTGTCGATTAATACCGTTATGGCGCTGCCGTCTTTACGGCGCAATTGCAGTTCGGAACTCACATGTTGCGCGCTTTTAAGGTTATCGAACATAAGCGGAAACGGCTCTTTAGGCGTTTCAAGCCAAAAATCGCCAAAACAACGGCCTAGCAATTCCTGGCGGCTATAGCCCAGCATGTCCGCCATTTTGTCGTTCAAGTCCAGGTAACAGCCGTCAATATCCAGCGACTGGTAGGCAACCGGGGAATGATCGAACATTTGCCGGAACCGGGCTTCGCTGTTTTTCAGCGTCTGTTCCACGCGCTTCCGGTGAGTAATGTCGCGGATGAAGCCATGCCATAAAACGGCGCCATTGGACAGCCGTTCAGGCGTGGAGTGGCCTTCCATCCAGATTTCGCCTTTTTGCGGGTGAATTACGCGAAACTGTTCGTTCCAGTCGGTCATTTTCTGTGCGGAATAGCGGATAGACTGCCACAGGTATTCGAGATCATCGGGGTGAGACAGGGCAAAAATCGCAGTCGCATCGTGTTTAACGGTCTTTGCATCAATGCCGAAAACATCGGTAATATTTTTGCTCGCAAAAGGCATGGAGCAGCCGCCGTCAGCATTCAGTTGAAATTGGTAAGTCATGCCCGGCGCGTTACGGACTAACTTATCCAAGGTTGATTTGGCGAGGCTTAATTTATGACGGCTGTATACGACATAGGCGCTAAACAGGGCCAATAGCGCCAGTAAAAACAGTTCCCCGTGCAGCCACGAATAAAGCCGCTGCACATCATAAGAATTGGGGTGCAGGCCTAAAAAATCGAAGTTATTAGCTTGCAATGGCCTGGCGGGTGTGTCGGCAAATATCGGGGGTGATAACAGCAATAGCGGTAAATAGCAGGCGGCAAGCCGTTCTTTCATCGTGGAAAAACCAACTTTTTTTGCGCAAAGCAGGAAAATATTGCCTGTCTTTCGTAGGTTCATGGCGATAAAGGTAGATTTCTTGAGGCTCAACTAGCACGCTCCTTCAACCACGCCAGCAACTGCTCCTCCGGCATCGCCTTGGCGATAAACCAGCCCTGGATGAGGTTGCAACCGAGGCCGCGCACCAAATCCAGGTCGGCTTGTGTCTCGACGCCTTCGGCCACCGTACATAATTTGAGTTTCATGGCCATGCCCTGCATCGATGCCAGGATAGCCCGTGCGGCGGGCTTTTCCGCCGCACCATGCACAAGGTTCTTGTCCAGCTTGAGTTCGCCAAAAGGAATGCGCTGCAATTGCTCCAGCGATGAATAGCCGGTGCCGAAGTCGTCAATGGACAGCTTGAAGCCCTTGAGTCGAAGACGGGTCATGACATCCAGCGCGGTGGTCATATCTTCCAGCAGGCCGGTTTCGGTAATTTCCAGGATCAGGTTTTCGGCTTTGAAACCCGTTGCCTGGACGCAGGCCAAGATAAATTCCGGCAACCTGATGTCTGACAGCCAGTTAGCCGAGAGATTGACTGCGATAGTCAAGGAGGCGTATCCCGCTTCGGCCAGGCGGGTCCCGCCGAGCAGGGCTTTGGTGACCAGCATTTCGGAAAGCGGCCCGATCAGGCCGTGCTGTTCGGCCATGTCGATAAAGAGGTCGGGAGGGACCATGTCGCCATTGCGTTGCCAACGAGCCAGGGCTTCCATGCCGACCACGCGCAGTGTGTTTGCATCGACTTTGGGTTGAAAATGTATCTCGAATTCGTTGCGGCGGATGCCCTCTTGAATATCGTCAGGCGTAATGGTGATTTTTTCACCTTGCCTCGATGGAGATGCCGTTGTTTCACAAGGCTTAGCCAGCAGTTGCAAAAGGGCGTCTCGCGTTACCGGTTTCTTCAAGATACCGCGCAGATTCATGCCTTTGGCCCGAGCCATGTCGGCGGCGGTCTGCAATAATTGTTCTTCGACGCCGCTGGAAATAATCAAGTGGCCCCGGTAGTTGTGGTCGGCCAAGTGGCGCAAGAATTCAATGCCGTCCATGCCGGGCATATTAAGATTGCTGAACAGTAGGTCGACGCTGCCGTCCAGGCGGGCCAGTTTTATCAGCGCCGCTTCGGCTCCCTCAACGGTCAACACCTTCTGGATGCCCAGCGAAGACAGTAATATTGTAATTTGGCGGCGTGCTACAGGGTCGTCGTCCACGATCAGTACGGAAGCCGGCAGCATGTCTACGGCTATCGGCGCTGTATCTACAGGGTTAATCGTCGCGACTCTCGATACGCCGAGTCGGCTTACTGCGGTTTCCACATCGCTCAGCGCGTGTCCAAGTTCGGACAGCAAAGCGGCTGCCGTCTTTAATCGATTGGCTTTAGCCGACTCTTCGATAGTTTCCGCCAAGTGAGCGAAACCCAGTGCGCCGACCATGCGCGCCGAAGATTTGAGTTTATGCATGATCAAGGACAAGGCGCGACCGTTACGCTCGGCAAGATGTCGCCTACAGGCCGGTAGGTCGTTGCGCGCCGTGGTCGTAAATAAATCGATCAGTTCGCGGGTTTGCTTTGCATCTGCATAGCCAATGATGCGAGCCAAATAATCGGTATCCAGGATTGCTTTATTTCCCCCTGTCTGGCTGCCCGGTGCGTCATTGCGGGATGCAAGCGGTGACGCATGTGGCAGCCAGCGCTCCAGCATATTGCGCAGGTTGTCCAGCTCAATGGGTTTAGGCAGGACATCGTCCATGCCCGCTTGCCTGCACAGGGCGAGCTCTTCCGGGTATTGGGCTGCGGTGATGGCAATAATGGGGACATAGGCGCCGCTTTCTTGTTCAGTGGCGCGGATGGCGCGTGTCAATTCCAATCCGTCCATGACCGGCATATTGCGGTCGACTAAGATTAAATCATGTCCGCCCGCCTGCCATTTAAGCATCGCCGCCGCGCCGTCGTCGACAATGTCGGCGGCGAAGCCCAGTACGTCGAGTTGCATACGCAGTAGGGCCTGATTGGCGGGATTATCTTCGGCAACAAGAATGCGCCGTTGAGCGTCGGCAATGATAGTAGTCTTGTTTTCCGGTGTCTTGAGCGCGTCTTTAGCGTCAATGCGGCCCAACAAGTCGAGGATGACCTGCTGTTGGATATATCTTTGCCGTGCCGCTTCCAGGATGTTGGCATAGGTATCGATAAAGGGTTGTAGAAAGTCGGCTATGGATAATGCGTCATAACCGTCGGATCTATTGGCCAAGCCGACTATGCCGATGAGCATCTCCCCGTAGCGGATAGGGATGCCAATAAAGTCTTCATGCGGACGCAGGCTTTCGGGCAAATCGTAGTGGCGATGGGGATTGACCGGGCTTTTGCCGGTAACGACTTCGCCGGTGCGCAACACCGCGTCGATTAGGCTGTCCAAATTGCCGGACTCCATGCCTGCCGCGTGTTTTTCTACAGAGAGGTGTCTGCTGTCATTGTTCCAGGCGACATTGCTGAGGGCGTGGGGTTTTAGGTAAGGTTTAGCGTCCGGGCCATGCAACACTTCGCCGAGAAAACCGTAGGTGCTGTCGGTTAGTTTTAACATGCCATCCAGCAACAAGGCGCTGGTCAGCTCAAGATCATGGTTGGCAATATAGTGCTGGAGCGCCTGACGCAGCAGGTCGAGCAGACGGGTTTGGTGTTGCCGTTTTGCCTGTATACGCTTTTGTGCAGTCACATCGGTGCGGATGGAGATATATTGCTCCGGCAGGCCGCGTTCGTCCAGAATGGGCGTTATGGTGCTTTGCACCCAGTAGGGGCTACCGTCTTTCCGTCGGTTTTGCAGTTCACCCCGCCAGGTTTTGCCTGCGGATAGCGTCCGCCACATCCTTTCGAAGAAAGCTGCCGGGTGATGGCCGGACTTGACGATGCGGTGGTTACGACCGATTAATTCTTCGCGGCTATAGCCGCTGAGCTCGCAGAATTTGCGGTTGACTGCGATGATGGTGCCGTCAGCGGCGGCAACGGAGACGATGGCATGGGTATCCAAGGCAGTCCTGATATTTTCGAGTTGTCGCCATGCCTGTCGGCGTTGGTAATGTGCCGTTTCGAGGATGCGGAATTGTTGTGCCTGTGCCATAGCCGCTGTTACCAGCAGTCGCGTGTCGACCGGTTTGACCAGGTAATCTTCTCCACCGGCATGGCGGGCAGCAAGCTGGTGATCACTATCAGGAAAGGCGGACAGGTAGATCACCGGTAGGCAGCCAAAACGCTTGTCCCGACGTAACAGGGCGGCAAGGTCGGCGCCCCGGCAGGTCGGCATTTCCATATCTAACACGCATACTTCGGGTGCGAAGTCTCCCGGAAAATCCAGCGCGGTAAGCGGATCGTCGATGGTCAGCACCTCAAAACCGGCATCTTGCAGGATCTTGCTATGCATGTTCAGAACGACCGCATCGTCCTCGACGAGTATGACGCGATAGGCTATGCGCGGCATCCAAGCCAGGCCGGTCAGTTCCGTTATCAGGCGTGTGGCGTCCAGCGGCGGGTCGAACAACAGCCGCGCACCGAGTTGTCGAGCCTTGAGCTGGACGCTTACATCGTTGGTATCGGCAATAGCCACCAGCAATGACGAAGCAGGATAGCTGGAGTTCGGCGTCGGCAAGACGGTTGCTATGTGCTTTGCGTTCTCGGCCAGCCAGCTGGCGGCGGCAACCAGAATCACCTGGTCGGCCAGACAAGCTTCGCTTGCGTCATCGATGCTTTCCACGCGAGTCACAGAGAATCCCAGTGCAGCCAGATTCCCAACTAAATCGGCGTTGCCGTCGAAAACAGGGCTGGTCAGCACAAACAACCATTCGCCGGGCCGAGTCGGCAGGAAGTTCCGCTCCATATAAGTAGCATGTTGTCCCGCATCCAACAGGTCGGCCAATGCCGTGGCGGTTTGCAGGACGGCTTTTAGCCTGGCTTCTGTAGGCGCTTCTTGGGCGAATAACTCACCGAATAAATTGGCGAGTTCGTTAGCACGGGTGATCGCTTCCAGCCAATTAACACGGTTGCATTCATCAATGGTGTGCGTTGCGGCCTGCGCCAAGCGTAGGCCGCAAAGACGATCCCAGCCGTCGGCAGTCAATTTGGCCGTCAATTCGCGAATTTCGTGTGCAAGTTGCCGTTGGCTTGCCGTCATATCGTCCTCCTGTTGATGAGGTGTTCCACCAGCGGGCGTAGAGCGGCGAACGGAATCGGTTTTGGATAGATTGGAATGTCGGACGGAAGTCCGCCTTGCGCTTCGATCTCGGAAGCCGTGAGCGCCGTGACGACAATTAGGGTTGCAGATGCCGCTGCCGACTGCATTTTCAGGCGTCGAATCATTTTAAAACCATCCATTTCCGGCATGGACAAGTCGGTTATGATCAGCTTGGGGGCATGGCGTCCGATCAGTATCAAGCCTTCGAAACCGTCCTCGGCAGTCAATAGCTGGACCGGCAATTGCCATTCGGCGAACTGGAGGCGATAAATCTCCCGCTGTACCGGGTCGTCTTCCACCACCAGCGCCTTGAGTATTTCCGGTGCGGGTGTAGTGCCGAGAATCGCCTGTTGTCGCAAGCGGATTGCCTCAATTGCTTCAATTGAGATACGCCGGTGACCTCCGGCGGTTTTCCAGGCAGGAAGCACGCCGCTTTCGACCCAGGCTTGTACGGTTGACAAAGCCACGCCCAGTTGGGACGCAGCTTCGCGAGTGGAAAAAAATTGCGCGCTATTTATTTTTCTCATGGGATTTAGCGTTTTTGAATGTACGCGATGACATATATTCCGATAAGTCGTAATGGCCGGAGAGATTAGTTACGATCAGTGTTTTCATTGATTTACGCATTTTCGTCATTTTTGCATAAAAATTGTAAGTACGTAAGTAAATTCTTACTTTAATGCGGAGCCTGGCCGGGTGCGCACGGTAAATTTATGTAAGTTATTGATAAAAACAGATAATATGGTGGGTGTGCTGCTGAATGCGGCTATTCGCAGAGGCGCAACGACTTACGTCAGGCTATCCTTTCCTCCTCGTTCCCACGCGCTGCGTGGGAATGCGGTCAAGGCGCGCTGCGCCGCGGGTCAGGTCGCGTAAGCTATGGATGGCGAGTTGTGTATGCGATATACAGACCTTCCAGGTTTTTAAAACCTGGAAGGTCTAACTTGCAAGGTTCTGAACAGGTGGAGGTGGGGCGTTTTGAATGGAGCAATATGGCCGACTTAAGCGGGTAGCCGCGTTTTTAACTAAAACTCTTCCCATTCATCATTGGAAGACTGGGGGATTGGTTTAGGTTTGACAGTCCCTATTTTAGCCTGAGCCGGTGCTTTTTGCGGCGGCGTAAGCGCATGAACAGCAACGGCTTGAGAGATGTTTTTATGCGCAGAACGAGAATAATCGTCCACTTTGAATTGGGCTACCGTGTCCGATAAATTTTGGGCCTGTTCTTCCATAGATTCTGCGGCTGCTGCGGCTTGTTCGACCAGTGCGGCATTTTGTTGGGTCACATCGTCCATTTGGCCTATGGCCATATTGACTTGCTCGATACCCGATGTTTGTTCCGCCGAGGCGGCGCTGATTTCAGACATCATGACGGTAACGCCGCGAATCGAGTTGACGATTTCTTCCATGGTGTGACCTGCTTCGGTTACCAGTTTACTGCCGCCGGACACTTTAGTGACCGAATCATCGATCAGGTGTTTGATTTCCCCGGCAGCCGTAGCGGCCCGTTGCGCAAGGTTGCGCACTTCTACCGCCACCACTGCAAAGCCTCGGCCTTGTTCTCCGGCCCTGGCCGCTTCGACGGCGGCGTTCAGGGCAAGAATATTGGTTTGGAATGCAATGTCGTCGATGACCGAAATAATGTCGCCAATCCTGCGTGAAGAATCGTTAATATCATCCATTGTCTTAACTACCTGTCCGACTACTTCGACGCCTTTGCCTGCTATATCGGATGCGTCGACGGCAAGTTGGTTCGCCTGTTTGGCGTTTGCGGCATTATGTTGCACGGTGGAGGTCAGCTGTTCCATGCTGGCCGCTGTTTCTTCCAGGCTGGCGGCTTGCTCCTCGGTGCGATGCGACAAGTCGCTGTTGCCTGAGGCGATTTCCCGGGCGCCGGTGTTGATGTTGTCGGTGGCTTCCTTGATTTGATTGATGATTTCCTTGAGCTTTTCCACTGTGGTATTGGCGTCGTTCTTGAGTTGTCCGAAACTGCCGATATAGTCATTGGTGATGGTTTGGGTCAGGTCGTTATGGGATAGCGCAGCCAGTACGCGTACCACATCATTGATGCCGCATTCGGTAATGTCCATCAATTCGTTAAGCCCCTCGCCGAGTTGTTTGAAAAAATTTTCTTTGCCTCGCATGTCAATACGCCGGGTGAAATCGCCCATGACAGCACCATGCACAAGGGTAGCCACTTCCTGTTCCACGATGACTTCGGCGGTACGATTTTGCCATTGCGTTACCCGGCCCAGCGATTGGCCGCTTTCGCCAATGATGGGACGGGCCGCTAGGCGAAGATGATGATTATGGAAGAAAATGTCTACGTCTTCGCCGGTTTGCGCGGCACGATCGAATTTGGCGACCGCCTCAGGATCGTTGAACAGGCTGGAGAGACTGTTGCCGTAAAGGCTATCGACATCAAAAGCGGCGCCGCCGATGGAGGCAAGAAGCGCCTTCGCCGTCGGGGTCATGTGAATCAGCTTGGTATCGGTATCCGAGATGGTGATCGCGGATGTGGAACTGTCCAGGGCAATTTTGATGCGTAAACTTTCATCGGCAACCCGTTTGCTTTCAGCAATATCGAAACCGAGTTTAATCTGCATTGATTTAAGCGCTTCCAGCACCTTGCCGATTTCGTCATGGCGTTTAATATCAATCGTGTTGTTATACTTGCCCTGAGCTATGTTGCCAAAGTCGTTAATAGCCGCATTAAGCGGACGCACAATGACACGGATCAGGGAAAATCCCCAACGCAGGGCAAACATAATGCCCAGTGCGATCAAGCCGATGGCGATGATGCGGGTGCTGTCATAGCGGGATGTCGCTAATTCGAACTCCTGCTTGGCGACATCGACCTGTAATTGCATCAGCAGCTTAATGTCTTCGCTAGCGGGCTTATAAAGCGAGTTAAATCTGTCTATAACAAGCTTGTTGGCGAGTTCTAAGTCATGGGCTTTCAGCGCGCCAAGGGTCGGCTTCAAGCCTTCTTCTACAAACAGTTTCCTGTCTGCGGTGAACTTGTCGGCCAGCTTTTTTTCCTCTTCGGTTAAATAAGTGGCCATGTATGCCGTCCAAGTCTTGCTTATTTCCGCGATATTTTGTTCCACTTCAGCGGTATTTTTCTGGATTAGCTCGGGCGTTGGCGTAACCAAAGAGGCGGTAATTCTCAGTTGATTGGTCAGCATCAATTCCTTGATCGTGGATATCTGGTTCATAGGCACTGTGCGATCCTCATACACGGTGCGCAGCCCATCATTGGCCTTGCTCATGCCATGCAGGCCCAGGCCGCCGATGATCATCATTAATACGCTCAGCAAACCGATAACATTGATTAAGCGGCCTTTGATCGTGGGCTTTTTGAAAAATTTAAGTTTTTCAAAAAAAGCCGACTTGACGACTTTTCCGTCCTGGATTTTTAAGTTGCCGGATTTTCCTTCCTTAAACAATCGGTAGGCGGCCTCTGCGGCATTGACTTGTTCCCGGCTGGGTTTGCTGCGCACCGACATGTAACCGGCCAGTCTATCGTTTTCAAAATAGGGTGTGGCATTGGCGAGCACCCAGTAAAAGTCGCCGTTTTTACAGCGATTTTTGACCAGCCCGGTCCAAGGACGGCCTGCTTTTAACGACTTCCACAGATCCGCAAACGCTTCGGCAGGCATATCCGGGTGCCGTACTATATTGTGCGGGGCGCCGATTAGTTCTGTCTTGGTGAATCCGCTGACCCGGAGGAAGTCCTCGTTGATATAGGTAATTATTCCTTTTAAATCAGTCTTGGATACTATGGAATCAGTCTCTTTAAGCGAGTATTCCACGTTGGTTACCGACATATTGGTCTTCATAAACTGTCTCTTATTCTTTTTGTTGTTTGGAGTGGTATGTGTAAGGTTGCCAAGCAATGCCGCTAGGATGATTGTGGTTGAAAATATCCGCGTTAAGGGAGGGGATTTTAGTCGTTTTTGTGATGTATTGCCCGGTTTTTTATGTTGCTTTTGAATATTAGAAATGGCTATCCATTTAAGCGGGGACAGATAACATCCCTTGAAGGTATGTTATCTGTAAAATCGTTCCGCGACAGCTGCCTGCCGAATTATAAATGCAGGATGTCCGGCTTTATTAAAAAAAATGTAACTATTCAGCGAAAAAAGAAATGGAACACGGATGACACAGATAGGACGGATTTACACGGATTTTTTAAAATATTCTGTGCTTTTAATCAGTGATTATCCGTTTAATCAGTGTCATCCGTGTTCCATTAATCATTTTTAGCATACGCTGAATAGTTACAAAAAATGAAGTAAAATAGCCGTTTTTTCTTTCATCTCATTTCGTAGATATTACGCAGACAGCAAAGGTACATAATGAAGAATTACAAAATCGCAGTGCTAGCCGGTGACGGTATCGGTCCTGAAATTACCCGTGAAGCCATCAAAGTTCTTAAGCTTATTGAAGAGCGTAACGACGTTTCTTTTGAACTGATGCCCGCAGCTTTTGGCGCCTGCGCTTATTTCGAATTCGGCGATGCATTCCCGCAGTCGACTATCGATATTTGCGACCAAGCCGATGCTATTCTTAAAGGCCCGATAGGCTTGAGCCATGAACAATCCAAAACCATTCCGGTCGATAAGCAACCCGAACGCGGCGCGCTGTTGCCGATGCGTCGCCGTTACAATACTTACGCAAACTTTCGGCCGGTTTTCCTGCCCAAAGCCTTGGCGCATTTCTCGCCGTTAAAACCTGAAATTATCGGCGAGGGCATCGATATCATTATGGTTCGGGAACTGGTCGGCGGCCTGTATTTCGGTAACAAGGAAACCGGCGTTAACGAGCAGGGTTTGCGTTATGTCAAAGAAACGCTGGAATACGATGAACACCAAATCAGACAAATTCTGCTGCAAGCGTTCAAACTCGCCCAAAAACGCAAGAAAGTGCTGCATAACATTCATAAAAGCAATGTATTGAAATCCAGCGTGTTGTGGAATGAAATACTCGATGAAGTGGCTAAAGACTATCCCGAAGTGGAAGTCATCCATCAACTGGTCGATTCGGCTGCGACCAATTTGTGCCTCAAGCCTACCCAGTTCGACGTAATGGTCATGGAAAACATGTTCGGCGACATCCTCAGCGATCAGGGCGGCGGTATTTTAGGTTCATTGGGACTGATGCCTTCAGCCTGCATCGGTGATGAAAAAGCCTATTACGAGCCGTCGCATGGTTCGGCCCCGGACATTGCCGGTAAAAATATCGCCAATCCCTATTCGATGATCGGTTCGGTGGCGATGATGCTGGAAAACAGCTTCGATATGGCCGAAGAAGCCAAAAATGTCTGGGCCGCGATGCAGGGCGTGTTCGGCGATGGTTACTCGACCGCCGACCTGTCCAAGCCGGGCAGCGGCGTTACCATGATCAGCACCGAACAGTTTGGTGATAAGGTTGTTGAAAAACTGAGACAGATGCCTAGGGTACAATAGGCGTAGCAGCGTAAGGTTAGGTTGCATAAAGTTGCAACCTAACCTGTTCGAATTTAGAGGAACGCTCATGAATTTTGTAAAATATTTACTTTTGTTATCAATTTGTTTCTGTTCGTTTACGCAAGCCGCTGAACTGAATAAGAAAGAAATGTCGGCACTATCTCAAAAAGCTGATGTCATTATCAAAGCGATGCTGGACAAGCAAGCAACTGAATACAAGGCTGCACGTGTTTATAAGCATCTGACTAACATTCGGTTCAGCGATTTCGATGTAGTTATGTTTACTATTGAAGGTTTTACAGGTGGAAACAACTCCCAGTTCTATATGGCACTTTTCGGGCCATCGAGTGAGCGATTTAGGTTTATTGACGTAATTGAAGTAGGGGCACATGGCTGGCGATACGTCGACTTTAATTCGGTTATTTCGAGTAATAATAATATTGAAATAGACACGCGTGAGTATCAAGGCACCGATTCACACTGTTGTCCGAGCAAAAATGGGAAGGTTCGTTTTGTTTTAACAGACCAAGACCGACTAATTGAAGTTGAAAAGATTAATGTCGGTGAGAATAGATGATTTAACTGCCGTAGAATAGGAGGCACTCGCTCTCCCCGTTCACGGGTGTAAAGAATCCTCCTGCACCGCTTATCCAGCCTGTTCTATTGCCCTATATAATCGATATAAGCCCGGTAGCCTGCAAAAACCGACAATATCAGAAAGATGACTCCGCTGATTTTGTGCAACAACCCCAACGGGACTTTTCGTAAAATAGTACGTCCGGCCAGGATTCCCAGGGCGGATGTTGAGGCCAGTGCGGCTGTCGATCCCAGCCATACGGCAGTCGGCACTGAGGTGCTGCTTAAGGCGACAACAGCCAGCTGGGTTTTGTCGCCGAATTCAGCCACGGTAATCAATAAAAAAGTGGTGAAAAAAATGCCGTGACCGCTTTTTTCCTTAACTTCCTCATCGTCCTCATCCTCTTCTACGCGTAAGGAATGAATGCCGAACGCGGCAAACAGCAAGGCGACTATTGCTGCAACGATATATTCCGGCAACCAGCTGGCAATCGCGATACCAAAAACAACAGCCAAGGTATTTAAAAAAGCAAAAGCCGCAATAGCGCCCAGCAAAACCGGCATGGCTCTGTGTCGTGATGCCAGCGTCATGCAGACCAGTTGGCTTTTATCGCCAATTTCTGCGGCTGCAATCAGCGCAAAACTGGTCGCCGCCGTGGCTGATATTTCGGTAAAGTTGCCGTTGCTCAGTAACGATACAAAGTGCTGTAAAGAGTCTTGAAGATTTTCGAAAATATGTGCGGTGCTCAGTGATGTTAGAAAATGTTGTAAATAGCTTTGAAGATGATCCATTTTGTTTCCTGAGAACGCTTTTTCCGGCAGAGGCTAACCATAATAATTTTTCTAACTGCTGAGTCATTAGGCAACTCGCAATAAATAAAAATACCTAAATTAAATACAATAGAACACGGATGACACCGATGAGACGGATTTGAACGGATTTTTAATAAACATAATTAATTGTTTTGTCAGTGATTATCTGTTTAATCCGCGTCGCCTAGAGGCGCCTACTTTTGGCATCCGTGTTCCATTTTTCTGCTGCTGAGTTGTCAAGATTATAGGGTGCGGTAGTTTATTTTTTGCGAGTTACCTTACGAGAGTATTAACCCAGCATATTGTCCAAGGTCATCATAATGATGAAGCCGATCATGAGTGCGAATGTGGCATAGCGCGAACGGCCGTCGGAATGGGTTTCGGGAATAATTTCTTCGCTGATTACAAACAGCATGGCCCCGGCGGCAAAGCCCATAGCTATCGGCAGGATGGGTTCGAAAATAGTGACCATGGTAATGCCGAGCAAGCCGCCAACCGGTTCCACCAAGCCTGTCAGGGTGGCAATGCCCACCGCCCGCCATTTGTTGTAGCCTAATCCGACCAGGGGCAGCGCGACGGCCAAGCCTTCGGGAATATTTTGCAGGGCTATCGCAATAGCCAGTACCACGCCGTTTTTCATTTCCCCGGAACCGAAGCTGACACCGACAGACATGCCTTCAGGAAAGTTATGGATGGTGATAGCAATAATGAACAGCCAGACTTTTTTGAGCGAATTCAGGTGAACATCCGATATTGAATCAAAATGCACATGCGGCAGTTGGCGATCGGCATAATGCAGAAACAGGGCGCCGATCAACATGCCGACAGAAACGATGTAAATGCCTTTGCCGGGCCAGACCAGGTTGCCGTAATCCATGCCGGGAACCAGCAGCGAAAATGCGGTTGCAGCCAGCATCACACCTGCGGCGGCGCCGAGCATGGTGTTGAACAGGTTTTTGGAGATGTCTTTGAAAAACAGCGCGGGTAGGGCGCCAAGGCCCGTCGCCAGTCCGGCTAGAATGCTGGCAAAAAAACCGATAACGACAACCCGGCCGAAAATTAAATATAAAGCGCCGAATACCACCAGCTGTGACAGCAAGAATAATCCCGCTACTGTCGCCCAACGTTGTAGCGGCGGCATAGCCAGCAGTTTTTGATAGTTCTCGCTCGCTTTGATAGCGGCGACTTGGTTTTCAAAATAGCGTTGCAATTGAGTTACTGTCTTTGTTGTTAACGTCATAAGATTTACCTGCATCAGCTCGTTTTGGAATATGTGTCGGGCATTATAACCAAATACCCATAGCTTGGGGTTGTTTGTGGTGGATCATACGCACCAATTTAAGGCATAAAATCTTAAAGTTCAAAGCCTCCGCTCCCTTGTCTACATGGATGCAGGCAAGCCGACTTTGAATTCCGGCATCGAAATTTCCTGGATTTCAACGCTGGCTTTGGACGCTTTCAAGTTAAAAAAGGGGGATAGGTGCCGGGAATATTTCCTTTTATCGGCAGTCGGCTGGTAGCAATGTAGCAGTTTGGCTATCATGACGGCATTATCTGATTGGAGTGAAGAATGAAAAAAACTGCAAGCGCAATACTCGGGCTAGGCCTGATCGCGGCTGGCGCTGTGTCGGCCAAAGACCAGCCGCTGGATTTGGGCATTATAGACGTGGTCGGCATTACGCCCTTACAAAGCAATGGGGTTGCCGCCAATAAAATACCGGCCAATATCCAAACTGTTTCTTCCGAACAGTTGGAAAAAGCCCAAAGCATCACCTTGGCGGATTACATCAACCGTTACCTGGGCAGCGTGCATATTAATGAAGCGCAGAACAACCCCTTGCAGCCGGATATTTCTTATCGCGGCTTTGTCGCTTCACCGTTGCTGGGCTTACCGCAAGGCTTGTCGACCTATGTTAACGGCGTCCGCTTTAACGAAGCGTTTGGCGACACGGTCAATTGGGATTTGATTCCCGAAGGGGCGATCGATTCGATGGCTTTGTATCCGGGGTCCAACCCGGTTTACGGCCTGAACAGTTTAGGCGGCGCTCTATCGGTCAAGACCAAAACCGGGTTTTCGGCGCCCAAACATGAGTTGGAAGCTTTCGGCGGCTCTTGGGGCAGACATTCGGAAGAACTAAGCAGCGGTTGGAATAACGGCGCCTGGGGTTATTTTTTAGACCTGCATCATTTTGAAGAAGACGGCTGGCGGGATTTTTCGCCGACCAAGGCCGACCAGGCCTTCGGCACTTTGAGCTGGCGCGGCGATAAAGGGTCATTGGACCTGACCTTAGGTGGCAACGATAATAAAATGAGGGGTAACGGTGCTGCGCCTATCCAATTGCAGCAACAAGACCGGGCGGCGGTGTTTACCCATCCCGACCAGACCGTGACCAGGATGTTTTTTTCCGAATTGGCAGGCAGTTATGACCTGGCTGATGATATTGAACTGAGCGGCAATGCCTATTTCAGGCAAAATAGAATCAAGACTTTTAACGGCGATAACAGTGATTACGATACCTGCGAAGACGATCCAACCTTGCTGTGCGACCAAGACGCGGCAATTGTTAACGACGTAAACGGCAATGCGATACTTGCCGACGATGCGGTTTTAGGCGCAACCAATAACACCAGTCAAACCCAACTGCGCAGCCGTGGCGGTACTTTGCAGACGGCGTTTGCCCGGGACTTGTTCAAGCATCAAAACAACCTGACCGTAGGCGCCAGTTACGATTATGCCGAGGCGCATTTCGGTTCGGATACCGAGTTGGGTTCGCTGACCGATACGCGGGGAACGACGCAAAGCGGCGTTATGGTCGATGAATCCAGGGTGCGTTTGCATACCAATAGCTCAACGACAGGTGTGTTCCTGACCGACAGCTTTTCGATTACCGATGATTTAACGGCAACCGTAGCCGGGCGATACAATACTATTCACATCAACATGGAAGACCGGTATATAAAAGATCCATTGAGAACCCTGGACGGATCGCACACCTTTGAGCGGCTTAATCCTTCCGCCGGATTGACCTATCAAATCAGGGATAACCTGAATGTGTACGGCAGTTATAGCGAGTCGGCGCGCGCGCCGACGCCGATGGAATTAAGCTGTGCCGACCCGGCGGCTCCGTGTAAATTGCCTAATTCTTTTGTGTCCGATCCGCCTTTACAGCAGGTGGTTGCCAAGACTTGGGAAGGCGGTTTTAGGGGCGATTTGGATGAGCTGATGGGGAAGGGCGATTTGAAATGGAACCTGGGCTATTTCAACACCATTAACCACAATGACATTGTGTTTCGCCGCGACGCCTCGGGCGGCATTATCAGCCAAGGCTATTTCAGCAATGTAGGCAAGACCCGCCGCTACGGCATAGAAGCGGCGACCACGGTTAATTATCCGCAGTTGTTCAGCCGGGTTGACGATTGGCATTTTTCGACCAACTATACTTATTTAAACGCTAGGTTTTTGGATGGTTTCGATAGCCAGAATCCGCTGGATCCTGCCCAGGCGATTCCGGTTGCCAATGGCGACAGAATTCCCGGCATTCCCGAACATATCTATAAAGCCAATGTCAGTGTCGATTTATGGCAGCGCGTGTCCTTAGGTATTGACGGCACCTACAGCGGTAATAAGTATTTCAGGGGCGACGAGGCGAATACCACTACGCCGTTATCCGGTTACTGGGTATTTAACGCCAAGGCGGAATATAAGGTCACTAAGAATTTTGCGGTATTCGGCAAGGTCGATAATATTTTCGACAAGAACTATAACTCTTTCGGTGTTTATGGGCAGGCCAATGAAATATTGCCGGGGTTCGACGATGGCCGGTTTGTGTCTCCCGGCGCACCCAGAGCAGGTTGGGTTGGGGTGCGTTTGAGTCTGTGAGTTTTGGAAGCTTTGTAACTATTCAGACCCCGACCGTATTTAGACCTTCCAGGTTTTTAAAACCTGGAAGGTCTTGGTGTAACAATATATTTTTCATTTTCGGTTAGTTATGCCATGCGGCACATGGGCGGCGGCAACATGCGGGGCTGCGGATTCACAATGACCTTTTTGATCGTCAAAGAAAATATCCGCACCGAAGGCCTTTAAAAAAGCGCCTTTGGCTATGCCTCCCAAAAACAGCGCTTCATCGATACGGATATTCCAGGCTCTTAATGTCCTGACTACCCGCTCATGAGCCGGAGCCGCGCGAGCGGTTACCAATGCGGTTCTTATCGGCGACGCTTGAGGATCAAACTGGGTTTGAATATGATGCAGGGCGCTCAAAAAATCTTTAAACGGCCCGCCTGACAAGGGTTTTCTGGCTTCGTTACGCTCATTTTCGGTAAATACATCCAGGCCGCGCTGTTGATAAATTCGTTCCGATTCATCGGAAAACAATACCGAATCACCATCGAAAGCGATGCGCAGCTGATCGGGATGATGCGTCATCGATGGGCCGCAAAGAATAGTTGCGGCTGCAAATCCCGCCCCCAGGGCTTTAGCAACATCATCGGCGTTAGTCGATAAAAATAAATGCGCGCCGAATGCCGGGATGTATTCGTATGGGGATGCGCCGCTGGTAAATGCGGCACGGATAATATTCAGTTGGTAATGGGCAATGGAATTGAAAATTCTTAAGCCGGTATCCGCACTATTTTGCGATAGCAGGATGATTTCAACCAAAGGATCATCGGGGCAACTATCATTTAAGCTCAAAAATTTTTTAACCAGGGAAAAGCCGTAGCCTTGCTCTAAAACTTCATCTTCATGTTTTATTTGATAACGACAGAAGGCTTCCTTGCCCTGCGTTTCAAATATTGCATGCGATTCATCCAGGTTAAATAAGGCCCTGGATGATACCGCCACAACAAGTTTTTTTTCTCTCATAGCCGGGTTAGTTTTCACTCACCCAAACTGAACTCAGGCCAAGCGCTTTTTTTATTCTAGCGGTATTTGAATAAGCTTCTGCTTTGGTTTTAAAGCCCCCGACGCGCAGTCGGTACATTGTGGTGTTTTTTTCATGGACGGGAATGACTTCGGCAAACACGCCTTGGCGGGCAAATTCAGCCGCTTTGCTTTTCGCAAACCATTCCTGCTTGAATGCCACCAGGTTTACCCCCCAATTTCCAGTCGCAGTCGGTTTTTCTATTTTTACGGGTTCCTCCTTGGCAACAATTTTTGGGGTAACAATGGGTTTGGCTATTATCTCTTCAGTTTGAGTTTTTACTTTAACAGGGGCGGTTTTAGGTGTGGCCTCTACTTTGACTGACTCTGCCTCATGAATGGCCCTTTCTTTGCTTGGAACCATCGCATGTGCCGCGTCCTCCTTAGTCGGCGCCGGTTGGTGTGCAGCCGTCTCTTTGCTCGGTGCCTGTTCATGTGCAGCAGCTTCCTTAGTCGGTGTCGGCTCGTGTGCAACAGTCTCTTTGCTTGGTGCCTGTTTATGTGCAGTTTCTTCCTTAGCCGAAGCGGGTTCGTGGGCAACGCCCTCTTTGCTCGGCATCTGCACATGTGTCGTCACTTCTTTAGCCGGTGTGGGCTCGTGCGCCGCGCTAGGTTTAGCCTGTGCAATTTCGTGTGCGCTTTCTTCTTTAGCGGGTGCATGTTCATGCACAACTTTGTCCTTGGATGGTTCTGCAATAGACGGTTCCGAAGCTGCATTTCCCTCCAAGCCGCCTATTTTGACCTGCAACATTTCAAGTGCTTTGCTTACCATCGCCTGCTTCTCGACAATATTGGGCACCTTGTTATTTAACAAATCAACGGGGAATTGGGAATTTCCTTTCAATTCCATTATAAAACCATCAACCTGCTGATTCAGCTGCACAACAGAATTCTTCATGGCGTTAATTTCGGCCTTAGGATTGTTTGCCGTGTTCTTCGCCAGATTCGCCTCAAGATTTGCAACGGTTTCGGTTAATTGTGAAACCTCGGTTTTTGCACCATAAGTCATCACGCCCAAGCCAACGGCTGCACTGACTGCAACAGCGCCAAATCCCAGTGCCGCATAACCAAGACGCTTTGATTTTTTAAGCTTGTTTTCAGCATCTTCCAGCTGTTTTTTAAGGTCTTCCTGTTCAAATCCAAATGGACTCAACTTTGCGTTGTCATCGTCTTTTACTGCTGTATCGTTAACTTGCGCCTGCTTGGGATCGGCAATGATTTCGTTATCCACCGGTTGCAGTTTTGCTGTTTCCGTTTCAAAAGCTTGGGTTGCAACATCCTCGTTCAAAAAGTCAGTGTCGCCAAAGGTACTTGTTAACTCATCGTCTATTCCAACATTACTGTTTTTATCGAGAAGCACCGTATCGTCAGAAATTTCCGTGTCCGCAGTAATATCGAAATCAGGCAAAAGAAAATCATCATCCTGAGCCGGTAGTTCATCAGCCTTCGTTAATTGAGCGTCCTCCGTTTGTTTGGGGAAGTCATCACTGACTTCATCCAATTGAAAAAAATCATCCAAACCAGTATCGTCACCAAATGCGTCTTGCTTTTCAGGCGTTTTTTCCGAGGTATCCTCTACATCAAAACCGGCCTCCCTCATTAGGCGGTCAATATTACTTTCGCCATCCGCCAAAGCGGATGCCTCAACTTCGTCGTCTTGGATCAGGTCCGATTCATCAAAATCGTCACCCAAACCTGAAAAATCATCAATTTCAGTCGTTTTATCGCTTGTTTGTTCTAAGGCATCCTCTGCATCGGGAACTAAGCTGTCGACAGCATTTGTGTCATCGGAAGGTTGTTCAACGGCAGTTTGCAGGGTTTCATCGGGTGCGATCGAATCCGCCGCAGCCGGTGCTTTAACTTCATTATCCTGAATCAGGTCCGATTCATCAAAATCATCGCCAAAGCCGAAAGACTCATCAACTTCATCCGTTACAAGCGCAGCAGTCCCTGTAGCCTGTTCAGGCTCTTCCAGGGCGCTAAGGTCTTCGTCCAGGTTTGCTTGCGCTGCTGCATCATCTATATCAAAATCGGTATCCAGAACCTCTTCGTCATTGATGGCTTGCTCAACGACTGCCTGCGGTTCTTCCTTGGCTGCGACTAAATCCGCCGCAGCCGGTGCTTTAAACTCATCATCCTGAATCAGGTCCGATTCATTAAAATCATCGCCAAAACCGAAAAACTCATCAACTTCATCCGTAGCACTCTCCGTAGTCTGCTCAGGGTCTTTCAGGGGATCAAGATCTTCGTCCGCCTTTGATTGCACGGTTGTATCATCTATATCAAAACCGGCATTCATCAGCAACCTGTCAAGGTCATCGTCGTCTTGCGGCTCACCCGATAAATTTCCTGTTGTTTCTTGAACGCTGCCGATGTCGACCGTAGCCATTCGTGGCAGGTCTGGCCGAACTATTTTCGACTCGTTAAAATCATCGTCAAAACCGTCAAAACCATCAAAACTTAAGAAATCATCTAACTCATCTTTCTCAACATGATTATTCCGGTCCGAATTTGCTTGCATTTCGGTATCACCGGTATCAAAACCGGCATTCATCAGCAATCTGTCAATAGCATCTTCGTCATCCGGCGGCTCATTGCTAGGGGTAAGGGAAAATTCCGCTTCGTCCAGCATGGCATCCAGGTCAACACCGAGATCACCGCGTTTTTCTTTTGATTTTTTATCTATTGAATCAGTCATATTCAGGTTCAGTAATTGAGTTGTAGGATAACCACAAGATTTAAGTGTAGCAGTCAATAGTTACGGCAGATGGACAATCGCTAATCATTTTAATACCAAATAAACTTAATGTTCATCAAGTTTCACCCATTTGATGCTAAACTCCCAAAAAAACTTTCAAGAAATAAAATGCAACTAGCTATCACTGCCTTAGGCAACCATCAAACTAATTTTATTGCCGAAATATTAACCGCCGTGCGCGACTGTAAATGTAATATTTTGGAAATAAGGTCATCCCGTCTTGCTCAGTCCACTGCGGCCTACCTGCTTATTTCGGGCAACTGGAGCCAGATTGCTAAATTTGAAAGCACCCTGGAAATTCTCCATAGACGACTGGACATTAAAATCCACAGCTTACGGCCTGAGCAAAAAGACAAGCCCAAAGAGTGCATTCCATACTCCTTGGAAACCATATCCCTGGATCATGATAATGTTACCGAGTCGATTACCTCCTTTTTGTTCGAGCGGGAAATAGATATAGAGGAAATAACCGGCAGCTGTTATCAGGCCCCTTATATTCAAACCTCGGTGTTCTCAACCAAATTTGTAATTTTGATCCCGCCGCAACTTCATTTACTGTCGCTACGTGAAGAGTTCCTTGATTTTTGCGACCGGTTAAATATAGACGCTATTCTTGAACCCATAAAACGATAAACTTGATTAATGATAACTCTAGGCAAGCCCGTACCCGATTTTGAAGCCCCAGCCACCGGAGATAAAACGGTAAAACTAAGCGACTACCAAGGCAAATACTTAGTTATTTATTTTTATCCCAAAGACAATACCCCCGGCTGCATTCTGGAAGGCCAAAGTTTTCGCGATAACATCGAAAAATTCATCACGCTCCATGCCGTCATCGTCGGCATATCCCGTGATACCGTCCGCGTTCATGAAGGTTTTAAATGCAAGCAGGAATTTCCCTTTGACTTGCTGTCAGATTCGGATGAAAAGCTGTGCCAACTGTTTGATGTTATCAAGATGAAAAATATGTACGGCAAACAGGTTCGCGGTATTGAACGCAGCACTTTTTTGGTCGATCCAGAGGGGCTGCTGGTTCGTGAATGGCGTAAGGTAAAGGTCAAAGACCATTGCGAACAAGTTCTGCAAGCTTTGCATGAACTCACCGGCGTCTGAGCATGAATATCCAAACATCGCCGGATAAAAAACTGTTTGTGCTGGACACCAACGTGTTGATGCATGATCCAGCCTCCATCTTTCGTTTCAAGGAACATGATCTTTTTATCCCGATGGTTGTGCTGGAAGAACTCGATCATGCCAAAAAAGGCCTTACCGAGCTGGCGCGCAATGTAAGACAGGTCAGCCGCTTTCTGGATGAATTAATTCGTGACGCGAACCAGCAAACCATCAACGACGGACTGCCGTTGTCGAGTATAAAGCACGGACCGAATATCGATACGGCGGACAGTGGGCGTTTGTATTTCCAGACCAGTGCGATGACAGCGTTGCTGCCGGAAAACATGCCCGGCAATCTTGCCGATAACTCTATCCTCAGCATCGTCCTGGCGCTGACCAAAGAACTGCCTGACACCACCGTTATTCTGGTATCGAAAGACATCAACATGCGCATCAAGGCCGCGACCTTGGAATTGCTGGCGGAAGACTACCATAACGACCAGACCCTGGACGACATTGACCTGCTATATAGCGGTTCAATGGCGCTGGAAAAGGATTTTTGGACTGTACATGGCGCCAACATGGAATCCTGGCAGGAAAAAAACCGCACTTTTTACAAACTGGAAGACCCCATCGTCAGCGAATGGTACCCCAACCAGTATCTGTATATCGAAGATGAAACCAATTTCGAAGCCATCGTCAGGTCCTGTGAAGGACAGGTTGCGGTATTGGAGCTGGCCAAAGATTATCGTGCGAAACACAACAATGTCTGGGGCATAACGGCGAGAAACCGGGAGCAGAATTTCGCCCTCAACGTTTTATTGGATCCCAACATCGACTTTGTCACCTTGCTGGGTACGGCGGGCACCGGCAAAACTCTATTGGCCCTTGCCGCAGGATTGACCTTGACCCTGGAAAACAAAACCTACCAGGAAATTATCATGACCCGCGAAACCGTCCCGGTCGGAGAAGATATAGGCTTTTTGCCCGGTACCGAAGAAGAAAAAATGGCGCCGTGGATGGGGGCGTTAATCGATAACCTCGAACTGTTGGGCCAAAGTGCGGAACACGGTGAATGGGAACAGGGCGCAACCAGCAATATCATCATGAACCGGGTCAAAATCAGGTCGCTTAACTTTATGCGCGGGCGGACCTTCCTGAATCGCTTCCTGATTATCGATGAAGCCCAAAATCTGACTTCAAAGCAAATGAAAACCCTGATAACCCGTGCAGGTCCCGGAACAAAAATCATCTGTATCGGCAACTTGTCGCAGATAGATACGCCTTATTTAACAGCGACAACCTCGGGTTTAACCTATGTTGTAGATCGTTTTAAAACTTGGCAACACGGAGCCCATATCACCCTGCGGCGCGGCGAACGCTCCCGCTTGGCCGATTACGCTTCGGATATTTTGTAGATATTCATCAGTACATAGAAAAATAGAACACGGATGACACGGATGACACGGATAGGACGGATTTAAACGGATTTTTAACAATTCTAATGACTTAGAGTCTTATCAGTGATTATCTGTCTAATCCGTATCATCCGTGTTCCATTTTTTCAGTTGCAGAAGTTACCATCTTAATTTATTGCAAGTTACCTTAGCGATAGGCCTGAGTTACGACGCTTTACTTAACAGCACTTTGCCGCTAACCAGTCCTGCCGCACCTGCTTCGCGGCTGATGCTAATCTGCTGTACGGTGATCGCATACTCTTTATCGAGTACGGCTAACCACGCAAGCAATTTATCGGAATCGCAGCGTTCCAACCACAGCGTTACCTTATCCTGGCCTTCGGGAATCAGGCGTTTGACCGCCGGTTTTATGCCCGCTTGTTCGCTGCCGACGTCGATGATGCCGATCAGCGATTGCGCGGTATCTACAATGTTAGTTACTTCGGGCGTATGGGTTTGCAATGCGCCGACTTCCGTGCCGATGTCCTGCAAATAGTTTTTTAACTGTTGCTGGGCTTCAATCGCTGTTTTTAGGCCTCGCTGCTCTTCGATGATCGGTAGATAGGTAAACGCATACAGCCCGGAAATAACCAGCACCGCGATGCCGCCGATTAACAGGATGCGCTCGCGTAGCGATAACTGGAGTAGAAACTGTTTCATGACGCCTGCTCGCTGATGTCGATATGGGCGGACAGGCCGTTGTTGCCGGTTTCCGCCGATTGAATGTTTACTTTTACGCCGGGATTTTTTTCCATCAGCTGCTTGAAATTCTCTATTTGTGCGATGCCGACGCCGGTCAAGTGCAGGCTTAGTACGCCGCCGACAAAATCCAGGGCTTGCAGCTGCAATAACGCATCCTGGCTGAGTATTTGAGCGCTTTGATACAGTAAGCGCAGGTAAATACTGCCGTTGTTGCCGCGATGTTTACGTAATACAAGCAGCTCCTGTTCGGCCTGGGCTTTTATATTGACGATACGTTTGATTTGCGGAAAGGTTTGCCGGAATAATTGCCGGTTTGAGTTTTCCAGTTCGGCCAGCTGCGTTTGGCTGTGCCGGTACGAGGTGAGCGCGGCGCCGTATTGCATCAGCGCGGCAAGCAGCATCAGGGTTGCGGCCGGTAGCCAGGTTTTCCAGCGGACCTTGCCGGGCTGATCGGGACTGTAAATACCGGCGAGCAGGTTCAACTCATTTTTTTTATCGGGACGAAGCTGCGACAAGGCTGAATCTATGGCTATGCAGTTTACCGTCAGTTGCTTGGGCCAGTTCAAATCGGCGCACGGTTGGCTATGCCACAGCTGTATTTTTGTGTGCTCCGCCAGCGTGTTTTCAATGAAAGCGGGCAGGAAATCCCGGTCGATTCCGCCGCCGTGCCATGGCGAAAAACGCACGATGGCGCGGTTTTTGTCCAGCAATATCGATACGGTATTTTCGTGAACCGGAACAAACAAGGTTTCCGCATAAACGCCTTGCAGCTTGATGCCTGCCTCGCTAAAGCACTGCAACCAGGAGGCCAGTTTTTGATGCGCTATTGCGGCGACAGCGATTTTGTCGCCGGGCTGTTTGCTCCAAACCCAATGGTAGGCTTCTACATCATTAGCTAAGTAATCTTCCAGGGCATAGGGCAGGGCTTTTTTCAGCTGGCGATGGGAGCTAATCGGCAGATTAAGTTCAATCAGCAATACCTCGGTAGCCGGCAGCAGCAGGATAACCGCCGTATTGGCTGCGGCTTGAGCAAGTTGTTGCAGACTGCCTTGCCGGATCGCGGCGTTTTCGACAAGATCCGACCATTCGTAAAGATCATCCATGTCGTCAAAAATTCGGGCTAATATCGGTTCAGCCATTATCGGGGCTCCTGCGTTGCCGCTTAACTAAGGTAATAAGGCCGTTTTCCCGGCGATTTAAATGGGTATCGAACAGTAATAAAATTTTGCCCACCCGGATAGTTCCCGATAACAGGAAATTAGCGCTGCTTACGCCCAAGCCTTGTTTGTTAATGCCCAGCGCGGCGATAGCATCCTGTTGCAGGAATGATTCTATTGTTTTAAATGGTTGGTGCTTGATCGCCCGGACCAGTAATTCCGCGTCTTTTGCCGATAAATCATTGGCAAGGCAGCGTAGTAATAAGGGCGCGGCGGTATTGACATTGATTGGCGCGTAAGCGCTGGCGACATAGATATAAGGTTTTAGCTTGTTGTAGTCTTGTTGGCTGATGCCGTGGATTAACAATAATTCGCTAACGTCGGCAAACAAGCGGTTGGCGCTGCGATAAGGCGTTTTTTGCTGGAAATAGGTTTCGTCTTCGGCGCCATCCGGGTAGCGTATTTCCGAATCGGCATCGATCCAGTCCAAAATGGCATCGACAACGGTAGGCTTGATCTTGAGTTCAATCAATAAGCGTTTAAAGCGCTGAACATCCAGGTCGCTGGGTTTTTCTTCGACCAGTAGATTGTTCAGGTTGAAGCGGCCCTGCAAATCGCTTAACCGGGCCTGCATCGCGCCGCCCGAAACAGCGGTTTCCGGTAGCGGTTTAGTCCAGCTGTCGTCGAAACTGTCGAGCTTATTTTCGCGACTATCATTGCGCAAGGCATTCGCCGCCCAGCTTTCCAGGCTGTAAACATATTCAAAGGCTTGCGACGAACGCAGCAGGTTTTCGGTTCTGCGTATATCGAGCTGCCTGCTGCTGGACATCGAGACCAGCGCAACGGTTGCGATAGACAGGATTAACAGCACCATGATCAGGGCGACGCCCTGTTGATATGTCTGTAGCCTTGTAGGGTACGCTGTGCGTACCTTTTGATGTTTTACACGGCTAAGGACATTTGCGGTAGGGCGCGCCGTGCGCGCCTTTGGGGCTAAGGCGCGCACGGCGCGCCCTACATATACAGGACAAAATTTATCAGGTAAGTCGGTAAAACCGGGCTTAAACATACATCAACTCAGTCATGGATAAAAAACAGCCGTTTAATATCGCCCAGGCCGTTGATCGTGAAAACGATTTCAACCGCTTTAGGGGCATAGCCTAAAGCCCAGTTGTCGGTCCAGTCTTGATCAAAAAAACGCAGGCGTATTTTCTCAAGAGCGATTAATTTACGCCGCCGATGCTCGGTTTGCTGGGTCCTGTCGAGCGTAGTCCAAGCCAAGCGGTATAGCGAGCCTTGTTCAAAACGATAGCTGATGCGTTGTAATTGGCTGCCTACCTGGTATGCCGACCATGCCGGAACACTTCGGCTTAGGCTTAACAGTTCGCCGCTTACTCCGCCACGGACGCTGAGTTCCGGCGTGCCGTATTCGTCCCTGACCGGCCTTGCAATCGCCTGGGCTAGGTCTTCGCCGAGCAAATACAGGGTGACTTGCAATTCGGCCAGGCGTTCAGATCTTATCGAGGTGGCGGCGCGCGCATCCAGCAATACGCGCAATCCCGAATAGGCCATCACCGACATGATCGCAAATATCGCCATTGCAATCAGGATTTCCAGTAAGGTAAAGCCGCGGCTGGATTTGATCATTCCCATGCGTCGGCGCTCGTCTTTATACACAACGATGCCCCGTTTCCGGGGCGTCCCTCTACAGGGGATTGTCGCCATGCCGGGGCGTAGGAAGGATTAGCGATTGTCGGGTTCAAGCGGCATCTCCGGTTTTTTTTCAACAACGGGGTCGAGTTCCGCTACGCCGACGGATTCAGGAATAAAGCTTATTAATTCCGTGTAAGGCTCCTTATCGCCTTCCAGGTAAACCGGGATTTGGTATCGCCATAGCCCCAGCGTGGTGGTGACCTGACGCTTAGTTTGCCAATACCAGCGCCGTCCGGCCTGGGTTTCCCAGCCGTCGTCCTGTTCCGGTTTTTCCTTGGCAAGCCGCAGCTGAGCTGCATGATTGGCGGCGATAATCGCGGCGATGGTTTTATTTTCGATATGCCACAGATTGCGTGTGTTGTCGGAGGCGATTTTGAGCAGCCCGGTCATCAGGATTGCCAAAATTGCCAGTGCAATCAGGATTTCCAATAAGGTGAAACCGGCTGTTTTCGGCATAGGTTTCATAGTGCGGACGTAGCGGTTTGCGCCGCGATGACCAGTCCGTTATTTAGCGTATTGGTCAGGGTAAATGTTTCATCGCTGCCGTTTAAAGCGATTGTTATTTGGAACAGGCTGATGTCGCCGTCCGGCGTAAACACGATCTGCGGATCGGGAACATGGTCGGCCTGGTCGCGCAGTAAAATCGCCTGTTTTTCGACTTGCAGGTCGATAGAGAGTTGCGGGTGCAGGGTTCTCGGTTTAAACAAGTCATCCTTGATTTCAGTATGCCACTGGCCGTTGTTCATTGTCATAAACCGGTAGCCGTGCCGGTAATATTCAAGCGCGACAGGCATCCCCCGAATAATCGCTTCCTGCGAAGCCAGCTGGAATAGTTGCAACAAACGCTCGGCTTCTTGTTTCTGCTGGTCGCGCTGATTGCCGGAGTTCATAGACAGCATGGCCATGCTGCTGATGATGCCGATCAGCACAATAACGATCAGCAATTCAATCAGGGTGAAGCCTTTTGGGTTTTGCACGGCGTTTTGGGGTTATTTAAGATCCCAGTTAGTAATGTCGGCGCCTGCATCGCTGCCGCCTTCTACGCCGTCCGCGCCGAAAGAGTACAGGTCGAACTCCCCATGTACGCCCGGTTGCAGATAAAGATAAGGTTTGTTCCAGGGATCGGTCGGCAAGCTGTCCAGGTAACCGCCTTTTTTCCAGTTGGCGCCCGCCGCAAGGTTTGACGGTTTGGTAACCAGCGCTTCCAGGCCTTGTTCGGTAGTCGGATAAGTGAAATTATCCAATCGGTATAAATCCAGTGCGGCGGTGATGGCGCGGATGTCTTGTTTGGTTTTGGTGGCACGGGCTTCGTCAGGGCGGCCCATAATTTTGGGTACGATGATGGATGCGAGTATGCCTAGAATAACGACGACAATCATGACTTCAATCAGGGTAAAACCGGTTTGTTTTTTTGTGTTCATATAGTTAGGTTCAAGGTTCAAGGTTCAAGGTTTATCGTTCCCACGCCGGAGTGTGGGAACGATGTGGGTTATCTAATCAACTGGTTCATCTCAAAAATAGGCAACAGGATAGCCAGCACGATCATCAGCACAACCAGTCCCATAAATAGGATCAGCGCCGGTTCGAACAAGCCCATGGTCAGCTCGGTTAATGACTCCATTTCCCGCTCCTGATCGTCGGCGGCATTCGCCAGCATCTGCGGCAACTGGCCGCTGGCTTCGCCGCTGGCAATCAGGTGTATTGTCACCGGCGGAAAAAAACCGCATTTTTCCAGCGCCTTGTTCAGGCTTTGGCCTTCACGCACCCGTAGCGTGGTGCTTTCTATCGCTTTTTCCATCGCATTATTGGCCAATACTTGGCTGGATATTTTCAGCGCTTCCAGCAGTTCCACGCCGCTATTGGTCAGGATCGCCAAGGTGCGGGTAAATCGCGCACTGTTAATGCCTTTGGTAAACCGCGAAATCAGCGGCGCAGTCAATAAAAAACGATGAAACGCCAGTCGCGGCGCGTCATGCCTGAGTATCGCCTTGGCCGCAACAGCAAGGCAGGCGAATATGCCCAGCATGATCAGGCCGTTGTTTTTAAAAAAATCGCTACAGGCAATCAAGCCGACGGTAATAGCTGGTAATTGCTGGTCCATTTTGTCGAAAACGCCGGTGATTTCCGGGACGACATAGGTTAATAAGCCGATGACCACCAATATCGATACCGAGGTCAGCATCACCGGGTAAATCATCGCCATTTGCAGTTTGCTGTGGATTTGACCCTTGTCGCTGATGTAATCGGCCAGTCGCTCCAGCACTTGGTCGAGCTTGCCAGACGATTCCCCGGCGGCAACGGTCGCACGGTACAGCGGCGAAAAGGTGCTGGGGAATGCATTGCAGGCTTGCGCGAAGCTTTGGCCTTCTAAAATCCTAGTCCTGATGCCCAATAAAACCCGCCGGGTTCGGGCCGATTCCAATTGTTTTGCGATAATGCCCAAAGCTTCGTCTATCGCCAGGCCGGAGCGCAATAACGCCGACAGCTGCCGGGTGATATGCGCCATCTGCCGTAAATTAATGCGGTGTGCAAACAGCGAATTTTGGGCGCTATGCTCTTTGTTGTGGACTTCGTTAAGTTCCAACAGGTGCAGGCCCTGATTGCGCAATTGCTGTCTGGCGAGTTTGACGGTGTCGCTTTCAAAGACGCCTTTGACCGATTGGCCGACGCTGTTAATCGCTTTATATTCGAAGGCGGCCATTAGTCTTTTTGGGTGATGCGTATCGCTTCATCGAGACTGGTTTCCCCGGCCAGCACTTTTTCCAGCGCACTGTGCTGGATGCTGCGCGAGGAGAGTCTGGCGTGTCGTTCCAGTTCGGATTCCTGCGCCTGTTCATTGATCATATGGCGCAGGCTTGCATCGATTGCAATCAGTTCGAAAATACCGGCGCGTCCTTTAAAGCCGCTGTGTTTGCAATGCTCGCAGCCGTCGGGCCGGTAAATATCGACGCACTCGTCAGCCTTTGCCTGATAGCCCAACCCCGATAAATCCTGGGCCGGAACCCGCTCCGGTTGTTTGCACAGAGGGCAAAGCTTGCGCAATAAGCGTTGCGCGATAACGCCGACCAGGCTTGAGGCCAGCAGGAAAGGCTCTACGCCCATGTCGCGCAAACGGGTAATCGCGCCGGTTGCGGTGTTGGTATGCAGGGTCGACAGCACCAAATGCCCGGTCAAGCTGGCTTGCACGGAAATTTCAGCGGTTTCTTTGTCGCGGATTTCGCCGACCATCACAATATCGGGGTCTTGGCGCAAAATAGCCCGCAAGCCTTTGGCAAAGGTCATTTCAACCTTGTTGTTGACTTGGGTTTGGCCGATGCCGTCGAGGTAGAATTCGATAGGATCTTCGACGGTCAGGATATTGCGGGTGCGTTGGTTTAATTGATTCAGCACCGCATAAAGGCTGGTGGTTTTGCCCGAACCGGTGGGTCCGGTAACCAGGATAATGCCGTGCGGGCGGTTAATCATTTGCTGTATGATTGCCAGCTCATGGTCGGCCATGCCCAATTGTTTCAGGCTCAGTTGGTTGGCCTGTTTGTCCAATAAACGCAATACCACGCGTTCGCCGTAGCCGGAGGGCAGGGTGGAGACGCGCACATCGACGGTGCGCCCGCCGACCATCAGAGAAATACGCCCGTCCTGCGGCAGCCTTTTTTCGGCGATGTCGAGTTTGGCCATGACTTTTAGCCGGGAAATAACCATTGCCGCAAACTCGCGTTGCGGCTCGATGATTTCCCGTAAGATGCCGTCTATCCTGAAGCGAACGACCATGCGTGTTTCGTAGGATTCGATGTGAATGTCGGAGGCGTTTTCTTTAATAGCCTCGGTCAGCAAGGCGTTAATCAGTCGGATAATCGGCGCTTCGTCCTCGCTTTCCATCAGGTCTTCGGGTTTCGGTAAATGCTGCGCCATGTCCGCGAGGTCGAGGTTTTCGTGCAGGCTGTCGACCATCTGTTGGGCATGACCGGCTTTTTGCTCATAAGTCGCCTGTAGCAGCGCATCGAAAGCTTCGGGATCGATTTGCTCGAAGTTGACCGGTCGGCCTATGAGCCTACGTATTTCGAATAAAGCCTGGCTTGCGGTTTTTTCCAGGTAGACAACGCTGGGAGTATTATCCTGATTGGTTTTGACCAATATGCCGTGCCGTTTTGCAAAGCTGTAGGAAGGCTGCTGAAAATGGTTTTCAGGGGTGTTGTTGATGTTCATTGGCTAACAATTGCGTCCACGAAAATCACGAAAAAATGTAACTACTTAGGGCTAATTTTATAATAGAACACGGATGACACGGCTTGGACGGATTTAAACGGATTTTAAAGACTCGATGGGCAGCCCATTCATTAGTTTTATCCGTGTTTATCAGTCTAATCCGTGTCATCCGTGTTCCATTTTCTATCTGCTGAGTAGTTACAAAAAAATAATGAAATCGTTCCCACGCTCCGGCGTCGTGCTTTTCGTGTCTTTCGTGCCTTTCGTGGACAATTTTTTTGGAAATCATCTTACCTGCCCAATGGTGCGGCAGGCTTTGGATAAGCAGGCGCAAGCTTCGGCAGTAGCGGGCCGTGTTCGTCCGGCATTAAATACACGCCGTTTTTTCCTGCCTGTTGTTCGCGGCTGCGCATATCGTCGTATTTGCCGTTGGTGAGCTGCGAGGCTTTTTCAGGATCGCGCATAATTTCCGGGCGCAAAAATACCATCAGGTTTTTTTTAGTGACCGCCGAATTGGTGTCCTGGAACAAGCGGCCCAAAAACGGTATATCGCCTAATAATGGCACTTTGGTTACGGTCTCTTGTACGCTGTCCTGCATTAATCCGCCCAGCACCAGGATTTTGCCGTCATCGACCAGCACTGAGGTATCTATTTCACGCTTATCTATGCTGACGCCGCTCGGCGATAAGGTGGTGGTTTGATCGACGCTGGATACTTCCTGTTTGACTTTTAACTTGATCGCATTGCCTTCGTTGATTTGCGGCGTGACATTCAGTTTGATGCCCACATCCTGGCGCTGTACGGTTTGGAATGGGTTGCTAGAGCCGCTGGCGCCGCTGACCGGCGTGGTGAAACTGCCGCTCAAGATGCCGATATTTTGCCCGACTATCATGCTGGCTTCTTCGTTATCCAGCGTGACCAGGGACGGCGTGGACAGGATGTTAACATTATTGTCCTTGGCGAAAGCGGCCAGCAAGGCGCGCAATTCGCTGCCGACCATATAACCTACGCTCATGGTCTTGGCGCTGTTCGAGATGAAATCGCCCAGGTTATTGGTAAAGGTATTGGCCGATACGCCGTCGCTGAGCTGCTTGCTATGCCATTCCACGCCGAGTTCCTGGTCTTTCGTATAATTGACTTCGGCGATGATAGCTTCGATATGCACTTGCGCACGGCGGATGTCGAGCCGGTGTACGACCGATTTAAGCGAGCGCATTTGCTCGTCCGGTGCGCTGATAACCAAGGCATTGGTCGATTCATCGGCCCTAATGTCGACATTCTTTTGGGTGCTTGCTTCGGTTTTCGCCTGGGAATTAATCTCGCCTTTGGCGGCGCTTTTAACGCCGGTCAAGGTTTCGACCAAATCCTTGGCCTGAGCGTAATGCAGGTAAATGACCTCGGTGTTGCCGTCGTTCTCAACGGGATTGTCGAGGTTCGCGATTAAGGCCCGCATCTCAATACGGCTGGCCGGATCGCCGCCGAGTAAAACGGTATTCATGCGTTCGTCGGCAACCAGCGACGGTATGAACACGCCCGCCTTGCCGGGACTTCTGGCGCTGATCAGCGCGGTCAGGGTTTTGACCAGTTCCTGGGCGTTTGCATGGCGTAGCGGGATCATTTCGATTTTGAGATCGCCGTTCCTGTCTATCTGTTCGATCATTTGCGCCAGACGGTTAACATTGCCGACCGTATCGGACAAGATGATGACATTGCTGTCCGGGAAGGCCGACATAAACGCATATTGCGGCATTAACGGCAGCAAAATTTGCACTAATTGGCTGGCGTCGACATGATGAATCTGGATAATCCGGGTCAATAACTCGTCGCTTGCCGAACTCGGCACCGAATGTTCCTGCTTGGCATTGACGTTAGGGATTATTTTTACCATATTGCCGCTATCGGCCGCCGCATAGCCATGCACTTTAAGTATCGACAGGAAAATATCGTATATTTGATTGGCGCGCATCGGCTTTGATGTCACTACGCTGACTTTGCCTGCGACATGGGGATCGACAATGAAATTCTTGCCGGTAATATCGGCAACGGTATCGATTAAAACCTGCATTTCGACTTCATTCAGGTTAAGGGAAAACTCGTTTTTTTCTGCGGCTGCAAACGAACAAGACAGGATTAACAAAAATCCGATGAGCAAACGAAATGGCATAATTAATAAGTTGACAGTGATTCGGGCGGTTGAATGACGATTTCGTTGGCTGACTCAGGTTCAGCTTGTTCTTCGGTAGCGGACTGAAGTTCAGGTTGTGTATCGGTTGTTACGGCTTGCTCTTGCTTGGTTTTATGCAAAACCAGCGACTCTTGCCGGTTATCCGCGATGATAATGATGCTGTTGCTTTCGATAGCTTGCAAAATTGCGCCGCCGGGTAAGGTGTCGTTAATCTGGTAGGTTTTTTGATGTTGATCGGATGATTCAATAATGGCGTAGGCCTGTTTATCCGGGAGATACAATACCCCCTTTAGCTGCAATTGCTGTGTGGATTCAGGTGGAAGTCCGATAGCGGACGATGAAGCGGAGCTTGGTTGACCGAACACATGAAAGTCGCCGATTAGCGAGAAATCTTGCGGCGTTTGCAGCTCATGGTTTTTGGCAACGCTTGCCTTGGGCGTTGCCGATTCGGTTTTGGCGCCGGATCCGGTCATAGCGGGAATGCCGACAAGCAGGTAAGCCAATGCCAGTCCTGTAGCTAAAATCGGCAAGAGCTTGGTTTTACTGTCGGCGCTATCGAACACGGCGGGTTTCAAAATGATGTTAAATCCTGGTTTTTTGGAAAGCTGCGTAGGGTACGCTGTGCGTACCTTTTGGCATTTGTAACTGCTCGGCAGAATGGTACGCACAGCGTACCCTACACGGTTATAACTCTGAACTATCCCCAATCAACGGGTCTTTTTCGATTTCAAGCAAATTGTATTTTTCAGTCAGGTAAAGCTTAAGCCAGGTTTCTACGTCAATATTCGCTCTGGGTGTTTCATCCTGCTTCATTAGGCGCTGCTTCAATATATGTTGAGGCATCAGCAAAAGCTCAATATCCGACATCGCAACATATTTGTCAGGATTCAAATTATTACCGTTAAAGATTCGTTCCAGCTGATGTCTTTTGAGTCCCAGCGTATGGTTGATTTCCGCTCGTATTTCCAGCATGGCTGGCAATAAATCGCTGCCTGTGCAGGACTCATCGAACAAACAACTAAACCTGTTGAGCAGGTAGTTGATTGCAAAACGGTAAACATCCGATTCTCTAACGAAAAGACGGGATGCAATCGCTTGGACTGCGGTGCGATCACTATCAACCAGACGCAGGGAAATAGTTTGTTTTAGTTCGTTCAATTCTCAACTCCTTGGAGTTGTGGTCAATGTGGTTAGTTCCAGCAGCTAAGATAAAGGATAAACATTACAGAATTATTACGGTACCGTGAGATGTCATATCTCCGTGTTACGGTTGTATTACATGACATAGAAATGTAATACAGTCGTCATTATTTGGTCACACAAAGTATGGAAGAATACCGAGTCAGTTGAGGCTGCAAGCAGAAAACCCTAATTGGGATTTTAGGGTTTTGTTGATGGTAGCAGGTAATTCCGATGAACAAGGATGTTGTTAAAAACGCAAGGTATGTGATGGCGGATTTATTGGCTAGGGTCGTTTGAAACTGTTGGCTGTGCGGAGTCAAAGCCAGTCTGAATGTTTCACAAGTGTATTGTTAATCAAACTTTAAGAGGAAAAACATGAAAAAGTTAATATTGGGTGCGGCAGTTTCTACCGCTTTATTCGGCGGCGCTGCACAGGCGGCTATCACCGTTGACGCTAATGGCATTCCTGTCATTAATGCAGCGACTACTTACGAAATATTTTTATCGGGTTCATCGGCGGCGCAACCGTTTATCGAATCGTTGCTGACCAGTTCTAAAGTGCCTGCCGCCAATAGAATATGCGATTCTGCGCAGTTGATTTATAAGTTCAGTGATACGGCTACGCTGGGTAAAGACCAAAATGCTTATCTGTGCGTATTGAATACTGCAAATCCTGCCTTGAAAGGTTTGGCTGCCGGTAAAACAAATTTATTGATATACAAACGCAATAATGGCGGATCCGCCCAGGGTGTTACGCCTGTGGTCGCCGATACAGCTATTGATTTCCTGAAAGTCGATACTGCGGCTAATTGCGCGGTAGCGGCAACCGGAGTCGCGGGCGCCAGTTTTACTAAAGTAAACTGCACGTATACCGCAGGAAATGTAGCGGTATCGAACCCGCAAAAGCCTGATTTTGGTATTTCAGACGTGGATCCTATCCAGTTCCAAGGCGACAATACGCCTAGCGGTTTTGCTCCGGTAACTGCGGATGATGTCAAAAAATTAACCGTAAAAGCCGCAGCAAGCCAGATATTCGGTATTGCGGTATCAACAAAGCTGCGTAATGCGATGCAGGAAGCCCAGTTCGGCGCAACCAATGCGTGCGTAGGTAAAGAAGATGCGAATTGTATGCCTTCGTTGAACTCAGTGCAGATCGCCAGTATTTTTACCGGCAAACTGAATTCATGGTCGCAGTTGAAACTGGCTAACGGCTCCAATTTGTTTAGCTATGCATCGGCAGCAAACAAGCCAAGCACCGATCGTCTGCATATTTGCCGTAGAGCCAGCGGTTCAGGCACTCAGGCACAATTGGGTATCAAGTTTATGGGTTACCCTTGTAATGATGTGGCGACGCAAGGCGCTATCGATACCGGAGCTTTACCTGAAACTATTGCCAAGACACAAGTACATGCAATGACTTCATCAGGTGCGATGTCCGAATGTTTATCTGAGTTGAATTCAGGCGTCGATACCGTCGGCACTTCATTCAACAATACTTACGGCGCTCGTTGGGCGATCGGTATTCAGGGAACTGAGCAGAATGCCAACAGGGCCAGCGACTGGCGTTTTATAAAAATCGACGGTGCAGAACCTACTCTGGATAGAGTTATTCGCGGCAAGTACAAGGATTGGGTTGAGTTAACTTATCAATACAATAACACTCACGCGTTTGATACCAGTGAAAAAGCGATTGTCGATGAAGTTATCAAAGAATCAGGCAACCCGGTTGTAATGGCGGCTACCAATTTGGCGGCAGTTCATTCATGGGGTCAAAGCGGATTTTTGGCAACACCACAGTCTTTCCCAGCGGTAGCGACCGGACTTATCTCGGCTGCAAATCCTGTTAACCCATTCAGTCATGGTACGACTGATGCGGCAACCAACAACTGTCGTATGCCTACTATCTACAGCCCAGGCGCAACAGGCGGTATACAGTTCAAGTAAGGTCGACTTTCAAATTTAAGCGGGACAGTGCGTGCTTACAGATAACATCCCTTGAAGGGATGTTATCAGTCCCGACTTAATTTAGAGGTCAAATAGCTTGAATGTAGGGTAAGGGATTACCGCTACCTTAACCAAGCCAATCGTTTTAGGACGATTGGCTTGGTGCATTTAAGGTCATGGGAATTAGTGCATTTGATGTGCTCAGCCGTTCGGCTGTCGAGTGCTGTCATCAAATAGTCATATTATCGTAATAAAATGTCCCGCTAAGCCGTGTAGGGTGCGCTGTGCGCATCTTTCGGCATTCAATGGTGCGTACAGCGCACCGGCCCAACACGCGATTCAACACAGCCAAACAGAAACATGCGGATAAACAAGAACAACACCTTATTTAAACGGGCGGCTTTGTGCCTTTTTTTAGGATTAAATTTGAATTCTGCGGTTATTGCGGAGCCTGAACAGGCGCAACAAGCCGGTTTCGATCTTTTAGAGTTACGTGTAAAAGGCAATACCTTGCTCGAACGGAGTCAACTTGAACGTGTGGTTTACCCGTTTTTGGGGCCTAAAAAGACTATTGAAACGGTAGAGCAGGCGCGCGATGCGCTTGAAAACCTCTATAAAACCAAAGGCTACCAGACGGTAGCGGTCGATATTCCCGAGCAGAATGTCAAAAATGGCGTTGTTTACCTGCAAGTGCTTGAAGCGAAAGTTTCTCGCCTGCGTGTTAAGGATTCGCGTTATTTTTCATTAGGCGCTATTAAGGCCGGCGTACCGGAGCTGGCTGAAGGCAGTGTGCCGAATATGACGAAAATGCAGGAGCAGCTTGCCGCATTGGGCAATCAAAGTGCAGACCGCAAGATAACGCCGGTGCTGCGTGCCGGGGAAACGCCGGGAACGTTGGAAGTCGATTTAAAAGTGAAAGACAGCCTACCGTTACATGGACGGGTTGAATTAAATGGACGCAATACCTCATCGACCAGTCTTTTGCGATTAGTATCTTCTGTGCATTACGATAATTTGTGGCAAAAAATGCACAGCGCCTCGTTAATGTACCAAGTCTCTCCGCAAAATAGCGCCGAAGTCGATGTCTGGGCGGGCACTTATGTGATGCCTGTGCCGAGCAGCGATGCGAAGCTGGCTTTTTATGCGGTCAATTCGTCATCTAGCGCCCAAATAGCCAGTGCCGGTGCGCTGTCCGTCGTGGGCGCCGGTAGTATTTACGGGGCCAGGTTAATAAAGCCGTTGCCGGGTCTCGACGATTATTTTCATACCCTGACCTTGGGCGTCGATCATAAAGATTTTAAGGAAAACCTTAACCTGATCGGTGCGGATACCTTGGCAACCCCAATTTCCTACCTGCCTTTTATGGTGCAGTACGGTTCTTCGTTGAAAGGCAAGGATTCGTTCACCTCATTTAATGTCGGCGTGAATTTCTCGGTTCGCGGCTTGGGGAACGATCAGCAGGAGTTTGAAAACAAGCGCTTTAATGCGCGGTCGAATTACACGATTTTAACCGGCGGGGTTAATTTCACCCATAACCTGCCTTACGGCATGGAGTTTTTCAGTCGTTTCTCAGGACAATTAGCGGACTCTCCGCTTATCAGTAATGAGCAGTTTTCACTCGGCGGGATGCAAAGCATACGCGGTTATTTTGAAACGCAGGCCTTGGCTGATAACGGCTTGATAGGCTCGGTAGAATTGCGCTCCCCGCATTTGGCGCCGGGTTATATAGATACTATCAACAAGTTGCAGGCGCTGGTATTTCTCGATGGCGGTCGCGGATGGATACAGCAGGCTTTGCCAGGAAATCCTCAAGGCAATGAATTGGCCAGTGCCGGTATAGGTATGCGTTTTCAATTATGGAAATATTTTGTCGGCGTATTGGATTTAGGTCTGCCATTGATTGATTTGGGGCCGGTACAAAAAGGCGATCCAAAATTGCATTTCAATGTGGCGACGGAATTTTAGGTATTGGCTTATATGAATTGCTTGTTAGATATGTCCGTTGCGCTGGTGCGCTCATCTCGTGCGCTGGTTTCTAAGCTGGGGCTCACTGCTATTAAGTTAAGAAAAAAGCCCCCTCTCGGCAATTGCTCCTGCATTGCTCTACTTACCTACATCCATGTAGGCATCCTGCTGGAGAGGGTTGGGGTGAGGAGAATAAAAATAAGGCAAAAA
>SCPZ01000136.1 GCA_004299305.1 Methylobacter sp.
GCAGCATCCCACCGGATTGACCGCCAACATTACCAAAGCAAACTTGGCGGTAACCGGCCTTAGCGCTTTCAGCAAGGCGTATGACGGCAACACTGTCGCTAAACTGGGCGGCGCGGCTAAGATCAGCCCGCTACTGGGCGATATAGTCACATTAGGTGGAAGCGCTCACGGGATGTTCGCTAATCCGTGGTACGGCACGAATAAAGCCGTCACCGTTTACGGCAACACTATCAGCGGCATTGATGCCCCCAACTACAGACTGGTGCAGCAGACCGGCTTGACCGCCAACATCATAAAACCGAAACGGCCTTAAAACGGCTTACCGTTTAGGAATGAGCATGAAATAATTTGAACAACTCGCGTTGTAAGTTTACAGCGGGAGTGCAAGCTTTGCTTGCGCTTGCAGGCGAAGCCTGCACTCCGGATTTTGGCAACGTGTTCAAGTTATTTCGTACGCATTCCTAAGTTTATTTGTAACTATTCAGCGTATGCTAAAAATGATTAATGGAACACGGATGACACTGATTAAACGGATAATCACTGATTTAAGGAATGAGCATGAAATAACTTAGGCATTTTATTCTCCTCTCCCCAGCCCTCTCGGTAACTGCTCCTGCGTTACTCTACCTCCTGCATCCGTGCAGTCGTCCAGCAGGAGAGGGAGCTAGTTGTCGAAGTTATTTCGTGCGCATTCCTAAAAGCACAGAATATTTTAAAAAATCCGTGTAAATCCGTCCTATCCGTGTCATCCGTGTTCCATTTCTTATTTTCGCTGAATAGTTACGTTTATTTCATGCTCATTCCCAAGCCTTGTTTTAAAGACTTGGAAACCACAACGCCGACTTTGTCTACATGGATGTAGGCGCAAATATCTGCCTATGCGTCATTCGGCAATAAAACGGCTCTGATAATCTTCCATGGCTCGTCTAATCACTTCATGCGCTTCTTCGCGTCCATAAACATTGGTTATTTCGCAGGAATTTTTTTCGCTAGGCAGGTGTTTATAAGTCAGGAAATAATGTTTTAGGCGGTTGATATAAGATTCTGGGCAATCCGATACATCACTCCACTGCCGATAAAATTCGTCGCCTTTCATGACCGCAATAATTTTGTCATCGGCTTCACCGCCATCCAGTAAACGAAAACCGCCGATGGGTATCGCCTGTAAAAGAATATCGCCATGCGTCACATTACGCTCGCTCAAGACGCAAATATCCAGAGGATCGCCATCGCCTTTGGCAACCGGCTTGCCGGATTTTAACGCGGCAAATTCGGCAACCTTATCCGCGCAATAAGTTTGCGGAATAAATCCGTAAAGGGTAGGAACGGTATTGGAAAACTTTTGCGGCCGGTCGATTTTAAGATAGCCGGTCTCTTTATCGATTTCATATTTAACGGTGTCCGACGGGACAATTTCGATAAAAGCCGTAACGATGTCAGGTGTATGGTCGCCAGGACTGATGCCGTGCCAGGGATGCGCTTTGTATTGTATATTCATGTTTAATGGTTGTTTTTTGCTTAAAAAATGGGAAGCGCCTTTCCTGTTTTGATAACGAAAGCGTTAAACAGAAATCGGCGCCTTGATATGTTCATGGGCCTGATAATCGACGACTTCAAAATCTTCATATTGATAATCGAATATCGATTCCGGCCTGCGTTTTATTTTTAACGTCGGCAGCGGGTATGGCTTACGGCTCAACTGTAAATTAGCCTGCTGCTGATGATTCAGGTAAAGATGGACGTCGCCGCCGGTCCAGATAAAATCACCGACGTCCAAGTCGCACTGCTGGGCGACCATGTGGGTCAATAAGGCATAACTGGCGATGTTGAACGGCAATCCTAAAAACGTGTCGCAGCTGCGTTGATAGAGCTGGCAAGACAGCTTGCCGTCGGCCACATAAAACTGGAAAAACGCATGGCAGGGCGCTAAAGCCATTTTACCCAGCGCGACGTTCTGTTGCGGACTGATGCTTTCATCCGGCAAATCAGCGACATTCCAGGCGGAAACGATAATCCGGCGGCTGTTGGGCGTTGTTTGAAGTTGCTCGATGACTTGCTGGATCTGGTCGATATGCCGACCGTCAGGTGTCGGCCATGAACGCCATTGATGACCGTACACGGGGCCTAACTCGCCGTTTTGATCGGCCCATTCATTCCAGATATTGACATTATGCTGATGCAAAAACCCCAGGTTGGTCTCGCCTTTTAAAAACCAAATTAGCTCATAAATAATTGATTTTAAGTGAATTTTCTTTGTGCTAACTAATGGAAAACCTTCCGCCAACGGAAATCGCATTTGGTGGCCGAATATGGACAAAGTGCCGCTACCGGTCCTGTCGCCTTTTTGCCGGCCTTCGGCCAGGATTTTATCGAATAATTCTAAATATTGCTTCATGCTGTTTTTTCATGGCCCTATCGATGTTTTTGGCTTCCAAATTTAAAGCGGGACGATTTTACAGATAACATCCCTTGAAGGGATGTTATCTGTCCCGGCTTAAGTTGGTAGACATGTTTTTTAACAGAAATTTACGCGTATTGCCGGTTTTATAGAGTTATAAAATTTCGACCTGTACGATTTTTCATAATAATCAATTTTTTACAAAAAATAAGCAAACCGTGGAGTAACTACTCACCCCCTTTTTTTAACAGCAACGTCGATTCTTACTGTCCAAAGCCAGCTTTGGACTCCAGAAAAATAGTTCAAAGCTGGCTTTGCCTACATGGATGTAGGTAAGGAGCGTGAGCAGGAGCCAGCATTAGCATAGGGTGAGTAGTGATACCGTGGATTAATATTTATTCGCTAACCAGAATCTTTTATCCAAAATATGCCAAATAGTCATGATAGAGGCCTTGCGAGCAGATTGGATTTTAAGCCGCTTGCGCCACATTTTCGGCACACCTTTAATGGCATCCCATTTGGCGGTTAATATCAGCTTACCTTGCCCATGCATGGAAAAATAGATAATGCTTACAATGTTTAAAAGTATATGAATTGGGAGCAGCATCCAAAACAAAATTCCCGGCATATTTTTTATAAATGTCCAAACTAAATTTCGATGTCCATGATATACGGAGAAATGGCTATGCCGTCCCCCTGTTGTGCCTGAGCCAACATGATGCGCCACGGACTGAGGCACATAAAGACAACGATAGCCCGCCAGCCGTAAACGAAAACCGAGATCTACATCTTCCACATAACAGAAGTAGTCTTCGTCAAAGCCTCCTATCTTGCATAAGGCACTGCGCCGATAAAGGGCTGCTGCTGCACAGGGCGAAAACACCTCCCTGTTGCTATCCGCCTGCCGCATGACTGATGCGCCTCGTCCTAAGCGCCATACCCTGCCACTCAGATGATAAGCATCACCCTCGCCATCTAACAGGGAAGTATCTCCCGCGTTTAGTAGCTTGCTGGCAAAAAAATCGAATGCAGGATTACGCTGTGCGGCGGCTATTAGCTCTTCTAGCCAATGAGGCTCTGCAAATGCATCGGGATTGATAAGCGCAATCCATTCCGATTCATCCGAGGCTTCTTCAATGGCTAAATTGTTCCCTCGCGCGAATCCGGTATTCTGAGCAAGTGCGATTAATCGCACAAAAGAAAATCGTTGCACAATATCAACCGATCCATCGGAACTATCGTTGTCCAGCAAAATGATTTCATACGGTTTCAGTGTCTGGGCCATTAGTGCAGACAGACATTGGTTAAGAAACTCCGCCCCATTCCAATTGACGATGATCACGGAAACATTAGGCCATTTTTTCTGTTGCAAATCGTCCATTTATCCCACTTTTAGCTCGGATAAGACACCCCAAATATTATTCACGTTTTCCCCAAATTCTCAGTATTTCATCCACATAAAGAGCCGTTGATTTCGGCTGCTGAGCGTGAGCGCTGAGTTGCCCTGTCAAACCGGGCTCATCAATGAGTCGCAATAGCTGCTTTGCTAATGCTTTCCGATTGCCCGCCTCAAACAGTAGGCCATTTACCTCATCTCGAATGACCTCGGAAATACCGGGAAAATCTGAAGCAATTACCGGACAATACTCAGCTTGAGCCGAATAAACGACCAGCGGAGTATTTTCATACCATAGGGAGGGAACTACCAGCACATCGAGGTCGGCTAGAACCTCGCCAATTTTAGAATTATGGAAGGTTCCGCAAAACTCAATGGCATTTTGCTGGGTGCTGGCGAGTTGCTGCAATTTGTTTGAATATTCAGGAAAATCTTCCGTGTTGCCATATATTTTTAAAATCGCTCGACCGAATGGCAGCGCTTTAAAAGCGTCTATGAGTATATGACAGCCCTTATGCGGTGCGAGAGTGCCGATGTATCCGATCCTAAAGGGTTGACGGCATGACTGGCGCGGGGCGGTCGCTACATTCCTATCCACATTAATCCCGAAGGCGGACTGAGTAATCAGCTGAGGAGAAATCCCATGCTGAACCAGCTTTTCAGTCATAAATCGGTTCGGCGCAACGATTCCGTTTAATTGATTTAACCGTGCAATGTTTATTTGTAGACGAGAACTGAGCGCCTGCACTTCTACCCGATGCGGGTATAGCGGCATGAGCTCCGCTTGAGTGAGCCGCGCTAACAGGGCTGCTAATGAGCTTGGAAGCCATTTAGCAAGGCTGCCGGTCAGCCCTTTTTGTGTAGTCTCAGCAAAGTGCTTTACACAGTTTCCCGCATAAGCACTCGGTCCCTGGCATAAGCGACCATTACACAATACCAGCTGCCCGGTGGGACAAATAGCCCAAAAATCTGTGGGGGTCATAAAGGCAGGGATTCTCGCGCGTACAGCCAACTCGATCAAGCCGGTACCCAAACGGTTTAGATGAAAAAAGTGAACTACCTCCGGCTTAAATATTGCCAAGACTTGCTCGAAATACTTAGCGGCAAGACGATTATCGTAACTTAATTCCACCATGGAAGTTTGCCCGGACATCGGGGTATAAGCATGATGAAATCGGTAAACGTGAATACCTTCGTACTCATATTCGTCGAACCGATCTTCTTCTTTTGTTTCCCGATCGGATGGATGGCCGGTTAAAACATGCACCTGATGACCGCGTGCTGTGAGTTCGCGGGCAACGGAAAGGGTTAAAACCTCAGTACCCGCTCCGTAGTCAGGAAAGAATTGATGGACGGTTAGCAAAATTTTCATGCCCAACTCAATGATTGAAGTGCATCCTAGCACTGTTTAACTTGCTGATAAGGTTTCCTCGGGCTTTTGTCTTCATGATCTATTGCTCAAAGAACATTAGCCCCTAAGCGGTCTAAATTGATAAGTAATCGATGATTACCCCAATCCCGATCACCTTTATCAACCGGCAATAGTTGCTTAGGCTGGTTATGCGGATACAAAGCGATTGCCAATTTACTATCCCCGCTCTGCAATTTGTCTGCCGATATTAAAATTGAGTCTTTCCAAATTGTTCCTTGTTTTGGCGTCATTTTGCTCATGGGCTGTTTATAGTCAGCTTGGGCAAGGATATTTCCATTTGCATCTGTAATATGGATAGCATTGGTATAAATCAATTCTTGCTCAACAAGGCTTTCCCATGCGAGGTCAATACATAATCCCTCACCTTGATGCACAATTTTTACTCCACGCAATACGAACAAATTGCCAAAGCCCGTTCCCATAACTGAACGCAACTCTTTGGGGGTCATTACATCGGCATCAGATGAACTGATACGGTTGATATTTTCCAGGGAAAAATAGATCGGAGTAAGCAAACACGCCAGGACAATCGCTGCCGAAACAGTATTTCTATTTAAGTTGAAATGGGAATACCATGATGCCCGCATTACCTGGGTTCCATGCATTTTTTTCTGCCCGTCTCCGAGTATAAAACGTCTTCCAGGCATTTCGATTAGCGCCCACATCAGGTACGAAGCCAGCAATGCAATGGCCCAAAAAATGGCTAACGAAAGTAAATTTGGCAACTGTGGAAAGGCAGTAATGTTGTCTTGATAGTATCGCAAAAAAATTTGGTGCAACAGGTAGAGCGAAAAGCTTATTTCGCCCAACAAAACCAACACCGGATGAGACAGCCAGACAGCGATCCGACCACGTCCCATGGCGATGACATAGATTAACAAGCCAAAAATGAACATTGATCCGCTGCCATATAACCATGCCGTAACAGACAAACCTAGCCAAGTTGTACCCGCCCATTCCGCCAAGGGATTTGTAAAGTGCATGCATATGCCGGCAAGTAGAATTACACCGGTCTCGTACAGAAAAGCACGCGATTTACTCCATTGAACGTTGCCAACTTTTTTGCGCCAGTAGGACGCAACAAAAATTCCAAAAATAAACTCAAAAATTCGAGAGAACGGATGAATGTATAGCAATGCAAACCTGGTTATACCGTCGTTCATCGAACTGAAACCTTTCGGCAAGTGTAATAAGTCCGATACCACCATCAATAAGACAAGCATGGCGCCCGAAGCCGATAACTTTACTTGCCAGGTAAGGTCCCATTTATAAATAAGAAATGGAAAGGCTAGGTAAAAAAAGAATTCTGTTGAGATACTCCAGGAAGGGCTGTTATACGCAAAGAAATAGCGTGGAAGGGGAATCCAGGCATTGATCATTAAAATGTTGGCTAATCCTGTTTTATTGTCCCAGCCTTGCGGCAACAACCAACATGTAAGAAAAAGACTGGCTAATAAGGCAGGCCATATTCGAGCGATGCGAGCGCGCCAAAAACGCCTTATCTCAGCCCAAGTTTCCAGCTTTGGATAGACGTAAGCTAAAATAAATCCCGAAAGAACAAAGAAGAAAGAAACAGCATGATCCAAGTTAAAAAAACTATATGGCTTGCTGAGGCCAAACAAACCGCCGGAATGATAAATAACAATTATCGTTGCCGCAAAAAATCGTAGCGAGGTAAGCGCATCGAGACGTTGTTTAACTTGCATCATTTTCCTGACTTAGTTGTGCGGATTCGATAGATAGCGAAAGGTGTACTCCAGGCCCTTCTCAAACGGCACCTGTGGCGACCAAGCAAGATGCTTTTGAGCATGAGTTATATCCAGCACATTGGCGGGAACATCAAAGGCGCGACCAGCCAAATAGGTACGGGCGACGGCGCGATTCAGTAATACTTCAATCGCGGTCAAAATATCATTCAAACTTTTACCTTGTCCTGAGCCAATGTTAAATAATCGTTCTTTGCCGCCATCGAACGCCGCCTTCATCAGTGCATCGACGACATCGGCAATGTAAATATAGTCACGCACGACCGATCCATCACCCCAAATCTCGATCGGCTGATTATGAATAGCGCGATTCATGAACACGGCAACCGCACCTTGTGCTGCATTGGCGCGCTGTCGTTCACCAAAAGGATTTGCCACGCGTAACACTGCGTAATCCAATCCATGCAATATGTGGTACAAGTGCAGGTATTTTTCGATAGTAAGCTTGCCGATTCCATAAGAAGAAACCGGATCGGTCGGATGCTTCTCACAAATGGGAATAAACTGTGGAATACCATATACCGTACCACCTGAAGAAACGAATACGATCTTTTCTACACCGGCATGTCGTGCCGCATCCAACAACCTCAGCGTAGCAACAACGTTGCTTTCCACGTCATAAATAGGATCATCGTTAGATGACTTGGGCAATGTAGATGAAACAAGGTGAAACACCACGTGACATCCATCAACAGCCTGCTCAATATCCGCAGCAGAAACAAAATCCCCCTGTATCCATTCAATATGCTCTTGTTCGGTAAAAACACGGTAAGGCTGGATGCCCAGCCTATCGAATACCTTGACAAAGTGACCTTCGGACAGCAAAGCATCACACAAATGTGAGCCGATAAAGCCCGCCCCACCCAAAATTAAAAAACGTTTTTTCATTACTGACCCATAGTAATAGTTTTTCTGAAACAAAGGGTTGGTGCCATGCTGATTACCCACCCGTCAAAATTACAGCAATTTCAAATTCAGTTAGCTACTAAAGGCGTTGCTGGAGTGCAAGCTTTGCTTGCCAGCGCAGGCGAAGCCTGCACTCCAGCGACTCTGACAACGACATAGCCTTTTAATTGTGTAACTCATTTAAATTAAAACCGTTGTAAGTTGACTGAATACGAGTGTCTTGGAGTAGCTTCTGAGAATTCAACAGTTTATCGATAATCCGCTATCAAATTTCCCACGTTGCCAACAAAACTACTCATAAGAAAATACTGTTCATATACTTCCCGGCCTGCTACACCAAGAGCTGCTAGTTCAGTTGGATTCTGTAGAAGAAAAACCATTTTCCCTGAAAGTTCTTCAGCAGATTCGTTAGTAAATATCAGGCCATTCTTCCTATTTTCCAATAGTTGGGCATGACCTATAGACGATGAGCACAAACACGCCTTGGAAAACATCAGTCCCTGTGTAATCACAATGGGCATTGGATCATCTCGCGAAGCTGAAACCAGCACATTGGTTTCAGCGTAAAATTCCAGCAGCTTGTCGGACGGCATATTTTCGATACACTCAACCTCCGGTATGAGAGCCGCCTTGGCGCTCACTTCCTTATAAAAAATAATAGATTCATGATAGGGCAACGGTGACCCAATGATGCGAAAAACGGCCTTAGCCCTTAACTCTTCAGGCAACCGCCCAATAGCATCTAAAAAAACATCTTGCCCTTTGCGGGGCTCTACTGAGCCAACAAGAGAAAATACAATTTTTCCTGATTTATGCGGGCGATTCGGTATAGCTGTGTCGCTACAACCGTAAAGCAACAGATGCAGCTTCTCCTGCGATGTATATTGCAAAGCCAAAGGGAAACAAAGTGGGCTACCAAGCCATATAGATTCGCAGGCGGCAAATAACAACGGTAAATCGGATGTCATGTTTGCAACTGCGTTAAAACCCACATCGGTTTCATGTATCCACCATGTCAGGTGCTTGCTTATATCTTTAAAGTAGTGAATAAAACTAAAAGAACCGAGGGATGTCACAATAACTCTTTCAAAAGTTACTACAAAATCACGGGCTTCCGATGAGTAATCTTGGCAGTCAAACAATAAGGGGTCAACAATAGTAGGAAAACCCTCTTGTTCAAATTCTTCGCGTATCGGACCCTCTTTAGGAGAAATAACTACAGGTCGTACACCATAAAGAGAAAAAAGTGCTCGCGCCAAATATAAAACAGCGTATGGAGCTCCAGTACGAGAAAAATCATGCACGACCAGTAATATCTTAGCGTTAACCCCTAGATGCAGCACTTCACCTTTGTATGGCGTATCCGATGGCGCTGTCCAAAATTGAAACAGCTTTACGACGCGTTGCCATACAGTTGTTGACGGTTTCGCAAGATAATCACCGTTCTCGACCATTTTATCGAGTAAAATTTGCCGAGCGTTTAAGTACTGCTGACGGAGCTTTGATACTATGGGCGCAACCTTAACACGCCATGTTAAGGGGACAATTAGCCCGGCACTTAAATAGACTATTCGAGCAAAATTATGCACTGTCATCGGACGCATTTTCAATGCGTTTCCTAATCTGTACCACTTTGACTGCTGCATACTCAAAATCTCTTGCACCCTTTTTTCCAGTTCAAGCTTTTTTTCGTCAAGTGCTTGATTCAAAAATCCTATTTCTTGATTTTTCTGGGTAATAATAGAATCTTTCGCTAAAATCACTTCATTGAGGCGAATGACCTCTTGCGCTTGGCGAGCAATTTCTACCTTAAGGGACTGTTCTTCAAAAGCATGTTTCTGTATAACTTGTTTTTGAATAGCAAAAATTTCTTGATATAAGCTTTTTAGTTCAGGATTTTTTATTGAGATTGATTTATCTTTAAACAAGGCCAATAACTTATGCAAGGAAATATCAAATCCCTGTACAACGCCCATTAGACCTGCATAGTTTTTAACATCCCGATTAGACGCCTCATTTTCATCCAGGTAATCGCAAGAATCCTGGTATCCAATGGGATAAATCCCCTGAATAGAGATATCGACAGCTTCCAAATTGGTCAGAAAAAGCTTCAGCGAATTCGCTGAAAAATAAACAAGATGCGAAGGAGGATGACGGTAAATCCATGCGCTCGGATCAACCAATGCATCCACTGAACGCGCATTTGGCGTTGTGATGACGAGTTGGGTTTTTTTGCCTATCGCCCCGTGCAAAAATAATTCAAGGAATAGATCGTAAGGTTCGGGTAAATGCTCCAGCACGTCCAGCATGATAATCAGGTCAAATTCCATCTTGGGCAGATTATCGATACCTTCAACAACATGAATTTTCTCCCCATGGCGAGATAGGGCTATGTCCCGTGCATGATCCGATAATTCAACGCCCCATGCTTCCCATCCTTGTTCAGAGGCTAATGCCAGATGCGTCCCGAAAGCGCAGCCAATATCCAATATTTTTTTTCCTGCGACATTCGGAATGGTTAAAATAAAATCGCGAAACAGCGGTATTGCAGCGTCTGTGGTTGAGTCGTAATCGGCGTAACTCCCTGTGCTATCGCTATGGAAATAACTTTCGCCATCGTAATAAGCTTTAAGGGTTTGCTTATCCGGCATCGGCCAGACAAAATCACACGCACAAGTTCCGCAGCGTAATATTTCGTAGCCATTGGATTTGCATAATGACAAGGCTGTAGTCCCCGAACAAACAGGACAACTCGATTTGTTTTGACTGGTTATTTTCATACCTGATTTCTGATAGATTTATTATTTACGCACAGCGATACACATCCAGTTCAGCGTATCATCCGTATCAGCCCAGCGGTTGTCCAAATACAAGGCCAACCGATTAATTATCTTGTTAAGCCATTGTTTCCGACCCCCCCGTTCGTGCAAATGACTCAAGAAAATCTGGCCGATTAACGCATACACGCCGCCACATGGCGATATGGACTTAATCGAAAACCCATGTCTCTCCAATAGGCTAATCAGGCCATATTTGGTAAAACGCCAGTAATCATAAGGCACCTCATGATGTCGCCACTGCATTGGCGCCGTTAGTATTAATACTCCGTTTGAATGCACCAATCTAGCGCATTCACTAAGATAGAACTCAACATCATCCAAATGTTCCAAGGTTTGTGTGGACAATAAAGTGTCAATGCTCGCAGTATCAAGCGGCACTGCCTGTCCGGGTTCTATCTCAATATCCAGACAAATCCCCTCAGCAGCGGCTACATCGGCGCCTATATAGCGCTCAAGCTTCGGCATAAAAAAACTTTTGTATGGCTGCCCGCCGCATCCATAGTCAAGCATGATGCCATGAGCCTCATTGAGCGCCATATCGTGCAGCCAAGTTCCAATCAAGTTGAGAGAGATATAGTGAGGGTGATCTAGTGAAGCGCCCAAGGTTTGTTGGCGTATCAGTCCGCCCAATGCATTTTTGATCGCACTCATTGTATTTTAACTAGTGATTGACCAGTCACAGGGATGAATAAATTTTCCCCATGTTTGGTAATTTGTCCGTACGGAAAAAGACAGGGTCAAATCTGTCAGAGCGTAACAGATTTTATGGTCTGTGGTATATGCGCCAAAGGCAACATTGTAATCGCCTGGAGCCAGACAGTTAGGAAAAAGATGCAACTGCCCGCGCAATTTTTCACCCTTAGCAATAGGAGGCCAAAACACATTTTTCTCGCGACTAGTCTGTCCAAGCATCCAATCCCCGTCTGCGCGGTAAACGCTAACGGCAATCACACTTTCTTCAAGGGCCGCCTCAGCCTCCAGAATAAACTCAAATTTAATATCTCCTCCCACATTGAAAACTTTGCTTTGCCTGCCATTACTGTTGAGCATCCTGATGTCGGCAAACCGCGCCAGCCCAGTTGACTGCTGCACGATAACCGTATCCTCAATTGGAGCAGCAACACTGCCTTTATGACTAATACTGTCTACATAGTACTCTTGGCAAACATCAACGGAATAGCCAGACAACCTTAGACTTCCATTTTTTATCCAAATAACGCGATCACAAACAATTTGAACTGTACTCAGATCGTGAGACACAAATAAGATACTTGTTCCCTTCTCTTTTATAGCTTTTATTTTTTTCATGCATTTATTCTGGAAAACAATGTCACCGACACTTAACGCTTCATCTATCACCAAAATATCTGGATGCACATGCACTGCCACAGCAAATGCCAAGCGTACAAACATCCCGCTCGAATATGTTTTGACGGGCTGCTCAATAAAGTCGCCAATATCGGCGAAGGCAACAATGTCGTTAAAGCAGGACTCGATTTCTTTGTTACTTAAACCCAGCACCGCAGCATTCATATAGACATTTTCGCGTCCGGTGAACTCAGGATTGAAGCCGGAGCCGAGTTCCAAGAGCGCAGCAATACGCCCACGGGTTTCCACGCTGCCGTCGGTAGGATTAAGCGTGCCACAAATTAATTGTAGCAAAGTAGATTTGCCGCTACCGTTGCGTCCAATAATACCTACGGTTTCACCTTTTTTGATTTCAAAGGAAATATCCTTTAACGCCCAAAATTCACGAAAGTATTGCTTGGGCGATTGGCCTGTCAGCCTTTGCAGTCGAGGGGCGACAAATTGCTTGAGCCGGTCGCTCGGGGTCTCGTAAATTTGATAGCACTTGCTGAGGTTTTCTACTTTGATGGCGAGGTCGATGGTATTCACTTGATCATCCCGGCTTCATCGGCTTGTTTTGCTTTTACAATCGACATGAACTCCGCAGAGAAATCCGCTTGCTTCGGCTCAATGCCAAGTTGAGATTCCAGTTCCATTTTGATTTGCGCGCGATGTATTAGCGATAACGGAATATCGGATTCGATGAACAAGTCTATATCTCCGCCTTTTGCTTGGTCGTTGAGTCTGGAACCGAATAAATACACAGCCGTTCCCGTTCCGGCCAAACGGGAAACTGTTTGGGTGATTGTACGTGCTTGTTGTTTTGTTAGGCGCACGTTGTTACTCCGAACAGGGTATACCGAAAACGGCGCTAGAGAACATCTGCAAACCCCTTCCTAGTTTTTTCAAACCAGAGCAATCCAAGCCAGGCTATAACGATAGACGTAACACTGTAAATAGCCAGATAGCTCCAATTCGGTTGCAGGCCCCATAGTAAAATATTGCGAACTTGTTCTATAACAAAAGTAAGCGGATTTAAAAACAGGTAGTAACTGACGGTTTCCGGCAAGGCGCTCAAGGGGTAAAAAATAGGACTCATGAACATCAGCACGGTCAGCGCCATACCGACAAGTTGCCCGACATCACGGATAAAAACCCCGATGGATGCAAAAAACCACGACAAACCCATAATCAATAACAAAAACGGCAGCAACACAACCGGCAGATACAACATAGTCCAGGAAAAATCATGACCTAGCGCCGCTAAAAAAATCAGCAAGACAAGCAAGTTGATACCGGTATGAAACAAAGCGGAACCGAGCGCCACCCAAGGCAGGATTTCAAGTGGAAAAACCACCTTCTTGACATAATTAACATTGCCCAGAATCAATCCCGGCGCACGTGAAATACATTCAGAAAACAGGTTAAACACAATCAAACCGGTAAACAGCACCAGCGCAAACTCGTATTTGTCTGTGTCGCCTTGCCCCCATCGCGCCTTAAATACAAAACCGAATACAAAGGTGTAAACCGTCAGCATCAGGACAGGATTAATAAACGACCATAGCAATCCCAGAAATGAGCCACGGTAACGACCGATAACTTCACGTCTGACCATTTGTTGGATGAGGGGGTAATTTTTCTGCAAGCCGGTAAATATGCTTAAAAAACGGGGTGTTGTCGTATTCAAAATAAAGTCAGGAAAAATCTATGAATGCTGAGATTCATTATCGCAGATAAAAATCAGCTGTGCGACAATTGTTTGCCGTTCATTTAGAACGTGGATTGAGTAGATAAATAAGTTAAAGGTGCAAAATTTTTCATATTTTTAATTGTCCGTTAACGCACTTAATCCAAGCAGTTGCACAAATTTTTCAGGTTAATTCAAATACAGTTTACGACTGCACGGATGCAGGAAGACGGTAATTTCAAACAATCGCAGATCGCCGTTTAAAATTGAGTGATAATAGTCGTCAAGATTTTAAGCATACTTTATGCTTACCCATTTTAACGATATGAAACCTGCCTCGTATGGAAATTATTTACTTTTTATTACACTTACTCAAAGACCCCCTGACGACATTACAGGATTTTCTTGCGCATTACGAAATGCTCACCTATGTGATTTTAGCCGCGATAATTTTTGTCGAAACCGGCTTAATCGTCATGCCGCTGTTGCCCGGCGATTCTTTGCTTTTTGCGGTGGGCCTGTTGGCGGCTTCGACCGGAAAATTAGATATTCAAATCATCATTCCATTACTTATATGCGCGGCTTTGCTGGGCGATAATGTCAACCATTTCTGCGGAAAACATTTTAGTAACTTGGTCAAATCCCGAGATCACATTTTATTTTTTAAACGGGAATATATTACTCAAACCGAAGAATTCTATGCCAAACACGGCGGAAAAGCCGTTATTATGGCCCGCTTTATCCCCATCATCCGCACGATCGCTCCTTTCGTAGCCGGTGCGGGCAGCATGAAATACTCAAAATACATCATTTTTTGCATAATCGGCGCGACTTTATGGGTTACCAGCATAACTTTAGCCGGATATTTTCTCGGCTCAAATGAATGGGTAAAATACAATTTTGAGAAGGTCGTTTTAGCTATTGTTTTCGTATCGATCATGCCGATAATTTGGCCGCTTGCAAGAATCAAATTTCAATCCACGTAAAGTCTTTTATGTTCTACAGCTATGACCGTACTGAGTAAATACGGTTAAGGCCGCTTTGCCCATAACTTGAACATAACAAACGCACAATCGATGTTTAAAAAGCCAACACTCCCCCTGTTTTTATTCAATAGCCATGAAGGCAACCCGGCCAACCGGGATTTAACACCTTCGGGTGACGATACGAGTTCGATGGTACAAAAAAAGCACGCAGTATTTGCAGCCTTAACCGGCGAAGAACAACCTCGCTTTATAGGCGGGTTGTTATTGATTTTAGCGCTGCTGTTGCACTTATGGTTGGCGCTTTGGTTGTTAAAACCAAGCAACGAGCCGCCCAAAACGCCGACAAAGATCATAATGCAGGTATCGCTGCTTTCTGCACCCGGTCAAAAAGCCGAAGTTGCGCCACCAACTCCCCCCATGCCGACACCACCGAAAGCTGAGCCGCCTAAAAAGCAAGCCGTTAAAAAACCGGTCAAGAAAAAACCGCCGCTTATCCCTAAACAGGCGGAACCACCCAAACCGCAGATTATTGCTGAGGAGAAGCTTTCGCCTTCCAATGCTACGCCGGTAGCACCGGCGGCGCCGGTTTCAGCACCGCCAGCTGTCAGTCAGCCCGCACCTGCTGTAGTCAGCAGTGAACCGAAAATCAGCACCGGTGTCGTTCCATTGGAGCGCATTCCTCCCAGGTATCCGGCGCGTGCAGCTAACCGCCATATCGAGGGCTGGGTTAAAATCGAATTTACTATTACCACGAGCGGTAACGTTGAAAATGCCGTCGTTGTTGAGGCGCAACCTGCCGAGATTTTCGACGAGGCTGCGCTGAAAGCCATTAATCAATGGACATTCAAAGAAAAAATAGTTAACGGTGTAGCGGTTGAACAGCGCGCTGTCCAGACGCTGCAATTTAAATTAACCCAATAATGGGTTTTCGCTTTATCCAGCCTTATGCCAAGTCAAAAAACAGCAATCAATTCACCGATTGCCCCCTATATTTATTTTGAATATCTAAAAAGGAGACCTTAATGCCCTCTCATATTTCGCCGGAAGTTATTATCGACGGTACTTTGTACACTTTGCTGGCCTTTTCGGTAGCGACATGGACGCTGATTTTTTTCAAAATATGGCAGTTCACAAAAAATAGTTATTATAACCGGCGCTTTAACAAGGCATTTTGGGATGCGTCCAACCTGGAGCAGGCAAAAAGTTTGCCCGCAGAGATAGCACGAGGCCCGCAAGCGCGAATTGCACAACAAGGCTTTGCCTGGATGAATGAAAGTCGGCAATCGGAGGGCAAGGGCCTTAAATATCTCGGCGTTCCAGATGAACTGCTGGAACACGCGCTGCTCGTTCAAATGCAGCAAGAACAACACGCAATGGAAAGCGGCCTAACGCTGCTTGCCAGCATCGGCAGCACCGCGCCTTTTGTCGGCTTGTTCGGTACGGTTTTAGGCATCATGAATGCGATGCATCAGATTACGGCAAGCGGTTCGACCAGCCTGGATGTGGTGGCAGGCCCCATCGGCGACGCGCTGATCGCCACGGCAATAGGTATAGCAGTCGCCGTACCGGCGGTATTGGCCTATAACTTTTTCTTGCGCCGCGCCAAACAGCAACGTGCCGGTTTGGAAAACTTTGTGGTAAGTTTTACCCACATCGCCTCAACTGCAAACGCTAAGGGATAGACATGGCCTTTAAACCGCAATCCGAAGACGAAGGAGCGATGAGTGAAATTAACGTCACGCCGCTCGTCGATGTGATGTTGGTGCTGGTGATTATTTTATTAGTGACCGCGCCCTTACTTACCCAATCGGTGCATGTTACCTTGCCGAAAACCGCCGAGACTACTGCTGATGTTAAGGATCAGCCGTTACAGCTCGGCATCGATGCGCAGGGGGGGATAACGTTGAACAAGCTCCCGCTCGCCGACCTTGCCGCCTTGGAAACCGCGTTGAAGGCTGAGTTGTTAAAAAATCCCGACATCGGCTTGCATTTATATGCCGATCAAGGCGTCATTTATGCAAAAGTCGCCGAAGTTATGGCTACCGTACAACATTCCGGGATAGCTAAAATAGCGTTCGTGACGGTGGAGCAATAGCTCGGCCTCATCATGCTGATAAATTTGTTAATGTTCTGTATACAATCTATTTACAAATTCATTCATTGATTAACAAAAGCCTTTAGTCTAATTTCAACCGATGCGCATGGGAGCCGTGGTGTCGATCCCATCAATTAGGTGTATATTAAGACATTTGTTTTATAGCCTCCTTGTACGAAATCTTATGCGAATCCTACCTTTTGAAATGTTTTTATTCATTCTATTTGCATTGAGTAATGCGTCATTGTTCATTAAATCCCACTTAATCTTTAAACGCATTGGCTAAAAACGGCTTCACTATGCATAAAAATCAACCGCTTTCGTTCAAATTTTATCTGCCACTTGTGATACAAAAAATGCCGCTCTACTCAAAATATATCACGATCATACTTGCCCTCATTTTTCCTTCCCTATCAATGGCGACTGAAGGAGCAGGCGCTATTAGCCAAGTACAACCCTTAGATTTGACTCAGCATTGGGTCGGTTATCTGGCTTTGGTTTTGTTTACGCTTGCCTATTTTCTGGCCATGACTGAAGAAGTCACGGAGCTACGAAAATCGAAGCCGATGGTGTTTGCAGCGAGCGTAATTTGGATATTTATCGCCGCCGTTTATGCCAACGGCGGAATGAGTGAACAAGCGGGAGTGGCGTTCCGTTCCACGCTGGAAGGTTATGCCGAGTTATTCCTGTTCATCATGGTTTCGATGACTTACTTGAATGCTATGGAAGATCGAGGGGTGTTCGAAAACCTGCGAGTCTGGTTGCTAAGTAAGAACTTTAGCTATCGCCAATTATTCTGGATTACCGGCTTCCAGGCTTTCTTTATTTCGTCGGTATGCAACAACCTGACTACCGCTTTGCTGATGGGCTCGGTCATTTTAGCGATGGGTAAAAATAGTCCGCGCTTCGTCACCTTATCCTGCATCAATGTCGTCGTGGCCTCCAACGCCGGAGGTTCGTTCAGTCCATTCGGCGATATTACCACCCTGTTGGTATGGCAAAAAGGCATAGTCCCCTTTACTGATTTCTTCTCCTTATTGATTCCCGCGATCGTCAATTTTGTTTTACCGGCCTCCATCATGCATTTTGGGATACCCCAAGAAAGGCCAGCTGCGGTCATGGAGACGCAAGCCATGAAGCGAGGCGGCTTTATCATTATCGCGTTATTTGCATTGACTATTATCACTGCAACCTGTTTTGAAAATTTCCTGAGTCTTCCCCCGGCTGCCGGCATGATGCTCGGCTTGACTTACCTGAAATTCTTCAGCTATTACCTGCAAAAAACAGCAACATACACCAATAATGATCTAATCAATTCTGATAAATTGGAAACATATCATATAGAAGCCGCCATGACAGAGAAGGCGCGCCTCGGCGAATTGCTTATTAAAGAACACCTGATCACCGAACATCAGCTTCATCAAGTATTAAAAAACCAGGCACAACAGCAAGATTTAGAGGAAAACCAATCCTTTGATGTGTTCCAGAAAGTCGCTCAATTGGAATGGGATACGCTGCTGTTCTTCTATGGTGTAATGGTTTGTGTCGGCGGCTTGAGTTTTATCGGTTATCTGGTCGTTGCATCTCATGTTTTGTACGGCAGTATCGATCCCACTGTAGCCAATATCCTGGTAGGCATCGTTTCGGCATTCGTGGACAACGGCACTATCATGCTGGCGGTATTAACCATGGCGCCGGATATTTCCCAAGGGCAATGGCTGTTGGTGACCTTGACCGCCGGTGTGGGCGGCAGCATGTTGGCGGTAGGTTCCGCAGCAGGTGTGGGCTTGATGGGACAGGCTAAAGGCGTTTATACCTTCACCAGCCACCTGAGATGGACGCCGGTCATCGTACTGGGTTACTTCGGCAGTATCGCCACCCACTTTCTTATCAATGGCCGCTATTTCTAGGCCGGTTCTATCAAAAATTCGACGCCAACATAGCGCTTAAACGCAATACAGCAACAGAAAGCGTCGAATCCATCGACTAAATGTCCATTAAGAGACTCAATTATTTAGACTTTTTAACGGGAAAACCCTATGCCTATCATTCCTTTTTCGCCGGTTGGACTTATCGTGCTGAGCGTTTTCGTTATCGGCTTGGCGATGATTATCTTCGAAGTCCAGTTGGCGATGGACAAATTCAAGCCCGCGTTGATGATGATGTCAACGGTAGCCATCATCGGTATTTACTATTGGCTCAGTGGCGACGACCCAAATCGATTCAAACCCTTGATTGCGATGCAGGCGGCGACCAAAGAATCGTTATTCGGGTTAATCGCTTTTATGGCGTTTATGTGGATGATTGTCGAGATTCTCAACGAACGCAACGTTTTCGCAGCCATGAACCACGCGTTAATGGATAGGGGGCTGGGCGCGAGGGGTTTATTCTGGGTGATGGGTTTATTGTGTGCATTGTTGAGTCCTTTCATCAGCAGCTTAACCACTACCATGATTTTCGGGAAAGCCATCAGCAAGGTTTCAGAAAATTCGCGCTACACCCATCTGGTTTTATGCAACACGATTATCTCATCCAACAGCGGTGTTTGGTTTATCGGCACCTCGACCAGTTTGATGGTGATTTTGGCTAATAAAGTCAACATGACCGACTTGCTGATGTTATTCCCAGCAGCGATTTTCGGCTGGTTTTTAAGCGCCTTGGTGTTGGATCTGTTCTACTTGAAAAAACTCGATACCGGCACACTGCTTAAACCCAACACAGCAGCAGAAGGTATCAAACCTGGCGGGCTTAGCCTTGCCTTGGTTTGCGCCTTCGCTATTATTGGGGCAGTGGTATTGAATATGGTGCTGCATGTCGATATTGAGTTCGCACTGGGCAGCGGTTTGGGTTTGGTGGTGATGTATATCTGGGTGTTAAAGACAAGATTGTGTAATGTTGAAATTAACCTGGATGTTCAACTACAAAAGGTTGAATGGGCGACTTTAATGTACTACATCGGCATCATCACCGGCATGGCGGCCCTCAACCATGTCGGCTGGCTGTCCTATGTGCGCCAACTGTACGAAACCTTGGAGCCGACTTGGGTGAACTTTATTTTAGGCATGGTTTCCAGCTGCATCGACAATAACTTGCTCGAAGCGGCGGCGATTATGTCGAATCCCAACTTAGGCGTTGATCAATGGATGCTGAACGCGATGATGGTAGGCATCGGCGGTAGCTTGACTGTGGTCGGTTCATCGGCGGGAGTCATGGTTATGTCCATCGATAAAAGCTATACTTTTGCTACGCACTTACGTTTTTTGCCTGCTGTGCTGGCTAATTTTCTCGGTTCTTTCGGTTTCTGGTATCTACAATTCGAAGTTTTGCATTGGGTATAAGCCGATGTTAAAACAGAATGCCCCCAGTTAATTCCACGCTAATTTTTTCACCTAATTCAATATTTACTATGTCGACCCATTTGCAGAGTCATTCCAAACAACAAGTAACCGTCTTGGCGTTAAGCGCAATCGGCGTGGTATTTGGCGACATAGGCACCAGCCCCTTGTACGCAGTTAAGGAAATCTTCGGCAGCCATTTGCCGATTGATAAAGTCCATGTATTAGGCGTGCTATCACTGATTTTTTGGGCCTTAACCTTGGTTGTAGCGATCAAATACGCAACTTTTATTATGCGTGTTAACAACAAAGGCGAAGGCGGCATCATGGCGCTAATGACTTTTGCACTGCAAAGCGCTAACGATAACCCGAAAAAAACCCGCTTTATTATTACTATCGGCCTGCTCGGCGCCGCATTGTTTTACGGCGACAGTATTATTACCCCGGCAATTTCAGTATTAAGCGCAGTCGAAGGCTTGCAAATCATTGCGCCGCGCTTAAGCCATTATGTATTGCCGATCACCATAGCGGTCCTGTTCGCCCTGTTTATTTTGCAGGCTAAAGGCACCGGAACAGTCGGAAAAATGTTTTCACCGATCATGTGTCTTTGGTTTATTACCTTGGGCGGTCTCGGCTTAGTCAATATCAGCCATGCTCCCGGCGTATTGGCGGCGGTTAACCCTTATTACGCTATCCATTTATTGCTCGAATTAGGCTGGCAGGGCTTTTTAATTATGGGGGCGGTGGTATTGGCAATAACCGGCGCTGAGGCGCTTTATGCCGATATGGGCCATTTCGGCCTGAAACCCATCCGTTACGCTTGGTTCGGCTTTGTTTTTCCGGCCTTGTTACTGAACTATTTCGGCCAAGGCGCGTTGCTCCTTGAACACCCTGAGGCGGTGAAAAATCCACTCTATTTGCTGGCGCCGACTTGGGCGATGTACCCGCTATTAATTTTGGCGACACTGGCATCGGTTATCGCCTCTCAAGCGGTCATATCCGGGGCATTCTCAGTCACAAGACAAGCCATACAACTAGGCTACTGTCCGCGTATGAATATTTTGCATACTTCGGGACGAGAGGTAGGACAAGTGTATGTTCCTGCGATCAACTGGTTGTTGATGGTTTGTGTATTTGTCGTGGTATTGAGCTTTAAATCTTCTTCGGCGCTCGCTTCCGCTTACGGCATTGCCGTTACCGGCACCATGATTGTTGACACCCTGTTGGTGTTTATCGTCATCCAAAACCTTTGGCAATGGAAAATACCGGCCAGTATTAGCTTTTTAACAACTTTTCTAACGGTAGATTTATTGTTTCTTGCTTCCAACAGTTTAAAAATACCCACAGGGGGCTGGTTACCTTTACTTATTGGAATCGTACTGTTCTTAATGATGACCACCTGGATTAAAGGCCGTGCATTGTTGGCGGAATATCAGGATGAAAGGCGTATGCTGTTTGAAGACTTGGAAAAGAAGATAATCAGTCATCAAGCTGTCATCGCTAAAGGTTCCGCCATTTACCTGGCTAAAAGCCTACATGGCGTACCCCAGGTGTTTTTACACAATTTCGAACATAACCATGTATTGCATGAACAAATTGTTGTACTAACCGTTGTCACTAAAGATGAGCCCTATGTTGATGTGGCGCACCGAATCAAAATTCGCGCATTTGGCGAAAATCATAATTTTTACCGGGTCAAGCTTTACTATGGTTTTCAACAAAGTCCTGATGTAAGGCAGGCTTTAGAGCAATGCGTTCAGGAAGGATTAAGCATCGATTTCAAGCAGACCTCGTTTTTTATCGGTAGTGAACGCCTCTCTTTCCGGAAAAAAAGCTCTATGCCTAAATGGCGCAGACCCTTATTCAGGTTTTTATTCCACAATGCTTCAAGCGCGATAGAATTTTTCAAAATTCCCGTTGATCGCGTCATTGAGCTGGGTATCCGCATCGAACTTTAGCGGCGCTGTTTAGAATCGTACCGCTACAAAAGACGGATGAATAGGGCTGCGCACCCTAACACGAAATATTCGCTTATACCGCTACAGCATTCAAATTTTCGTCTTCATACAAACGTAATTTTTTCCAGCCGGCGAATTTACCGTCATAAAATTCCAGGTCATTATCAATTGAAAACTCATAACAGCTTCTAAACAGTTTAGCTGTACGGAACGCGTGCAATTCATCGTCTGCCGTTACTTTCTCGATATTGCCAACCTGGAACGTTTTATTCCTGGATTTGCAATTATTAACCCAAAAAACGGTATAGCAAAGATAGCTTTTGTCTTTACGGTGATCGTACTTAATGGTTCTGGACACCCCGGTGACCCCGGTGGTGGTTTTATTTTTGGGCGGCTTTAGAAACCGTGTCTTGCTGCCTTTTAAAACGGTCAGCATCTGGTCGCGCCAGGTAATTGCAGCCTGCAAAGACTTGCCTTTGTTACCCCACAATTTATGCGAAAAATAACGGCTGGTCTCTTTGCCCCGCCTTACGATGCGCACTTGAAAACCGAATACATCGGGCTCGGTAATATGTTTATTTTTTGCCATGATAGAATCCCACCAAACGAATGAACTAAATGAATTTAGCAGCCAAGCTAGGGCGACTGTCCGTAGAGAACTAGCCGCTAGAGTAAATATCTTACTTTGTTGTAAGCTATTGATGACAAATTATGGCTAAAATTAAAATTAAAGCAAGTTAAAATAACAGTACATTCCAATTCCCGACTAAGCTAGTGTACAATTCCAACGATCCACTGTTTCAGTGGCTAACATCAAGTTCGCAGTCTTTTGTTTTTTCACTCTATTATTTGGAGATAATCAATGAGCGTATTAGTCGGTAAACAAGCACCTGATTTTACAGTTCCCGCCGTCTTAGGTGATGGTCAAATTGTTGATTCGTTTAGTTTTTCTGAGTCTACCAGCGGAAAGTATGCGGTCGTATTTTTCTACCCCTTAGATTTCACCTTTGTTTGTCCAAGTGAATTGATCGCTTTAGATCACCGCATGGATGAATTCAAAAGCCGTAATGTTGAAGTAATTGCTGTATCTATAGACTCTCATTTCACCCACAACGCATGGCGTAACACACCTATTAATAAAGGCGGCATAGGCCCGGTTCGTTACACCATGGCTGCGGATATATCCCACTCTATTTGTAAAGATTATGATGTTGAAGCGGGTGGTCCTGCGGTTGCCTACCGAGGCACTTTCCTGATCGATCGCTCAGGCAAAGTTCGCCATCAAGTGGTTAACGATCTGCCTTTAGGTCGTAATATGGATGAATTGCTGCGTATGATTGACGCCTTACAATTCCACGAAGAGCATGGCGAAGTATGCCCAGCCGGCTGGAATAAAGGCGATTCAGGCATGAATGCAAACCCTGCCGGTGTTGCAGAATATTTGGATAAAAATGCTGATAAGCTGTAAGTAACAGCGGATTATTGCGTCGGCCCAACAACTGGGCTGTGTAATAAAAAAAGGCCTAGACAATCAATGTCTAGGCCTTTTTTATTGTCTGGAAGAGAGACTTACAGCGTTTTCAATTTAAATTAGTCGCTAACAATTAAAAAACTATGTCGTTATCATAGTCGCTGGAGTGCAGGCTTCGCCTGCGCTGGCAAGCACCGAAAGTAGGCGCTTTAGGCGAAGCTTGCACTCCTGCATCCCATGGTTTCAATAAGCATCGTAGCTCTTTTAGTAATTAACTGAATTTGAAAACACTGTAACTAGAAAAATGGAACATGGATGCCGAAAGCAGTCGACTTTAGGCGACATGGATGAGGCGATAAACACTGATAAAAATTCGTGTAAATCCGTCCAATCCGCCTCATCCGTGTTCTATTGATCGTACGTTGTTTTGCTATTCCGGTTTGCTTTGTGCGACATCCGGCGCTTCTTCCAGAAACTTCCGATAATTAATTGAAACCTTAAGCCCTGCAAAACGCCCGGCCATTCTAACCAAGTCCTGGGTCTTTTTATCAAAGGTAATTTTAACTTCGTTTAAGGCGCGATCCTCATAACCCTCTTCTATATGGTTGGTTTCCAGCAGGAATCGGTAAATATAGACTTCCTGTTCTGCTTCATCCTTAATTTCAAACGGCTCACCCAATTGCGCCAGAACCGCCGGTTTTTTGGGTAAAGCATCGGAAATTTTTTCCAGCAATGCCGAGTTGGCTTTAAGCTGTTGTTTTTCTTTATCGATCTCTGCACCGCCTATCGAGCGCAAAGAAACCTCTAAAAACTTGGGTGGGGCAATCGCCAAAAACAGCGATGAAAATGACCAGGCAATCAGGCGACTTTCTTTATTAAAATTCAAGTCCGAATAAAATTTTACCTCCGGCTTGATCAGCTTATTGTTGCCGTCAACCTTGCGAAACCAATATCGCCAGCGCCTGCCGTCCGCCGTTGGATCATCCTGGCTGGCATAAAGCTTGGACAGCGACACAAAATCTTTGCTGAAAAGAATGGGATCCTTGAAGCGCAAAGTAAACTCATCATTAGCCACGACGGAAAAGTGTCGATCGAACTCATCCATCTGCAAATAGACCTGATAAGCTCGAACCCAGTACATACAACCGGATAACAAACCTGTCAGCGCCAGCAAAATAACCATGCGCTGACTTCGTTTAATTATTCCGTATTTCATAGGCTTATTGATCAATGCCGCGTTTCTGAGTCAGCAGCGATAGTTTTTTGAGACAGGATAGTTTCCACATCAACTTTATCAAAACAATAGCGTTCGCTACAGAACTCGCAGTTTACTTCAATAATATCCCGCTCCTTTAGAATATCTTCCAATTCAGTCCGGCCCATGGCGAATAATGTTTTCTCAATATTCGACCGCGAACAGGCACAACTAAATTCAACCGGTTCTGCATCAAACACCCTGACTTTTTCCTGGTTAAACAAGCGATACAATAGTTGCTCACAATCCAGGTCGAACATTTCCTGTTCGGTCACTGTGTTGGCCAATATCTCAATGTGCTCCCAATCGGCCTGATAATTTTCCTGTACCGGCAGTTCCTGTAATAATAAGCCTACGGCCTGAGTTGCATTGGCAAACAACCATAAACGGGTCTTAAGTTGTTCGGATTGTTCAAAATAGGTTTGCAAAACAGCAGCCAAGTTGCTGCCCTGAAGCGGAACGACGCCCTGATAAGGCGAGCCGCTTTCCGATTCGATGGTTAACACCAGCCGCCCTTGGCCAAACATGGCTTCTAATGGGCCGGGATTTACCTTGTCCTTGCCCCTGACCAAGCCTCTTATTTTTCGCTGATCCGTTGCCTGGGCAACCAGCGTTTTAATATCGCCATCGCCTTGAGCCTGAAGGATCATTGAGCCTTTAAACTTAACGGTAGCCGACAACATGACCACCGCCGCCAGCGCCTCACCCAGCTGCTGTTGCACGTTTTCAGAGCCGCGCTGATGAAGTTTTGCCGCTTGCCAGCTGTTGGTTAATTTAACCCATTCCCCGCGAACGCCCAGCTCTTCAAATAAAAAACGGCGTAATAAATCTTGCTCTATCATGTTTTTCCAGTTAAAAATTATGCATCTTATGGCATTAGGATCATCAATCCTTGTCCAAACAGTCTTACTAAAAATACCACAGGCCATGATTTTTTCATCAAAAAAATTAATTCTCCCCGATCCTAAACACGCTTTACCGGGGCGAAACACGCCCATGCCCGTTGTAAACAGGCATTTTGTAACAGGCAACCCGATAGTTCCGCCGTTCCCTGACACCATGGAACAGGTCTTGTTCGGCATGGGCTGCTTTTGGGGCGCTGAACGAAAATTCTGGCAATGTCCCGGCGTATTCAGCACAGCAGTCGGTTATACCGGCGGCTACACGCCCAATCCGACTTATGAGGAATTATGTACCGGTTTAACCGGGCATACAGAGGTTGTCAAGGTTATTTATGATCCGGCCCTTATACCGTTTTGCGAGTTGCTGCGGATTTTTTGGCAATCGCATAACCCCACCCAGGGTATGAGACAAGGCAATGACATCGGTACGCAATACAGGTCCGGGATTTATACCTATACCCAACAACAGCTCGATGAAGCGCTGGCATCAAAACAGCACTACCAGCATCAACTGACTCAAACGGGTTTTAAACAAATAACTACCGAGATTATATCGGCAAGCGAATTTTATTATGCCGAGGATATGCATCAGCAATACCTGGCCAAAAATCCTATGGGTTACTGCGGTTTAGGAGGGCTAGGCGTAGCTTTTGATGAGTGATTGATTACAAAAGACAAAAAAAAGGCGGTTTAAAAAAACCGCCTTGGAATATATTTAGGAAGAATATAACGCAACTTTTCAGCTATGGTGCTCTACAAGAGCCTTAAAAGTTAGGTTAATAATATCAATAAAGATTGCAACATAAAATGTGACATATTGTCGCAGCTGTGTATTGTTAATTGATAGTTATAGTTAAAAATCCAATAATGTACTTAAATACACTGGTTTTCTTATTCTAAGCCACTTCTACAACGCACTGTTTTTATAGAAAAATGCTCTCATACGCCGCACCTAAATCAGAATTTTCTGCCCGACAAAACCTAAAATGGCTATTTATTCTCAGAAACTTGATGATACTCAGCGAGGTGATGCTTATTGTTTTATCCGTATACGGTCTCAATATCCGCCTGCCGGAGCAGCCGCTCTGGCTGGTGGTATTGTCGATAATCGTCGTTAATATTTATACCTCGATACGCTTGGAGACAGAGGAACCCGTTACGGAGTTGGAAATTTTTTCCCAATTAGTCATTGACGTGTTTGGCATCACCGCATTGCTGTACCTGACCGGCGGCGCATCGAACCCTATTACCTGGGTATTCCTGTTACCACTGATTATTACAGCCATCATGCTGCACCAATCATACGCCTGGTATATGGTGATTTTAACCACATCCATGTATACGGCATTGATGGCCTACAATATTCCGCTGCCGTCGATAGAACCGCACATGCCCAATCCGGAAATGCGCTATTCCGATACCAAGAATTATGAGCTGTTGCAACAGGTTCACGCCATGAGCGACACCCATTATTTTAATCTTCATATCTTCGGCATGTGGTTCGGTTTTGTATTTAGCGCCGGTTTAGTCGCATTTTTTGTGGTCGAACTGGCTAAAACGCTTAAGGCCCAGGAACGAAATCTGGCGGAAGCCAGGGAAAATTCGTTAAGAGATGAGCGCGTTATCGCATTAGGCACCTTGGCTGCCAGCGCCGCCCACGATATGGGAACGCCATTAGGCACTGTTGCTATTGTGGCTCATGAACTTGAGCAAGAGTACCCTATCCATCGTTTCCCTGATTTGCACGAGAAATTGTTGATCATGCAACAACAGATTAACCGGTGCAAAACTGCGTTATCGGTGATGTCGGCCTCCGCCGGTGAAATGCGCGCCGAATCCGGTAGCGCGATGCTGCTGACCGATTATATTGATGAAGTCATTAATCAATGGCGCACTCACAAACCGGGGGCAAAGCTATGCTTTTTCATCGACCCTGATGTTGCAATGCAGGCAAAAATCATTGCTGAATTAACGCTGACCCACTCGATTATTAACATTTTAAATAATGCCGCTGAAGCATCCCCGCCGGAAAAGGGCATTGAATTTCACGCGTCATGGGATTCAAACCACGCCATTATTAAAATCAAGGATTTTGGCCCCGGACTGCCTCCTGAATTAATCAATTTTGCCGGTAAACAACCCGTTATCAGTAAAAAACGCGGCTTGGGAGTGGGTCTATTCTTAGCCTATTCCACGATTAATCGCTTAGGCGGTAAAATCAGCCTTAACAATAGCCAGTCGGGCGGCGCCTGTGTGGAAATTACCCTACCCCTTTTAAATACAGAGAACCCTAATGCCAACCCAGGAAATGGATAAACCACGGCTGTTGCTGGTGGATGATGATGAAACTTTTTGCAAAGTGCTTAAGAGCGCATTGGAAAAAAGAAATTACGAGGTACTGGTCGCTAACGATGTTAAAGACGGAATATCATTTGCCGAACGCTATTTGCCTGAGTATGCGGTGATTGATTTACGTATCGGCCATGAGTCCGGCCTGGAACTGGTGAAGAAACTGATCTCTTTGGATGATAATACCACTTGCGTAATGTTAACCGGCTTCGCCAGTATTGCGACAGCGGTTGAGGCTATAAAACTGGGCGCCACGCATTATTTAACCAAACCGGCCAATGCGGATGAAATTGTCAATGCCCTGCATAAAAATGAAGGCGACTCATCGGTCTCGATCAGTGAGAACCCGCTATCAGTAAAGCGCCTGGAATGGGAGCATCTACAAAAAGTATTGATGCAGCACGACGGCAATATTTCGGCCGCTGCCAGGGCGTTAAACATGCACAGACGCACCTTACAAAGAAAACTGGATAAAAAACCGGTCAGGGAATAGATCGATTCGCAATAAATAAAATATCCGACTTCCAACTTAAGCTGGGACAGATAACATCCCTTCAAGGGATGTTATCTGTAAAATCGTCCTACTTTAAACTGGAAGACAAATATCCCTATTTTTTACGACTTACCTTAGCTATCCTTTTCCAACAGCTGGATTTTTTCTTCCAGCATTTTTACCCTTTTTAACAGCTCAGGCAATTTACTGATTGCGATCTGCTCTTTATAAGCCGTCTTCTTGTCTTTAGCCGGACTGCCGAAAACCTGCGCACCGGCCTTGACATCGCCTGCCACGCCGGAACGCGCCATGACGACTGCGCCACTGCCAATCGTAACATGGTCGGCAATGCCCGAGCTTCCTGCCAAAATCGCATAATCTTCAATATTGCAGGAACCGGACACCCCCGTTAAGCCGCACATAATTACATTTTTGCCGACTTTATTATTGTGCCCAATCTGCACCAGGTTATCGATTTTACTGCCCGCCCCTATTGAGGTGCTGCCCAATGCGCCCCTGTCTATGCAGGTATTAGCGCCAATCTCGACATTATCTTCAATAACCACATTACCAACCTGAGGGACTTTGACATGCTGGTTATTCCTGAATTTATAACCGAAACCGTCAGCGCCAATAATGGCTCCCGAATGGATAATGACATTATTGCCCACGACCACATCATCGTAAATAACGGCATAAGGGTAAATACGACAGTTTTTGCCTACTTTTACATTTCTGCCAATATAGGCGCCTGCATGTATTTCGCTGGCATCGCCTATGCTTGAGTTCTCGCCAATTACCGCGTAAGGCCCGATATACAACTCATTGCCCAAAGTCACATTCGCTTCAAGCACTGCCTGCGGCGCAATTTGCCGCGCATAAATTCTGGCGGGATGCAGCAATTCGACTGCTTTGATAAAGCTGAGCTCCGGGTCGGCGCAAACCAACAGCGCCATGTTTTCAGGAACCTGCTCAACACCAAAACCTTCGGCAATAAAACAGGCGGAAGCCGTTGAATCCTTAATATGCCGGGTATAGCGACTATTGGTCAGCTGGGTAACCTGCCCCTGGTGTGCAGAGGTAATATCCGCCGCTGCATGGATGGTTGCCGATGGATCGCCGCCTTCAATCCGCGCACCACAAAAATCGGCAAGTTCTTTTAATATAATCGGCATAGTCGTCTCTGCTGTTATTCTAAATAGCGCCAAAACAGTCGGCACCTTGTTGAAAATATAGGTTTAGTGTAACAAATCTAAGTAACAACCACATTACCTGTATCGCGCTGCCAGTGTCCCGACTTACCGCCCTCTTTTTCCAATAATCGGACCGACTGGATAACCATGCCCCTATCGACGGCTTTGCACATGTCGTAAATGGTAAGCAGGGTAATCTGCGTGGCATTTAGCGCTTCCATTTCCACGCCGGTTTGTCCGTTGGTTTTTACGGTGGTTTGGCAGCGTATCCGATTGCGGTCGATTTCTGCGCTCAGCTTGATTTCCACATGCGTTAAAGGCAGCGGATGACAAAGCGGAATCAACTCCGCCGTTTTTTTGCTGGCCATGATGCCCGCTATTCTCGCTATAGCCAGCACATCGCCTTTTTTGTGTCCGCCGTCTACAATCAGCTTGAGCGTAGACGGCAGCATCTCGATATAGCCTTCAGTAACGGCGGTACGCTGGGTGATTGCTTTTTCGCCAACGTCAACCATGTGAGCTTCGCCGGATTGATTAAAGTGGGTTAATGCGGTCATTTTTCTGTAAAATTATCAGGGAAAGAGGCGGATACTATGGTTACCGGCTTGAGCCGTTCGTGGCGACGTCTTCTCCTATTTATTATAACAACTGCCGGTTAAGAAAACTAAAAGGCAACCGGTCTCCTCTACAATGCACCTTGCACCTATTTTATTTTTGTAACCGAGTGAATCACTATGTCAATTAAGGTTCGTTATTTTGCCAGCTTGAAAGAAAATATCGGTCGCTCGGAAGACAACCTGGAGTTTGTTGCAGACTTGGCTACAGTCGACGATGTCTGGCGCTATGCCAACCCCGATAAAGCATTGCCGAATAATTGTTTGGCGGCGGTCAATATGGACTATGTCGACTTGAATAGCGCAGTTAAAGACGGCGATGAAGTGGCTTTTTTTCCGCCGGTGACCGGAGGCTGACATGCAGATAAAAATTTGCCCGGATTTTTTTGATCCCTGGCAAGAAATTCAGGCGTATCAACATTCGGCACAGGACATGGCCGGTAAGTTTGGCGCAACCGGCATTTTTATCGGCACCATGCGCGATTTTAATGAAGGCGACGATGTTCAAGGGATGACACTGGAACATTATCCCGGCATGACCGAAAAACAACTGGAAAAAATCGTTACCGAAGCCTTGCAACAATGGCCGGTTCTTGATGCTTTGGTGGTACACAGGGTGGGCAACATTCTGCCTAACGAACCGATTGTATTGGTAGCGGTATGGACATCGCACCGTGGCGATGCTTTTGATGCGAGCCGATACATCATCGAAGCATTAAAGTCGAGGGCGCCTTTCTGGAAAAAAGAACTGTTGCAATCTCAAGCCGAGCGGTGGCTGACAAAAAATACTCCCGGTTCATTTGGGTAGTGTTCGCAGGTTCCCAAGCTCCAGCTCTCATCTTCATACACATCCTGCAACCTCCCACCTGTTCAGAACGTTGCAAGTTAGACCTTCCAGGTTTTAAAAACCTGGAAGGTCCGCCATCGGCATGTTTCTCGCAGGGTTCAAATATAGTGGCGTCGTCAAAACGTTTAAGACGGGGTTACAAACCCATACGCGCCAACTTAACATCCATAATATGCCGATTTATAGAGCAAGCCGTCATGTCGGCAGGGCTTACCACCTAGCACTTTGTTTAAATAGCACGTCATACCGGCATGGACTGCCGGTATCCAGAACACATGGATGTGATCTAAGGAATGAGCACGAAATAACTTAGGCAAGTTGCCAATAGTCGGAGTGCAGGCTTTGCCTGCATGCGCAAGCAAAGCTTGCACTCCTGCCGCACACAGTTGTCCACTTTATTTCATACTCGTTCCTAAGCTTGCCATCCCTGGCTTCTGGATCCCGGCAATCCCTGCCGGAATGACGATGTTTTTCCTTAAGTTGGCGCGTATGGGTTACAAACCCCGTCTCGTATGAGGGGGTTAAGCAAATAACAAAAATCACTGTCCGCTACGCACTAACCGAACATAGAGATTGTGGTTCTTAGCGCCCCAATAGTCGTTACCATAGTGGAAGTAGACGATCCACGCGTAGATATTATAGTTAGCAATCGGCGAGGAAGACCAAAAACTATCGCCGGTTGCATTGGGAAACGCCGTTAGATTTATTGCAGGATCATAACAGCGACTTTCAACTAAGGATTGCAGCTCTTTTAGATTAGGCAAACGCCAATCATTTTTTCCTGCAAACACCGCGCTTTCAGCGCTTTGTAAGGCGCTTGGCCAGTTGTAAGGTTGTGCGGAACCGGTGCAGACGCCGTTATGCCATGTTTGCCCCAATGAGCAACGCATCCAGGTTAAAACGGTTTTATTATCAAGCACCGTGCCATCCGCGTTCACGGTGTAACGGCTGTCCGGCGCATCGGCAATAATATGGGGATTACAGGTTTGGGCGACACTTACCTGTGCATGGATTAATAGACAAAAATACAGGCTTAGCTTAAGTCGTTTCATAAAATATCCTCCGAAGGACAAAAATTAAAGGGCGCGATGGATTTAGGAAGTTAAGCAAATAACAAAATCACTGTCCGCTACGCACTAACCGGACATAATCACCGTAGTCCTTACCGTCCAAACCGCCGCCACCATCGTAGAAATAGACGATCCAAGCGCTGCTACTATCGTAAGCAAGCGAGGAGGAAGACCAAAACCGAGCGTTTTTTACAGTGTTTGGGAAATATCTCGTGTTAATGGCTGGCTTATAACGGCTGTAATCAACAATCGAATGTAGCTCTGCTTGTCTAGGTATTCGCCAGTCCTTATAACCACACCAACCCGCCGCATTCACGGCTTTGACGTATGCATCGGTATCGCAGGCGCTGGTACTGCCGCAAGAACCGCCATTTTGTGCGCCCACATTACCGCCGTTTTTGCTGTTGTCGGGTTCATACCAGCTATAACGCCAATTTTTATCGTGTAAACCGTTGTCATCGGTTTTTACTTCCCACATCAACCCGGTCACGTTGTCTTTGACACAGTTCCAAGTCTTGGCATTTGCCGCTAATGCCGCACCGGTACTACTGATTTTAGTGAAGTCAAACCCGGCATGGCCGTTGCTGTTATTACTTTTTGCAATATCTCGCCCTGATTCGGCATCCTGATTGGGATAACCGTCTACAGGACAAGGCAGCTTATTGTTAGCGCCGTCTGAACAGGTGGTAATACCGGTGTCGTTAAGGCCGTAGGCTTTGTTGGGGATGGGAATGGCATCGATAGTCGCGCTGATCTCCAGTGTATCCACGCTATTCTCAGCTAAAACACGAAAATAGTATTTTTTGCCGTTGGTCAACTTGCCAATTACAAGCCTTGTTTTAGTTATATCTTGCCATGTACCATCTGCGTAATTCAGGCAATTGTTAATATCGCTAATGGTCTCTGTGGCATAACAAACGCCGTAATTCGTTGCACTGGTTAACCTGCCCCATTGCAAGGTGACTTGTTGATCGCCGGTAGTCGCTTTAAGCGCTAAGGCCGCAACAGACGTGATCGGGTAACTCAGCGAAAAGAATAGTAAAACGGCGTAACTCAATGCGCGAACGGGATGTTTAAACATGTTGGGCTGCCTCATTATTTTGTAGTGGACACGTAGCGCTTTTGACCGCACTGCGTGCTGTAAGAGAGTACAAGAAGCTGTTTTTGTACCCCGAAAGTAAGGTAAATCAGTGTAAATGCCCGATTAAATCGCCCCTGGGCAGTTATCTCCAATTGCGGGCACACTACGCGCCACATGAGCAGCACAATAACATCATTGTTGTGCATTAAAAATAAAAAATGTCCCAGCTTGATTCAATTAATGTAAAAAAGTCGCTCCACGTTTTACGCTCCGGCGTGGGAACGCAGAAGGATTTTTTTGTTATAATTTGATGAGGAATTGAGGTAACCCGCTGTTCATCTGTGAATATCGGTGTCAATCTGTGGCTCATAAATTATTTAAGACCATTAATGAATAAAACAAAAAAAGCAGTAAAGATGTAAAACATGAATGCTTCAAATCCCATTGGTGTTTTCGACTCCGGCGTTGGCGGATTATCGGTCCTGCATGAGATTCGCAAGGCCTTGCCGGGTGAAAACCTGTTGTATGTGGCGGATTCGGGCCATGCGCCCTATGGCGATAAATCCCGGCAATTTATCGAGGCTAGGTCGATTGCCATTAGCGAGTTTTTGGTCAATCAGCACGCCAAGGCCATCGTCGTCGCCTGCAACACCGCAACCGGCGCTGCTATAGCAACATTACGTTCAAGATTCCTTATGCCGATTATTGCGATGGAGCCTGCCGTTAAACCGGCGGTAGAGAACACCAAATCAGGAGTTATCGGCGTTATGGCGACCAGCCGGACCTTGGCCAGCGATAATTTTGTACGATTGTTTGCGCGCTATAGTGCTGAAGTCGAGATATTGGGCCAAGCCTGTCCGGGACTGGTTGATCAAGTCGAAGCGGGCGATCTGTCAGGTGACAAAACCCGGTTATTGCTGGAACAGTATGTACTGCCATTATTGGAGCGGGGCGCCGATACTATAGTCTTAGGCTGTACGCATTACCCGTTTTTAGCGCCGTTGATACAGGATATAGTCGGACCCATGGTGGCGGTCATAGATTCCGCCGCCGCCGTTGCGCGGCAACTGCACCGTCGGCTTGAAGTGGGTGATTTATTGGCTGATGCGTCCGGCTCTGGGACGGAATTCTTTTGGACCAGCGGCACGCCTAATCAAGCAAAGCCGCTGGTCTCTCAATTATGGCAGGCAAGCGTCGAAGTATACCACCTGCCTACATGCTGATTTGATCGAAACTATTCACCTGCCGGTGTTCAGCCTGCGGATCGGGTGCGCTGTCCCGAACCAGCCAGATTGTTTCAAACCCTGCGGCTTTGGCGGCATCCAGTTCCTCTTTAATATCCGATAAAAACAACAACTGCTTTGCAGGCATGGCAAGCTGTGCGGCGATGTTGTCATACGATTGTTGTTCTTTTTTGCCGCCGATATGGGTATCGAAATAACCGGAAAATAACGGCGTTAAATCGCCGTATTCGGTATGTGCGAACAACAGTTTTTGCGCGTAAACCGAACCGGAAGAATAGATGTATAAATCCAGCCCTTTAGCTTTCCAGGCTTTAAGGTTTGAAGCCGCATCGAAATACAGATGGCCTTTGAAATCGCCCTGCCGGTAACCGGCTTCCCAGATCAGGCCTTGCAAGGATTTTAACGGCGTAGCTTTTTTATCTTCGTCTAGCCATTGGATCAGCTGGTCGATGATTTGCTCGGTGGACAGCGAGTCGCCAACTTCTTTGCAGACATCTTCCAGCAGGATTTTAACTTGCGGATCGTCTGCATGGCTGCGGACATAGTCGGCCAAGTTTGCCCGCGCATAAGGGAACAACACATCCTTAACAAATAAAATCGATGAGGTCGTGCCTTCAATATCGGTGATGATGGCTTTAATCATGACAATTCGGCAAGGTATTGATCGAGAGTCGGGAAAGATTTGGCAATATCGCTGCCGGTAAAGTCAGCCACCCAGCCATCCGCCGTGGTGAATAAACGTATACATTTAAACCGGGGATTTTCGCCCATATCGAACCAGTGCGCAGTGTTGGCCGGAACGCTGATTAAATCGCCTTGTTCGCACAGCACCGCGTACACTTTACCTTCAACATGCAAATAAAACAGGCCGCGACCTTCGATAAAGAAGCGCACTTCAAAATCGGCATGGGTATGCTCGGCCAGAAACTTCTGCCGGAACACGGCTTTGTCGGGATGATCCGGGCTTAAACTGATCACGTCAACGGATTGAAAACTGTATTGCTGTTTCAGACGGTCGATGGAATCGCTGTAGGCGGCAAGCACGGTGTCCTGGTCCGCATCGGCGGCAAACTCGCAGTTGGCGGTCCAGCGTTCAAACTGTACGCCTATTTCATTCAACTGGTTTTGTATCAAGCTAAACTCGGTGACTGTTTCGCCAAGCTTAGGCTGGTTATCGGGGTAAACGGTTAAAGCGCTCATCGTCTTTTGACTCCTTACAGTCATCGGTAATTGCTTATGCATTGCGCATCCATACAAGTCGTCGGCAACTGCTCCTGCGTTGCTCTACCTCCTGCATCCATGCAGTCGTCGGCAATTGCTCCTGCATTGCTCTACCTCCTGCATCCATGCAGTCGTAATTCACAATCAAATAAAAATTCCAGCGCCTCAAGATGGCGTAGCGTTTCCTGTACTGAACCGCCCCAAGTATAAAGCCCGTGTCCGGCAATTACATAAGCATATATAGCGCCGTGTTTATCCATATACTGCTCCACTTGCTCAGCCAAGCGGGGAATATTCTGGTCGTTGGCAAAAAACGGTATGACCACCCGGCTTTCATGGCTATCGATACCGGCCAAGGCTTTTAACAGCTCATAATCTTCCAACACGATTTCGGATTTAAAAATCCGTGAACACAGCGTCGCATTAATCGAGTGCGGATGTAATACCGACTGAACCGCCGGAAAACGCTTATACAGCGAGGTATGCAACAGCGTTTCCGCTGACGGTTTTTTACCGTCCAGTGAGTTGGCCTCGCTATCGATCAGCATAATATCGTCCAGCTGTAAGCGGCCTTTGTGCTTGCCGGAAACGGTAATGGCAATAGTGCCATCTGGCAATCGAGCGGAAAAATTGCCGCTGGTTGCCGGCACCCAGCCTTTGCTGTCGATGAATCGTCCGGCATCGATCAGTTGATTGGCCAGCATTAAAAAGTCTTCGTTATAAGTCATGTCTGTTAGTTGCAAAGATTGATGTAGAGTAAGTAGAGGGTAAAGAATGAATGTTTATTCAATTTTGATACAAAAAACTAAAGGATACATCAAGTAACGTAGCTTTTTTAATACAATAACCTAATACGCTTGAGGGGCAATATAGGGGTAAAAAGTGAAAAATTTAAACAATTTCGATTTTTGAAGTTTTTAAAAGAACCGGTAAACAGACCACCGAATAGATTAAGATTTGATAAAAAGGTTTAGGTATTTATCGAAGACAAAGATTCGATTTCGATTTTGTCCGGTCATTTCTCTAAGTATTTTGGCATTAACAAAATCAGCTACCAAGTCATTAGCGGCCTTTTTACTCAGACTGCAAATAATAGTCACTTTATTTACATCTGTTATTGGTTCGACAAATAGTTTTTGGAGCAATATGCTTGCCGAATGGCTTTTGCGGCCAAAAGTCTGATTAATCTGTTGCTCTAATTCGGTTTTTAGTATTAACACTTGCGAAAGTGTCTCTGTGGCTAGCACAGCCGTCTGCTCTACCCCAACCAAAAAATATTTCAGCCACTGAGTCATATCGTTTTTTGTTCGTACAGCTGTCAAGTTATCGTAATAAAGGCTTTTATTACGCTCAAAATAATTAGATAGATACAACAAGGGTTTTTCTAGAATCTTGCTATCGACTAAAAACAGCGTGATAAGCAAACGTCCAATTCTGCCGTTTCCGTCTAAAAATGGATGTATAGTTTCAAATTGATAATGCGCTATGGCAATACGAATGAGCGCGGGTACAACTATTTTATCATTATGCAGTAAGTTTTCCAGGTCGCCCATCAACCGCTCTACATATTGATAATGGGGTGGTACAAAAACCGCGTCAGCTGGACTGCTGCCGCCAATCCAATTTTGGCTTTTGCGAAACTCTCCGGGTTGCTTGTGGTCTCCTCTCACGCTATCCAATAAAATTGCATGGCTACTTTTAATCAAACGGGAGGAAATAGGTAGTGTTTGTAAATCGATAATGGCTTGATTGAGTGCTTTTGTGTAATTTTTTACCTCTTTCCAATCGTCACGTCGTTCGGGCGCTATGTCTTCTTCAGTCAATAAAGCCTCGTCTATTTTAGTTTGCGTACCTTCTATACGACTGGAAATAACCGCTTCTTTAGTTACATGCAGCTGAATAAACAAATCAATATTTGGAACCAGTCGGGCAAAAGAATTCAGTTCGCCCAATTTTACAGCGGCTTTCTCCAATAACGCATTGATTTCTGGATTGTTCCAATTCCATTGAGCATTAATATCTGATGGTACAAAGTAATTGTAATTGCCAGCTCCCCTTTCAATATGCCCCGATTTATACTTTTCTAATTGGATCATTTTTGCTCAACATTTAATCATTAAAGTAATCTAAGAAGAGAAGTAGTTTACTTTAACCATTAAAAGTAAACTATAGGGAATCTTAGTTTACTTTTCTAACCTTGTTAAGGTTCTCTATATTTGATAGTGAGCAGCAAATATACAAATGTCCGGTTTTGTAGCGTTTAGCCACTTCAGTTTTTTACCGCTTCACTTACCGATACAAAAACTAGAAAATATCTTCCCCAATAAATCATCCGAAGTGAATTTTCCGGTAATTTCCGCAAGGCTGTTCTGAGCCTGTCTTAAATCTTCGGCGACCAGTTCTCCGGCTTGGCTAGTCCTTAACTGGTTTAAAGCGCTGTCGACAAATTCATGGCCTTTGTTTAAGGCTTCGATGTGCCGCCTTCGGGCGATAAAAACATTATCGGTAGCCTCATTAAAACCGACACTCTGTTTGAGGTGTTGTTTTAACAGTTCCATGCCGTCGCCGGTTTTTATCGATAAATAGATTTCGCTGCCGAGTTCGGTTTGTTTGATTTCCGGTTCCAGGCCCAGCAGGTCTATTTTGTTATAGATTTGAGTGACGTTACCGGGAGGCAGGGTTTTTAATATTGACTCTATGTCCAGGTCTCTGACATCGATCAGCAATAAGATTTTATCGGCGTTTTTGATTTCCAAGTGGGCTCTGCGGATGCCTTCTTGCTCTATCGCATTGTCGCTTTCGCGAAGACCAGCGGTGTCGATGATGTGCAAAGGCATACCGTCCAGTTGGATGCGCTCTTTCAACACGTCGCGGGTGGTTCCGGCTATGTCGGTGACTATTGCGGCTTCATGTCCGGCCAAGGCGTTGAGCAGGCTGGATTTCCCGGCGTTGGGTTTACCTGCCAATACCACGGTCATGCCGTCGCGCAACAAGCGGCCTTGTTGCGCGGTTTTCTGGATTTGTTCGATGCGCTGCAATATTGTGACGACCCGGTGTTCGACCACGCCGTCGGTCAAAAAATCGATTTCTTCATCGACAAAATCGATGGCCGCTTCGACATAAGTTCGAAGTTCGGTCAGTTCTTCAACCAGTTCGTTGACCTGTATTGAAAAAACGCCTTGCATTGATTTTTGCGCCGAACGTACCGATTGTTCGGTGCTGCTTTCAATCAAGTCGGCGACGGCTTCAGCCTGGGCTAAATCAAGTTTGTCGTTAAGGAATGCGCGTTCGGTAAATTCGCCGGGATTGGCTAAGCGCGCTCCCAACGATAAAACTCGCCGCAGCAGCATGTCCAATACAACCGAGCCGCCGTGGCCTTGAAGTTCGAGGATGTCTTCCCCGGTATACGAAGCAGGAGCGGGGAAATAAAGTGTGATGCCGGAATCAATGGCCGAGCCGTCGTCATCAATAAAAGATGAATACTGGGCCAATCGGGGAGTTAATGGTTTGCGACTTAGATGTTTCGCGATTTCGGGAACCAATGCCCCCGAAATGCGAATGATACCGACACCGCCATTCCCTGGCGGTGTTGCAATGGCTGCGATGGTATCTAGGTTTTCAATGTCCACTTTAGCCTAAGCTATGCCGTTTTAGCTATCTGCTTGGTGATATACGACTGTTGAATGATAGACAGGGTGTTGTTGACTACCCAGTATAAAACCAGACCGGCCGGGAAAAACAGGAAGAAGATGGTGAAGACGATAGGGAACATCTTCATGACTTTAGCCTGGATCGGGTCAATCGGCGCAGGGTTTAAGCTTTGCTGAATTTTCATGGTGATGCCCATGATGACCGGCAAGACATAAAATGGGTCTTGTATCGATAAATCCTGTATCCATAACATGAACGGCGCTTGACGGAACTCGACGGTTTCGCTCAATACCCAGTATAAACACATAAACACCGGAATCTGCACCAAGATCGGCAGACAGCCGCCCAACGGGTTGACCTGTTCTTTTTTATACAGCGCCATCATTTCGGTATTGAAACGCGGTCTATCATCGGCAAAACGTTCTTGCAGTTCTTTAAGACGCGGTTGAATTTTGCGCATCTTGGCCATTGATTTGTAGCTTGATTGCGACAATGGGAAGAACAGCAATTTAATACACAACGTTACGCCGATAATGGCTACGCCCCAATTACCGGCCGCATCGTGGATTTGATTCAACAACCAATAAATGGGTTTGCCAATAAAGGTTAAGAAGCTGTAATCAACGGTAAGTTCAAGCCCCGGCGCTATTTTTTCCATCATAGGCTGGATTTTAGGACCGGCGAATAATTGCGCAACAAACTGTGCATCCGAATTTGCGTTAACGGTGACTAGTGGGGAATAAGTTCCGATAACATAATGGCCGTCATTCAACGCTTTGGTATAAAAATGATTGTCCTGATCGGCAGGCGGAATCCAGGCAGAGGCGAAATAATGCTGAATTAACGCTGTCCAACCGCCTTTGGTTGCAACATCAAGATTCTCATCAGCCATGTCGTCATAGCTTATTTTTTGATATTTTTCTTTTTCGGTATAAATAACCCCGCCTGCATAAGCTCTCATGCCGCCGGTCAACATTCCACCGCTACTTGTCGTATCCGGCGCTCTAAGCAGCTGGCTGTATTGTCTGCCTAACCAAGGCTTTTCGGAATCGTTCCTGACTTTTTGTTCCAGCGTGATGTCGTAGCTGCCGCGTTTGAAGGTAAATGATTTGGTAATGGTCAGCCCGTTATTATCAGTCCATGTTAAAGGTACGGTTAAACTGTCCTGTCCCGGTTGTAGGTCGTAATTGCTTTGTTCGTTTTTAAAGACGGTGTGATGACTCGGCGCAGTCGCAAAACCGCTGTCGGCAATCAAGCCGCTTTGCGCAACAAATAATTTTTCCTGGCTACTGTCGAATAAACGTACCGGAGCGGTATTTTTTTCCGCAACCGATAAACCAATCAATTCACGTAATTTATCTACAACGGTGTTGGACTTTTCAACTGAATAAGTCAGTAAATCCAGATTCTGGATGGTGCCGCCTTGCAAATCAATTTGAAGCGAAAGCACATCGGTTTTAACGGTAATGACGTTAGCTGATGACTTGGTTGCCAATGGGACGGCTGTGGTATTTTGTTCTGCGGTTTCCGCTTGGGCTGCTGCATCGGAAGCAACAGGTAGATCTTCTTTGGTATTGGCGGCTACAGAGTCTGCAACAGCGGCAACTTCAGGTTTAGGGCCATAATCCAGTTGCCAGGCTTGTTGCAGCATAAAAACAAGCATTACAAAAGTAACGATCAGTACAAATCTTATATTATCCATTCTTATTACCAAATTTTTCTGGAACGGGATCAATGCCACCTTCATGGAACGGATGGCATTTTAATAATCTTCTTAGGGTGAGATAAGAGCCGATAATGGCCCCGTGGAGCTGAAGCGCTTCCAGAGAATAACTTGAACAACTTGGATAGAAACGACATCTATCGCCTAGCAGAGGACTAATAAAGTACTTATAAAACTTTATAATTGCTATGAGTATGAATCGCATCGGGATACCAGCTTAAGCCAATGCCTTTCCAATGATTTTCTTAACAAATCCGGCGGAGCATCTACGGCTTCTCTACGAGCCAAAACAACAATATCCATATTCCCCAAATCGTGTTGTTTTATCCTAAAGTTTTCCCGGACAGTTCGTTTAATCACATTCCTGTGTACTGCCTTTCTTATATTTTTTTTAGCAATTGCCAAGCCTAGCCTCGGATGATCGAAATCATTCCTTATGGCTAATAAGGTAAAATATTGGTCACTTGATTTTACAGGCTTAGCAAAAACCTTTTTATATTCAGCCGGTTTTTTTAACCGTAACTGCGGGGGGAAACTAAAAACTTCTTCAGCCACCAACCGTCAACTAAACGGTTAACTGGGCGCGACCTTTTGCTCTACGAGCATTGAGAACTTTACGGCCGCCTACTGTTGCCATTCTTGCACGAAAACCGTGAGTTCTTACGCGTTTGATTTTACTGGGTTGGTATGTTCTTTTCATTTTACTTAAGGCCTGATCGGGTGAGTGTTAACAAAAACAGATAAAAAAGACAGCGGATGATAAAATAAACCGCTTGACCTGTCAATTCTGTAGCGCAATCTCCTATTGCTGTATAGTGATAAAAAATCGAAATTACCCTATTTACACTAATCAACTTTTTACTATTTAAATGAGCTCAATTTGGAACAATTGTCTTTCTAAACTTGAAAATGAAATTTCAAGTTCCGACTTCAGTACATGGATACGGCCCCTTCAAGCCATAGAAAGCGACGGACAAATAAAATTATTAGCGCCCAATCGTTTTGTACTGGACTGGGTTAAAGAGCATCATTTTGCAAAAATTGAAGAAACCATTTACGAGTTTTCCAACGGCACATTAAATTTGAGTCTGGAAATCGGTTCCAAAAGTTCGTCCGTTGTTGCTGCCGCGAAAATTGCAAAACCAGCCTCCGGTCCTCAAAAAACCACTCCCAACTTTCTTAATAAGGCATTTACCTTCGACAATTTTGTTGAAGGTAAATCGAACCAGTTGGCAAGAGCGGCTTCCGTGCAGGTTTCCGAGAACATCGGCAAGGCTTATAACCCCTTACTCATTTACGGCAGTTCCGGTTTGGGCAAAACCCATTTAATGCATGCCGTCGGCAATGCTGTTTTACAAAAAAATCCTTCCGCAACTGTTGTTTACCTACACTCCGAAAAATTCGTCCAGGATATGGTTAAAGCATTACAGCAAAATTCCATTAATGCGTTTAAAGAATTTTATCGCGGCGTTGATGTGCTTTTAATTGACGACATTCAATTCTTTGCCGGTAAAGAACGCTCTCAGGAAGAGTTTTTCCATACCTTCAACACCCTGTTGGAAAAGAAACATCAGGTTATTTTGACCTGCGACAAATACCCCAAGGAAATCGTAGGACTTGAAGACCGGTTGAAATCACGGTTTGGCTGGGGACTACCTGTTTTGATCGAACCTCCTGATTTGGAAACCAGAGCTGCTATCTTAATGAAAAAGGCCGCCCTGGTTAATATCGAACTGGCTCAGGATGTAGCTTTTTTTATCGCTAAACGGATTCCTTCCAATGTCCGTGATCTGGAAGGCGCTTTAAGGCGGGTTATTGCCAATGCTCAATTTACCGGTCGTGAAATCACCATCGACTTTACCAAAGAAGCGCTGCATGACTTAATCTCCTTGCAGGATAAACTCGTTAATATCGACAACATCCAAAAAACGGTTGCCGAATATTTTAAAATTCGAGTCGCCGATTTATCTTCTAAAAACAGGAAACAATCCATAACCCGGCCAAGACAAATAGCTATGTGTTTAGCCAGGGAATTAACCTCGCACAGTTTTCCTGAAATCGGCGATGCCTTCGGCGGTCGCGATCACACCACGGTAATGAATGCCTGTAAAAGAATCGCCGAATTAAAAGAATCCGATACCAAAATTGCCGAAGATTACTCCAACCTGTTGAGAACCCTGTCACATTAACGGTGAGCAAGCTGTGGATAAGTCCTGTTTTTTCTAACCCTCTTGACTTAACTACAAGTTGTACACGTTAAAACAGCATCTTTAGCTACATAGTTTATAACACACTATGTAATTGATTTTTAATAGTAAAAATATGTTATCAACAGTTTTCTTATCAGCTAATAGTAATAATAAAGAGATATTCTTTATATGATATTTATTATTAAGTTGAATTTAACGGACCTCTTAAAAAGGCAAATTAAGTAAAAATACAAAAAATTTTATCTTAGATTTTTTTCATGTTGATATGTCAAAATTGATGTAAAGGCAAAAAAATCTGTTGAAAACCCTGTCACATTAATCGTGAGTAAGCTGTGGATAAAAGCTATTTTTACTAACAGCCTTGATTTAACTACAAGCTATACATTTTATATAGCGTCTTTAACCACATGTTTTATAACAACCCAGCTAATTGATTATTAAGGGTAAAAAGCTGTTTTCAACAGTTTCCTTTTAAGCTAGTAGTAATAATAGAGAAATATTCTTTTATGAAATTTATTATTAATAGAGAAGAAATCCTGACTCCTTTGCAGCAAATAGTCAGCGTGATCGAAAAAAGACAAACCATGCCTATTCTTTCCAATGTCTTGATAGTTATCGAAGACGATCAATTGGTTTTAACAGGCACCGATCTTGAAATTCAGATCATTGCTAAAATTAATATTGCAGCTGCTACACCGGGTTCGATTACGGTACCGGCCAGAAAATTTTTGGATATTTGCAGGCTTCTACCTAGCGGAGCTGAAATTAAATTCGAGTTAGTGGACGATATCGCCAGGGATGGTGAGTATGCCACAAGCCAGTCGGGAACTGGCGCGGCGAAAGTAAAAATAGCCTCAAGCCGTAGCCGTTTTTCTTTAAGTTGTTTGCCTGCCGATAATTATCCTGAATTTGCCGAGTCCGAATTAGAGAATCACTTATTTATCAATGCCGGTAAATTTAAAAAAGCGCTCGATAAAACCGTATTCTGCATGGCTAACCAGGATGTTCGTTATTACCTGAACGGCTTGTTGTTTAATGTATCGAACAGTAAATTGAAATTAGTTGCATCGGATGGACATCGCTTGTCTATTTATGAAGATAATCTGGATCAAGCTACCGGTTTTGAAGCCAGGATTATTCTTCCCAGAAAAGGTGTAATTGAACTTAATCGATTACTTGACGATCCTGAAGTTGAACTAAAAATTGAGTTTTCCGGTAACAATATTAGAATTTTCATCAAGAATTTGATTTTCTCGGCAAAACTGGTTGATTCAAAATATCCTGATTTCGGCAAAGTGTTCCAACAAGAATTTTTTAACCAAATACATATTCAAAAACAGCTGTTAAAAGAAGCATTGACCCGTGTTGCTATTTTGTCGAATGAAAAATTCAAAGGCGTGACTTTCGACATTTCACCTGAAAGCCTGAAAATTAGCACGCATAACCCGGAGCATGACGAAGCCGAAGAAGAGTTGGCGATTGAATACATTGGCGAACCTTTAACCATTGCTTTTAATGCCCAGTATTTACTGGATGCTGTTTCAAACCTGGATTCCGAGCTTGCGGTTCTAACCATTGCCAGCAATGCCAGCAGTTGTTTTATTGATGAACCGAATGACTGTGGGTATAAATTTATTGTTATGCCCATGAGACTGTAATAGTGCAGTAATGAGTTTACTGAAGCTGGATATTTATTCGGTTAGAAATATCCAAAAAGAATCCATCACCCCCTCTCCGGCAATCAATTTTATTGTCGGAGAGAATGCCAGCGGCAAAAGCGCACTGCTCGAAGCTATTTTTATCTTGGGACGAGCCAAGTCTTTTCGTTGCTCATCCATTAAGTCTGTTATTAATTTCACGCAAAATCATCTGGTCGTTTCAGCCCAAACCATGCAGGCAAATGGCAGCCACATTCATTTGGGCATACAGCTGGATGGTAAAAATATAGAAATCCGCATCAATCAGCAATCAAAACAAAAACGCTCTGATTTAGCCTATGCCTTGCCGTTACAACTGATTCATCCTAAAAGTTACGAATTACTCGATGCCGGTTCGCAAATCAGGAGAGAGTTTTTAGATTGGGGTGTTTTTAACAATGACGAAAACTTTTTACCTGCGTGGCGCAGATTCAAAAAAGCCTTGTCCCAACGCAATGCACTGTTAAAAACCAGACGGCTTGAACAAATCAATGTTTGGGATAAAGAACTGGTTTATTACGGTACAATAGTGGACAGCTACCGTCAGCAATATTTAGAAAAATTCAAGCCGGTGTTTATTGAAATTATCGGCAGATTTCTCGCCCTTGATGGAATCGACCTTAAATTGGTCTCCGGTTGGGATTCGGCTAAAGAATTTAGCCAGGTTTTAATTGAAGATCAAGATAAAGACTTACGCTATGGCTTTACCCATAGCGGGCCGCATCGCGGGGATTTTCAATTATTAGTCGGCAACCGGTTAGCAAAGGATTTTGTTTCACGTGGCCAATTAAAATTATTGGTCATGAGCTTGAAATTGGCACAGGTTCAATTGCTTGCCAACGAACATAGCCAGACAGGCTGCATATTGATTGACGATTTTGCCGCAGAACTTGATGTACTTAACCGTAGTAAATTACTGCGCTATTTATCGGAAATGGCCTGTCAGGTGTTTATAACAGCTACAGAAACACACGATCTTGGCGATTTAAGCCAGATACAAAATTACAAAATGTTCCACGTGGAACAAGGCTCCATAAAACCCGTGTAATGTTCCACGTGGAACATTCGCAACCAACAGGAAAGAAATAATCATGAGTAACCCCAGTGATCAAGTTGTCGAAACCGCTACAACTGAATACGACAGCACCAATATCCAAGTATTAAAAGGCCTGGATGCCGTAAGAAAGCGGCCGGGCATGTATATCGGCGATACGGATGACGGTTCCGGTTTACATCACATGGTTTTTGAAGTTGTCGATAATTCGATTGATGAGGCACTAGCGGGTTATTGCAAAGAGGTTCGGGTGATTATTCACAGCAATGGCTCAGTCTCAGTTTCTGATGACGGTCGCGGTATTCCAGTCGATATTCATAAAGAAGAGGGCAGGTCGGCCGCGGAAGTCATCATGACGGTTCTACATGCAGGCGGTAAGTTCGACGATAACGCCTACAAGGTAAGCGGCGGTTTGCACGGCGTGGGTGTATCGGTTGTTAATGCCTTATCCGAAGAATTGAATCTTGAAGTACGCAAGAACGGCCAACTTTACAAGCAGCAGTATCGTATGGGGGAGCCGGTCGCTCCATTAGCGGCAGTAGGGCCAGTTGAAGGTTCAGGCACCTTGATAAACTTCAAACCCAGCTCAGAGACGTTTACCGATGTCGAGTTTCACTACGACATCCTGGCAAAAAGGCTTAGGGAATTATCCTTCCTGAATTCCGGCGTACGCATCAGCCTGGAAGACGAGCGCACCGACAGGCAAGATGTATTCGAATTTGAAGGCGGCATAGGCGCTTTTGTGGTCCATCTTAATAAAAATAAAACGCCGCTGTTCCCTGAAGTATTTCACTTTATAGCGGAAAAGGAAGGAGTCACGGTCGAAGTTGCTATGCAGTGGAATGATTCCTACCAGGAAAATGTGTTTTGCTACACCAACAATATTCCGCAACGTGATGGCGGAAGCCATTTAGCCGGTTTCAGGGGCGCATTGACCAGGACCATCAATCAATACATTGAGTCCAGCGGCTTAGCCAAGAAAGAAAAAGTGCAAACCACCGGCGATGATGCACGGGAAGGTTTAACCGCCGTGTTGTCGGTTAAAGTGCCCGATCCTAAGTTCTCCTCGCAAACCAAAGACAAACTGGTTTCTTCGGAAGTAAAACCGCTGGTCGAATCGACCATGAACGAGAAGCTACAGGAATTCTTGCTGGAAAAACCGCAAATAGCCAAAGCCATCGTCGGCAAGATTGTCGAAGCAGCCCGTGCCAGGGAAGCGGCCCGTAAAGCGCGCGATTTGACGCGTCGCAAAACCACGCTGGATATTGCCGGGCTGCCGGGCAAACTGGCGGATTGCCAGGAAAAAGATCCAGCATTATCCGAACTGTTCCTGGTGGAAGGAGACTCTGCGGGCGGGTCGGCCAAACAAGGCCGGGACCGTCGCACCCAAGCCATCCTGCCGTTAAAGGGTAAAATCCTGAACGTGGAGAAAGCCCGGTTCGATAAAATGATTTCATCGGAAGAAGTCGGAACCCTGATTACTGCGTTAGGCTGCGGCATAGGCAAGGACGAGTACAACCTGGACAAGCTGCGCTATCACCGTATCATCATCATGACCGATGCGGACGTTGACGGCTCGCATATCAGAACCTTATTGCTGACCTTTTTTTATCGTCAATTGCCTGAAATCGTCGAAAAAGGCTATATCTACATCGCCCAGCCGCCTTTGTACAAGGTTAAAAAAGGCAAGCAGGAGCATTACGTTAAAGACGATGCCCAGCTAAACGAATACCTGATTCAGCTGGCCTTGGATAAAGCCCAGCTGTTCACCGATGTATCCGCTCCACCCATTCAAGGGCAGGGCTTGGAAAAGTTGGCTAAATTGTTTACCGAAGTGGACGGCATCAACAATCGCTTGTCCAGACGTTACGACGAAGTTTTCCTGGAGCAGTTTGCGTATATGGACGTGATCAGCGACGAACTCAAACAGGATCAACAAAAGCTCGCCGCCTGGTTCGCCGATATGGAGCAAAGGCTGACAGATTGCGCCAGCAAGGCGGTATACACCGTTGAACTGGATTACAAATCAAGCAATGAATTTTCCGTCGTGGTTAACAGGCGCCTGCACGCAATAACCAAAACCTTTGTTTTGCCGTCGACCTTTTTCAACGGCAAGGATTATCAAAAAATCGCGCAATATGCGGCAGACACAGCGGGCATGTTTAACGAAGGCTCATTCATGCAAATGGGCGAAAGACAGCAGCCGGTCAGCAACTTTAAACAGGCTTTTGAATGGATGATGAAGGAAATCAAAAAAGGCCAGCATATCCAGCGTTACAAAGGGTTGGGCGAAATGAACCCGGAACAGCTCTGGGAAACCACGCTGGATTCAAATAACCGCAGATTGCTGCAAGTCAGGATTGAGGATGTGATTGCCGCCGATGAAATCTTCACGACATTAATGGGCGATGTCGTAGAGCCGCGTAGGGATTTCATCGTTAAGAATGCGTTGGATGTTACTAATCTGGACGTGTAATCTGTTTATTTATTTTTCACAGTAAAGACGACAGCTTTGAAATATATGCGACAAAATGTACATCCAAGTGTTTCGCTCGTTCCCAAGTTCTAGCTCTCGTCTTTATACACAAGTGCTTGGGTGACACCGTCATCCCGGCAGATACCGTCTTAAATGCATTTTTGCAAGGAAAAATTAGGATCGAAAGGCTCACCTGATTTTAAGATGGCATAGCTAAGATGGATAAGCTTACGCATGGCGGC
>SCPZ01000137.1 GCA_004299305.1 Methylobacter sp.
TTATCATGGTCGCTGCTGGAGTGCAGGCTTCGCCTGCGCTAGCAAGCAAGCGAAGCTTGCACTCCTTCCCCTCATAGTTTCAATAAGCATAGTAATTAACTGGATTTGAAAATGCTGTAACTTGAGAAATTAATGAAAGCGGGAGCTATGGTAAACTGCCAAACATGAATTTCTTGCTGTTTTAACTTTCGTGGAGAACGTTGAATGCGCCCGTCAATAGCCCTGCAAACCCACCGCGATGCGATTCGCGAAATTGCCCTGCGCCATCGGGTTAAAAACGTGCGGGTATTCGGTTCGGTGCTGCACGGCGACGACACCGAAGACAGCGACCTGGACTTGCTGGTCGATCCTACGCCGGAAACCACATTGATGGATATTGGCGCTATCCGCTACGAATTAAAAGAATTGCTTGGGGTAGCTGTGGATGTCTTGACTCCGAGAGCGCTCCCCGATAAGTTCAGAAATCTAGTGTTACAAGAGGCTAAGCCGGTATGAGCAAAGCTGATATTCTACGGTTGCCTGAATCTCGGGCATATTGTCGAAGCGATTGAGCGCATTTATCGCTGCATCGAAGATTTAGATGAAGTTGCATTTTTGCAAGATGAAAAAACACAAGACGCCGTTATTCGTAATTTTGAAATTATCGGTGAAGCATCCAACAATATTAAACGCCATCACCCAGAATTTGCTTATCAACACCCCGAAGTACCGCTTAATTTTGCTTACGAAATGCGTAACGCCTTAGCGCATGGTTATTTCAAAATAGACTTGGAAGTTGTCTGGCAAACCATCCACGCCGATTTGTCGGAGCTGCATGAACAAGTTAAGCAACTGGTTGTTCCCGCTGGATTGATTTGAGCATAACAGCCACCGCTTGAACTGGCTTATTCCTGCCTACTTGACTGTCTCAGTTCGACCCTTTGCTGCCCAATAAGATTAATTTGAAATGACAAGAAAAGACAAATAAGCGGTCATTCAAAATGTAGGTGCGATTATCTTGTGTAATCTCACTTTCGAAGCCAACAAACATTCCTCCGTTTACGCTATCGCTAATGGGAGCTACGCGGGTTGACCCCGAAGGTTTAATTGTTTTAATTATCCTGGTAAATAAATGAATAACCTAAAATCTATTGATGAAATTCTCAGCTTATCTAATCAAGATTACGAAAGTTATATTAGAAATATTTTAAAGAAAAATGATGCTATTTACACAATAGATATTCTTGATGATGAGCTGTTAAATGTTGTTGTGGTTCGGCCTGATGATGTAGCGCGAATCTGCCAGATTAATGCAATTATTTTTACTAAATATAATAAGCGAAAAATTAATCGTCGCCTTATTGCTTACAATTTCAATACCAATATGGTTGCGACGATTTATCAAAAAAACGCAGAACAATCAAAAAAACTATTTCTAAAAGGGATTGCATTTTGCAAAACAAATAAACAGTACGAAGCAGGAAAATCATTATCTCATAATATTTTTAGGCTTTTTGAATCCAATCAAATAGCGCTTGATGAAGCACCATATTTTCTTGTTCATATAAAAGATTTTTACAATAGTCTGAAAAAATATCAAGATGCTATTGACGCTTTATGTGCCGCTGCATCTTATTTCGCAGATGTTTCTGCATTTCAGTCAGCTTATCGAGCTATCCATGATGCTCAAGAGATTGTTGTTAGTGCTCAAAAGATTGCAATAAATAAGGAAAATATCACTTGGCAAATTAAAGTTTTAGAAACTCAGGGAGTAGTAGCATTGAGAGAAAGAGACTTTGATTGTGCGAATAATGAATTTGAAAAATGTTTTAAAATTCATGAATTAATTAATACCGCTCCTTCTTTAATACTAGAAACAAACGCTGCTACTGTTAAATTAAAAACAAAGGATTTTAAAGCGGCAAAAGAAATCTATACTCGCTTAATTAATGACTATCCTTCAGAACTATTTAATATTCAAATAAAAATAAATCTTCTTGTATGTTCTAGAGAGTTAGGGGATATAGAACATATTGAGATTTTATCAAAAGAAATTGAAACAACTATTGCAGAATGCGACCTGGATGTGCGAATTGAAGCAAGGCTAGTTCTTGCGAGAACATATTTTCATATAAGCAATCTAGCAAAAGGAATTGATAATCTCAAGCAGTCATGTATAGAAATTCAATCAGAAATTGATAAATATCAACGGCTGCATTATCGCAGAGGAGTTCGGGAGCAATATGTATCTCGCATACAGTCCATGCTGTTGAGTTTTGATCCTTCTGGCATGGTAGATGATATTCTTTATGCGCTTGTGCTGTGTAGTTCAAATTCTCTTACTGATTGGCTTTCAGTTCTAGAATGGATTGATTATGTTTTGCAATCAGGGGCAGTTAGTATTTCTTTAAAAAATGAACTAGTCGCTAAAAGAGATAATTTAATTTGTCACGGAACACCTTTTATATATGGATTCCGTGAAAAATATGATGACCCGTTTGAATTTTTAAATGAAAAACTTTCGGAAAAATTTGGAGAACAAATGGCAAACTCATTGGATTATAGTTTTTATTGGCGTGAATTCAATGACTTAACAGCTATAATTTGTCAGCTTCATTCTTTTCCATCTCCGTTTGAAGGAGCATCAATTCAACAAGTAGTAGATGCGTTAAATTCTAAGTTATCATCTGATTCTGCATTTCTATTTTCATTCATCTGTGAAGATAGTTGTGTATTTTTTCTCCTTACTAAAGAAAAATATATCAGAGAAAATATACCGGCAGAACAGTTTTTTGATTTTTATGAGGCGTTATTAAAATATCAGCATAATGTAATAAATCGGCCGGTATTTAATGATGCATTGAACAATGTATTTAATAGTATAAAGCTAATACTCATTAAATTTATTTATGTATTAGAAAATAGCTCAATATCAGAACTTGTGTTTATACCAGATCATTGGACAGAAGGACTACCTATATTTCCAAGTATTATTGAGAATGAACAGCTTAGATCAAGGATGAGAGAATCAGAATTTGTTTTTAAAACCTGCCCAATAATCAAGGAAGCATTAACAGATTCTTTAATTACAGGGTCTAATTTGTTAATTTCCAACAGTGCGGATAATTTAAAACTAGCTGAATCAGAAAAATATCTGATAAAAAAGACATTTGCTGACCAAAACAGTTTTGAAATAGACCTTCAATATGAAGAAGTTGATTTCTCTAAGCCCCCAGCAAATTCAACTGACTTTTTACATTTAGCAACGCATAGTATCCCTGCCAATACATTCACAGATCCTTTTTTTGTTTCAACCTCAATCGATACAGCTAAAAAAGGAATATGGCTAGAATCTGTCCAGAGGGAGGTACATAAACTTAATCTCAAACTAGTTTTTTTGAATGGATGTAACACGGGTACAACAAGTAATAACAATTACTTCAAAAATTTCTCAACAAATGAGAAAGTAGGATTATCTTCAATTTTTCTATTGAATCGTAAGTGTACTGTAATAGCAACACAATGGAATCAGCCTGACATAATCGGCTACATATTTGCGGCACTATTCTATAAATGTTTGGCAAATCAGCCAAACCCAGTTAAAGCCTATAATTTAGCCATAGTAGATTTATATGAATTAAATAAAGAAGGTGTAATTGCTTTATTAGAGGAAAACTTAGATGAAAAAGCAAGGCAAACGTGGTGTGACAATTTTAAGAAATCCCAAAACGAATTTCCTTTTCGTCATGCCTACTGTTTAGCAATGTTTCAATGTCATAGCTTACTGACGCCACAGGGCCGTAGGTCCGGTTAGCGATAGCGTAATCGGACGCATGTTGATGGTCTTCGTTCCTTCGATTACGCTATCGCTAATCGGAACAGGCTTTATCATAATCATAGGCAGAGCGGAGACAGTCGGCTTTGATACCGATACCAGTCATTCAAAAGAACCCATATTACAAAGACCGAATGTCTCTAAATGGCCGAACTACACCACTCGTGAAAAACCGAGTTCGGCGGCGTAACTCTGAGTGATACTGTTTGACAGTGAGCTTTACGATAGTCACGCTAAATTTCAGGGTTAAGCCGGGTAGAGGATGCATCTCGCCCCATTTACGAATGCCGGATGACCAAACTGTATTAATTCCGACAAGCATCCATTTCAAGTATCAAAGTTTCCAGAGCCTATGTGCTGAACAATGCAAAGCGCATCAAACACAAACAATGGACACTAATAGCCCCTCGGGTTACGCTACACTAAGGTGACCGAACCAACCATAAAGCAGGAACCTAGTACTCAGTCAATATTGATATGTCGTGTAAAAATCGTTTAGCTCAACGTAAATCCGCTCATCCTTCGACAAGCTCAGGACGAACGGATTTACTTTTACCAGTCAAAATAGGATTGACTGAGTACTAGCCATGCACACATTATCGTTACCCTATCCTGATGATCTGTTAATAACATCGGGAAAATCGCCGCAAGCGCTCGAAAAAGAACTGATCTTTCTACTTGCGGTTAAATTATTCGAGCTGCATCGTTTTTCTTTAGGCAAAGCCGCTCAGTTTTGTAATATGACTAAATTACAATTCATGTTCGAGCTGGGGCGTTTAGAAATACCGGTTATCGATCTTGATGATGACCAAATTGCAGACGAGCTTAATGATGACTAAAAACACGATTGTAGGCGATAGCAGCCCGCTCATTGCATTCAGCAACTTGAGTTATTGCCGAAACTTTATCAGCGTGTTGTTATTCCGCATAAAGTATGGGAAGAGATCACTATTAACGGTGCCGGTTTGCCGGATGCGTGTCGGCAATAAGCGGGCTTAATTGGTTGATAATTGAAAAACCGGCTCAGGAATTGTTAAGCCCGTTATCCATTTTGCTTGATCCGGGCGAAGCGGAAGCGGTTGCATTGGCAATGAGTCTTCCCGAAAGCACAGTGTTACACGATGTTGGCGAGTAAAACCGCTTTTAGCCAAGCAAGGCAGTTGTATGACGAATTGCCAGGTTAGGGATGCAGATGAAATAATTTGAATTTCATCTATTCCTGCAATTAACCCACAAAATACAATTAATGTGACTATCCTCCAAACCGCAAAACGCGCCCTGCAATTTTTCCGCATTGGCTTGGCGGCCAAAAAACTTCAACGCAGCCAAAACGAGACTGAACGCTTACTCGCCAAACGCGCGCTCGCCGGGCTGTTTGCCGATGCGCGCGGCATTACCATGAAAGTTGGCCAGTTGTTTGCGGGCAACGATGGCGCGACGCCGTTTCAGGAACTGCTCGAAGGCATAGAACCTTTACCGTTAAAAACCATGATCCCGTTGCTTGAAACGGAACTCGGGCAAAAATACAAAAAGATTTTCCGCTCCATAGAACCAGCCATCGCGGCGGCGTCCCTCGGGCAAGTGCATCTTGCCGAACTTAAAAACGGTGACAAAGTCGCGGTAAAAATCCGCTATCCCGATATTAGCGATGCGGTCGATGCCGAATTGCGCCTGCTCGGTTTGCTGCCCGGCGTAGGGCCGGTCAACCGTTGGGGTTTCGATCTTGACGCGTATAAAAAAAGCCTGCGCGACAATATGCAGCGCGAGCTTGATTACCGCTCCGAAGCCCAAAGGCAGGACTATTTCGGCCAAGCCGTACACGTTCCGGGACTGACGGTTCCCAAAGTGTATAAGGATTTATGCCGCGAACGCGTCTTGGTGCAAAGCCGGGCGGAGGGCGTGTTGATCGATAAGGCCGCTAACTGGTCGGAACAGGATCGCCGCTCTATCGGTCAAACGCTGGTGCTGACCCTGTTTAAAAGCGTGTTTGTCGCCGGTGAAGTGCATGGCGACCCGCATCCCGGCAACGTCTTTTACAGCCATGACCGGTACGGTCAGCCGCAAGTGACATTACTCGATTACGGCTGCACTATTAGCGTTGCCGAACCGCGCAGAATGGCCTTGCTTAAATTGATAGTCGGTTGTCGCGAACGCAATCCCACCAAACCCTTGGCTTGCTTTGCAGCCTTGGGTTTCGACAGCAAAAAACTGTCGCCGATCAGCGGTTCCTTGCCCGCCTTATGTCAGATATTATTCCGGCCTTTTTTATTAAACCATCCGTTTAATTCGGAGCAGTGGCAGTTAGGGCAGGGGGTTAACGATTTACTCGGCGATTACCGCTGGTGGTTCCGCTCAGCCGGGCCGTCCGACCTGTTTTTATTGATGCGCGCTTTTCAGGGGCTAATCCAGCAATTACAACAATTGGACGTCAGGCTGGCGTGGTGGCCGCTACTGCAACAAGCGGTCGGCAGGGAACTGATCCAGCAGGCGATAGCCTATGAATTGCCGGTAATCAAGCAAGAGTCGGCAACCATAGCCTTAAGCTTTGACCAGCAGGCAAGCAACCTTTGCGTGCGCGTCAGCGAAGGCGGCGAGCAGCGAGTCTCGGTTAAAATGCCCGCCGAAGCGGTATTGGATTTAGAGCATCTTATCCCTGAAGACGTCTTGGAACGCATCATCGCTTCGGGAAAAATCGACTTAAAACAGTTGGGTGAATCTATCCGCGCCAACGGCATTACCCCGCAGCAACTGTTTATTTTTGAAGATGACAGGAAAACTTATCGGGTGTGGCTGGAGTAAGGGCTTATTCAAGCGCCTTGCTTTTAATGCGGGTTCCCATCAGGTAATCGAACCAGGGCCAGGTAATGCACCAGTTCGCAGCAGGGTTGCCGCCGAGATGGTGATCGTAATGCCAGCGTAAATGCCGCTTAGCCCAAGCCGGATCAAGGTGCGCCTTACGATGCTTGTAGTAATAAAGCAGCAAGGACGCATACAGCGCGCCGGTAAACAGGGGGCATAGCATAAACAGCGGTACATGCAGCAGCGCAATGCCTGCTAACACCGCCAATTCCTTGGTTTGGGCGTTCCATGTCGTTAACCGCAACGATTGATAGCCCGGATCGAGCATAGCGTGTTTGGCGCAAACAGCATGGTGTTCATAGCAATGATACGCCCAAAAACTATGCCGATTTTGTCCCAGCCCGTGCAAAACGTACTTATGCATCAGCCATTCGCCGACATTGGCATACAGTAAACCTACAATGAACTGGGCGGCTAAGCTAAGCATGAGTCATAAAAATAAAATGTCTTGTCTAAGAGTGCAGACGGTTAAGTTGTTCATGGTTTGACCGGCTTAACCTTGGATTGTCCCGACTTAAGGAATGAAAATTAAATAACTGATGTTACGCACAGGCTGCCTTGAGCCCTTCCAATTCCCTCAAGGCCTGTTGAATAGCACCGATATACAGCTTGCTCCTTAAGGCGAAGTGGTTCATTTTATGTTTCAGATGCAG
>SCPZ01000011.1 GCA_004299305.1 Methylobacter sp.
AATGGCTTCGCTTTTCTCCGCTTCGCAGGCCTTGAGTTTGGTTTGCAAGGCATCGATTTTCAGTAAGGCGCCTTTAATCAATTCCCGTTGGGCTTGGCCGTTTTCGTTGTTGGTTGTCATAGTGCGCTATCGTTATTCTGCAATGAGATTGATTTTTTCGGCTAGCAAGTCTTCCAGTTCTTTTTGCGACATTTGCTCTAGGGCTGCTTCTTTGTCGTCAATGGCGGCTGTTGCCGCTGTGGGAATTGTTGTGTCTGCCGCTTCGAATGCCAGGGGAACGATTGTACACAAGTGATCGGTCAAGGCTTCGAGGGTGGGATAATCGAACAACAGGGTTGTGCTCAACGAGCATGACAGGACGGAAGACAGACGGTTCTTCAATTCCACAGCTGTTAATGAGTCTAAGCCTAAATCGAACAGGCGTTGGCGCGGGGCGATAGAGTGGTCGCTTCCCGCGCCGAGTACCCGGTTGATTTCGCCGCAGATCAGCGAGGTCAGCAGGATTCGCCGACGCGCTACCGGGCTTTGCTCAAGTTGCGTTATCCATTTGGCCTGCGATGTCCCTTCTTGGTCAGCAGACGCGCCGCTGTCAGCTTGTTGCCGTAACGATTCGAACAGCGGCAAGTCGGTCGCACCGGGGAAGTGACGCAGGAAATCCGGCCAATTAATATCCATGATGCCTATCTGGGCCGGTGGATTCGGCCATAGGCGGTCAAGGGCGCGAAAAGCGTCTACCGCCGACATGGCGTTGATGCCTTGTGCAGAAAGCCGCAAGTGCTGACGGTCATCCAGGCGGGCTGCCATGCCTGCATCGGCCCAAGGTCCCCAGTTGATGCTCAGTCCCGCTAAGCCCTCGGCTCGGCGTTGATGCATTAATGCGTCAACGAAGCTGTTGGCGGCCACATAAGCGCCTTGAGCCGGAGAACCGGTTAATGACACCATGGAGGAAAAGCCGATAAAAAAATCGAGCGGCAGATGGCGGCTCAGTTCATGCAGATGTTGGAGGCCGACGGTTTTTGCCGCCAGCACTCGGTTGAATCGCGGCCAATCCAACTGGGTGAGGACGCCATCGTCCAGGATTCCGGCAGCGTGGACTATGCCCGTCAGAGGCCGTTCCGCCGATGCCTCCATAATCAGGGCTTGTACCTGTTCGGCATGGCTAATGTCCGCTAGCCGGACGCGGATGATTACTCCTAATTGTTCCAGCTCGGTAATCAGCGCCAGCGCTTCGGGATTAGCGGCGTTACGTCCGCACAGTGTGATATGCCGCGCGCCGCGCGCCGCAAGCGTCTTTGCCAACAATAGACCCAGGCCGCCCAGGCCGCCGCAGATCAGGTAATGACCTTCTTGCCGCACAGGAAGGTTGGTGAATTGCTCCGCCGGGCGGTGGCGAACCAGCCTGGCAACGAGACGCTTAGAACGGCGGCGGACTATTTGGTCTTCCTGTGTCGGATTGAGCAGTTCCTGAACTAAGAAATCGGCGTTACTTTCGCCTGTCTCGTCAGGGGCCAGGTCAATACGTTTACAGTGCAGTTCAGGATGTTCCAGTGCGATGGTTTTGCCTAGCCCCCATAACGGCGCTTGGTCAATGCACGCCGATTTTGCTGAGGTTTCTGGCAAGTCGATAGGTTGGGCGCCTTGAGTCACCAGGATTAGTGCGGGCGTAGCGGCTGCTTCTATCCGGCCGAGGGCTTGAATAAGGTGAAGGGCGGGGGCGCAGCTTTGGGCAATTACATGCTCCAATGTCGACGGTTTATCTGCATGGCGGTTTAGAGCCCATAGATAGACGATGCCTGTACAGTTCGTTTCTTGGTTAAAAATCTTTGTCATCAGCAGTGACATATCGGTTGCTTGCATCGGATCAATGCGATAAGTCTGTGCCTCTAAATGTTCGAAGCCGATGCCGGGATAAACTGCTGTAACGGAATGCCCGTGTGCTTCCAGATGCTTGGCGATTTTTGCGCCATTCCCTGCATCGTCCATGAAAATTAGCCAGTTTTGAGGTAACTGTTCAGCCCCCTCTCCCAGAGTGATAGGCGGCAAACTGTTAATCCAATCGAGTCGGTAAAACCACTGGCTTGTGTCTTTCGCCAAGCTGCGCAGCAAGGTTTCCGGGGTCGCAGCGCGCCCTTCCAGGCCAATGCATTCGGCGATCAGTTCGCCTTGTTCGTCCAGTAGTTGAATGTCGCCGATTAATTTGTCGGGGAATTCCGCTATTACCCGGCGGCGAATATGCACCCAAAATTGTTGACCTTGGGAGGGACGGATTAAATTGAAGCGTTCTATTGCGAACGGCACCAAGGTTTCATCGCCCTCTAACGTGATAACTGCGGCCAGCAGGCCGTAACAGGAGTCGATTAGGCCGGGATGCAGCAGGTAGCCGTTAACGTCTAAGGGACGCCCATCGCTGCCGGGCAGGCGGAGGCGTCCTATGGCTTCGGACGGGCCGAGCCGGACTGATGTCAGCCATTGATTGCTGTTGCCCAATTCAATGTGGCGGCGGCGGTGGGCTTCATACACGGTTTGGCCCGGTATTTCCGTATCGAAGCGATGCCACAATTCCAATGGGGACGACTGCGGATGGTTTGATTTATATGCTGAATGCGGCTGAATCCGTAAATTGCCGCTGGCATGGAGCGTTGCTTCTGCCGTTGCATTATCGGCCTCTAAGCTGACCAGCCGGAACGATGCACTATCATTGTCTAGCGGCTTGAGGGCTAAATGGACGGATCGTGCGCCTCCATCCGCTATCGCCAGCGCTTGATGAAACATCAGTTCCGTCAACTGAATCATGCCTTCGCCGAAGGCTTGTTTTGCTGCGCCCAGAATCATGGAGGTGAGGCAGGCTCCCGATACGACAGTTTTGCCGAAAATGTGGTGATCCTTTAATACCGGTAATTCCGCTTCGCCAAAACGCGTTTCGAATAGCGTCGAGTCCAGCAACGGTGAGCGGATCATGCGATCCAGCAGCGGATGCGCCAAGCTGGGGGACGATAGCCTGTGAACGGTTTTTTCCTGTGTCGGCGTTTCAAGCCAAAATCGTTTGCGTTGAAACGGATAAGTCGGCAGGTCGGTCCAGCGGCAGGCTTGATCGGCATATACGGCGGCCCAGTCCACCGTTACCCCCTTCACGTATAATCCTGCCAAAGCGCGGGCCAACTGTTGTTGTTCGGGGACGTTCTGCCTTAGGCTGGGCAGCCATGTGGCGTCTTCGGCGATGCAATGGCGTCCTAGTCCGAGCAAGGTGGGTTGAGGGCCGATTTCTACAAATAGCCGCATCCCTGTGTCTTTGAGCGTTGCCATACCCGCTGCAAAGGCGACGGGGCGGCGTATGTGTTCCAGCCAGTAGTCGGCGGAGGCAATGTTCGCGCCGATGACAGCACCGGTGACGTTGGAGATCAGTTTGATGCGCGGCGGGGAAAAAACCACTCGTTTAGCGATGCGTTCGAATTCTGCCAGCATGGGTTCCATGCGTTGGGAATGGAAGGCATGGGAAACCGCCAGTATCTTGGTTTGTACGTCTTCTTTATCCAGCGTGGCGCACACTGCGCGTACAGCGTCTTCATCACCGGAAATGACCAACTGTTCAGGTCCGTTGTAGGCGGCAATGCTAATTCGCCCTTGATAAGCCGCCATTGCGGTGTTTATACGGCTTTCCGGTGCGAAAATTGCCGCCATGCTGCCTCCCGCCGGTAGCGCTTGCATCAGGCGACCGCGTTCGGCTATCAGCTTTAAGCCGTCTTCCAGGCTGAATACCCCGGCTACGCACGCCGCCACATATTCACCTACGCTGTGTCCCATTAGCGCCGCGGGCCTTACTCCCCATGAGCTCCATAACGCGTACAGGGCGTACTCCAGTGCGAACAGCGCGGGTTGGGTGTAGGCCGTTTTGTTTAGGATGTCGGCTTCTGCGTTAAACAGCAGGTCGCGCAAAGATCGGTTCAACAAGGGTTGTAGCAAAGTATCGCAACGGTCAATGGCTTGTTTGAAAACCGCTTGACTTTGATACAGCGCGTGGCCCATGCCAGGGTATTGGGACCCTTGGCCGGTAAACAGAAAGGCTATGTCCGGTGCGGTTTCTTCGTTATGTCCTGTGGTGAGATCGGTATTTTCTTGGCCTTGTATAAAGTCCGCCAGTTTACGGTGCATGTCGGCTTGGTCAAGAGCGACCGCCGACAGGCGCTGGGGCCAGTGAGTACGGCCGACGCTGGCCGAATAACACAAGTCGCCCAAATAGTCTGCCGATGCGGCTTCGTTGTGAGACAAGACGCGCAGATACTCGGAAACCAGCGCGCGCAAGGCAGGTTCGTTCCGCGCCGATAAGTTCAGCAGGTAGGCATGTTGTCTTTGTCCCAAGGTCCGGGATTCGGGCTGGGGGGCTTCCTCTATGATGACATGGGCGTTGGTGCCGCTAAAGCCGAAAGAGCTCAGGCCGGCGATGCGAGGCCGGGTTGAGCGTTTCCAGGCCGATTTTTCGCTGAGTATTTGCAGCGGCAGGTTGTCCCAGGCGATATGCGGATTGGGGCGCTGAAAATGGATGTTCTGCGGCAGTTCTTCATGGCTTAATGACAGGAGGATTTTTATTAAGCCCGCCATTCCCGCAGCCGGTTCCAAGTGACCGATATTGGTTTTTACCGCGCCTAAGCGCAATGGCTCCAGGCGTTTCGCGTCCTGAACCGCACCTAAGGCTTCGACTTCGATGGGGTCGCCGAGAATCGTGCCGGTACCGTGCGCTTCAACGTAATCTACTGCTGAAGGTTGGATTCCTGCGTCTGCCAAGGCCTCACGGATAACCGCCTGCTGTGCATTGCCATTGGGAGCGGCCAAGCCATTGGTTTTTCCGTCCTGGTTAATCGCCGAGCCTTTTACCTGCGCAAGAATACGGTTACCGTCGCGAACCGCGTCTTTCAGGCGTTTGAGTACGACCATGCCGCAGCCTTCGCCGCGCACATAACCGTTGGCTGAGGCGTCGAATGTTTTGCACTTTCCATCGGGGGAGATGGCCTGAAGTTTGGAAAAACAAATATGCAATTCGGGGGACAGCATCAGGTTAACTCCGCCGGCCAACGCCAAGTCCGATTCCCCGCTTTGGAGGCTGCGGCAGGCTAAATGGAGCGCGACCAGCGATGACGAGCAGGCGGTATCCAAAGCCATGCAAGGGCCTTGCAGTCCCAGGTTATAGGACAGTCGTCCTACGGCGGTGCTGAAGGTGGAGCCGGTAATGGCGTAAGCATCAATGCTTTCGGGCCGACCGGAATGACGGTGATTGCGGGCATAGTCGTCGCTGGACATGCCGACGTAGACCCCGGTCCTGCTGTTTTTCAATGTGCTTGGAACCAGGTAGGCGTGTTCCAATGCTTCCCAGCCGATTTCCAATAGCAGCCGATGTTGTGGGTCCATGGCGCGCGCCTCTTTGGGCGATATGCCGAAGAAATCTGCGTCGAAACTATCGACAGGGGTATTTAGGAAACCGCCGCAAGTGGTGTACATTTTGCCAGGGGCTTGCGGATCAGCAGAGTAATAGTCCTCAGCAGCCCAGCGATTTGCCGGGACTTCAGTGACCGCATCGATGCCGTCTTGCAACAGTCGCCAAAATTGCTCCGGGTTGTTGGCCCCGCCGGGAAAGCGGCAGGCCATACCGATGATCGCAATAGGCTCTTTGTTTTTGAGTGAGGCGTTTTCTTCCAGCAGTTGCCGAATGGTCAGAGTGGCTTTTTGTAAAGCTTGCTTAAAGACCTCTTCGCGGCCTTGCTGTTCTCCTTGTGTTGCATTTTCCTGCTTAGACATGCCGACGGCCCTGGTTTACATTGTGCGTGAAAAAATTCTCTAAAGTTTGCACCGGCAATTCTTCATATTGCCAATGCGTCAGTTCCGGTCCTAATGCTAGGGCCGCTGGTGTATTCGTGGATAGGGGGTATACGCGATATGTGCTGTAAGCCTGCAATTGTGTCGGCCAACGCAAAACCGTTCCATCTCGTGCAATCTCTAATTCTCGCAAGTCCACTTGTAATCCTTGACCACTGGCCTTTAGTAAGGCCTCCTTACATGTCCAGGTTCGGTAGAACTCTATTTGTTGTTCTTGTTCGGACATGGCTAAACAGGCGTTGCGTTCTTGTTCTGAGAAACTTAAATTAATCAGTGCGGCAAGGTCGGTTAACGGGCGATCGATTTCAACATCCACGCCGATTTCGACATAGCGGGATACGGCAATCAGTGCAATATGTTTGCTGTGTGCCAGGTTAAATTTCCAGGTCGCATCCGCCCCAGTCAAATAAGGTTTGCCGTAAGGGCCGTAAACAAATTCCAAGCTTTCCGGTGACTTACCGCAACAAGCGCTTAGAACCAGGCGCAATACGCCGCGTCCGCCAATAAAGCGCTGTTGCAGCTGGGGTGTGGCAAAAGCATAGGCGCGTCTGCGTTCATCAGCCGACAGAATGGCTTCTAAATGATGGATAAAGCCGACTAGCGCATCCAAATCCACCTGCCAGACACGCATTCTATCGATTTCCGGTGCGGGCAACAACTCCCTAGCCTCGGGGTAAGTCGGTAAGCTTGAATACATCGGGGAAACTGCTGTTTCCTTTCGCAATATTGTTACCCGGTTATGATTTCAAGATGGCCTTGCCCGCTAAGCGTTGTCAAGTCGACGTCGGCTACACAGCGGACTTTTGTGTAGTTCAGGGTTAAGCCCCCAACCAGACGAATTTTACCGGTTCGGCTTTCGAAATCGGCCAAGCTAAGATCGCTCTCGTTCCGGTCGAGCTTGACCCCGAGTTCGGTTCCGCCTTTGGTCTGGGGGAAATGAATATGCACGAAGCCCCGGTCAATGGATTCCTGAAGCGCCTTGACGGTTTTTTCGGGACGAAGGCACATTTCTATGAGGTGTGAGCCGGTAGCCAGATGCTGTACCAAATGATCCTCGTTGCTTGTTTCGGGCAATAGCGCTTCGGCTGGGGGTTGGGGGTTTTGCGCCGCATCTTCCATTTGCTTGCGCAGACTGAGCGGCCGCATGTCTTTCCAGATGTTTTCAATGTGCGCCAGGCATTCGGCTTTGAGGCCGCTGTATTCAATATCTTTCCAACCTAGCGCGTTTTCGCGATCGGCTGGCCAGATCGAATACTGCTCTTCATGATTTACTACAACTTTGTAGAGGTTTTTGTCTTCTTGTTCATCGTGCTGCATGTGTGCCTCTTGAATGGTTGAGATGATTTTTGTTTAGGCAACGCACTTAGGCGATTTCCTGCGAAAAATATACCCACCTGACTGGTCTTTTTGTCCGTCTCCTGCGTTGTAAAAATGGTTGCATAGCTCGCTATGCGCCCATTTTTACGCCTTGCAGACGAACA
>SCPZ01000138.1 GCA_004299305.1 Methylobacter sp.
TTTTTGTTCGTATTCAAGGCGTAAAAATGGGCGCATAGCGAGCTATGCAACCATTTTTACAACGCAGAAGACGGACAAAAAGACCAGTCAGGTGGGTATATTTTTCGCAGGAAATCGCCTTAAGCTGGTAACCGGAACTTTAGTCGCTACGGACACTATTGCTTTTGCTTGTTTTTAGTTTCGTCCCTGAAATATCAGGATCTTGTTTAAAAGCCTCATCACAAGCTTTCAAAGCGGCATGATCTTCAGCGGTTTGCACACAGCTCAGGTTTTTTTGATCGACTTGGATTCTTTCCAAAACATTTGCAATATGCTGCTCTTTGTCGGCCTGAAATGCCGCCGGATCAAAAGCCGCAACCGCTATTACAGGAGCCAGCAAAACCGCGCTATAACTCACCGTTAATGCTGTTAATTTTATAAAATTCATAGTCCCTCCTCAAAAATCGTGTAATGAGTGAAAAATTTCAACCTCACTCTACTACCAAAAAAACTACGCTGCAATAGCGCACACATCAAATGATCAATCCTTTGTAAAGCAGGACAAGTCGCCTTGAGGCATCATCGGAATATGAAAAACCTAACCTGATTGATAATGTTTTTTGTAGAAAAACCGTAGTACAGCTTAAAATACGGTCAAGTAACCTTAATCAACCAACGCGCGAAGACTATTAAATTGCAAACCTTACCTATCATTTTAATTACCATCCTATTCGCGATGGCGGGGCGTTCTATGAGCGCGCCGCAATCGAACAAAGCAATAGAAAATAAAGTCAATCATCTGCTGTCACAAATGACGCTTGAGGAAAAAATAGGCCAAATGACGCAGGTTGACTTTACGGTGATCGGCGTTCCTAAAGAACAAAACGCTGAGGATCAAATCGATCCGGTCAAGTTGGAAAATGCGGTGTTAAAGCACCATGTAGGTTCCATTCTTAATACGCCGTTTACGCCCGACACCAAAGCGCAATCCATTGAAATATGGCGAAAAATGATGCGCACCGTGCAGGATGAGGCGGCCAAAACCCGCTTAAAAATCCCGGTCATTTACGGGATAGACGCAATTCATGGCGCGACTTACACGCAAAACTCGGTATTGTTTCCGCAGGCCATTAACATGGCCGCGACCTTCAATTCGGAGCTGGCTTTCAAGGAAGGCGAAATTACCGCACGGGAAGTGCGCGCTTCCGGCCTGCAATGGAATTTTTCCACGGTGATGGATATTGGCCGCCAGCCGCTTTGGCCGCGCTTATGGGAAACTTTCGGCGAAGATGTGCATTTGGCGACGGTAATGGGTACGTCTTATATTAAAGGCCATCAGGGCGACGACTTTTCCGCTGCCGATAAACTGCCCACCTGCTTGAAGCATTATGTCGGTTACAGTTATCCGCTTAACGGCAAAGACCGGACCCCGGCCTGGATAGGCGAACGAATGCTGCGCGAATATTTCCTGCCGACCTTTGAAGCGGGCGTAAAAGCGGGCTCGCCTGCGGTGATGGTCAATTCGGCGGAAGTTGACGGCATTCCAGGACATGCCAACTATCACTACCTGACCACAATTTTACGCGGCGAACTGGGCTTTAAAGGCATTACCGTGTCCGACTGGGCGGACATTGAGCGCCTTTATACCCGCGACAAGATAGCCGCCTCCCCCAAAGAAGCGGTCAAAATTGCGGTAATGGCCGGTATCGACATGAGCATGGTGCCGTTCGATTTTTCTTTTTACGATTTATTGCTTGAGCTGGTCAAATCCGGCGAAGTGCCGGTGTCCCGTATCAATGAAGCGGTAACCAGAATATTGACACTTAAGTATCGGGCCGGATTATTCGAGCCTAAACCACTGTTGGCTGTAGAAGGCAATTTCGCCACAGCTGAGGCGATAGAAACCAACCGCCAGGCGGCTCGAGAATCGATTGTCCTTGCCAAAAACGACCATAACATCCTGCCGCTAAAAAAAGACGCCAATATCCTGGTGACCGGGCCTACCGCCAATTTGTTGAGCGTAATGAACGGCGGTTGGACTATTACCTGGCAGGGGTTTGCTGAAAATTTATATCCCCAAGAAAAACTGACGGTTGTTGAAGCTATACAAAAAAAATCTACCGGCAAGGTAAGTTATATTGGAGGAAATTCTTTCGATGCCCCTATCGATATTCAAAAGGTTGTCGATGAGGCCAAAAAACACGACATCATTTTGCTCAGTCTGGGCGAGCATACTTATGCCGAAACCATAGGCAATATTGAATCGTTAAATCTCGATCAATCCCAAATCGATCTTGCCAATGCCGCAATTGCAACCGGGAAGCCGGTGGTTTTGCTGACCTTGGGCGGTCGCCCTCGTATTATCACGTCAATTGAAGAACGGGTAGACGGCGTGGTGTTAGGCTTTTTGCCGGGTATGGAAGGCGGCGATGCGATTGCCGATATTTTATACGGCGACTATAACCCTAACGGCAAACTGCCTATTACCTATCCTAGAAACACTAATGGTATTAGCCCCTATGATTACAAACCTATCGAATCGTTTGAGCAGAATAGTTATAACCCGCTGTATCCGTTTGGGCATGGTTTAAGCTATACCACTTTTGCAACCAGCGGTTTAAAAGTGGAAAAAGACAAAATCAAAATGGGCGGAAATATCGTTGTCAGCGTTAATGTCAAAAACACCGGCGCACTAAAAGGCAAGGAAACCGTGTTGGTTTATATCAATGATGTGGCGGCTTCGGTAACCCGGCCCAACAAACAGCTCAAAGCGTTTAAAAAAGTCGAACTTGCTCCCGGTCAAACCGAAAACTTAAGCTTTACCTTAACGCCGCATGATTTGTCGTTTATTGGCGTTGATCTTAAGCGGATTGTCGAGCCGGGGGACTTTAAAGTAATGGTCGGCAATGAAACGGTTGGCTTCACAGTGATTAAATAATAACCGCCCCTCCACATCAAGTTTCTTAAACGGCATAAAACCACCAAGGACACGAAGAAAAGCCAAATTACAAAACTTCGTGTCCTTCGTGGTAAATACATACTCTGAACGGGTAAAGCTATTGTTTTTATTTACTTACCGTAGGGTACGCTGTGCGTACCTTTTTCGTTGATTTTTAATGTAGTTTATAAAGGTACGCGCACCACAAAAACCTAATATATGAGCATTATATTTTGCAACACCGATTCTTAACCTGACATACCAACAAAAGATGATCAATCTAACTAACACGGTTAAACCTGATAAAAACTCATATTTAGGTTCGTTAACACTATTAACCTCGCTGTTTTTTATCTGGGGTTTTATAACCTGTCTGAACGATATTTTGATCCCTCATTTAAAATCGGTGTTCACCCTGAATTACACCCAAGCCATGTTGGTTCAGTTTTGCTTCTTTACCGCTTATTTTGTCGTATCGGTGCCCAGCGGCTATTTAGTCGAAAAAATCGATTACAAAGGCGGCATCATTGCCGGGTTAAGCATCGCTGGCATCGGCTGTTTACTGCTTTATCCGGCTGCAAGCCTGCATTCCTATCCATTATTTTTAACCGCCTTTTTTGTGCTGGCCTCCGGCATTACCTTGCTACAAGTTGCCGCCAACCCCTACATCACTATTTTGGGCGACCCGAAAACCGCTTCCAGCCGCTTAACCATGACTCAGGCGTTTAATTCGCTGGGTACAGCTATCGCCCCGTATTTGGGCGCGCTATTTATCCTTGCTACTGCCGTTAAATCCGCAGATGAAATCAAGCTGCTGAACGCCGACCAGTTATCGGCTTATCAAGCGGCACAGGCGGCAGCGGTGCAAACCCCCTACTTGTTGCTTGCTGCGGTTTTATTTTTTATTGCTATCGTTTTTGCGCTAATCAAGCTGCCCAAAATAGAAGCTGTAAAAATGCAGGGTTCAGGCGACGAAGATGATCGCGATAGCGCCTGGAATTACAAGCACTTGGTATTAGGCGCAATCGGCATTTTTGTTTATGTCGGCGGCGAAGTGTCGATAGGCAGCTTTTTAATCAACTTCTTGAGCGAACCTTCAATTGCCGGATTGGCGGAACAAGAGGCCGGAAAGTATGTGTCGTTTTATTGGGGCGGCGCTATGGTCGGGCGATTTATCGGGGCGTTGGCCATGCAAAAAATCCAGCCCGGCAAAGCGCTCGCCTTTAACGCGATAACGGCGGCGCTGTTGGTTTTAATAACCATGCTCGGCAGCGGTCATGTCGCAATGTGGACTATTCTTGCGGTCGGCTTGTTTAATTCGATCATGTTTCCGACCATTTTTTCACTTGCACTTAGCGGCTTGGGCAAACACACCGGACAAGGCTCGGGGATCTTATGCGCCGCCATTGTCGGCGGCGCTGTTCTTCCTGTCGTGCAGGGAGCCTGTGCCGATTGGATAGGCATTCAACAGGCGTTCTTCATCCCGGTTCTTTGTTATTGCTATATCGCTTATTACGGATGGCGGGGCTATAAACCAGCGTAACCCAACAGCTATAATCTTTGATAAAGCGCTACCGGATTTCCATCCAGCGCTATCAGCGCTTGCTGTAATGCTTTCCGGTCAACGTCAGGCATCGCGCTATCCCCGGTGATATTATTAGCTTTTTGAATAAGCTTTAACGCCACTTCTAATTTTTGCTCCAGCGTGGTTTCCTCCCCTTCCAAATCGGGATGCGCTTCTATATACAGCGTATTATCCAACCATCCCACCTTGATGGGCTGTTTGACCATATACACCGGCGTTCCTACCGGAACCGAGTTATACAAAACCTCAATGTCTTCCGGGTACATGCGAACGCAACCGTGCGTTATCTGCATGCCTATGCCGTAAATCTTGTCAATATCGGTGCCGTGTATCAGGTAGCCGCCGGGAACGGCCAGGTGCAGCATATAGGCGCCCAAGGGATTATGGGGACCCGGTTGAACCACAGCAGGCAAGGGATCGCCATTCGCCGCATGTTCGCGCCTTATCGATTCCGGCGGATGCCAGGCTGGGTCTTTAACTTTTTGCACGATGCTGGTTTTACCTAAAGGCGTTTTCCAGTCTTGCCTGCCTATGCCATGAGCATAAGACATGACTTGCGGCGCCGATCCTTTCTGAACCGGCGGGTAATAATACATACGGTATTCGGCAATATTTAGGGTGATGCCTTCATGTGGCGTATCCGGCAAAATGCGCCTGTTGGATAATCGAATAATCTCGTCCTTTTTGACATGCCAGCGGTCAACATCGGGGTTCAATCTCACGATTTCCGTTTGCCCCAGAAGAAAACGCCTCGCCACGTCCAGCAAAGTCTCGTTTTGTTCGGCACGGGTTAAAGGCACATCGTCATGAAATTGAGTAATGACGCTATCATTGCTGTTTTCCGGCAAGGTATAGGTCGTGGCATTCGCAATAGCGCAGCTAGCGGACAATAAAACAAATAAAGCGCGAGTTTTCATACGATAATTTTTTAGATCCATAAAGGGTAAATAGTTTACTGTTAATTTTTTCTAACATCTTTACGCGGGTTCCCAATCTCCAGAGGGAACTATTCGGGCTGGGGGGTTATTTATTGCGAGTTACCCTAAAACGGCTCTTTAAACGGCCGCAAATCCAGTTCATGAGTCCAGGCGCTGGGATGCTGCTTATGAACAGCCCAGTAGGTTTCGGCGATGGCGTCCAGCTGTAGCAAGCCATCCTTACCTTTGGCCTTAACATAGTCCGGGAACTGTTTTTTTGCCCGTTCGCCGTCAATCACGCCGTCAATAACGGTATGCACCACATGGATGCCTTGCGGCGAAAACTCCCTTGCCATGCCTTGCGCCAACGCCCTTAAACCGGCTTTCGCCGCTGCAAATGCGGTAAACGGCGGTTTTGCCCTTAACGACGCTGTCGCTCCGGTAAAAAACAGCGTCCCCTTATCCTGCATCGCCTTGACCGCTTCTTTTCCGAACAAGAAAGCGCCCAGGCAGTTTTGCTGCCAAAGCAGGGTAAAGGTTTCCGCATCCGTTTCCAGTAACGGCGACGGAATATTGCTGTCTACATTGTAGGCAGCAATATCAATACGATAACCATCCCGTTGCGCCATTTTGAATAAATGCGCCACATCATGCTCAACCGTTGCATCGGCAATCACTGCGCTGACTGAGCCGCCTTTTTGGCGAATTGTTTCTGCTACCTGTTGAAGCTTGTCTTCACTCCGGCCTGCTATATAAACATGCAAACCTTGACCTGCAAAATGGTTGGCGAGTGTCGCGCCCAAGCCTTGCTCAGGACCAACCCCGATGATAACGGCTGAACATTTTTGTTCCATTTTATTTTCCGGCGGCTGTAGCTTCTGGGACTTCGATTAATGCACCCGATTTAACGTCATAAATATAACCGTAAACAGGCATATCGGACGGCACCAAAGGATGCGACTTGATACGCACGACATCCTCAAGAACGCTTTGCGCCTGATCTTTAATGGTTAGCCAATCAATATATTTGGCTTCCGCCGAACCTGGGCCTTCGCCGCAATCATGCCAGCCGTCGGCATCGACAGAGGCGGTTTTTAAGCTGCTGGACAGCAAATCGCGCATAATGTCGTCGGTAAAAGTCTCCATGCCGCAATCGGTATGGTGAATAACAAACCATTCCCGCGTGCCGAGCAATTTATAGGAAATGACCAGAGAGCGTATTGCATCGTCGCTGGCCCTGCCGCCCGCGTTGCGGATTACATGGGCATCGCCTTCGGCAAGTCCGGCATATTTGGCAGGATCCAAGCGCGCATCCATGCAGGTTAAAATCGCAAAATGCCGTCCCGGAGGCATCGGCAAATCGCCTTTATCAAAGCGTGCAACATAATCGCGGTTGGCCATTAAAACTTCATTCAATACATTACTCATCGTTATTCCCCGTTATTATTTTCTACCGAATATCAGCGAGAAATTATTGGCAGGCATATTGATCTGCTCTTTTAATTCCAAGCCGTGATTTGCCGCCGCTTTTTTCAGGTCGGCGACATCTTTTAAACCCCATTCCGAAACGCCGGCCGAACTCAATGTCTCATGAAAGGCTTTATTGGAATCGGTGGTGAAGGCGCCTTCCACCTGGAACGGGCCGTAAATCAGCAAAAATCCATCATCACTCAATAAATGCGCGGCGCATTTCATCATGCCGTCGGCAATTGAAATAGGCGCCACCTGAAAAATATTGATGCAGAAAATAGCCGCAAATGACTGGAAGTTTCCGGCATTAAACCAGGTGTCAGGATCGGTTAAATCCAGATGAACAGGGTCGGCGATATTGTCGTTCTGGTGATCGGTGGACAGTTTCTTGATATTATCGAAAACGGCTTCATCCTTATCGGAAGGCTGAAAATGCAGATGCTCGAAATGCGGCGCAAAATAGTTAATATGCATGCCGCTGCCGCTAGCGAGTTCCAACACATTGCCCGGATCTTTAGGCAGTTTTTCTTTTAATACACCCAGCAGCGGTTCGCGGTTGCGATTCCCGGCCCAGGCAACATACTCGCTTAGTGGATGCGGATCTAAAGGTGGTTTATCTTGACTCATTTCTCTCTCCTCGTTGTTAGTTTACTTGCATTTCAGTAACAGCAAATGCTGTGCCAGTGAGCACCAACAATATTTACATTACCTTACAATGAGTTATATTTATCCTTTACCCAGTAAATGAAGCTGTGCTTCAATAAGAGAAAACTTACTTCACAAAATATCATGACCAAGCCTCTTTCCGATTTAACGCCGGTTTTTTTCCTGCAAACCTTCATCCTTGAGCTGATGCATGCCAGCGAACAACAGGGGCAAAAACACTGCGAGCAACTAATTGAACATATCGCCAAAACCGCCGGCTGCTTTTTTGAAGAAACCTATCGGGAAGAGACCCGTAACAGCGAATTGCTGGGTATTGAAAGCTATACCGAACTGATCCTCGGCCTTAAAAACAATATCGGCGGTAAATTTTCGCTGGCTTCCAGCAACCAGGACTGCATTACCGTTATTAACAGCTGCTGTCCTTTTGGCGACCGGGTCACCAACTTTCCCGAATTATGCAGAATGACTTCCAGCGTCTTCGGCGGCATTGCCGCCCGAAATTTCGGTTACGCCAAAGTGGAAATCAAACAAAGCATCGCCCGCCACGACGGTCAGTGTGAAGTTTGCGTATACACCAACCCAAGCGCGGCAAAAGACCGTCCGGGCATGGAATACACTGACACTACGCCGGTCAAGGAAATGCAGGATATTAACGAACTGCACTCGCGCATTGAACAAAGTATGCAACAGATTTGGCGTCAACAAGACAAGCAGCCGACACAAAAACACCAGCCTCCGGCGATTATTGCCAAATCGCAGGCCATGCAGAAAATATTGCAAGCTATCGAAGTGATTGCACCAACCTTGGCAACCGTGCTGATTCAGGGACAAACCGGCGTCGGCAAAGAATTGATCGCTCGCGCCATCCATGCGATGAGCGACCGCTGTAATAAACCGTTTATCCCGATTAACTGCGGCGCAATCCCCGAAAGCCTGATCGAGAGCGCGCTGTTCGGGCACGAAAAAGGCGCGTTCACCGGCGCTATCGAAGTGCATCAAGGCTATTTTGAACGTGCCGAAGGCGGGACTTTATTTTTGGACGAAGTCGACACCCTGTCCCCTGCCGCACAAACCCGGCTGCTTCGGGTATTACAGGAAGGCGAACTGGAACGGGTCGGCGGCAAACAAACCCTGTCGGTTGATTTGAGAATAATCTCCGCAACCAATAGCAACCTGGAAGAACTGGTTAAGCAAGGCCAATTTCGCAATGACCTGTATTACCGTATCAACGTAGTTCGCTTAAGCATCCCGCCGCTAGCCGAACGACCGGAAGACTTGCCTTATTTGGTGCAATTGATTGTGCAGCGTTTGAGTAAGAAATATAACAAGGCGGTTGAGTCGGTCAGTCGCGAAGTCATGCAGAAAATTCGCGCTTATCCGTGGCCGGGCAATGTCCGCGAACTGGAAAACATGCTTGAGCGCAGCATTTTATTTGCCACCGGCAAAGAAATGACCGAGTTGGATTTGCCGCCTCCAGCTAAAGCGCTCAACCTTGAACAATGGAAAGATATTAAGGAACAGGCGCTTGCCAAGGCCGAACAGGCGTTTCTTGAAAGTGCGCTAAAACAGCATCAGGGGGATGTAAAAAAAGCAGCAGAGGATATGGGGATTACCTCGCGGGCTGTCTATAGCAAGCTGAAAAAATATGGGGTTAATTTGGCGGAGTATCGTAAAACTTAACTGATTAGGTTTGGACGACTACAATGATCTACAGCGTTTTCAAACCATGATAATTCCGTTCGTGGTGAGCTTGTCGAACCACAGGCCCTTCGACAGGGCTCTCCTGAGCGCAGCCGAAGGGCTCAGGGCTGTCTGTACGTAACATCAGTTATTATTGAAAACTCTGTAAATTCTTGTAGCCGTGGGCTACCAACATAAGCAGGGACAGTTTTAAGGCGATTGCAAAGACAATAAAGTTTGAGCTTGTTGCTACTTATCGTTCAGGCCGTCTGGATTCGGGTATAATGCCCGCAACATTAAACCGTGAGCTAAGGCGATTTCCTGCGATTATGATTCACCTATTCTCAGTGCCAGAACTATTCGCGAAATGAAGAGAGAACTTACCTATTTATCTTCAATACAGCTTCAAGTGTTGAACGATAAGGTAATGTTATCAAGTATGAGTCTTTAGGCGATTGCCAAGAATAAATATACCCAAATGGCGCAGGATTTTTGTTCGTATTCAAGGCGTAAAAATGGGCGCATAGCGAGCTATGCAACCATTTTTACAACGCAGGAGACGGGCAAAAAGACCAGTCAGGTGGGTATATTTTTCGCAGGAAAGCGCCTTACAGTTTGTCGTTGCAATTTGCCTTGTTACTGGCGCTAGATGTCGGAAGCAGAAGGTTTAAAATTTACGAACCGTATTAACCAGAGCTTTGTTTTGTGCCGGTGTCTAAATATTGGTTTTTATTTATTGTAAGTATTCAGCCCCCTTAGCTCCATACGGTTGGTTTAGCCATTAAACGGTTCGTTTAAAATTTTATGGCTAAATCATCCTGTTGAAAAATATAGTGTTACTCCAAGACCTTCCAGGTTTTAAAAACCTGGAAGGTCTAAATACGGTCGGGGTCTGAATAGTTACTATTTATTCAGTCACGATTAGAAGCTGGGCCGTTCAAGCCTTGTTATGCTGCTTATAGATCAGCGTTTAAACGGTGGTTTAAAAGTTCCAGCGGGTCAACTTGCACACATTCTTCGCCACACATTCGCTAGCCATTTTGTTACGAAAGGCGGTAACCTTGTCGCTCTTCAGAAGATATTGGGGCATTCAACCTTGAACGTTACGATGCGATATTCGCATCTTTCGCCTGATTATTTAAATCAAGCGGTTCAGCCCCTCTTGACAGGAATAGATGAAAGTGGAAAGTAAGTGTTGAGCTGTAAAAAGTTTTTTGATTTAAAATAACTAACTGTTTGTAAAATATGGAATTCAAGTAGAGTTTATGCAGGAAATAAATAAGGTACAAGACATTACAAGTTCGATGACTTCGTCGGAAAAACGCGCTACAGGATCCTTGGCAAGCATTTATGCGTTGCGAATGCTGGGGTTGTTTATGATTTTGCCGGTGCTGCCTTTATTTGCCGAGCAGCTTGAAGGCTCAACACCTGCCTTAATCGGTCTGGCTATGAGTATTTACGGTTTACCCCAAGTTCTATTGCAAATCCCCTTCGGTTTATTATCAGATCGTTTCGGCCGCAAAAAGATTATTATTATCGGCTTGGCGTTATTTTTTATTGGTAGCGTGATTGCGGCACTGTCGACGACCATTTACGGGGTTTTGGTGGGCAGGGCTTTTCAGGGCGCCGGTGCGGTTTCGGCTGTTATTATGGCCCTGGTGGCCGATTTAACTCAGGAAGTTCATCGCACTAAAGCCATGGCTATTATCGGTATCAGCATCGGTGCTTCGTTTGGCGTCGGTATCATAGCCGGACCCGTTATTTCAGGATTCGGTGGTGTACAGGGTGTTTTTGGAGTAACGGCGGTACTTACTTTACTGGCTATTTTGGCGATTATTTACCTTGTTCCGAATCCCCATCACTCCAAACTACATCGGGATGCGGAGTTCGTTCCCAAAGAAGCCATGCAGGTGTTGAAAAATTCGGATCTGTTGCGCCTGAATTACGGGATTTTTACCTTGCATCTGGTTTTAATGGCTATTTTTGTCGTGGTGCCGTCATTGATGAGAAAGGCCGGCCTGATTGCCGGGCATGAATGGCAGGTTTATTTGCCCGTTTTCGTTATTTCGATGGCTTTCGCCGTACCGTTTATCATCCTGGCGGAAAAGAAACGCAAAATGAAACAGGTGTTTCTGGGCGCAATCGCAGTTGTGATGATTGCCGAATTGGGCCTGTCGGCAGTCCATCAAAATCTGGTTGGAATTATCGGTTTCTTGTGGCTGTTTTTCTGCGGCTTTAACTTGCTGGAAGCGACACTGCCTTCTCTTATATCGAAGACAGCGCCTGCCGATTTGAAAGGCACGGCTATGGGCGCTTATTCAAGTTCGCAGTTCATGGGGCTTTTTATCGGTGGGCTGGTGGGCGGCTGGTTTAACGGCACATTTGGGGTTACTGCGGTATTCTTATTTTGCGCCGCTGCCGCATTCAGCTGGTTGCTGGTATCCTTATGGATGAAGCCTCCCCGGTATGTGGCAAACCTGCTTATATCGCTGGAGAAACTCAACGAACAGGGCGCAAATAAATTCGTTGCCGAAATGCTTAAACTCAACGGTGTAGAAGACGTCACTCTGCATTATGAAGAGGCTTTGGTTTATCTTAAGGTTGATAATCAGCGCCTGGACAAAGACCAATTACAACGATTGATCACACAGTACGTCAACGCATAATCGCTTCCGTAAATGGAAGAAAACAATCGGAGAAATAGATGCTTAATAAAGTGATATTAATAGGAAATCTGGGGGCGGATCCTGAAGTGCGTTATATGCCGTCAGGTGGGGCCGTTGTCAATATCACGCTGGCAACCTCCATGAGATGGAAAGACAAACAAAGCGGCGAAAAAAAAGAAGCGACTGAATGGCACAGAGTGGTATTTTTTAATCGTTTGGCTGAAATAGCAGGCGAGTACCTAAAGAAGGGTAGCCAGGTGTATATCGAAGGTCGTTTACAGACGCGTAAATGGCAAGATCAGGGTGGACAAGATCGCTATACAACTGAAATCATTGCTTCAGAAATGCATATGTTAGGCAGTCGCAGCGGCGGCACAGCGAACTTTGGCGGCGATCAGTCACAGGCCGGATATTCCGCTCCTTCATCGAGACCTGCCAGTCAGCCTCAGCAATCTGCGCCGCAACACAATTCCGCTTCCATGCCGCCGCCGTCACCGCCAAATTATGACGATTTCGATGATGACATTCCGTTTTAGAGGGTATTTCGCATAGTTTTTATAGCCAACGGTTATCACGCGTTTCGCGTATCATATATACAGCAAGCAGGCTGATAGCCGCAGCCAATGAGACATAGCCGCCTACCCAGGCAAGTCCGCCTTCGGTGACCAGTCGTTGCGCTATATAAGGCGCAAACGAGGCGCCGATTATGCCGCCTAAGTTATAGGCGGTTCCCGCGCCGGTATAGCGTAACGCGGATGGAAACAGCTCCGGCAACAAGGCTCCCATCGGTGCAAAGGTGGCTCCCATCAGGAATAGCTCTAGTGACAAGAAGGCGGTGATTATCAACGGTGAACCGCTTTCCAGCATCGGTTTCAGCAGAAAACCGGACAGGAATGCCAAGCTTCCGGCGACCAGTAATATTGGGCGTCGTCCGAAACGATCACCTGCCCAGGCCGATAGCGGCGTGGCGGCGGCCATAAACACGACAGCCACACACAACATGCTGAGAAATTGCTGGCGTGGGATTTGTAGCGTGGTGGTGCCGTAGCTCAAGGAAAACACTGTAGAAATGTAGAACAACGCATAACACACGACCATAGCCATCGCTCCCAGCGCCAATCGGGCCGCATGGGATTTGAGTATGTCCCGAAGCGGTAAGCCGACTTGTTGGTGTTGCTGTAACACTTTGGTAAAGACCGGCGTTTCGGCCAAGGCTAAACGCACATACAAACCGATCATGACCAGCACCGAACTGGCAAGAAACGGCAGTCGCCAGCCCCAGTCTTTAAACTCTTGATCGCTTAGAAAATGTGCCAGTAGCAAAAAACTGCCGGTCGCTAACAGAAATCCCACCGGCGGACCCAGTTGGGGAAACATGCCGTACCAGCCGCGCTTTCCGGCTGGGGCGTTTTCGGTTGCCAACAGCGCCGCGCCTCCCCATTCGCCGCCCAATCCGATACCCTGACCGAAACGCAATAGGCATAACAAAACCGGAGCCCATGCGCCGATAGCATCATAGCCAGGCAATAAGCCGATCAATGTGGTGGAAATGCCCATGACCAGCAGCGATGCGACTAAGGTTGTCTTGCGCCCGATGCGGTCGCCGAAATGCCCGAATAGCGCCGCGCCCAAAGGCCGGGTAAGAAATGCTACGGCAAAAGTAAGGAATGAACTGAGCGCTTGAGTTGTGGGATTGCCGCCGGGGAAAAATACCGGGCCGATAATCAAGGCTGCCGCCATGCCGTAGATATAAAAATCGTAGAACTCGATGGCGGTGCCGATGAAACTGGCTAGGGCGATACGGGTAACGGAGGGAGCGGTGGCGGGACGCATAAATACCTAACCCAGACAAGTTAAAATCTAAAATCCACTATTAAAAAACAGAACACGGATGACACGGATAACCACTGATTAAAGGCTTAATCCCAGTTTTTAAAAAATCCGTTTAAATCCGTCCTATCCGCGCGTCATCCGTGTTCCATTTTTATGCGCAGAACAATTTAATCCAATTTAATCCAATCTTCCAACGCTTCGATAATGGCTTTCGCCTGATCTTTGCTGGAAATATTAAATTTTGATTTTTGCTTATACTCGCCATTTTGCTTCTGGTAACGGCGGATGGTGTATTTATCCGGGCCGTATTCTTCTTTGGCGCGGTTCCAATCCTGATAACGATACATGATCGTAGCCCAGGCGCCTTTGGTCAGCACTTTCTTGTCCAGTTCCTTAACTGTTTCAATGCCGCCGTCTTCGTATGTTACCGTCAATTCATCTACAGTTTCAGCCATGTTATCTCCAAGTAATTAGGTAGCAGCCGTTCAAGCGAACGGGTGTTCCAGGATAATTGTTTCGTCCCTGTCGGGGCCGGTTGACAGAATAGCAATCTTAACGCCGACCAGTTCTTCAATTCTCCTGATATAGGCTTTGGCGTTATCCGGCAGTGCGTTGTAATCGGTTACGCCAGCAGTCGTTTGGGTCCAGCCCGGCATGTCTTCAATAATCGCATGACATTCTTCATATTGATCCGCACCTAAAGGCGCCGTTTTGGTTACGATACCGTTAAGTTTGTAGGCAGTGCAAATGCCGACCTTTTCCAGGCCGTCCAGTACATCCAGTTTGGTTAAGCAAATACCGCTCAGGCTGTTCATTTTTGCGGATTTTCGCATTGCGACTGCGTCAAACCAGCCGGTGCGGCGTTTGCGTCCGGTGGTGGCGCCAACCTCATTTCCTACTGTGCCTAAGTGCTCGCCGTTCGCGTCATGCAATTCGGTTGGGAATGGGCCGTTGCCTACGCGTGTCGAATAAGCTTTGGTAATACCCAGTACGTAGTCGAGATCAAGCGGCCCGATGCCGGTGCCGGTTGCAGCGCCGCCCGCCGTAGTGCTGGACGAGGTCACATAAGGAAAAGTACCGTGATCTATATCGAGCAGGGCGCCTTGTGCGCCTTCAAACAGCAGGTTTTTGCCTTGATCCTGAAGCTTGTACAGTTTCTCGCTGACATCGGTCAACATCGGCTTGATTTGCTCGCCCAATTTTAGCGCTTCTTCAAGACCTGCTTGATAATCGATAGCATCGGTATGATAGTAATTGGTCAGCATGAAGTTGTGGTATTCGACCAACTCTTTAAACCGCTCGGCAAAAACCGTAGGGTTTAAAAAGTCTCCTGCGCGCAGGCCTCGTCTGGCCGCTTTGTCTTCATACGCAGGCCCTATGCCTCGGCCTGTCGTGCCAATCGCTTTGCTGCCTCGGGCTATTTCACGCGCCTTGTCAATCGCCACATGAACCGGCAATATCAGTGTACAGGCTTCGCTGATCAGCAAACGGTTTCTAACCGGAATACCGGCTTTTTCCAGAAACTCAATTTCCTCCAACAAGGCATTGGGCGACAAGACAACACCGTTGCCGATCATGCACTGGACGCTTTCCCTGAGGATGCCGGACGGAATAAGATGTAAAACCGTTTTTTCTCCCTGGATAACCAGTGTGTGCCCTGCATTGTGGCCGCCCTGAAACCGGATCACGGCTTCCGCCTGCTCCGTTAACAAATCAACCAGCTTACCTTTTCCCTCGTCACCCCATTGGGTACCGATGACTACGACATTTTTTCCCATAATTATTCCAAGCTTGCTAAGGGTCTAACTACCCAGTTTTGATGATCTTGTTCCAGGACGGATGTGCAGCCAAGATCTTGTGCAGACCCGGCTTGTCCTGGCAGTTGTTGAACGACCGCCAGTCCTTCGGCGCGTAAATCCCTGATTTTTTCATGTAACGTCGCATCGTCCTGATACGGAGCGAAAATCAAGGGACGCAGTTCTTTTGTATAGGATGTTTTGCCTAATGCCGCCAATACTTTCAAGTCCGCACTAAAGCCGGTCGCAGCCCTAGCGCGTCCAAAAATGGCGCCGATATTGTCATAGCGACCGCCTCTGGCAATCTCCCTGCCTACCGAAGGCACGAAGGCCGCGAAGACTACGCCGGTGTGGTAATGGTAACCGCGCAATTCAGCCAAGTCGAAACTGACCGGTAACGATGGAAAATTGACTGTCAATTTATCCGCAATGGCTTCCAAATCCGCTAAAGCCGCTTTGACTTCACCGTTAGCCGCCAACAAAACCTCTCGAGCTTTAGCAATGGTTTCCTTGCTGCCATTCAATTGCGGCAGTTTAAGGAACATTGTTTTAAACGCATCATCGATGCTGTAGGCGGCCATCAGTTCTTGCAGTTCGGGTCTGGCTTTGCGCTGCAACACGTCGAATAACTCGGCTTCTTGGGCATCAGTTAATCCTGCCTGTCTTGATAATGCCCGATAGATGCCGACATGGCCTAAATCAAGATGTACATTTTGCAATCCCGACATCGCCAGCATTTCCAGCATCAAGCGGATGACTTCTACGTCGCTTTCCTTACCGGCGTGACCGTAAAGTTCGGCGCCTATCTGCATAGGGCTTCTGGTTTTTTCGAGCGGATCGCCTTTGGTGTGCAAAATAGTGCCTGTATAGCAAAGACGGGTCGGCCATTCGGCATTAAGATTATGCGCATCAATCCTGGCGACCTGAGGTGTCATGTCCGCCCTGACTCCGAGCATTTCACCGCTGATTTGGTCGGTCAGTTTGAAGGTTTGCAATTCCAGGTCATGCCCCGAACCGGTCAGCAAGGAGTCCAGGTAATCTATGAACGGCGGAATGACTAATTCATATCCCCAGCAGGCAAACGTGTCCAGTATCTTGCGCCGCAAGCTTTCAAGATGCTGAGCCTCTTCCGGTAAAATCTCTTCTATGCCGTCGGGCAAAAGCCAAGAGTCTTTTGGTTGCATTTTTTATATGTCCACTCAAACAAAACGCCCCGCATGCGGAGCGTTGATTACGGGTTTCCTCAGTGGAGGAAATCTTGTCTTATAGTTATTCAGCCACGGATTACACAGATTAAACAGATTGCTTTTAATGTGTAAGTGCGACTTTTTAGGCTTTTATCTGTGTGCATTTGTGTCGCCTAGAGGCGCCTACTTTTGGCAATCTGTGGCTTAATTAAACAGAACTATTTCTGCTGTTTGAAATATCTAAAGAAATCGGATTCAGGATCAAGCACCATCATGCTGGAACTCGAAAAAGTCTTTTTATAGGCATTCAAGCTGCGGTAAAAAGTAAAGAATTCAGTGTCTGCACCATACGCATTGGCATATATTTCTGCGGACTTTGCATCGCCTTCACCACGCAGCATTTCCGCATCCCGAAACGCATTCGCCATCGTAACCACTCGCTGTCTGTCGGCATCGGCACGAATTCTTTCTGCCGCTTCCGCACCTTGCGAGCGGAACTCACGGGCAACCCGTTCACGCTCTGCTTCCATTCTGCGGAACACAGAACTGCTGACTTCTTCCGGTAAATCGATGCGCATAACCTGAACATCAATGATTTCCATGCCCAAGTCGGCCGCGAGAGGTTTAGCGTTTTTAATCAATATTTCACGAATCTCTTGACGATCCGTTGAAACCAACTGCTTGATATTCCGCTTGCCGAATTCGCCACGGAAAGCATCCTTAATGATTTGATCCAGACGTAAGTTAGCCTGATCCACATCACCTGCAACAACCGTATAAAAAGTTGTTACATCGCCGATGCGCCATTTAACAAAAGAATCGACAATAACGTTTTTCTTTTCAGCCGTTAAAAAGCGTTCGGGTTTTGCGGCCATCGTTTGAATGCGTTTATCAAACTTTTTTACATTGTTGATAAACGGCCATTTAAAATGCAATCCAGGTTCGTAATCGTTCTTTACGATCTCGCCTAAGCGGAATTTAATGGCCTTTTCTGTTTCGCTGACGGTAAATATGCTCATCATGCCGATAAACAACAATGCGGCCAAGCTTACCCATATTTTATTCTGTGTCATTAGCGTCCCCTTGCGTCGCGACCGCGAGTTGAAGTTCGCACAGCAGGTTGTGCCGCGTCAACCGATGTTTGAGCAGGTTGTTCCGTTGCGCTTTGAGGAACATTGGTTTGTTGGATCGAAGGTTGATGCTGGATCATTTTATCTAATGGCAAATAAAGCATATTATTGCCGTTTTTAACGTCAACCATTACGGTATTGGTTTCGGCTAATACGGACTCCATGGATTCGATATAAAGGCGTTTTCTGGTTACGTCCGGCGCTTTAGCATATTCAGCAAGCAATTTGGAGAAGCGGTTGGATTCACCTTCGGCCTGAGCAATAACCTGTTCTTTATAACCTTCGGCTTCCTGGATTTTTCTAGCTGCCGCACCGCGTGCTTTCGGCACAACATCATTGGAATAGGCTTCCGCCTCATTGATTAAGCGTTGTTCATCTTCGCGCGCTTTAATGGCGTCTTCAAATGAGTTTTGTACCTGTTCAGGCGGCTGAGCATCCTGAAGATTGACACTGGTAACCTGAATGCCGGACTTATAGCTATCCATAACATCCTGGATTTCTTTTTTTATCTGGGCCACGATTTCACTTCGGCCCTCGGTCAACACAAAGTCCATTTTGCTGCTGCCGATTACGCCACGTTGAGCGCTTTCGGTGACCTGTTTCAAGGTGGCCGCAGGGTTGACTATATTGAAGATAAATTCCTTAGCGTCTTTAACCTGATACTGTACCGCCAAACGCACATCGACAATATTTTCATCCTTGGTCAGCATTAACGCTTCTTTAGGCACCGAACCAAGAGCCTGCTCAGTGCCGCCGCTACGATAGCCTACTTCGATATAACGCTGTTGTTTAACATCGACAACGTCGACTCGCTCAATAGGCGACGGAAAATGCCAGTTTAACCCCGATTGAGTGGTCGCAATATACTTGCCGAAACGGGTTTCAACGCCATGAGTACCTTCATCAACTATATAAAAGCCGCTTAATCCCCATATGGCTGCTGCACCTGCCACAAGAAAACCAAGACTTTTCCATGGAGGGTTGCCGGAAGGGGAATCATTGCCCTCTTGGCCGCCGCCGAAAAAACCACCTAGTTTTTCTTGCAATGATCGTATTGCTTCGTCCAGATCAGGTGGGCCTTTTTGATCACCACGACCGCTCCAGGGGTCTTTCTTATCGCCGCCAGGCTCATTCCAAGACATAACTTTGCTCCATATCGGTTACTTAAACTTTCACACATCCCGTAGGATGACTTCAACTTTCAGGAACAGACAGCATTCCTTGGGCTTAGATTCATTTTATTATTCTATCGTAAATATCGGCAAAAGGCGAAACTCACCGTCACAGCGTATCGAATGGCATATCGATTTGTAATCGTATAGACAACGCATAAAGTGATTGTCGTGATGTTGGAGAGCAAGAATTTCTTTTTTAGTGGCTGTAAAGTTGATAAAATCAGTGGGTTTTTATTTATTTAGGTGATTATCATTATGAGCGTTATAGAAAGAATTAAAGACCAGATTGAAAATAATCCGGTTGTTTTATATATGAAAGGGTCACCGGATTTTCCTCAATGCGGCTTTTCCGGCCAGACGGTGCAAATATTAGCGGCCTGCCATGCCAAATATAAGCATGTTAATATTCTTGAGGATCCTGAGCTTCGCGAGGCGCTTAAAGAATATTCGAACTGGCCAACCTATCCGCAGCTGTATATCGGCGCTGAGCTGGTCGGCGGTTGCGACATCGTTATGGATCTGTACCAGAAGGGTGAGTTGGCAAAAATGTTGGCTGCGGTTGATGCAGCAGAATAATAGTTGATGCTATGCGAATGACGCGATTATGACAAAATCCGCGTCATTCGTATCCCGGTTTAATCTTAGGCGATTTCCTGCGAAAAACATACCCAACTGACTGGTCTTTTTGCCCGTCTCCTGCGTTGCAAAAATGGTTGCATAGCTCGCTATGCGCCCATTTTTACGCCTTGTAGACGAACAAAAATCCTGCGCCATTTGGGTATAT
>SCPZ01000139.1 GCA_004299305.1 Methylobacter sp.
ACGGATAGGACTGATTTACACGGATTTTTAGTTCGCCCCCAGTTTGTTTGCACTCTTAAATCAGTGTTTATCCGTTTAATCGGTGTCATCCGTGTTCTATTGTGCATACGCTGAATAGTTACAATACCTTTAAATATAATTTCTGTGCAACTACTCAGTAGCTATACTGCGAGCGGTCACGAATAGTTACTGTTATGCAAGATAATTAAATAACGACAATTTTTTTACTTGGGCGAAAGTCTGCTGGGCTGCCTGTAACGCCGTAGATTGCAATTGATACTTGCTGATTGCATCGGCATAATCAAGATCCTGGGTTTCGGAAAGCGTTGACTTAGTGTCCAATATAAATTTTTCATTTTGGGATTCTTGACTATCCAAAACATTCAGCCTCACGCCAACACTGGTTCTTGCCTCCAAAAAACTACTCCGTGCGGTATCGAGATCGGTTAAAACATCGCCAAGTTGCTTTTGAAAAACTTGCACCGGCGCTACGGGCAAATCGGCTCCCGCCTTGCTCTGTCCATTACTAAAACCGGCATCCGTTAAAAATGTTCCTGACCTATTATTAATTTGTACGCTGTTGACAGCGCCTGGGGCTAGTGAAACAAACTCGATTCTATTACCGTTACTCCGCGCCCGAATAGCAGCAGGCGCCGATGAACCGGTTGCTGTAAGTTGCTTATTAACTTCGGCGGCAATCGCATCTACATTGGCAAAACTTTTACCGCTCAAGTCTATTGTTGAGGTATGAGAGGATAATGTTGGCGGCACAGTAGACGGCAGTTGTTCCACACTGGAAACCAGGTCAAATGTAGTGGTACCCAGAGCTTGAGGAGGATTATTGTAATCCAAACCATAACGTAAAAATCTGTCGCCGGTGATTGCGCCGGGGGTGGCATCAAAAGTAGCGCCCAAGCTCGCAGACAACGACTTTAAGGTATTAAAAATACTACGTTTGCCATTCTCATCCGCAGCCGGACTACTCGAATTTATATTTTCAAATACATCAAGCCCCAAATCGCCATCGGCAACCTGCCGGGTAGGACTAATTTGCACGACTCGCTGCTGTGGACCGCCTTGATAAACATATTCACCTGTTGCAGGGTGTTCCACAAAAGCGGGTATCTTGGAAAGATGACCTGAAAAAATAAATTCACCATTGGCATTTTGGGTATTGGCGACCCCGGCCAACGCTTGAACTAACTGGTCCACTTCAATCTTGATCGATAGCCTGTCACTGCTGCTTAGGCTATCGTTCATACCTTGTATGGTCAATTCTTTGGCGCGATCCAATAGATTACCCGAGGTTTCCAGTGCAGAGTCCTCAATATTCAATCGCCCACGCACAGTAGCAATATTACTTTGATACTGATTTGTTTTTGCAATCGTTGAATCTAAATCCAATACCCTCACCGCTGCCGCCGGATCTTCAGCAGGAGCTGACACTTTGAGCCCGGAACTTAATTGCTGCTGTATCTTAGCCAACTTAGTTTGCTGATTGGCCATCCCATTAACACTAAGCTGTTGTGCCCACGCCGTTGAAATTCTCATCGCTATCGCTCCTATCTAACTGCGCCTATCAAAGTATCAAATAAGGACTTCACTATTGAAATTGATTGTGCCGACGCCTGATACGCTTGTTGGAACTTTATTAGGTTAGCGGCCTCTTCGTCCAAATTCACACCAGCCAAACTCTCCCTGGACCCCTTAGCCTGATTTAACAAAGCTTCCTGCGCCGAAGAACCCAATTCAGCGGCGCGCGTCAAGGTTCCGACACCGGAAACGATTTGACCATAAGCGCCATTAAATGAGGCGCTCCCGCCTAACATTCTCAATTGATTGCCAAGATCCGCCAGTTGCAATGCATTTCTATTATCACCAGGCATAGGGCCGTTGATAGTGACGTAAACAGGATTACCTAATGCATCTACAACAGGAACACCCAATTCATCAAGTTTTGGCACCGGTTTATTGGTCGCGGGATCAACTTCTATATTGGTGGCTGCCGCGATTTTTCTCGGGTCATCAATAGCAACCCCAATTTCACGGGCCGCACTATAAGTCGGCCTGGTTAGAAACTCATCCCCGACCGATATGGTTTTGCCATTCAAATCAACGGTTATATCGATACCCGGCAAATCGGTTGCGTCGATATTGGCGGGTTGGTCCGCTGCAAACGACAAGGCAAACACATTGGCTACAGGAGGCACAGTAGGGCCGGCCGTAAGATTAATTACTTGATTATCCCTCGCCCTGGTCAAGGTGTAATTCACCCCGCCGGCATACTTCAAAGTAAAATCACTGTAATCCAGGTTTGCCGCTGCCGATGGCTTGACATTGACATCCTGGAAACTAGCCGTAACGACAGCATTACCACTATTACGCGAATTCTGTATCACAGGAATGGAAGTAGCGGAAAAATTAAATACGTCCGCACCCGGCAGTCCGCTTAGATCAAAACCTTTTTTATGCAGCGCATTAAAGTCCATTGCCAAACCGGCTGCTACCCGACCCAGCTGTTGCTGCGCCGGATCCAACACTTCATCCCTAAATCTTAGTGAACCCGCCAACGAACCGCCGCTAATTTGACTGGTTATATCCGTGATTCCATTGGCCGTCTTAATCCCGATTCCCATTTTAGTTGGATCAAATTGAGACTGAAGCGTGGTAAAGCTTGCCGCCCCGCCATTAAGAACCAGCGCCTGTCCATTACCGATAAAAACACTAGAAGCACCGTCCTTCTGAGGGAGCACCGAAACATTGACGATTTCGGCCAACTTTGACAGCAAAGCATCCTGTTTATCCAATAAATCATTGGGCTTTCTTAAGCCTTGTGTTTTACCCAGATCGGCTGTGATTTGTACATTAAGATCGGCTATTGACTTGGCTAAGGAGTTAATATCGTTAACCATGGCTCCCATATCGTTATTATTCTGCGTGCGTATTTCTTCAAATCTGCCGCTCATCGTATTGAAGCTTTGCGCTAGATTACTCGATTCAGACAACAACACCTGCCGGGAAGGAATTGACGCCGGGTCATTCGCCACTTCATTCACCGCATTAAAAAAACGATTCATAACCGGGGCAATGCCGGTAGTCGGGTCGGCCATAAGATTATCAACGCTCGTAGCAAGCTGATGGTAATGATCTACATCCCCAAATGCGGAAAGACTGGAACTCAATTGTTTATTAATAAACTGGTCATAACTGCGCGTGACATTAGTAACGTTTACGCCCTGACCGATATAGCCGTCACCGGTAAATTGTGCAGGTTTAGTACCCTGCTCCACGCGTTGACGGCTATAACCCTCTGTATTGACATTGGAAATATTATGCTGAACCGTTTCCAAAGAGCGCTGGGCAGCCATCAAGCCTGACAATGATGTTGCTAATAATCCACCCATAATACCCTCCTGTTCTGCGCGTTAGATGCCGAACTTGATCTGCTCATTAATTGTTCATCGCCATGATTACATCGGGCTCAAATTCGGCCATCGTATTGCCTTGATAAATGCTCATTACCTTGTCGGCATATCTCGGATCGGTTGCATAACCCGCCCGTTGCAATTCATGCATATACTGTTCCGCATTACCCACTTTCTTTAAGGCATCGCCATAACGCGGGTTATCTTTTATAAAGTCCACATAGTCCTTAAAACTTTCTTCGAATGAATCGTAGGATCTAAACCCGGCATTAACTTTTTTAGCAATACCCTGATCAAATTCCAAAGTCACCACTTTAGCTTGTTTACCCTGCCAAGCTTTATCCGCTTTAATATTAAACAAATTAAAACTGTTGCTGCCATTGCTGTTTTTTATTACAGAACGCCCCCAACCGCTTTCCAGCGCGGCTTGCGCCAAGAGAACCTTGGGTTCCACGCCCAATTCCCTGGCCGCCTGGACGGCTAAAGGATGCAAACGCCTGACAAACTCTTCCGCCGACTGTATCGGCTGTGCATGATCGGCGCTTAATGCGCCGGATTGCGCAGGAAAAACACGATCAGCATTGAACGGAAATTCAGTCATCTCATCAAGTGGACGTCGGTCCTGAACATAAGGAGACACCTTAACTAGGCCATCATCTGCAAGCCCCTCGGTTTTATTGCTCAATTGCTGCCGATTAAGGCCATGAACCTGTTCAGAACCGTTAGCCGATATGCCCCCCGACCTGTTCAGGTAATCTTCAATACCTTGCTTATCATGTTTAGGCTTATCGGGGCTCAATTGCTTGACGATTAAGTCAGCCAAACCGACGCCGGGCGACCCCGACAAATGCACGGCTAACTGCTGATCATACATATCGCTATAAAACTTGCTTTGATCGCTATCCATAGCGCCGTCTGCCAGCTTTGCCGCACGCATACTTTTAAGCACATTATTTAGAAAAATCGATTCAAATTGCTTGGCGACTTCCTTCAACGCTTCCGGCGACTCTTTCCTGGCTTGGCCTTTTAATTTAGCCAAGCCATTGAAGTCGGTATAAACATCAGCATTTTGTGGTCCGTTTAACATAGCAACCTCCGCCTAAATAATGCGCTTAAAAACTGACAATTTTAGATAACAATTAATTCGGCATGTAAGGAGCCGGCTGATTTCAGCGCTTCCAGAATAGCCACCAAATCGCTAGGCGCAGCACCTACATCGTTGACCGCCTTAACAATTTCATCGAGGGAAACGCCGGGATTAAACACAAACATATGGTTTTTCTCTTCTTCAATCTTTATATTCGATTTCGGTGTAACCACCGTTTGACCGCCGGATAATGCATTGGGCTGACTGACCTGGGGATTTTCACTGATAGTGACGGTCAAACTGCCATGAGACACCGCCGCAGGCTGGACCCGGACCTTACCGTTAATGACGACAGTCCCGGTACGAGAGTTAATAATGACACGCGCCGGTGCATCATCTGGAATGACCATCATGTTTTCGACCACCGAAGCAAACGTCACTTTTTGATTAGGATCTAAAGGCGCGTTAACCCTCACCGAAGTCGCATCGATCGCCTTTGCGGCATTAGCCCCCAATACCTTGTTAATAGACTCCGCCATACGGTTGGCGGTGGTGAAATCCGACGTGTGTAGGTTAAAGATCAACGCATCGCCTTCACCAAAGGACGTGTTAACAGTGCGCTCGACTGTTGCCCCATTAGGAATACGGCCCACATTGGGATTATTGACCGTGATACTTGAACCATCCTGGCCTGAAGCGCTCAAACCGCTTACCACCAAACTACCCTGAGCAATCGCATAGACCTGTCCATCAGCCCCTTTCAACGGACTCATTAACAAGGTTCCGCCGCGTAAACTTTTGGCATCGCCCAGCGAAGAAACGGTGACGTCAATCGCCTGGCCTGGCTTAGAAAATGCGGGCAGCTCGGCTTGAATAGAGACCGCCGCAATGTTTTTTGCTTTAGGATCAACGCCGGGAGGCAAGGTCAAGCCAAGACGCGCCAACATACTGCGTAAGCTTTGCCCGGTAAATGTAGTTTTATCGCCGGATTTATCCAATCCGACCACCAAGCCGTAGCCTACCAACTGATTGCTGCGCACGCCTTCAATAGAGGCAATATCCTTGATACGTTCAGCGCCAACCGGCCCGCTGTAGGCAATAGCCAATAAAACCAGGCAAATAAAGCGCTTATATAGTGTGTTCATGTCCTTATCCTTAACTTAGAATGGAAACCACGGACTTTGCAGAATTCTTGACAGCCAACCCATTTTACTGGCGTCAGCCATGGCGCCCTCGCCTACGTACATAATGGTTACATCGGCCACTTTGTCCGAGGTGATAATATTGGATGAATTTATATCGACCGGCCTGACAATACCGGACAACCTGATGAATTCATCGCCCTGGTTTAAGGTAACTCTTTTCTCGCCCCGTACACTTAAATTGCCGTTGGGTAACAGCTCGACAACCGTAACGGAAATATTACCGCTTAAACTATTGCTTTGATCCGCCGCGCCTGTTCCTTTAAATTCTTTTTGGGATGCCAGCGAGGTTTGAATGTTCTGCCCCGTCAACGTAGATGCCGCAATACCAAACATTGAGGGAACCTCGGCTGACATTGAGGTATCTTTTTTAGTGTTAAGATCGTCAGCTTTTTTCGCCTGGGTTTTCTCCAGCAGGGTAATCGTTATAATATCCCCAACCCTTTTTGCCGTGTGATCTTCAAACAGGCGCATATCGTAACCGGACTGGTAGATTGACCCGCTGTTTTGCACCGGCGGCCTTAAATCAGCCGGGGCAACAGGTGCAAATGCGGGATCTCTTTGCGGTATGGAGGTACAAGCCTCCAACAGCGACAGAGTGACCGCAACAAGGCAAAACGCCGAACTGCGGCCCACTGTATAACTTGATTTTTGAGTCATCATGCCCTCACCTCTAACTTATAATTGTTGCGTCACAAAGGACAGCATCTGGTCGGTTGTCGAAATCGCCTTGGAGTTCATCTCGTAAGCCCGTTGCGTTTCAATCATGTTGACCAGCTCCTCAACGACATTGACATTGGAGGTTTCCAAGGAGTTTTGAACCAATGTGCCAAATTCTCCCTGCCCCGGCGTTCCCACTATCGGCGCGCCGCTGGAAGCGGATTCCCGGTAAAGGTTTTCGCCAACCGCCTCCAATCCGGTAGGATTGATAAAACTAGCCGTCTGGATTTGCCCCAATACGACCGGCGTAGCAGAGCCCGGTTGTAAAACGGACACCGTGCCGTCAGTGCCGATAGTGAAGCTACCTGGCAGCGCATCGGCAGGCACAGTAATCGCCGGATTCAGCGTTAATCCGCCTGAAGTGACCAACTGCCCTGTTGAGTCTAACTTCAAAGAGCCGTCGCGGGTGTAATTGGTATCGCCATTAGGCATTAAAATTTGCAGGAAGCCCCGGCCATTAATTGCCACATCCAAGGCATTTTCTGTAGGCTGAACATTGCCCTGCGTGTGCAGCTTTTCGGTAGCCACGGTTCTTACACCAGTTCCTAACTGCAAGCCTGTCGGCAATTGGGTGTTTTGAGTAGATTGCGCGCCGACCTGACGGATATTTTGATACATAAGGTCTTCAAAAACGGCCCTGCCCCTTTTAAATCCCGTGGTATTGACGTTCGCCAAGTTATTGGAAATAACCGCCATTCTTGTTTGCTGGGCATCCAGGCCGGATTTAGCTACCCATAATGCGCGTTCTGTCATGATAATCTCCTTAGTGCCAATTTATTGTCTTACTTAAATTGTAAGCACGGTTCATGCCATATTTACTTGAACGTCAAAAAACCAACGCGTTTCCCAAAAAAAAGCCGAGCTAGGCTCGGCGTTTCTGAAAATTACTCCTAATCTTGCGCTGGCTGCGCTGTTTTCCAAACTCCAGCTTGGGAGTCTTGGAAGCTCCAGTTTCCTGTCTCGCGAAGCTGGAGCTTGGGAACTAGCAAAACCCGACCCAGCTGAAACCTAAGCCGCCTCGCGCGGTAACACCTCGCGCTCAATAGTAGGTAATGCTTTTTGTTTGGCAATGCGCAAATCATAACCTATTTGCAGGTTAAGCCAGAATTGGGCCGAAGTACCGAAATAACGCGCTAGACGCAATGCCGTTTCAGGGGTGATAGCACGACGTTCACGCACAATGTCATTGATGCGGGTAGACGGAACTTTAAGCGCCAATGCCAACGCATTTGCAGTCATGCCAAGCGGTGCCAAAAACTCTTCGCGCAGAATTTCTCCAGGATGGATGGGTGGCAGCTTACCCAGATGGGTATCGGCCAAGTTAGAAAAGTCGAGTGTGTCCAAGTCTTCAATATGAATGGTCATGGTAGTCCTCCTTTAGTGGTAATCAATAATTTCAACGTCATAGGCGTGGCCGTTTTCAAATCGAAAACACAAGCGCCATTGCCCATTAATACGCAAGCTAAACAGCCCGGAACGATCACCGCGCAAGGCTTCCAGCCGGTTGCCCGGCGGCACGCGTAAATCATCAAGCCGTTCAGCCTTATCCAGCATATCCAGTTTTCGTCGCGCCACCTGAAGCACATCGGACGGAAGCTTACGTTCCCGCTCATTGGCGAACACAGCTGCTGTGGTTTTATTGGCAAATGTTTTAATCATGAGGATAAGAATATAACGCAATACGTTAAACATAAAGCGTTATTACACCGGCGCTTGGGAACCAGCAAAAATCAGGAAAATCCAACGCGTTTCCCCAAAAAAAAGCCGAGCTAGGCTCGGCATTCCTGAAAATTACTCATACTCATAGAAAATTCCATTAGTTTCCTAACCCATTTGCATCAGCTTAGCGCCTACTGCTGAGTTTTCATCTACGCTCTTCATAACCTTAGTTTGCAACTCGAAATTTCTCGCCAACTCAATCATCTCCACCATAGCAGAAATCGCATTCACGTTGCTGCCTTCCAAAACGCCCTGCGCCAAGCTGACGTCAGCATTGGCTGCCACAGGTTTGCCATCTTTAGCATGTAACAAACCATCATTCAGCTTTTCCAGATTTCCCGCATCCAACTTAACTAACTTGATCCGGCCAACCTCCACCTGAGTTGTCGCGTTGCCGGCGCCCAGCGGAATAATGCTGATAGTGCCATCACGACCTATCGTCATCTTTTCGGCAGGCTGGATAGTAATCGGCCCATCTTGCCCCAGCACTTGTAAACCCGCTCCGGTCTGTAACAAGCCTTCAGGAGTAACGCGCAGGTCACCGGCTCGCGTGTAAGCCTCTTTACCATCAGCGCCTTGAACGGCAAGATAACCCTCACCGTTAATAGCTACATCCAGATCGGCGCCTGTTGTCTGTATCGCGCCGGGGGTAAGATCCAGCCCCGGCTTTTCGTTCATTGCATAAACCCGGGTAGGATAGCCGGCCCCCGTTAAAGGCCGACTACGAAACTGCTCCAAATCCGATTTGAAACCGGTAGTTTGGGTATTCGCCATATTATTGGCGTTTACCGTTTGAGCTATCAGCGTCTGCTTAGCGCCGCTCATTGCAATATACAAACTACGATCCATAACAGCTCCCCTTTAGCTTAAAACCAGATACCAACCAAGATCAAAACTATGCACGCAGAATAGTTTCTACCAAGGTTTTTTCGGTGGTGATGGTTTGCGAGTTAGCTTGGTAAGCCTGCTGCGCAACAATCAACTTAACCAACTGCTCGGATAAATCCACGTTGGACCCTTCCAAAGCCGCAGATTGAATCCCCCCGAAATTATTATCGCCGGCCGCACCGTAAATAGGCGCCCCAGAGTCTGACGTCTTACCCCAGGTTGTATCGCCTAACTTAGCCAACGCTTGATTACTCTGAAACCGTGCCAATGCCACCTGGCCTAATACCTTGGAGCCGCCATTAGTGTACCTGGCAAACACCACGCCGGTGTCATCAACATCAATGCCGGACAAATTACCGGTAGGCAAACCATCTTGACCTGAGGCCTCAATACTAAAAGGCTTGGTAAACTGGGTACTCCCGGTAAAATCTATATCAAACGCCATTGGATTAACACTTGAGCTAGGATTAGTAAGCCCTAAATCAATAGACCCAAAATCCACCTTGGTCGTTTTCGCGGGGCCGGCAGCGGTAGCGGCAGCGTTAATCGCAACGTTATAATTATTAGCCGCTGCCTGCGCATTAACCGCTTCAGAGGCCGCAACATTCGCAAGCAGCGCAGCAGCATCGGCTGTAGCAGCATCAACAACAGCCGCTGCTGCATCGGCATACGCAACGGCAGCTTTTTGCGCAGTAGCGGCAGCCGTTTTAAGCGCCTCTGCCGCACCTGCGGCAACAGGAGAGCTATTGGGAACGGAAGCTGAAGCGGCAAAAGCATCGGCGGCCGCCTTGGCAGACCTGGCCTGGGCAAGAGCCGCTTGCGCAACGCTGGAGGTGGCGGTGGCAACGGCAGTGTTATAACTGTTGCGCGCATTCTCGGCAAGAACCGCGTCAGAAGCCGCTTTAGCGGCGTCGGCAGCAGCTTGAGAACCATTAGCGGGAGTAGGATCGGCTGCATAATTAGCAGCCGATCCAGAAGCAGTAGTGGCGGATTCAGATGCGGTAGTTGCGGCCGCCGCCCAGGCTAGAGCAAGATTTGCTGCAGTCGGAATAGCATTGGCAGCCGAAACTGTCGCCGCAGATGCTGCGGCAGTGGCGGCGCTAGAGTCGGCCACACTTGCAAGATCTGCGGCAGCCTGAGCCTGAAGCGGGTCAATCGCCGCAGCCGCAGCCGCAGCCGCAGCCGCAGCCGTATCCGTTTTTGCCAGTGCTGAATTGTCTGCGGCTGTGTTTGCTTCGTTTGGAAAGGCTGGATCATTTGAATTTAGTGGCTGAGTAAGTGCGGCAGCCGCATAGATTGGAGACACCCCCGTTGCCGTAGCAGATGCAGTAGCCGTACCGGCAACCGCTGTTTCTCCTGCCGTCACAACCGCCGCAGAAACAGCGGTTGCCGCATGAACACCGACCTCGCTAAGCACTCCTGCCGAAGTAAAAATCATCGGTATGGGTAATCCGGGCGTATTCACTGTTGCCGCCACTGTTGATGCCGGCGCAGCTAACGGCGGTACAGCCTGCCCCCCCGTTGTAATGCCGAAATTATCGAGAAATAAATAAGCATTCCATACATTAGCTACCGGTGTTTTTACATAATAGGTTGATGCGATATGCGCATTACCCTGAGTATCATAAGTCGTGATCGATGTTGTATTGTTATAGGATGCAGGATTGGTAGGATCGAATGTTGAAACCGTCGGTACATTGGCCCCCCCGTTGATATTCAATTTCAGGTCGATATTCCCGGTAGCGGCGGGCAAGCCCAGGGAGGTATCAATAGTCAGCGGCCTAAAAACACCGACACTAAAACCCTCGGCAGCGGTAGTGCCGTTAGCGGCAAACGCTAGTAAATACTGGCCCTGATCGTTAATCACATTGCCGGTATTGTCTAATTGGAAAGCGCCGTTGCGGGTATAGGCCGTGGGTATTGAAGGATCCACGGCTGCTGTCGGATTTTTAGGATCAGGAAGATTCACCTTGTCCGCCAATGTAAAAAAACCGTTGCCCCGGATTGCAAGATCAAGGCTGTTTTGGGTCGACTCGATGTTGCCATCTTTAAATTGCTGCGCCACTTCCGTAACCCTGACTCCAGCGCCTGTTTGAATCTTATTGTTTCCGCCGATACTGGACGCATACACGTCTGCAAACTCCGCCCGTGATTCTTTAAAACCGGTCGTTTGCGAGTTGGCAATGTTATTGCCGGTTACTTGTAAATTCGTTGATGAGGCTTTTAAGCCACTTAATGCTGTTGCGAAACTCATGTTACACCCCCAAAATTTGTTTAATTTTATTAAAATCAACACTGTCCAAACCGGTCAGGTTAACCTTTAAACCATTTGCGCCACTGCCCATGGATACACTATCGACTCGCGAATTAATATCCGTTTCCATCCCAGTGTTTTTCCCATCGATATAAGCTGTCGCGTCAATTTTATATACGCCCGGACTAGCCATTACCCCATTTTCATTCAGGCCATCCCAGACAAAAGGCATTGTTCCTGCACCATGAGCGCCCAACTCCATATTTCTTACGATTTCACCGGTAGTTGCATCGGTTACCGACACATTAACGCTGGTTGCGGTATCCGATACATTGATATTGCCCGTTATCTCCCCCCCGACGTCCAACAAGCCCTTCGACCCCGGAGCCAAGACATTCCGCCCTACTAAACTCGTTGCCTGCAATGCCTGACTGGAAGTAATTGCACCGGCAAAATCACCAAATGACTTTTGTAAATCCTGAATTCCCGATACCGTTCCAAACTGCGCTATTTGCGTCAAAAATTGGCCGTTTTCCATCGGGCTTGATGGGTCCTGGTGAGTCATCTGCGTGGTCATTAACTTTAAAAACTGCTCCTGACCTAATGACGTTTTTTTAGGCGTTGTCGTCGCCGTCTCCGATTTGGGTACTACAGTGTATTTACTGTAGTCATTTATTGCATTTGCTATAGCCATTTCTTATCCCCTTACTGCCCCATTTTTAAGGTCTGAAGCATCATCTGCTTTGCGGTATTCAGCACCTCTATGTTGTTTTGATAAGATCGCGATGCCGACATCATATTGGCCATTTCTTCAACCGTATTAACATTCGATTTAAAGATGTAACCGTCTTTATTGGCCATAGGATGATTCGGGGCATACTCCATAACAGGCGCGTCATTGCCTTCAACTATGCCCAGCACCTTTACCTTACTCAAGCCATGCTGTTTATCCATGGCATTATTTAATTCAGCGGCAAATACCGGCTGCCTGGATTTATAAACGTCAGCGGCACTGTTGCCGACACTGTTCGCATTTGAGATATTACTGGCAACCAGATTGAGTCTTAACGATTGAGCATTCATGCCGCTGCCGGCAATATCGAATATACTAAAAGAAGCCATGATTATTGCCCTCTCACAGCGGTCATCAGACCGGAAAATTTACTGTTAATAAACTGTAAACTGGCCTCATACTGCACCGCGTTTTCAGAATATTTAGCTTGTTCAATATGAACTTCGACGGTATTGCCATCTAATGACACTTGATGGGGATTCCTATACATTAGATTAGCGCCGAGCAATTGTTCCGGCGGTACAATATGCGCCACATGAGTACGTTCCATGCTCACGCCTGAAGGCATACTCTGTTTTAAAACCGACTTAAAATCCACATCACGCGCTTTAAAGTTGGGCGTATCTGCGTTTGCTAAATTAGAAGCCAATATCTCGCTTCGTTTTTCTCGCAAAGCTAAAGCCTTAGGGCTAATGCCAAGCGCTGTATTAAAATTAATAGCCATGATATACCTCCTGATTACTTGTACAAAGACAGAAGCACTCCACATGCCAAAATAATATATACAATTAAAATCAATTAGATATATTTACTAACAAATCATTTAGCGCTTATCCATAGTCGCCACACTTAAAATAATTGACTCATTCGGCAAAAAATAGCCGCCGTAAGATCCGCAGACAGACAAAGCGCCGCGTCAATAAATTGACTGGCTCTAAAAAATAACGTGGCATTCATCATGCTTAGATAACTTACATAAGTCATAAAACAGGCCTTAACGATGATAAAAAATACCTCCCTGATTTTGGCATTGGCCTTTATTATTTCCAGCACGGCTCATGCGGAACCGGGTTCGCAATCACTCGAATCTATTGACGTAGCCGTTAAAAGCTATATTGCACAAAATATAAATCTGGCGGGCGAATATGAAGTCAGCCTAATTCCATTGGACGCGCGCTTAAACTTGCCTCAATGCGCCGAACCATTGGAAGTATTCACAACAACGGATCTCATTAAGGCAGGCAGAACAACTGTCGGCGTGCGCTGTAATACAGAAAAAAAATGGTCTATTTTTACCTCAGTCATCATTAAGACTTATCAAAAGGTTGTAGTCTTGTCTCAACCGATACAACGCGGCGAAATCGTTACCCGACAACATCTTGCCATTGAAAAAAGAGAGGTATCCAATCTCAGGGATGATTTTGTCACCCAAATAGAACAAGTTGAAAATAAGCAAGCTTCACGTCAACTGGAGACAGGAACCATTCTTAGCTTAAGAACTCTTGTCGAACCCAAACTTATCAAAAGGGGGGACAAAGTTATTATCAGCACAACAAAACCGGATTTCTCAATTAGAATGAACGGGGTAGCGATGATGGACGGCACCAAAGGACAACTTATCAGGGTTAAAAACCAAAACTCGGGACGCATCATTAATGCAACCGTTATCGAGCCAGGATTGGTCTCTGTTAATTATTAAACCTAGACATAAACCCGTAATAAACAGTTAAAGTTTTTCACCGTACTGCCGATAGGAATCTCAGGTAAATAAAGATATTTAAGGAATTTAACATGGCTATCGAAATCACGGGCAGGATAAGCGGTCCGTCGTTTGTCAAATCGCCCCCAAAACCTGATGTTGATGGTGAAAATGGTGAACAAAAAGTCACCGTTACAAACACAGAAAAACATGACAGTATTGCGCTTACGGCTGCAACACAAGAAATAAAAAAGGCTTTGGGTTCACCCTCAGCATCGCCTGTAGACAGCGACCGGGTTAACTCCGTAAAAAAAGCCCTTGCTGACGGAAATTACCCGATAGATGCTAAGCAAACTGCAAAGAAACTGATTCAATTTGAGAAGTTAATCTCTAAAGAAAATAGTACATAATCATGATAGAAAAAATATATCCCATTACAGAAAAATTAATCGTTAATGCACTACAACTGGCGCAACAGCTTCATCAGGAACTCAATCGAGAGGCTGAGGCCTTAAAGAAAACACAAAATACTGAGCTGATTAACAATATCGCTGCCAATAAAAAGCAGTTGGCGGGGCAGCTTGAGCAATTTAACACACAAATGGCTCAAGTTTTGGCAACCGAAAAGCTGCCCAACAGTCAGGAAGGTATTAATGAATATTTTAGCAGGGCAGAAACAGTCGGCCTGTTAACCGCCGAGTCTATCGACAACTGGTCTCGGCTCATGCTTGTTTGCGCCGAGTGCAGAACCATGAACGAACAAAACGGCGCCAGTATCGATCTTTTATCTCGCCACACCAAACGCTCGCTGGACATTTTAAAAGGCAAACCGGAATTTGCAAATACCTATGGCTCTGATGGCTCGGCCAAAAGTGACCGCTATACCCGCACCCTGATTTCGGTATAATTTCCAAGTTATGCGTAGCGTACCTATAAAGCTTACCTGGAAAAACAACACCTCCTTTCGACATATCAGTGCGCTCTAATATCTATCTATGGTAGAATTAGCCCTGTTTATGCCCCGATAGCTCAGCAGGATAGAGCGGTCCCCTCCTAAGGGACAGGCCGGTGGTTCAAATCCGCCTCGGGGCACCACCTATATCAACTACCTACAACACTCTTGCACACGTCAACCCTGCAACAAAAAGACTCCAGCCACACCCATCTCTATCAAAACGCCAATATTACCGCATTCAACTCGAGACCCGTTGTTTGGCGCGTTTTTTTTATTTAACCTCACACACTTTTTATTAAGCTGTAAGACGCTTGTCAACAGCAACCTTTTATTGAGACTCTAACTAATATGCCATTTACCACCCTCGGTTTATCTGACCCACTGCTGCGCGCCATTGCTGATGCGGGCTATACCACACCCTCCCCGATCCAGTCACAAGCTATTCCAGCCGTTTTAGGCGGCCATGATGTTCTGGCTGCCGCCCAGACAGGAACAGGGAAAACAGCAGGATTTACCCTGCCTATCCTGCATCGCTTATCGCAAAAGGCTTACGGCAATAACCGGCCGGTCAGGGTCTTGATACTGACTCCAACCAGAGAACTTGCCGCACAAATAGGCGAATCGGTCAGCAAGTATGGAGCCCATTTGCATCCCCGTTTAAAATCCGAAGTTGTCTTTGGCGGAGTAAAAATCAACCCGCAAATGATGAGATTAAGAGGCGGCGTAGATATATTAGTGGCCACACCGGGTCGACTTTTAGACTTAGTCAACCAGAATGCAGTAAAACTCGATCAAGTTGAAACACTAATACTTGATGAAGCCGACCGCATGTTGGACATGGGTTTCATCCGGGATATTCGTAAAATTGTTGCACTACTGCCCAAAAAACGACAAAACCTGCTCTTTTCAGCAACCTTTTCAGAAGATATACGCAAACTCACCACAGGACTGCTGGTTAATCCGGTAAAAATCGAAGTCGCACCGCGCAACACTGCCGCAGAATTGGTTGAGCAGATCGCTTACCTGGTTAATAAAGCCAACAAAACCGAACTGCTTTGTCATTTGATAAAAACCAATAATTGGCAACAGGTTTTGGTATTCACTACCACCAAACATGGCGCGAACCGACTCACCGAAAAACTCAACAAGGTTGACATTAAAGCTGCGGCCATACACGGCAACAAAAGCCAGGGTGCTAGAACCAGTGCATTGTCAGGTTTTAAAGCCGGTGAAATCAGGGTATTGGTAGCAACAGACGTAGCGGCACGCGGCATTGATATTAACCTGTTGCCGCATGTAGTCAATTTTGAACTGCCCAGAGCACCGGAAGATTACGTTCATAGAATTGGCCGAACCGGGCGAGCGGGCGAGGAAGGCCAAGCCATATCATTAGTATCCCATGATGAATACAATGCCTTGCGCTTAGTTGAAAAGTTGATCGGCAAGGCCGTCAAACGCGAACAAATTGTCGGCTTCGAAGCCTCCGCAGTTGCTCCGCCGATGCCACCCGAGGAACCACGCGCCCCACGCCCAAGCAGAAATTCAAATCAAGCTCGCAAGCCAGGTGGTAATCAGAGCAGGAATAAGCCTAGAGCAAGAACTGCGTAGATAAATCGGGGTGACGGGATTGTACCCGTCACCCCACACCAGCGGACGATATACAGTTTCTATCACAGACAATTATCCCGCCCTTTACTTGGCACCCAAAAACTCCCGCACGCCGTTTTTCCCGGTCATCATCACAACCGCCAACACAGCCCCATAGATAATTTGCCGCATATTGGCGGCAATGCTTTGCAGGAAATTGCCTAAGGTTGTCCAATTAAATATCTTTCAGCCAGTAATGACCATAAGCGGGCATGAGTGCGTGTTTTAAAAGTAGCCAGTACCTGAAAAAATTTGAAAAATGGCAAATTTTTTTTGCCATGTCCAAACGAAAACGCCCTAAACGCTACCCGACCGATTTAAACGCCCGTAAATGGAATTTGATCCGTGCACTGTTACCAGCAGCCTTGCCCGGTGGTCGACCAAGGCAAGTAAATCTTCGCAAGGTGATCAATGCCATTTTCTATATCGCCCGGAGTGGCTGCGCTTGGCGCTTGTTACCGATGGACTACTTTCCGCCGCATCAAACGGTCTACGGGTATTTTCGGCGTTGGACCAAAGACGGCACATGGGAGAGGATTCACGATACGCTACGAGCTGATGTTCGACGAAAAGCGGGACGACATAAGCACCCTACAGCGGGAAGCATAGATAGCCAAAGTGTTAAAACAACGGCTTTAGCGGACATCAAAGGTTATGATACCGCCAAGTGTATCCAAGGACGCAAGCGGCATATCCTTGTCGATACCTTGGGACTGATCATGGTAACAGCTGCTAATGTACCCGAGCGGGAAGGAGCGAAGCTTATTTTGCAATCACTGACGGGGAGCTGCAAAAAAATACGCCGCATTTGGGTAGACGGGGGATACAACGGTAAAGCATTCACCGCTTGGGTTGCTGAATGCTTCCGTATAATCCGGGCCGTCGTACTTCGCCCTCAGGGGACTTCAGGGTTTAAATTATTGCCCCGCCGCTGGGTTGTGGAACGGACCTTTGCTTGGCTTTATCGTTATCGCCGTTAAGGCATTTATCCATATCGTCATGATTAATTTAATGATAAACAGGCTGGCTCGGGCTTAACCTGAGACCTTTTGAGACACGCACTTAACTTGTGAAGTTATTTTATGCGCATTCCTAAGCCAACAACCGTCATCCCCACTGCGATTTACGAACATTAAAATTGCGTCCCTTAATTTTGCCGTTTCTCAAGCAAGCCAAAGCCTTATCGACACTGCCGCGCTTGATAGCCACATAAGCATGGGCATCAAAAATATCGATTTTGCCCACTTCGCTGCCGGCAATCCCAACCTCACCGGTTAAAGCGCCCAGTATATCTCCAGGACGCACTTTATTTTTGCGTCCGCCATCTATCCATAAGGTCACCATCGGCGGTTCAAAACGCTGTTCCAGGCTCATTTGAAACGGCGCGACTTCATCCCATTTGGCGGGAATAGCCTGATAGTCTTCGATGGCTTTAACTCGGTTTAATTCCTGTTCCGTACATAGACTTAACGACAATCCCTTGTTACCGGCGCGACCGGTGCGCCCGATTCGATGCACGTAAATTTCCGCATCCCAAGGCAATTCATAGTTAATCACCGCCTGCATATCCTTAATGTCCAGGCCTCGTGCGGCCACATCGGTCGCCACCAAAACCGAGCAACTCTTATTGGCAAAACGCACCAGCACTTGGTCCCGGTGTTTTTGCTCCAAATCGCCATGCAACGCCTGCACCGAGAAACCGCTGTTTTCCAATGAAGCGGCAACATCTTGGCAATCTCGTTTGGTATTGCAAAAAACCACGGTCGATTCAGGCCGGTAATACGATAAAAGATAACCCAGCGCGTTGATCCTTTTCGACTTTTCCACCTGATAAAAACGCTGCTCAATATCGCTGTCGTGATGACTGGTTTCAATGCTGACGGAAACCGGCTTAAATTGGAATTTCTGGCTCATCTCCCGAATAGGATCGGCGTAAGTTGCCGAAAACAATAACGTTTGCCGATGCGTCGGTGCGTATGAAATTACGTCGGAAATGGCCTCTTCAAAGCCCATATCGAGCATCCGGTCGGCCTCATCCAGCACCAGCACCTTTAAATTACTCAAACGTAAACTGCGTTTGCGCAAATGCTCCTGCAACCGCCCCGGCGTACCGACCACCACATGAACGCCATGCTCCAACGAGCCCAGCTGCGGCCCGAAAGGCACACCGCCGCACAAGGTCAGCACTTTGATGTTTTGCGTAAACCGGGCTAATCTTCGAATCTCTTTACAGACTTGGTCGGCAAGTTCCCTGGTTGGACAAACAACCATCGCCTGAACCCTGAAACTGTTCAAATCCAACTTGGACAACAAACCGATACCAAAAGCAGCCGTTTTACCACTGCCGGTTTTAGCCTGTGCAATCACATCCCTGCCCTCAAGAATATGCGGCAGACTCTCCGCTTGGATAGGGGTTAAGTGGGTATAACCCAGGGATTCAATATTTTCAAGCAGGGCGGGTTTTAACGGCAGGGAAGAAAAATCAGCAGTGTTCACAAGGACTCTTTAGGCTTAAGCGAATGACAGCGAACTGCCGTCATTTGATTGCGTATGATACCAGATACTGGCTTATGAAGGGGGCGAGATTGGACTCTGGGTATCGTTATAAGTGCGGAAATTTCGCAATAACCAGCAAGCAAAATAAAACGCCGACTGTATAGTTGCAGCAAATGCTCATAAAATTAAGTTCGCCAAGCATGGCAATAAAGCGATAGCATTATCATAATGAAGACTGCGGGGAGATTTATGTTAAGTCTAGCCATTAAACAAGACACTTATCAGGACATTATCGATTTGCCGGAAAACATGGTCGGCGAAATCATTAACGGTCGATTGGAAACCCATCCTCGACCTGCACCTAAACATGCCGTAGCTTCTTCGTCTATTGGCGCAGAATTGGTTTCTCCATTTCAAAAAGGACGAAATGGCCCTGGGGGCTGGTGGATTATTGACGAACCGGAATGCCATTTGGGCCCTGATATTTTAGTCCCCGACTTGGCTGGTTGGCGAAGGCAAAAAATGCCGACTTTGCCAACAACAGCATGGTTTGATGTGGTTCCAGACTGGATTTGTGAGGTCTTATCGCCATCAACGGCACGCTTGGATCGCATTGTTAAGATGCCCATCTACGCATCGCTCGGCGTTGCTTACCTCTGGCTAGTCGACCCTATCTTGCAAACACTGGAAGCCTATGAATTGCATGACCAACGTTGGTTATTAATCGGTTCTTATGCCGACGACCAACAAATAGCCGTTGCTCCATTTGGAGAACATACTTTTTTACTTTCTGACTTATGGGAATAACAAATCATCCATGAAAATCAAATACTCATCCTCTATTTTCGGCCTCGCTTTAATTATCGTTATTTCAGGCTGCGCCACGGAGCCGGAAAAACCGCTTGAACAAGCCGAGCCCACACCGCTTGTTAGCGACTACCCTACCCGCGACCGCGTAGAATACGTTTTAAACTGCGTCGCCCAACACGGCGGCCTGACCTATATCACCCAATATGCCTGCGGCTGCAAAATCGACAAAATTGCTGAAAAACTGAATTTTTCTGAATACGAGTCCGCCAAAACCTTTACTTATTTGACTAAAGGACAAACCGGCGATGCAGCATCGGCCATGCGCGACCCCGCTCAATCCAAAGACTTGAGAAAACGACTTAAAGACGCTGAAGCATATGCCGAGAAAAGCTGTTTTGTGAAATAAAACAGCAATTAAGGGCGGCCAAGACCGCCCTTTTAGTTAGACGCTAAACCAAACAAAACTTCTTTATTTTTAACTGGGAATCACCTTGCCCGCCCACCGAAATATATCGCATAACTTGCAGGCAACCGGGCCACTATTATTTTGCACCGATAGACAAATGGCGCCACCCCAACTTATCCAAAAGTAGAACCATTCCAGCCCCATAAATTAGCAGCGCAATTGCTAAACTCAATATAAACACGCTCAGCAGGAAGCTGTAAGTTGCTTGCCAACAACTGACTGATAGCAGCCGAAAGCGACTTGGCTTGTTGAGCGCTAAGACCGATACTTTTACACTCGACAAAAGCCAATGCTTCATTGCTGCCCCCAAACAGCATATCCTTGTCGCCCGTTAACTCAACCATGACATAACGTTCAGGTTTGCCGGTTTCTTTGGCAAGCAGTTGTGAAAATTGGCTTAATAATTTTGCGGACGGTTCTTTATCGATTGCAATATTGGTTGTTAATTTCAAATACGGCATAAAATCCTCTCTTCTATGTGGTTAAGACTAATAATGTACTCTAACTAGCGCTGGAAATTAGCGCTTAATTGTTTATAAAAATCCAACGCTGCCCTGAAACACGAGCTTATATGTAAACAGTCTGTTACCTAAAAACAGACATATCGTTTTAAAGCGCAGTGTTTGAAAAATATTCATTATAAATAGATACATAACTGATATTTTTAAAACACTTACAGTTTTTGTCCATTTAGACCATTTTTACACTCAAAATATCTTGTGCTATGCTACCCGGCACACTTAAATATGCAACAGTCAGGAACTGCCGTTGTTTTAATCCGGATGGATTCTCCATATTGAGATGATCATGACTGAATCAGGCAACACGCAATCAATCGTGCAAGAAATAATCGCCGCGCTCAAAGACAAGCCAGGCGCTCTTTTACCTATCTTGCATGGTGTTCAAAATGCTCTTGGTTATATACCTGCTGAAAACATCCCAGACATCGCCACAGCACTTAACCTTTCCCGCGCCGAAGTTCACGGCGTCATCAGCTTTTACCACTATTTCAGGGACACCCCGCCAGGCAAACAAACCATTCACCTTTGCCGGGCGGAATCTTGCCAAGCCATGGGCGGAAGACAGCTGGAAGAGCATGTTAAAAGCAAGCTGGGCATTGATTTTCATGAAACGACCGCAGACGGCAAATTCTCCCTTGAACCTGTTTACTGTTTAGGGAACTGCGCCTGTTCACCGGCTATGCAAATCGGCAAGGAAATTTACGGTCGCGTAACATCGGACAGCTTTGATGCAACCATCACTAATCCAGAGGCATCAGCATGAGTATCACTATTTATGTTCCGTGCGATTCCAGCGCTGCATCACTGGGCGCTAATCGCGTTGCTGCGGCTATTACCCAAGAAGCCGCAAAACGCGGCATTGCTATTAATCTGGTTCGTAACGGCTCAAGAGGCATGTACTGGCTGGAGCCGCTGGTTGAAGTGGCAAGCGCTAAAGGCCGCGTGGCCTATGGTCCTGTCCAACCCAACGACGTATCGGGTTTGTTCGATGCCGACTTTACAGAAGGCGGCGTACATGCGCTAAGTTTAGGCCTGACTGAAGAGCTGGATTATTTCAAGAAACAGCAACGCCTAACCTTTGCCCGCATCGGCAAAACCGATCCCGCCAATTTAACTGATTATATTGAAAATGACGGTTATCGCGGTTTGAAAAATGCGCTAGCCATGACGCAAGAACAAATCGTCCAAGCAGTAACCGACTCGGGCTTACGCGGTCGCGGCGGCGCAGCCTTTCCAACCGGCATAAAATGGAAGACCGTACTCAACACCGCATCGCTGCAAAAATACATTATCTGCAATGCCGACGAAGGCGATTCCGGCACCTTCTCCGACCGCATGGTCATGGAAGGCGATCCTTTCGTGTTAATCGAAGGCATGACTATTGCCGGTTTAGGCGTCGACGCAACGCAAGGTTATATCTATCTGCGCATAGAATATCCGCACGCTTTTGACGTGCTGAATGCCGCAATTGCGACTGCTTATGAAGCCGGCTATTTGGGCGAAAACATTCAAGGCAGCGGCAAGACTTTCCACTTGGAAGTCAGACAAGGCGCAGGCGCTTATGTCTGCGGCGAAGAAACATCATTAATGGAAAGCCTGGAAGGAAAACGCGGCTTGGTGCGTTTCAAACCGCCCTTACCCGCCATTAAAGGCTTGTTCGGCCAACCTACTGTCGTCAACAACGTTATTTCCCTGGCTTCAATACCGGTTATTTTGGATAAAGGCGGCGATTATTACCGCGATTTCGGCATGGGCCGTTCGCGCGGCACCTTGCCGGTGCAATTGGCGGGCAACATCAAACGCCCCGGCTTGGTCGAGCTGGGCTTCGGTTTGACTTTGCGCGAACTACTCTACGATTTCGGCGGCGGTTCCGCTTCCGGAAGACCGATTCGCGCCGTCCAGGTAGGCGGCCCGCTCGGCGCTTATCTGCCCGAATCGCAATTCGACACCCCGTTAGATTACGAGGCCTTTGCCGCCATTTGGGCGGTAGTAGGACATGGCGGCATTGTCGTTTTCGACGATACCGTCAACATGGCTGAAATGGCCCGCTATAGCATGGAATTTTGTAAAGAAGAATCTTGCGGCAAGTGTACGCCTTGCCGCATCGGCTCCACCCGTGGCGTAGAAGTCATGGACGACATTATTAACGGTCGCAACCTCGACAAAAATATCCCTTTGTTACGTGATCTTTGCGACACCTTACTCAACGGCTCCCTCTGTGCATTAGGCGGTATGACGCCCTACCCTGTACTGAGCGCTTTAAACCATTTTCCTGAGGATTTCGGGGTAAATGAAAAAGCCACTGCCGCCTGATAATGATTTGAGGAGATTACAATGTCGATGAATAAAGAAAAAGATTTTGGCACACCAGCCGCTACCAGCGAAAACATGGTTACGCTGGAAATTGATGGTTTTCAGGTAACGGCTCCGGCAGGAACCTCGGTCATGCGAGCCGCGGCAAGCATTGGCATTGAAATCCCCAAATTATGCGCAACCGACAGCATCGAACCGTTCGGTTCGTGCCGTCTTTGCCTAGTGCAAATAGAAGGCGCCAGAGGCTTGCCCGCATCATGCACAACGCCCGTTGCCGAAGGTTTAAAAATCGTCACCCAGAATAAAAAACTGGCCGACGTGCGTCGCGGCATCATGGAACTGTATATTTCCGATCACCCGCTAGACTGCTTGACCTGCTCGGCCAATGGCGATTGTGAACTGCAAGACATGGCGGGGGCAGTCGGTTTGCGCGAAGTGCGTTACAACCCGGTTGAAACGCACCTGAACGCGACCAAAGACCACAGCAACCCTTACTTCAGCTTCGACCCCAGCAAATGTATCGTTTGTTCACGCTGCGTCAGGGCTTGTGAAGAAACCCAAGGCACATTCGCATTAACGATTGACGGTCGCGGCTTCGATTCGAAAGTATCGCCCAGTCAAAACCAGCCTTTCCTGGATTCCGAATGCGTTTCCTGCGGTGCTTGCGTGCAAGCCTGCCCGACCGCAACCTTGATGGAAAAAGCGGTGATCGACAACGGCCAGCCCGAACATGCAATCGTGACCACCTGCGCTTATTGCGGTGTCGGTTGCTCATTCCGGGCGGAAATGAAAGGCGAACAAGTCATCCGCATGGTTCCCGCGAAAGACGGCAAAGCCAACCATGGCCATTCCTGCGTCAAAGGCCGTTTTGCGTTCGGTTATGCGACCCACAAAGACCGCATCACTAAGCCGATGATCCGCGCCAGCATTAAAGATGCCTGGAAAGAAGTTAGCTGGGAAGAAGCGATTAGCTATGCCGCGTCGGAATTAAAACGCATCCAGACAAAATACGGCAAAGACTCGATCGGCGGCATTACCTCTTCGCGCTGCACCAATGAAGAAACCTATTTGGTGCAAAAACTGATCCGGGCCGGCTTCGGCAATAACAACGTCGATACCTGCGCACGGGTTTGCCATTCACCGACCGGTTACGGCCTAAAACAAACGTTCGGCGAAGCGTCCGGTACCCAGGACTTCGACTCAGTCATGAAAGCCGATGTGATTATGGTGATCGGCGTCAATCCGACCGACGGCCATCCGGTGTTCGGCTCGCAAATGAAAAAACGCCTGCGTCAAGGCGCGAAACTGATCGTCGTCGATCCGCGTGAAATCGACCTGGTCAAAACCCCGCATGTCAAAGCCAGTCATCACCTGAAACTGCGTCCCGGCACCAATGTCGCGATGATCAATGCGTTGGCTCATGTTGTCGTGACCGAAAACCTGATGGATGAAGGCTTTGTCAATGCGCGTTGCGATGTTGCCGCTTTCGCTAAATGGAAAACCTTTATTAGCGATGAACGCCATTCGCCGGAAGCTTCTGAAGCCATTACCGGCATTCCTGCCACCGAACTCAGGGCCGCTGCACGGCTTTACGCTACAGCAGGAAACGGCGCAATTTATTACGGCTTGGGCGTAACCGAACATAGCCAAGGCTCCACCACGGTTATCGGCATTGCCAACCTGGCGATGGCGACCGGCAACCTGGGCCATGACGGTGCCGGCGTAAATCCATTGCGCGGACAAAACAACGTGCAGGGCTCTTGCGATATGGGCTCGTTCCCGCATGAATTCCCCGGTTATCGCCATGTCTCCGATCCAGCAACGCACAAGCTGTTTGAAAACGCATGGCAGGCCGAGCTCAGTGCAGAGCCGGGCTTACGAATCCCGAACATGTTCGAGGCAGCGCTGGACCACAGTTTTATGGGACTGTACTGCGAAGGCGAAGACATTGCCCAATCCGACCCGGACATTAAACACGTTCATGCCGCGTTACGGGCTATGGAATGCGTGATCGTTCAAGATATATTCCTGAACGAAACCGCCAAATTCGCGCATGTTTTCCTACCGGGCTCATCATTCCTGGAAAAGAACGGCACCTTTACCAATGCCGAACGCCGCATTTCGCCGGTACGTAAAGTCATGTCGCCGTTGGCAGGCTACCAGGATTGGGAAGTGACTCAAATGCTGGCTAATGCAATGGGGTATCCGATGAATTACAGCCATCCGTCGGAAATCATGGATGAAATCGCACGGCTTACGCCCAGCTTTACCGGCGTCAGCTACGAAAAAATCGAACGTCTCGGCAGCGTGCAATGGCCGTGCAATGATGAAGCGCCTGAAGGTACGCCGATTATGCATACCGATCATTTCTTGCGCGAAAACGGTAAAGGCTTGTTTATGCTGACCGAATTTGTCCCTACGACAGAACGTGTAACCGGAAAATATCCGCTGATTCTGACCACCGGTCGTATTTTGTCGCAATATAATGTCGGCGCACAAACACGCCGTACCGAAAATGTCGCCTGGCATTCGGAAGATCGCCTGGAAATTCATCCGCACGATGCCGAAGATCGCGGCGTAAACAGCGGCGACTGGGTCGGGATTAAAAGCCGCGCCGGTGAGACCGTATTGCGTGCCTTGGTAACCGATCGCGTGCAACCGGGCGTTGTTTATACCACCTTCCATTTCCCTGAATCCGGCGCCAACGTGATCACCACCGACAACTCCGATTGGGCGACCAACTGCCCGGAATACAAAGTGACGGCCGTGCAAATCACCAAAGTCAGCCAACCTTCGGAATGGCAACAGCAATACAGCGCCTTTTCGGAACAACAGCTCGAACTGCTGGAACAAGGAACAGGTCATGACTGACGGCGCTGCCGCCGGTTTTCGGCTGCATGGATACAGGAAATAAATCAATGCAAGGAGCGATTGCCGAGCCGTTATCATTGGAATTAGGCTGGCCCAGCTATCAACAAACCACCGTTGATCGCTGGCGCGACGGACAGCATGACCAACGGCAAGACTATATTGCCGAAGAAGTGCCGATTTCCCTGATCTACAATGGGGTGCCGCATGTTGTCATGCTGGCAACCCCAACCAATCTTGAAGAATTCGCGCTGGGTTTCAGTATTACCGAAGGCATTATTAAAAGCCCGCAAGAACTATTATCGGCGCGAGTTTATAACCGCTCAAACGGTATTGAAGTCCAGATAAAAATTCCTGACCAACGCTTCCAATGCATGTCAGATAAAGGCCGTAATTTAACCGGCCGCACCGGTTGCGGCTTGTGCGGCGCAAGCACCTTAAAACAAGCCATCCGTCAACCATGCCCGGTTAACAAGGGCTTGACCCTGTCTGCGACCGAGTTACGTTCCGCTTTAACGGACATCAAGCAACACCAAAAACTGAACCAATTAACCGGCGCTGTCCATGCCGCAGCTTGGGCCGTCCCCGGGCAAGGCATTTTGGATATCAGGGAAGACGTAGGACGGCATAACGCGTTGGATAAATTGATCGGTTTTTTATTGCGTACCGGCAAAGATTTATCCGCAGGCTTTGTAATCGTTACCAGCCGCGCCAGTTATGAAATGGTGCAAAAAACCGCATGGGTCGGTATTACCCTGCTTGCAGCCATCTCCGCGCCTACCGGATTAGCCATACGCTTGGCTGATGAGGCAGGCCTCACCTTAATCGGTTTTGCCCGTGATGATCAACATGTAGTTTATACCCATCCGCAACGCTTAACCCATAGCAACTCTCTGTGTGATTAACGATGAAAATAGAAAGACTTATTAAAATGGCCAACGACATAGGCAATTTCTTTAACTCGGAAACCGATAAAGAAATCGCTGCGGAAGGCGTAAAAAATCACATCTTAAGATCCTGGGATCCAAGAATGCGTAAAGCGATTATTGCCTATTGCCAAGAAGATGGTTCTGAGTTAAGCAGTCTAGTCAAAGCAGCCGTTACCAGACTTGCGGCTTAAAAAACGATGTATTCATAGAACACGGAAATTCCGTATAAATCCGTCATATCAGTGTTATCCGCGTTCTATCGACTGAGCATTTACAAACAATCTCCAATAATCTATAAGCCGTTCAATGCCGCTATGGACGGCGCGCACAACTAAACCTATTTCCCCAATAACGATTTTTAAGACTGGACACCGACACTTTTCCGGTACTCTGGCTAGGGGCGTGAATAAACTCGTCATTATTGACATAAATACCGACGTGAGAAAACGGCTTGCCGTTGGTGTTAAAGAAAACCAAATCACCGGAATGAAGCTCATTTTTCGGAACCTGTGTCAGGGACTCGGCCATCCCCTGAACCGTACGCGGCAATGATATGCCCTGATGCTCGTAGACATGTTTAACAAAACCGCTGCAATCGAACCCCTCCTCGGGTGAACTTTTACCGTAATGGTAAGGCGTACCCTGCAAACTCAACGCATAACTTAGCATTGGCGAATAATCCACAGAAGACTGGGGTTCAGGAAGACTAGCGCAACCTGAAAACAATACTATCGCAGTAAGAAAAACACCCCGAATAAAAAAACAATAATAGTTTTTAGCGGCTAATGTGCTCACAAATTCATAACCTATTTCATAGACCAAGTAACAACTCTTGGTAAGGATAGGCCATTACAAGCTAAATGGCTATGTGACAGAATTCGTTACACCGCTACTTGACCTTATAATTTTCGAAGCCGTTTCCGGCTATCCTACTTTAGAAATTCGGCTACCAACTAAGACGAGACACACTACAAATACCCCCCAACCCCAACTTAAAACTGTCCCGGCTTATGTTGGTAGCCACCAGCGTCTTCCCGTTTAAGCATGGACAGTTTAAACGGGAAGCTCGCAAATACTATAAAGCGTCATCAAAACTTAACCGTTCTGTCATTCGATGTTCATAAATTCGACACAAAACTGACACCTTTATTGATTAAGGTATTCACATCTTTATTCAGCCATGTGAATGCCCATGAAAAAAACAGATGCCGCAATACAATTTAAGCCTGCCAGACGACTGGAATGTTTTGTTATAGCCAAGGATGGCGTGTATGCCGCAGGCCAGCCGGAAGCTGGCGCGGCGGTAGACTCAGAGGCGTTAATAAAAGAAGCCCAGGCCTTGCGTTTCCGCGTATTTGCCAAGGAAATGGGTGCCAAGCTCAAAACCGAATCGGAAGGCCTGGATTATGATGAAGTCGATAGCTATTGCGATCATTTGATTGTGTATGACAACGTCAATAAAAAAATAGTCGGCTATACACGTTTGCTTAATCAAGATCAGGCGGAACGACTCGGAAGCTTTTATTCTCAAAGTGAATTCAATCTCGATCAAGTCTTAACATTACCAGGCCGTTTCCTGGAAATAGGCAGGACTTGCGTTGCTCCTGATTATCGCGGCAGCGCTGTATTAACAACGCTTTGGTCGGCACTGGTGCAATACGCACTTGACGGGCAATTTAATTATTTACTCGGTTGCGCCAGCATTACTCCCGGTCCCAGCGGCTTTGCCGTCGATGCGGTTTACCGGAATATCGATGCCAAAAATATTGCGCCCTCCTCGCTTCAGGTCAAACCCAGCATCCCGGTACCTAACGAATTAAGATGCGAACGGGATGAATCGGGCATTCCCCCCTTACTGAAGGCTTATTTTCGTTTCGGCGCGGTAGTCTGCGGTGAGCCTTGCTGGGATGAAGACTTTAACTGCATGGATTTGTTCATGTTACTGCCGCTTGACCAATTGCAAGAGCGCTACAGCAAACACTATATGAGAGGCTATCAGGCTGGCAATGAAATTGAAAATACGGCTGTACTATAAACTTTTCCTGGTCGCTATCCTGTTTATCAATGGGTTGATCATAGCAGCAGGCATTTTTCCCACGCTTGGTTTCTTATATTCGGCGCGCGATGCAAAAATCAAGCGGGATGCCCTCAAAACCCGTTGGCTGCAAAGGTTCAGCGCTATTGTTAACCTGCATATCATCAAAGAGGGTGAACTGCCGGAACGACGCGCCATGCTGGTCGGCAATCACATCTCCTGGCTGGACATCATCGTTATCGGCCAATATTTACCGGCTTTTTTTGTTGCCAAAAATGACATTTCACGTTGGCCTGTTATCGGTTATCTGGCCAGACAGGGCGGCACTATTTTTATTCGTCGCGGCGACAAACAGCATATCAGGACGACTGCCGAAAAAATGGTCTGGTTGTTAAAACAAAACAGCAATATTATCGCTTTTCCTGAAGGAACCACGACTAACGGTGACGAGGTTTTGCACTTTCATTCGTCCTTATTTCAACCCGCATTATTAACTAGGTCGGCTATTCAACCCGTAGCCCTTCAATATCAAGGCGCAGCCAAGGAACACGCGCCTTTTGTCGGCGACGACGCCTTTGTGCCGCATTTACTCAACATGCTGAGCCTGGATAAAATCGAGGTTCGACTTAGCTTTCTTCCTGTCATTAACGGCTCAGGAAAAAGCCGACATTCCGTCAGTCTTGAAGCAAGAGACATGATATGGGAGAAAATTTCCGAATGTTCACCATTGGCTAATTCAGACAGGGAATGCATTGAAACCATCCAACGGCGAATCATGTAACCTCAACCACAAGGTACGATATGAAAATTCTAAGTCTAATGAAAACTGCTGATATTTTTACTGTCGGAAATCTGTGCTGCGGCATCGTCTCGATTTTGCTGGCTATTGACGGTTTTTTTGAGTTAAGCGCATTGCTGCTGTTTTTAGCGGTGGTGTTTGATGTGCTTGACGGAAAAATAGCGGGACTCCTGCACCAAAAGAATCTGTTCGGCAAACAAATCGATTCCATGTCTGACCTGGTATCTTTTGGCGTCGCCCCCGCCTTGTTATTTTATTCACTGGGCTCCCCCGGAATTTTAGGCATCTTAGTGGCATTGTTTTTTGTCGCTTGCGGGATGCTTCGGCTTGCACGCTATAATATTTCGGAAGGAGCGGGTTTCGAAGGCGTTCCTATTAGCGTGAATGGCGTCCTGTTTCCGATACTTTTCCTGCTTTTTAGCAGCTTCCCCCAAACCCTGAATTATTGGCCGCTAGTCTTTTTAATCCAAGGTTTCCTGATGATTTCCACTTTAAAAGTGTCTCGAATATTCTAACCTGCTCCTAAATTTTCCCCATTGAATAAAGCCGGTATGAAAAAAGAATTATTGTCGCAGCCCGTTTTTCCGGGAATGGGGTTATATTTGTCTTTTATAGACTGTAACGGCTGATTCGGATTTATGACTGGCATTAAATTCCCTGAACTTGAACAACTTGAACGCATTATTGAGCAATTCGGCGACCGGGCTCAAACCGAGGTAGTAGAACGGATTCAATACCAAGATCATGAATTTCCGATTCATTGCATTACGCTAGGCTCAACCCAGCCCGATGTGCCTGTATTAGCCTTTTTTGGCGGCGTGCATGGACTGGAGAAGATCGGTTCTGAAGTCATCCTGTCTTATATGGAAACTATCGGCCAATTATTGGACTGGGATCAGGAATTCCTGGCCCGGCTTGAGAAATCCCGGCTGGTTTTTGTACCCCTGGTCAACCCGGTTGGCGTCTATCTAGGCACACGCTGCAATGGCAACGGCGTTGATTTGATGCGCAATTCGCCTGTAGAAAGCGCGGGCGCAACCCGTATTTTCAGCGGTCACCGTATCACGCCTCGCCTGCCCTGGTATCGAGGCGACGAGTCAAAAATGGAAAAGGAAGCGCAAGCTTTGTGCCGGGTCGTCGATCGACACCTGTTCAACTCATCGTTATCCATTGCCCTGGATTTGCATTCAGGTTTCGGCATTCAAGACCGTTTATGGTTCCCCTACGCCTCGCGCCTTACCCCGTTTGCCTTTCTTGCTGAAACTTTGGCCTTAAAAGAACTGTTCGACCGCTGCTATCAACACCACATATATAGAATTGAACCGACCTGCCAGGAATATATGATTAACGGCGACCTGTGGGATTACCTGTTCGATGATTTTGTCCAGCGCTTTGAGGCCGAACGATTATTCCTGCCCTTGACGCTGGAAATGGGTTCATGGCTTTGGCTGCGCAAAAGCCCGATGCATCTATTCTCACGACACGGCTTGTTTCACCCGCTCCTGCCTCACCGGCAGCAACGGATTTTTCGACGGCATTTCATGCTGTTTGATTTTTTATTCCGCAGCCTTCTGTATCCGGAAAAATGGACGCAACTGAAACCGAAACAAAAGGCCGCCTATGAAAAAAAGGCATTAGGTCTTTGGTATGGCTAAAACACTGGGAAAAAACTGGATCCTGCTTCGAGGCCTGGCGCGTGAATCGGCGCACTGGGGCGATTTCATTCCTCTTTTACAAGCAGCATTTCCAAACGCTCAAATAACACTGCTGGATTTACCCGGTACCGGTTGCTTTCACCGGGAAACCAGTCCCAGCACAATCAAGGCGATAACCGACAGCGTGCGGCGCAATGCCCTAGCTCAAGGCCACATACAACAACCGGTAACGATTCTGGCGCTTTCGCTGGGGGCAATGGTCGCCTGGGAATGGATGCGCCGCTATCCCGAGGATATTTGCGGTGCAACCCTGATGAACACCAGCCTTGCCGATTTAAACCCCTTTTATCAGCGACTACGCTGGCAAAGTTACCGGGACTTTATCGCACTAACAATGACGCGCGACCTGTATAAACGGGAATCGGCGATTTTGCAGTTGACCAGTAATCGCCGAAACCAGCATAACCGGACAGCTCAAGCCTGGAAAAACATACAAAGCCAACGCCCTATCAGTTTTAAAAACAGCTTCCGCCAGATTATAGCGGCTGCAAGCTATCGCGCCGGAGATATAAAACCGGAGCAGCCGGTGTTATTATTAAACGGGCAAGGCGATCGATTAGTGTCGCCTGTCTGCTCAGAGACGATACATAAAAAATGGAACCTGGAACTTCGCCGCCATCTCTGGGCAGGCCATGACCTGACCCTGGATGACGGCGCATGGGTGACAATGCAACTGAAAGATTGGGTCGATGGGTTTCCCGTTTAAGAATGAAAACCAAATAATTTGGTAACTACTCACCCTAAGGTTCAAAGCCAGCTTTGAACTTAGGCATCCACGCTTTCTGGAGTCCAAAGCTGGCTTTGGATAGCTCAAAGTCGGCTTTGCGATTTAATAAGGTGTGAGAAGTTGCATAACTTGAACAGATAACATCCCTCTAAGGGATGTTATCTGTAAATCGGACCCTTTAAATTAGAGCTCAAATGCTTGAGTTATTTAGTTTTCATTCCTAAAGACACCAACACAACGGCCTAACGCCACAAAAGGAAAGCCATGAATCAACCCGCCTACAAATTTGCAACCTATGAAGACCTGTTTGATTTACCCGAACATATCATCGGTGAAATCATAGCCGGACAACTGATCACCCAACCACGGCCAGCCCCAAAACATGCGCTTGCAGGCTCTAGCCTGGGCATGTCAGTCGGCGCTTCTTACCATCAGGGACAAGGCGGGCCAGGCGGCTGGTGGATTTTAGATGAACCGGAACTACATCTGGGTTCGGACATCTTAGTGCCGGATCTTGCAGGCTGGCGACGCACACGGATGCCTGTATTGCCGAAAACCGCTTATTTTGAAATAGCCCCGGATTGGGTGTGCGAAGTGCTGTCACCGTCAACCGCCCGCATTGACCGCGTACAAAAAATGCCGCTTTACGCGCAAAACCAAGTTGCCTATTTATGGTTGATTGATCCAGAGTTACGCACCTTAGAAGCCTATCTATTGCAGAACGGACATTGGTTATTAGAAACCGCGCTAAAAGATGACGAAGCGGTTTGTGTGCCGCCTTTCGATGGCATCAGCTTTTCGCTAGGCGGACTTTGGGCGGTGGAAGATTAAAACTTTTGGCTGCCAACTTAGGAATGCGCACGAAATAACTTCGACAACTAGCTCCCTCTCCTGCTGGACGACGGCACGGATGCAGGAGGTAGAGTAACGCAGGAGCAGTTACCGAGAGGGCTGGGGTGAGGAGAATAAAATGCATAAGTTATTTCATGCTCGTTCCTTAAGTAACTCGCAATAAATACCCCCCAGCCCGAATAGTTCCCACGCCGGAGCGCTCATCTTTATACACAAGCATCCAAGTAACTCGTCATACCCGCCGGGAAGCGGGTATCCAGTGCCATGGATGGCAAGCTGCATACGTCCATGTAGCCTGGATCCCGGCAATCCCTGC
>SCPZ01000140.1 GCA_004299305.1 Methylobacter sp.
CAGCCGCTGCCCAGGCTGGTTCCGTAGCCGACTAACAGGCCTGCGATGAGTAACACGGACAATGGCGTGTCGATGCGGATATCCGCTACGTTTTGGTCAACTAATCTTGAACCCAGCGAGCCTAACAATAGGCCGGTCAGAAAAAACACTCGCCAAGCGGTATCTCCTCGTTGATAAGGCGGGAGTGTTCTACTGATAATGCCGGAAATGCCTGCAATTCGACCGTTTAAAAGCATTAGCAATGCGGCGGATAATCCGATCAGCAGGCCGCCGCTTAATGCTGAATAAGGGCTAAAGTTTTCCATTGCTGGCTTCCTGTCGATAAATAAAAAGTTGGCTTAGCCGATTTCAAAAACGACGCGACCAAGCCAGCTGAAATGAGAGCTGGTACATATTTAGGTCAATAGTCTGTCCCGGACTCAAGGGATTCGGGCCGCTGACCGTTTTGCTCGGCGAATACATAAAGGCAAAGCTCAGATCGTCTTTGGCGGTTACGCTGCGAGTGAAGCCGGTGGTCAAATGCCACTCCTGTACGCCGGGCGCCAGGATATTGAACAGCACCTGTGATTCAGGAATAGGTTGCGCGCCGTAACTGACGCCGCCGCGCCATGTCCAGTCCTCGTTTTGCTTCCATTGCGTGCCGAACTTAAATACCGTCATGTCCTTCCAACCGAAGCCCGCCCCATTACTGTTGCCGAGTTGTGCGGTTTGCAGGTTGGGTAGCAGGGAGTTGCCCACCGAATTTACACTGCTGTAACGGATATGCTCGACATCGAAAGCTGCGGTGATGCTGTCATTGATGTCCCACGCCAGCCCTCCATTAATGCTTTCCGGGATGTCGAAATCACCCTGTTCGGCAAAGAGCCCCGCATAATGCTGGAACGGGGACATGAACACGCGGCTTTTATAGGAAGCGCCCAGACGAAGTCCCGGTAGCAGCTCTACTAAGCCGCCGACCCGAACACCGGCACCGTAGGAATAATTACGGATTTGGTTGGAAAGATGCTGCGAGTCGCCGGAAAATCCCGCAAATGATCCTAGCCCCTGCGCTTTAAAGGTTTGCAGTGCGAAAATCGGGGCTATGCCCAAGGAAAACCGTCCGTCGGCAAAACGTCGGGCGTAACTGGGGCTAATGAACATTTGCGCCAAGTCAATACCGGTTTTGCCTGCACAGAACGTTCCGGCGCCTCCGGGCGGGCAGGTTTGACTGGCAAAACCGGGGTAATCGGTGTTCATACCGCCGTTACCGAACATGGTTATGCCGATAGACTGGTTGTTATCCAGTTTATGATTCCAGCCCACCGTAGGAATGGGAAAGTATTCGTTACCGCTTTCAACCGTTCCGGGGTTTAAGGGGAAAGCGCCGGGCGCCATGGTCGGCGCGCCTTGTACTGTGTATTCGCGTCGCGGACTGAATAATTCCATTTCCAGGTCGAAGCGGTTATCGACAAAAGCCATTCCGGCCGGATTCACCGCCGCCGCCATCGCGTCTTGGGGCAGGGCGGCTCCAACGCCGGCCATAGCCTTGCTGCGAGCGCCATAGCCGTGGGCAAAATAGCCGTTAGTCGCCTCAGATACGGAAGGAAACACCAACATAATCGATACAACACCGGCTAATAATCCAGGCTGTCGTGTTGCTTTACTCATCGGCTTATTAAATTCTTTTAGCGACATTAACTTGTTTCTCCAACTCATGCATAGTTCAAATAGTGGGAGCAATTTAGTATGTTTATATTGTTTAATAAAGCGATATTATTAGAATGGTGTATCTAATAAGTAGATACTTTAAAGGGGGCGTATATTTTTCCAATTGAAAACAATAGTGTTGCTGTTATTTAGGTTAATTTTTTGGGCGCTTCCAACTTAATCTGTAAAATCGTCGCGCTTTAGATTGGAAGCCATTTTTCACAAAAAATAAATGTCAAGACAGAGTGGAACGGCGTTTTAAGGCAACTCGCAATAAATAATCCCCCGCAGCTATCGTTCCCACGCTCCGGCGTGGGAATGCCGCCAGTGACGCTCCAGCGTCACGCAACGCTGGAGCGTTGCCGGATGAATTCCCACGCCGGAGTGTGGGAACTATTCGGGCTGGGGGGTATTTATTGCGGGTTACCTAAATACGATTTATGAAATTCAATTAAATAATAAATATTGATGTTGTTATCCATAAAACAGATATGTGTATCTAATAATGTCGTTTCTTGATAAGGGTGTTTTGATTTACTATTTGCCTCAATCGTAGCAAAACAGCGTACTTTAAACCCAACATCGCAAGCTGACCGGACAACCGGAAGCCAGTGATTCCCTAGGGATCACTGGCTTTTTTTTGGCCAAAATTCGGCTATTCAAACCACAGGAGGCTCTTATGTCACATTGGTACGAAGACAATTCCCACTCCATCGGACAAACCCCGTTGGTGCGGCTTAATCGCATTATCGACGGTGCGCCGGTTACCGTGCTGGCAAAAATAGAAGGGCGTAATCCCGCTTATTCAGTCAAATGCCGGATTGGTGCGGCGATGATCTGGGACGCAGAGCGTCGCGGCTTGCTTGGTCCCGGCAAGGAACTGGTCGAGCCGACCAGCGGCAATACCGGTATTGCGCTGGCCTTTGTCGCGGCGGCGCGAGGCATCCCATTGACCTTGACGATGCCGGAGACTATGAGTCTGGAACGCCGCAAATTGCTGATTGCTTATGGCGCGAAGTTGGTGTTGACCGAAGGCGCTAAAGGCATGAGCGGCGCGATAGCGAAAGCCGAGGAAATCGCCGCCTCCGATCCCGAACGTTATGTGTTGCTGCAACAGTTTAAAAATCCCGCTAACCCGGCTATTCACGAGCAAACCACCGGCCCTGAAATATGGAATGACACGGATGGCGCGATCGATATTCTGGTTTCCGGCGTCGGCACCGGCGGGACGATTACCGGCGTTTCCCGTTATATCAAGCAAACCCAGGGCAAGGCGATTATTTCGATTGCGGTTGAACCTGAAGCGAGCCCGGTGCTTAGCCAGCATCGCGCCGGTGAACAGTTAAAACCCGGTCCCCATAAAATTCAAGGCATAGGTGCGGGATTTGTGCCGGATGTGCTTGATCTATCGTTAATCGATGAAATACAGCAGGTCAGTAACGAAAAGGCCATCGCTTTTGCGCGCCGTCTGGCCTTGGAAGAAGGCATTCTCTCAGGGATTTCCAGCGGCGCAGCGGTGGCTGTCGCGGTGCGCGTCGCCAAGCGTCCCGAACACGCCGGAAAAACCATTGTTGTGGTGTTGCCGGATTCCGGTGAACGTTATTTGAGTTCGCCCCTGTTTGAAGGCGTTTTCGACGCAGGCGGTCTTGCCGTATGAACGATTCCAGCTATCAAGCTGTCAAACAGGATTGGGGCGTTGATGAGTTGGTCGTCAGGTTGCGCCATTTACGCGTGCAATCGTTGGAAACTAGGCATCGGCGCGACAAGCCGCCCAAGCTGCCGTCGCGCAAGGAACTGCAAAAGATTCTCGACGGCCTGGGGGCGGTGTTGTTCCCAAACCGCCTGGGCTTGCCCGATGTGAACGACGAGGGTATTGATTACTTTGTCGGTCATACGTTGGACACGCTGTTACGCGAGCTTTTTAAACAAATTCGCCGCGAACTGCAATTTATTGCTGTCGAGGAACCCTATCAACAGGCTGTCGCTATTACCCGCGAGTTTGCCGGGCGTTTGCCTGAGATAAGGACATTGCTCGACAGCGATATTCAGGCGGCATACGAAGGCGATCCGGCGGCAAGAAGTTCCGATGAAGTGCTGGTGTGTTATCCGGGCATTACCGCGATTATTCATCACCGGCTTGCACATATTCTTCACCAACTGGGTGCGCCGTTGGTGGCGCGGATTATTTCCGAGATTGCCCACTCAGCCACTGGCATTGATATTCATCCCGGCGCGCAAATCGGCGAGAGTTTTTTTATCGACCACGGCACCGGTGTGGTTATCGGCGAGACAGCGGTGCTCGGTCGGCATGTTCGTCTATATCAAGCTGTTACGTTGGGCGCCAAGCGTTTCCAAAAAGACGATAACGGCATCCTGGTCAAAGGCAATGTCAGGCATCCTATCGTTGAGGATGATGTGGTCATTTATGCGGGGGCGACGATTTTAGGGCGTATCACCATCGGTCGCGGCTCAACCATCGGCGGCAACGTCTGGCTTACCCATAGCGTATCGCCCGGCAGCAACATTACCCAGGCGCATGTGCGTAGTGAGTTATTTCAGGATGGGGCCGGAATATAGAGGTATAGACAAAAAGCGAAATTAAGTTAAGAAATGTAGGAGCGGGCCATGCCCGCGATGAAGGAGCTACAACTCTGCAACTGTGGTCCAAACATCGCGGGCGCGGCCCGCTCCTACGGTGTCATTGAGTTAAACAACAACTACTAATTACATTAACCACAATAGGAAAAAATCATGTCCGATATTCACGAAGGCCAGACTCATACCGCGCTAGGCGATGTTGCAGCGCGTACCCTGGCAAATGCGACCAAAACCGCGCCAATGCTGTCAACCATTACGCCACGGTGGTTGGTTCACCTGCTGCAATGGAAACCGCTTGAAGCCGGTATTTACCGCGTCAATAAAGTTAAAAACGAAACCGGCCTGCTGGTTGATTGCTCCAGTCTCGATGAAAAAGAACTGCCGCAAACCTTTGTCGATTACGAGGAATGGGGTCGCGAGTACCGCTTGAATGCGGTTAATACGGTGCTCGACGTGCATACCCGTATTTCCGATTTATACAGCAGCCCGCATAACCAGATTCATGAACAGCTGCGTTTGACCATCGAAACCATTAAAGAACGCCAGGAAAGCGAGTTGATTAACAACGCCGAATACGGTTTGCTGAACAATGTAGCCTCAGGGTTTAGAGTGCAGCCGCGCACCGGCGCGCCGACGCCTGACGATATGGATGAACTGATTTCAAAAATATGGAAAGAGCCAGGTTTCTTCCTGGCTCATCCATTAGCCATCGCTGCATTCGGTCGCGAATGCACTCGCCGTGGCGTACCGCCTGCTACCGTTAGCCTATTCGGATCGCAGTTTTTGACTTGGCGCGGTATTCCTATTGTTCCATGCGACAAGCTGAAAGTGGTCAACGGAAAAAGTAATATCTTGCTGTTGCGCACCGGCGAAAGCCGTCAAGGCGTGGTCGGTCTTTACCAGCCTAACTTGACCGGCGAATTGAGCATGGGACTTTCAGTCCGGTTTATGGGCATCAACCACAAGGCGATTGCCTCTTACCTGATCTCTCTGTATTGCTCGCTGGCGGTATTGACTGACGATGCGCTCGGCGTGCTCGAGAATGTCGAAGTGGGCAAGTACCATGAATACAAATAACAGCGATTTTGCACAAAACGCATCACTGCCTGATATAGAGCAATTGACCAAACTGGCCAATGAGTTGTTTACGGCCTTGCCTTGCGACGGATCGCGCATCGGTATTGCCGCTTCGGCGGTGCAGAGCGGGTTTGCTGCACCGTTGGCGGGCGCCGATAAAGCGGGAAGACCGCAAAGTTCCGGCTTGCCGGGGGAAGCCGAGCTGCAAAAGTTGTTTGCTCCGCGTCAACCGTCTTTAGCGAGCGTTCCCGACAGTCTTGATACCGGGCCGGTGTTCGGCAAGCCGTCTGCGTCGGCAACATCGCCGTTGGCAGGTCTGGGCGAATCGGTGTCGGCGGGCATTTTACCTCATGATTTCGGGCTGCCTAGTGAGGCGCAATTGCAACAGTTGCTGGTTTCGCGCGCGCCTTCGGGAAGCAGCATTCCTGTAAATGATGAAGCCGGTTCACTGCCTGCTGTGCCGTCTTCGGCGGCAAGCTATGGTTTGGCTGCGTCCCTGATAAACTTTGACGCGTCATTGATAGCGGGACTTTCGCCTCAGTCTTATGGGTTGCCGGGCGAAGCCGAGTTGAAAAAGCTGTTTTCGTCTTCAGGACGCATTCCGGCAAGCGTCGAGTCTGATTCATTATTTTACTTTCTCGATGAATTGAAAAACGGCGGATTTAATGCGCAAGCGCCGAGCTTGGCTTCCGCTCATCCGGCTTTTGATGTCCAGGCGGTGCGCCGGGATTTCCCTATCCTCAAGGAGCGGGTCAATGGCCAGCCGCTAGTTTGGTTCGATAACGCGGCGACCACGCAAAAGCCGCAAGCGGTGATCGATAGGGTCTCGTATTTTTATGAACACGAGAATTCCAACATTCACCGGGCGGCGCATGAACTGGCGGCGCGGTCGACCGACGCTTACGAAAAAGCGCGGGATACCGTTGCCAAGTTTATGAATGCGCCGTCTGCTGCGGAGATTGTGTTTGCCCGAGGCACCACAGAGGCCATCAACCTGGTTGCGCAAAGCTGGGGACGGCAACATATCGGCGCAGGTGATGAGATCGTCATCACCTGGCTGGAGCATCACGCCAATATCGTGCCGTGGAAACAGCTGTGCGATGCGACCGGCGCGACATTGCGCGTCGCGCCGGTTGATGACGACGGCCAGGTATTGCTGGGCGAATATCAAAAATTGCTGAATTCGCGCACTAAGTTGGTGGCGTTTACGCAGGTTTCCAACGCACTAGGCACGGTCACGCCCGCCGGGGAAATGATAGCGATGGCGCATCGGGTCGGCGCGCGGGTGTTGCTGGACGGCGCTCAGTCGGTTTCTCACTTACGCGCCGATGTACAGGCGCTGGATTGCGATTGGTTTGTGTTTTCGGGCCATAAGATATTCGGCCCTACCGGCATCGGCGTGTTGTACGGCAAGGCCGAGCTGCTCGAAGCCATGCCGCCGTGGCAAGGCGGCGGCAACATGATAGCGGATGTGACCTTTGAAAAAATCGTCTATCAGTCCGCCCCCGCCCGCTTTGAAGCCGGAACCGGCAATATCGCCGATGCGGTAGGCTTGGGTGCAGCATTGGAGTACCTGCTGAAAATCGGTATCGACAATATTGCGCGTTATGAGCATGAGCTGCTGGTGTATGCGATGGATGCGTTAAGGAGCATATCCGGCTTGCGTTTGATCGGCACCGCGGCCGAGAAAACCAGCGTGTTGTCGTTCGTGCTGGAAGGGCACAGCAACCAGGATATTGGCGTCGCCTTAAACCGCGCCGGTATTGCGGTGCGCACCGGCCATCATTGCGCCCAGCCTATCTTGCGTCGTTTCGGCCTGGAAAGCACCGTGCGTCCGTCATTGGCGTTTTACAACACTCATGAGGAAGTCGATCTGTTGGTCAGCACGGTGAGACGGATTAAGAGCGGTAAGGATTTTTAGTAATCAGCATGTCGGGTTAGCGTAAGGTAACCCGACATTTGCCACTTCAAGCATTGGAGACATTTTATGAGATTTTTGCATCAACGATATGATCAAAAGGGTTACACCTGTTGTCCGGCGGATAAACAGATCAATGCGGCAGAGATCGGTGACACGGTTGAACTGCATCTCAAAAACCATCTGGTGTCGCTAATATGAAAGCAAAAGTTATTATTATCGGCGGCGGCCTTTCAGGCGTGTTGGCGGCCATGCAGCTGGCGCAATTTCCGGGCGGTCCTGACGTTCTGCTGATTGAGAAAAATCCGGAGTTACTGGGGCGCGGCGTTGCCTATCAGTATGATTTTACCCATCAACCCTTGAATGTCGTTGCAGGCGGCATGAGCTTGTTTGCGGACAGGCCGCTGGATTTTGTCGAGTGGCTTGAAGCTAACCATTTTAAATATAACCATCTGATTGAAAAAGTCTCGCCGCAAGAATTCATCCCAAGGAAAATTTTCGGCGATTACGTGCTCGAAAATTTGGAAAGGGTCCAGCATGAGGCTGCCGACAGGCTACAGATTCGTATTGACGAAGCCGTTTCCATCATGGATTTTGGTACGCGAAAAACGGTTGTTCTCGCTTCCGGCAATGAATTGCATGCCGATCATGTCATATTGGCTCTTGGCAATTTTCCGCCTGCCGATCTTTTCCTGCCGGATAATCCGGTACAGAACGACCCTCGTTATTATGCCAGTCCATGGTCCGACAAGGTTTATAGCCATATCACAGGGGATGAACATATTCTTCTGGTCGGCTCGGGACTTACTGCGGTGGATATTGTGTTGGGACTGATTCTGAGAAAGTTCAGCGGAAAAGTCACCATGCTTTCCAGGCGGGGACGATTTCCCTTGCCGCATGATTTGTCACATCCGGCTTTACAGATTTTGGAGCCGGAAATTAAGCACCCTAGAAAAATGCTGCTTTGGGTTCGAGAGCTGATCAGGAAAAACCCTGATATTCCTTGGCCTTCAATAATGGACGGCTTGCGTCCTTTCACGAAAAAGATATGGCTGGCATGGACGTTGGATGAGAAAAGCTATTTTCTTAGGAAAATCAGGCCCTATTGGGAAATTGCAAGGCACCGGATTCCGGCAAAATCGTCAGCGTTGTTGAACGAAATGATGAATGCAGGCAAGCTGGAATTAAAGAAAGGTTATATTGTCGAGGCAATAGCAACTGACAGCGGAATCGAGATCGTTTACCGTTCCGAACGCAATGATATTCGGCAGGTTTTTCATAAAGTGATTAATTGCACCGGCCCGGAATCAAATTACCGTAAAGTTCGTTTCCCTATCATCGGCGATCTTATCGGGCAGGGAAAAGTAAAAACAGATGAGCTTGGACTTGGCATTAAATGCACGCCGGAAGGCAGGATTATCAATCAGCGGGGCGAAATAGAAGAAGGTATCTGGTGCATAGGTCCGATGCGGAAATCCGTATTATGGGAAACTACGGCGCTACGCGAATTAAGGGAACAGGCGTCGGAACTCGCTTTATTGATTGCCGGGAAATAGCGAGGATTGGGGCAATATTGTGTTGTCGCGCTTTGTTTTGCAAATCCCACTCAGGCTTCTTTGCAGCATTCCTAAGCTACAGCGCAGAATCCAACAAATTCGTAAAAGGTTGGTGATTTTTCCAGCGGTAGGTATGAAAATCGCGTCTGTCTGTAGAAACAATGCGTCCATGTCCCAGTTCTTCGGCTAATAATACCAACGAAGCATCGGCCAAATCCATTGGTAAGTCGGCGTATTGGGTCATGAGATCGGAGAGTCTAGGTAGATGGTTATCCGATAATGAAAATGTAAAAAAATTACCTTGTTGCTGTAACGTTGGTAGAAAAGCTAAAAATTCAAAAGCCAACTGCACATTTTTACGCCGCATCAGTAAATGCAAGGTTTCTGTTAACACAGGGAATGTGGTGATCATGGGTTCTCGGCATTGCGTCAAAAATGCTTTGCAGGCAGGATGATAAATATCTTTACGATCAAACAACCCAAACCAGTAACCACTATCGATAATAATCATTCTGTTGAGCCGTGCTTAAAAGAAAAATCTAATTTTTCTTTATAAGTCGTTGAAAGTTGTTCATCGGTTTCAATACAACCAATCAAGCCTGCTTGTTCAAAAGCTTGGTAAATCGGCGAAATATCTTTTTTATCGCTTATTTCTTGTTGAGTTTCTAAGGCGGTTAATTTATTTTTGTGTTTATTGTTTTTTGACAACTTACGCGCTAATTCACTTTGCAAAGATACAACAAAATCCATGACTTTTTGTTGCTCCTGTTCGGGTAACGTTAAAAGTTGAGCTGTGATTTCTTGAGGCGATAAATTCATTGATTTAACTCCTGTTATAGTTGGCGTACAAATCGTATGGCTAAATACAGTCGCATAGTCCGTATGAAGCTTGTGAAATACAGTATGATTGTAGCCTCGAAGCTTTGAATTCGGCAAACTTCATTCAGGCCGCTTGCTTTGTCCGATAGTCTCTTGGGCGGCTATCAACTTAAGCTGTAAAATCATCCCGCTCAAACTGGAAGTCTTCTAGGCCAAATAGCCGTAGCGTTTAAGCCGATGGCGCAGGATATTCCGGCTGATATTGAGCAGGCGTCCCGTTTGCACTTGGTTGTTCTCGCAATACGCATATGCGGTACGGATGATAGCTTCCTCAACTGTTTCAAACAGGTTATCGACGGGCTGTTCGTATAAAGCCGCTAACGCATTTTCGAGCGCTTTAAGCGACGACGATCCGGTTGCAATGGCTTGATCGTTGCTGTGCGACACCCCGAAATCAGGGTTCAAATGCAGGTCGGCGGCAGTCACCTTACCGTTTTTGCAAATGAGCAAGACATGATGAATCACGTTTTCCAGCTCGCGGATATTACCGGGCCAAGCATAGTCGAGTAAAGCGCGCTCGGCATCGGTGCTCAAATCTATGTGGGGGAGCTTCAAGCGATTGCCATAACGTTCCATGAAATGCCATACCAAGGGCAGAATATCGCCTGGGCGTTCGCGTAGCGGCAATAAATTGAGCGCTGCAACATTCAGGCGGTAATATAAATCCTCGCGAAAGCGTCCAGCCTGGACGGCCGCCGCCAAGTTAATATTGGTCGCCGCGATAAGCCGCACATCAATAGGAATAGCCGTTCTGGAACCGACACGCACCACTTCCCGTTCCTGCAGGACACGCAGTATTTTGACTTGCGCGGAAAGCGGCAAATCGCCAATTTCATCGAGAAACAAAGTGCCGCCGTTAGCCGCTTCGAACCAGCCGCTACGTGCGTTTAACGCACCGGTAAACGCGCCTTTCTCATGGCCGAACAATTCGCTTTCCAGTAACGATTCGGAAAATGCGCCGCAGTTTACCGCGATAAAGGGCCCTTCTTTCCGATGACTCAGTTTATGGACTTGCCGGGCGACCAGTTCTTTGCCGGTGCCGGTTTCGCCAATGATCAACGCGGTCGCATCGCTAGGCGCAATACGCTCGATATATTCCAGCAGGCGTATCGATGCGGGATCGGTAAAAACCAGCGCCGTTGCCCTGATCGATATGGCATGTGAATCAGGATCGGGCAAGGTAATAAGCGGCTTGCCGTAGAAGTCGGACGGTCTGTCGTTAATTTTTTTAGAATCCCTGTATTTATCCATACGATATCAATCAAATTTTCCGGTGATGAATAATTTGCCCGGTCTGCACATTCGTTATCCGTGGCCGAAACAACGCTACTTGGTATTGCCGGTTACTTTAGCAGTCAATGTAGATAACTTTAAATGATAAATTATCATGATGTTATCTGATTTTGGCATATAGTTATCCGAAAAAGTTTTATTGTTGTTGCTGTCCACCGCAGCCGCGCCGTGCGCGCACCCAAACAACTCTATAACCCATCTACGCTGCACAGGCGGTATGTTGCCAAGGCTGCTGATATAGCAACATCGAATCAGCATCTATTGCTGATCTAGCAACAGCTATTTGCATTGAAAAATAAAAAATCACTTATAAATCATAATGTTAATCTTTGGCACAAGAAGTGCGTAACTGAGTTAAGTATCAGGTCTTTGGACTTGTAAGCTGCAAACTTTTTGAATATTACTCATTGGAACAGAAGGTTTTTATTATGAAAAAATCAAACACACTGGCATTGGCCGTCTCATTGCTGGCAGGTGCGCAAAGCGCTTATGCTCTGACGCCGTGGGCCAACGGCACCCCCCAAATTACCGTCTATACCTCAGGCGGAGCGGCGCAGGACAAGGCTTACGGCCAGGTTGTCACCACCACGCTGGCAGCGCCGGGCACTGTAGACACATTTAGTGATGTCGATCCGGCAACCGGGTCGGTGGGTTCGCGCTGGACCGCCTATTATTTCACCGGAAACGCCAATCTGGGCGCAGGACTGGCCGGTAAGAAAATTCTGCTGGAAAAACGTTCCTACGGCGCAGCAGGCTATGGGGTTGTCCCCTTAGTTGGCAATATAGCTCTGGAGCACTTGAAAATTACGGGGTTGTCACAAGCGGACTGGGACGTGAACGGTACGCAGCAATGGAAAAAAACCATTGACGGCGCCAATGCCGCGACTTACTTGGTAAAAACCGTTTCCGACGGTGGTTTTCTTGGCGTTGATCCCGACATCCTGCTGAAACCCGGCACGGAAAATTATCCTACGCCCGTTAACGAACTGTCTACCGGGTTGCCTGAGTTCAATTGGCCATTGACATTAAAGCAAGTGCCCAGAACCGGCGCCAATGGATTTACCGTGGTTCCTACCGGCGGATTGGTTTACGGTGTAGCGGTCACTCAGGATTTATATAAAGTGCTGCAAGCCGCGCAGAAAAGAGCCGGTGCGCTGCCAAGCAGCGTCGTTATCGGCAGTTATGATGAGGCCAGTCTGCCTAATCTTAACCGCAATGTTCTCGCATCGTTGCTGGCAGGCAAAGTCGGCGCTTGGGATCAAATCAAGATTATCGATAAAACAGACGGCGATACCGTAAAAACCTTGCTGGACAGCAGTATTCTTGACGATGCTGGCGTTGCGGAGCCTTACAAGGAATCAACAACCGGCGCTAACCTGACGCCGGTTGCCGTAGGCAGACGCAATAACGGCGCGGCGATCGGCGCGGTTGCTTATGCCAAGTTTCTCAACTATCCCGGTACGCAAAATGCGTTCCCTCCTGCATCAAAAACGGTTGATAACGCGGTGGACGAAGACGCCACCTTGCCTATCGTCAAATCACCGGGCGGCGCTTCCGATACCGGGAACCTGCTGAAAGACTGGCAGAACGGCACCAACGCCACCGGCTACAACAATGTGGTCGATGGTTTGGGCTACGCTAAACGCTGGGGTATCGCGATCAATAGCGCCGACCGTAACAGCTCGGTTACCGCAGACGGTACCGGCGGCGATCCTTGGCGTTATATCAGGATAGACGGTTACGCGCCGACCTTGGAAAATGTCGCGGCAGGTGTTTACCCGCACTGGGCGGAAGGCTCGGTTATTTACCGTACCAAGAAGGCTGGCGATGCTCAATGGGCGGTCAAGACAAAGCTTTTGAAAGCCTTCGCCGACGATTTGGGTAGTCCGACGGTTGCCAATGCGGTTAACACCACGCAAGCTTGGGGCAAAACCGGTATTTTTGCGACCACGGCAGATCCGCGTGGTTTTACTGCGAGCATTCCTTTCAATACCAGCAATCCTGTCGTACCGTTAACGCATAATAACGGCGGTTCTACGCACGCCGATATTGTTCCGGTTATTAATAATGCGGTATCAGACCTTGCTATTCAATTGAAATAAGCCGTGTCGGGTATGTACAGCGTACTTGAGCACTGATTCATATCATCTAGGGCGCGCTCCTTAGTTGGCGTTAGCGATAGGCAGACCTTCCAGGTTTTTAAAACCTGGAAGGTCTAATTTGCAACGTTCTGAATAGGCGGAAGATAATAGTCTGGAAAGGGAACATAGCGACTCTTTTCGATGACCAACTGTATTGGAAATATTGATACTGCTAGCCGAACGAGGCATGTTGCCCCGTCCCGCGTATAAAAATCACAGGAAATTGACCTGCGACACCTTACCTTCCTGAATCGCCTTTTTACAAAACCGCTCGTCAAACGTATAAAAAGGCAGGTTCTGTGTATTGGTTAAATGCAACGCATCAGCAAAATCAGCCCCTAAACGATAACAATAAATCGCATTTATAAGGGCTTGTTCATTCTCACAAATAATCTGATTTTTCTGTACCAACAATACGAAAAAGTCAGCTATTTCGACTACAGAACGTTTATAACGTGAACGCAAAACCCATTCAATTTCAAGCTGTACCGTTCGGCTGATAAAAAACCGATGTTCTGTTAGCGAAGCGATAACTTTTTGATATTGCGTTTCATCATCCCTCATGGCTAGGCGAATAATAATATTGGTATCAACAGCAATAACCACGCTCATTCCTCGTTGAAATCAACAGGCTTACAAAGTTCTTCGGTTGTCAATACAATCGAATTATCTTTAAAAAAACCGCCCAAATCAGAAATGTCATTGCTTTTTTGATCATGCGCCGGACGTAAAACAACGGTATCACCAATGCAAAACATTTCTAATTTGGAATGCCCCTTCCATGTATTAATCTGTAGAATTTCTGCCGGTAAGGTTATTTGTCCTTGTGGGGAAATAGATAAGGTTGTCATTTTTTACTCCGATGTGTAACGTCTATGTGGATTCTTTTGAGCTACTACGCTTGCCGGTTTTGACTCGATTAAACTAAGGAACGAGCATGAAATAAAGTGGACAACTGTGTGCAGCAGGAGTGCAAGCTTTGCTTGCGCATGCAGGCGAAGCCTGCACTCCGACTATTGGCAACTTGCCTAAGTTATTCCATGCTCATTCCTAAGGGTAAATCCACCGGTTTTAAATCGTTCAGGCGACATCCAGGCCATTATAGGCGTGGTGCTATTTGAGTAAAGGGATGATTAATCTCGAATATACATTACGCATAATGCGGCATATGCCTATGGCTGGCAACATCAGCGTCAACCATTAAAAAATGCATGGAATGGGTTTTAATCAGGCAATAAATCGTGTCATTTTCGTGTATATCAAGGCTTGCAAACGCTCTTAGCGTAATCTCAACCGTTAGTGTTGCGCCTGCATCCACTTGCACGAGAACGCGATCTAAACGCGGAATAATGGCGCAGACCCGTCCTTTAATCTGATTCTGAATGGATATGCCCTGTAGCAAATGCGTGGATAGCGCAATATCCTGCGAACGCAAGCCGACATAATAGGTTTTTCCACGAACTGCGCGCGGCGTATAGGGTAATACCAGGCGTATTCCGAAAAACATCGCGATAGTGCAACCATAAGCGGGGGCATGTTCCAGTACGTTGATGGGTAGAATGTTATCAATCGGGGGACCGCCTGCAAATTCAAGAAGATGTTGGTTAGGGACGATTTGTTGCAGAAAATCCGCCGCCAGCACCTTGCCGTCCGCCATTAAAATCAAAAAATCAGTTAACCGTAACGCCTCGTCCAGTATGGCTGAGCTGTGGAGTATGCCGATATGATGCTTTTCATGGGCATAGCGAAGAAAACAGTTAATTTGCATCTTAAGATTGTCATCCAGGGACGATAGTGCATCGTCCAGTAACAAAAGGCGCGGAGCCGCCAATAACGATCGACCGAGCAGGATGCGCTGTTTTTCACTGCCGGAAAGATGTTGTGCGCGAAAATCAAGTAAATGTTCAAGTTTTAAAAGATCGACAATGGTAGCAAAATCAAACCGTTGCGGCCTTATGGCCTGTTTGCTGTAAGCTGTTAACAGATTTTCCCGAACGGTTTTGTCAGCGTCCAGTTGAATATCCTGGGAAACCAGGGCGATAGCTGGATGATTAAGCAAGTGATTGATGTTGTTCCGGCTGTCGAACAAGGTTTCCTTATCCAGGGAAATGCGTCCTTCATCCGGTTTAAGCCGTCCGGCCAGCATCGACATCAGGCAGGATTTACCGCAACCGGACAAGCCAAAAATGCCGGCATTGATATGGTTCAATTTAAACTTGAGACTGATGGGTAAACGGCCTTGCGAAAATTTTATATCAACGTCTAACATGCGTTTCTCCGGTAAGCGGCCAGACCAGGTCATACGATAGGGCGAAGAGAAGCTTAACTTGTCTAATCCGTCTCGTTGCAGTTTGGCGATTTGTATCATTTAGTGGCGAGGTTTAGCGCAATGGGTATGCCTCTGGCGAATCCCGTTGCCGTAGCGGTTTCAAAAGCAGCAGGCTTGCTTTTTATTCGCTATATAGTTTAGTATATAATTAAAGCTAGCGGCCAAACAAGTAACTATCGAATTTAAAATATGCGATAGCCCGGATAAGGTTTTTACCACGCCCAATGGAGATGGCGGTGGTCGGCATCGTTCTCCCGTTCTTGAATAAAGTGGTTCAGGGTAGTATGGTTGTACCTTAGTTCACTATATAACCATCTTGATTTATAGGGTTGTGAATGGTTCAACACGCAGGCGGGGAGGGAGTATGAATTCACTATTGCAGGGCACTGAGGTGTCGACAAAGGATAAGTCCTTACAACCGGTACTGGTAGAAGGCGATATACGTTTGATAGGTGGTTTGGGGGAGCGGCTGTTTCGGCTGCTCGCGGCTATTGACAGCACCGGTTCCATTAACCAGGCCGCCAAGAATGTCGGCTTGACCTACAAGGGCGCCTGGGAAATGATTGAGCGCGCCAATAATTTATCGCCAAAGCTGCTGGTTTCCACCGCAATTGGCGGTCGTACCGGGGGCGGAACCCGGCTGACACCGGCAGGTAAGAGCATTCTGCAATTATTTATCCAAATTCAGGAAGAACATAATCAGTTTATGGAACAAATCAACCAACGCCTGGCTAGCAACCAGGATATTGTCTTTTTATTTAAGGGGTTAATCATGAAAGCAAGTGCGCGTAATCAATTTTCCGGGAAAGTGACCGATGTTGCTATCGGCGCTGTTAATGCCACTGTTGTGGTGGGCTTGAAGGGCGGGGAAAATATCGTCGCCACTATCACTAAAGAATCAGTTGAGTCGCTAGGTATTAAAAATGGCGTGGATGTCATAGCTCTGGTCAAGGCTCCGCAAATAATCGTCATAACGGATTTCGGCGGTTATCGCATTTCCGCCCGGAATCAGTTAAAAGGCGTGGTTTCGCGCGTCCAAAAGGGTGCGGTTAATTCGGAAGTTGTTATTGAGCTGACCGGCGGCGACTCGGTAACGGCGACGGTAACCAATGACAGTATCGAAACATTGAACCTGTCGCCGGGCAATCCGGCTACCGCCGTATTTAAAGCGGGGTCGGTCATTCTTGGGGTGGCTTCCTAGACAATAAGTTCTATAGATCTAAAGGATTTCCATGGCCGCGTTGGGTATGGAAATCCGAAACGTTTTGCATTGATTTATTCCGGCCAAAACTCAGGATTCATAATCTGATCGAAATTCCAGGGACAAGATTCAGGAAACACATTCAATATTCCGGTTTCGTTCTCTGCAAGACGTGCGGCATCGGCCCAAGACTCTGACCAAAAATCAGGGTTTTCAAGGTCTGGTTTTAAACTGGGGGTTTTGTTGAGTCTGCGTATAATCATGGTGCGCCGGTCTTTGATGGTTCGTTCCCAGCTCTTGCCGCGATGACTAGGCTGATATTGCCATTTGATTAAGTGCGCAAGCAACACAGCCATTCTGTTTTCAAATTCGCGTTGTTCGCTCTTACCCACGTCTTCAATCTCATCCGCAATATGTTCAAGGTCGAGCAAATCAAAGCGGCCGGAACGGATAAACGCCGCCTGTTCATTCGCCCATGCTATTGCGTCAGTTTCGTAGCTTTGCATCAATAATGCCCTCGTGTGTCCCAATAGAGTTTAGGCCTTTGCAAAATACCATCTGACCGCACATAAAACAATCCTATTGAGACGCTAAAACTGTCTCATGGCTACTGTATTAATTAGTCATGCCTGTGTTATGTCGGTTTCACGATAATTTGTCACATTACATACACAGCAAAAACTTCGGGGTGGTTGGCTAATGCTTGCTTTATCGTTGTTTATATAGTTTGATATATAACGTATGCGGTTGGCATCATAGCTGCATTACAAACTACGTTACCGGCCTGAGCTTGTAACCTGTATTCAACATCGCGTTTTATTAATTTTCGAAGGAAGGCTTAGATGAAAAAATCAAACACACTCGCCGCAGCCATTGCACTGTTAATCGGTTCTCAAGCCGCTAATGCGCTGACGCCTTGGGCTGATGGCGCACCGAATATAACGATCTACGTATCGGGCGCTGTGGCGCAAACTAAAGCCTATAGCCAAGTTGTCAGCAGCGCCTTGGCATCGGCCAATAGCGTAGACACATTCAACGATGTCGATCCGGTTACCGGGTCGGTCGGTTCGCGTTGGACGGCCCATTACTTTACCGGAAATACTGCGCTGGGCAGCGGACTTGCGGGTAAGAAAATCCTGTTGGTACGGCGTACTGCCGGAGGCTCGGGCTATGGCGTTATTCCACTGATCAGCGATATTCCGCTGGAACATCTTAATATCGCAGGATTGCCCGCCACGGCTTGGCTTGCCGACGGCACGCAGGCATGGAAACAAACTATCGGCGCGGATAATGCCTCTACCTACCTGACTAAGAAAATTTCCGACGGCGGTATGATCGCCGTTGACCCGAATATCATCCTAAAACCCGGCACCACAAATTACCCCGATCAACAGCCCGAGTTGATGACCGGCGCGCCTGAACCCGACTGGCCATTGAACCTGACTTCGGTGCAAAGCAGTAAAAACAAATTCACCGTGTTGCCTACCGGAGGATTGGTTTACGGCGTAGCGGTCACGCTGGATTTGTATAAAGTGCTGCAAGCCGCGCAAAAAAGAGCCGGATCGCTAGCCGAAAGTGTCGTTATCGGTAATTACGGTGAAACGGATATGCCTAACCTCAATCGCAACATCGTGGCATCGCTGCTGGCAGGCAAGATCGGCGCTTGGGACCAGATCAAGATCGTCGATAAAACCGACGGCGATACCGTTAAGAGTTTAGTGGACAGTAGTATTCTGGCCGATGCCGGTGTGTCCGCGCCTTATAAAGAATCAACGACCGGTTCGAATCTAACGCCGGTAGCCTTGGCTTTAAGGAATAACGGAGCGGCGACCAGCGTCATTGCTTACTCGGTATTTCTCAATTATCCAGGCACTAAAAATGCGTTCGCACCGGCGGACAAAACAGCCGATAACGCCGTGGATGAAGACGCCTCAATGCCTATCGTCAAAGAGCCGATTATTATTTCCGATACCGGAACGCTGCTTAAAGACTGGCAGAACGGCACCAACGTTCTTAGTTTCAACAACGTTGTCGATGGTTTAGGCTTTGCCAAACGCTGGGGTATAGCGATTAACACTGCCGATAAAAATAATACCGTTACCGCCACCGGTACCGGCGGCGATCCTTGGCGTTATATCAAAATCGACGGTTATGCGCCGACCTTGGAAAACGTTTCGGCAGGCGTTTATTCTTACTGGGCGGAAGGAGCAGTGCTTTACCGCGCCAATAAAGCCGGTGATTCTCAGTGGGCGCTGAAGACCAAACTGATGAAAACCTTAGCCGACAGCTTGGGCAGCCCGGCGATAGCAGGGACGGTTAATACCACCCAAGCCTGGGGCAAAACCGGCACCTTTGCGACCACAGCCGATCCGCGCGGATTCACGGCAAGCATCCCGTTTAATCCCAGCAATCCTGTCGTGCCTTTCTCGCATAAAAATAACGGCGTCGTACATACCGAAATTGTGCCTGTTGCCGATGGGGCTGCGACCGGCGGTCTTGCGGTTCAGTTGAAATAGCACCGTTTGTAGTTCCCACGTTCCGGCGTCACTGCCATTAAGTTAAGGATTTTAGTGAGCGCTGGTTCCCAAGCTGGAGCTTGGGAACTAGCGCTGGCCCTGCAAAATCTTAATATTAGATATATTTATCTAATATGATCGTTTTATTAAACAAACAAAGCCTTTTACTATTTGTTCCAACGACGAACAGCAATACATGAATTCCTCACTCTTTAACCTGTGCGTTTGACCCGGCATTAAGCTTAATTTATTAACCGAAGATAGTCTGATTGAATGGATACATTAGAACGGCACACCTTGATCGCGTTGATCGTGTTGGGTTTTTCGACACCCTTAGCGGCGCAACAACAAGCGGAAGCTCAACCCAACTTCGATCTGCTGGAAATGCAGGTCGACGGCAATACCGTGCTGGATCAGCAACTGGTTGAAAAAACGCTGTACCCGTTTTTGGGCGCCGGTAAAACGGTCGACGATGTGGAAAAGGCCAGGCAAACTTTGGAAGCCGTATACAAGGAAAAAGGTTATCCGACGGTTCTGGTGGATATTCCCGAACAGGATGTCGTCGAGGGCTTGGTGCACCTGAAAGTGGTTGAAGGCGCTATAGAGCGGCTTAAAATTACCGGGTCCCGCTATTTTTACCTGGGTAAAATCCGGGATAAAGTACCGGCGCTTGCGGCGGGTCAAGTTCCTTTTATGCCGAACGTGCAAGAACAGGTCGGCGAGTTGGGCAAGGAATCGTCCGACCGTCAGGTAACGCCTATTTTCCGCGCCGGATCCACCCCAGGAAAAACCGAAGTGGAGCTGCGCGTCAAAGACGACTTGCCCTTGCACGGCAGCCTGGAAATGAATGGGCGCAACTCGGAAAATACTTCCCGTACCCGCTTGATTGGTTCTGTTCGTTACGACAATTTATGGCAAAGCTTCCATAGCGCATCGTTGCAATACCAGGTCTCGCCGGAAAACGTTGACGAAGTCGAGGTCTGGTCCGGCACTTATGTATTGCCTACCGGCTGGGCGAATACGCGTCTTGCGATGTACGGCATCGGCATCAATTCCAATACCCAGTTAGGCGCCAGCATCGGCGGTTTATCCGTGGTCGGTACCGGTGCGATTTACGGGGCGCGCTTAATAAAACCTTTGTCGGGCCTTAACGCTTACAGCCACAGCCTGAGCCTCGGTTTCGACTACAAAAGCTTTAATCAGGGCATTAGCCGGTCGGGACAGGATCAACAAACTTCGCCGATTAGTTACGTCCCGTTCCAGATCGGCTACGACGGCAGTTGGCGCTATCCCGGCGTGACCACATCGCTGAGCTCGGCTATCCATTTCTCGGTCAGCGGCATCGGCAACGATCAGCAGGAATTCGAGAACCGGCGCTTTAAAGCAAAAGCCGGGTACGCTTATTTCACCACCGAACTCAAACATTTGCGCGAACTGCCTTGGGATTTGCGTTTTGCAGGCCGTGCGTCCGGGCAAGTAGCCGACTCGCCGCTGATCAGTAACGAACAGTTTGCCGTAGGCGGTCAACAAAGCGTGCGCGGCTATCACCAAACCCAGCAATTGGGCGACAACGGCGTCAACCTGTCGGTAGAACTGCAAAGTCCGTCGCTGAAACCGCAGGATTGGGATTTCGCTCAAAACCTGCGTGGGCATGTTTTCTTCGATTACGCCTATTTGTGGATTCAGGATGCATTGCCGCTTAATCCGACCGATTACCTGCTCGCCGGTACCGGTGCGGGCTTGCGGATGCAGTTTTTTAAACATTGGTTAGGTGAATTCGACTGGGCTTATCCGCTGTATCGGCAAGGTACGGTCGATGTAGGCAATCAACGTATCGACTTCCGGTTAGCTTATGAGTTTTAACAGAAAAGGTACGCGCAACGTACCCTACCTATTTATGAACCGCATAGGCTACGCTGTGCGTACCATTAACCTGATTGCAGGCGGTGTGGTGATGAGCGCCGCTGCGCCGCAAGCACGCGCCGAATTGCCGGTGCCTTCAAATCCGGTCGCACTGTCGAACGCGCCTGTCGATATAGCCAGCCAAGGCCAAGCCAGCGCTACGGTTTCCGGCAACGCAATGACCATTACCCAAGGCACCGACAAAGCCAGCATAGACTGGCAAAGCTTTAATGTCGGCGTGGAAAACAGCGTGCGTTTCGAGCAACCGTCATCGACAGCGGTGGCCTTGAACAACATCCACCAAGCCGATCCCAGCCGGATCATGGGCTCGTTGACCGCTAACGGCCAAGTCTATCTAGTTAACCAGAACGGTTTTGTATTCGGCCAGAATTCGCAAATCAATGTCAACTCGCTGGTAGCCACCACGCTGGGCATTAGCGAAACCGTATTCCAAAACGGCATCACCAAGGCATTCGACAATAACGGCGATGCGTCTTTACAAGGCAACGGCGAAGTTTATCTTAAAGATACGCAAGGCAACTTCGTGTTGGACCAGCACGGCGCCAAAATCAAAATCCAGATATTCATCGAGCAGGGCGCCAACATCAAAACCAACGCTCCGGGCGGTCGTGTCATTATCGCCGCTCCTGTGGTCAACAACGCCGGAACCATAGAAACGCCGGACGGGCAAACGATACTCGCGGCGGCCAAAGACAAGGTTTATTTGCAGGAAGCGGGTAGCGATTCTGATATACGCGGTTTACTGGTAGAAGTCGGCACCGGCGGCGAAACCAATAATGTCGGCAAAGTGCTGGCCGAGCGCGGCAACGCCAGTTTGATGGGTTTTGCAGTCAACCAGCAGGGCATCGCTTCGGCGACGACTTCGGTCAGCCTGAACGGTTCGGTCAGGCTGCTTGCCAGAGAGGGCATACAAGACCCATCAGGAACCGGCGGCAAACTATTGCCCAAGTCCACGGTCAGGAGCGTCGATCTCGATGACGGTCTGGGCACTCAAGCCGCCGTGCATCTGGCCAGTGGTAGTTCGACTGGCGTCGATTTGGATGCGGATAAAGCCGCTACGGCGATTGATGCTCAAGCGCAAAACCGCTCACAAATCGAAATCAGCGGGCATGATGTTTATTTGCACGATAAATCCACGGTGCAGGCAAAATCCGGCAATATCGCGATAACTGCTGTCGATAATCCCGCCGACAGCAGCGAAAAAGGCGATGCACGGATTTTTATGGAATCAGGTAGCGTAATTGATGCGTCAGGCGTCAAAGACGTGCAACTGCCGATGGAGCGCAATGTGGTCAAGGTCGAACTGCGCAAGAACGAGCTCAAAGATGCGCCGTTACAGCGCGACGGCGTACTCTACGGCCAAACGGTTTCGGTTGATATTCGCGATGCGGCGCTGACTTATGATGCCGACGGTAAGTTGAGCAGCGCCAAGATACCGGTAGCGGACATCAAGGGTGCGGTAGATCGTATTGCCCGTAATATCGACGAGCGCAGCACTTCCGGCGGAACGGTTAAGCTGAAATCCAGCGGCGATGTGCTTAGTCAGTCCGGCAGCGTCATCGATTTTTCCGGCGGCTCGGTGGCCTATCAGGCTGGCGCTATCGAAACCACCAAGCTGCTTGCCGATGGACAAATTTACGATATTTCAGCAGCCGATGCCGACCGCCATTACGACAGCATTTTGGGCTTGATTACCGACAATCACCCGCTTTGGGGCGTTAGCGAAAGCTGGACTATTCCAGGTCTAGGCGTTAAACGTTTTGAAACCGCTTATACCGAAGGCAAGGCGGGCGGCACGTTAAATATTACCGCTTACGAAACCCGGCTGAACGGCTCGCTAAATGGCGCAACCCTTGCCGGAACCTTGCAGAGAACGACTGAGCAACGTGCGCCGGGCAGCACACTGGCGATTGATTTAAACAACAATGCCTTGCTTAGCAAACAGGATGTCGTCTTTAGTAAGGATGCGGCTTTGATTAATCAAGGCTTCGACCAAGGTTTCGATGAAGCCTTGCCGAGAAAAGGCGACGATTCGACCGAGGCGGCGGCGCTGGCTATCGATTCCGGCTTATTCAAACGTTCCGGTATTACTAACGTCAGCATCAAAACCAACGGAGCTATCGCTTTGCAACAAGAGGCGAGTTTGGATTTGCCGGTTGACGGCAGTTTGAACCTGTCGTCTAGCGGTTACGATATACAGGGTTCGATTATTGCACCGTCCGGTCAGGTCAACCTGAAACCGGTCAACATAGCCGATACGCTGTTGCCCGCAGCCGTTACGCTGGGCAGTTCTGCGGTGATTGATGTCTCGGGGCTTTGGCTTAACGATGCGCTGGACAGCCGACAAGGTAATGCTTTAGGCGCTGTCGCAAACGACGGCGGCAGTGTTACGCTGGTTGCCGAGCAAGGCGACTTGCGGCTCGAACCGGGCAGCCGCATCAATGCCGATGGCGGCGCTTGGCTGGATAACCAATCCCGTATCAGCGCCGGACAAGGCGGCAGCATCAGCCTGACCGCTGCGACACACGATGGCGGCGGCGCGTCTTCCAGCCTGATAGTCGATGGCGAGCTTTCAGCATGGGCCATCGCACAGGGCGGCGCTTTAAAGCTCAGCAGCAGCGAAGTGATTATCGGCTCCGCAAGCGATGCGCCGCTACGGACGGACTCAACCACTTCGACAAGCTCAGGACAGGCCGCTTCGACAAGCTCAGGACAGGCCATTACGCCGCTGATCTTGAACCCGGATTTCTTCCAACAAGGCGGTTTTGCCGATTACCGCATCGATTCGAATCTTTATGGCCTGAAAGTGGCCGACAAGGTCCAGCTTAAACTGTTGCAAAACAATTTGGCCTTGAACAGCTCAGTAGCTACACAAGCCTCCGGCAGCGATTTGCAAGTTTTCAGTCATGTCGTTACCTTGCCGGAATCCGAGCGCAATCCGGTCAAGCTGAAATTGTCATTTAGCGAATTATTAACCCAGAATCGTCAGGAATCGCTAAGCATAGGTCATGGCGCGTTGATCCAGACAGACGCGGCAGGGACTGTCGAACTGGATTCGGACACCTCGGTTTTTGTTGACGGCGTCATCACTGCACCGGGCGGCAATATCGCGATTAACATCAATACGCCGAGCAGCGGCGACAAAGGCTTTTTTGATTCCCAGGGTATTTGGCTGGGAGAGGAAAGTAGTTTATTGGCGCAAGGCGCGTTCAAGCCTGAGCTGAACGCTTACGGATTAAAAACCGGCGAGGTGTTGTCCGGCGGCGACATTGCACTGACCGCCAAGCGCGGGTATATCGTCAGCCGTGCAGGTTCCGTGATCGATGCGTCCGGCAGCTCGGAAACCCTGGATTTTCAACAGCCGACCGGTGTCGTGTCGAAAGCTGTCGCTTCAAACGGCGGGACTATCCAATTCAAGGCTGGCGAAGGCATATTGGCGGACGGAACACTGAAAGCGTCGGAAGGAGGTAGCGGCGCGGCAGGCGGAACGCTGTCCGTCGAACTGAATCGCGGACTGCGCAACAAACCGCTGATACCTTTGAGCGCCGGTTTGTTCCCGGACGATGAGAATTTGGCGTTACCGCGAAGCATCGTGATTTCCGCCGATAATAAAACCGCAATTCCTGACGGCCTGAGCCAAGGCGGCAGTATTGCCGCCAATGCTTACAGCGGCCGGGCTTTATTCAACGGTCGCCAAATCAACGACGCCGGTTTCGATTCGTTATTGTTTAAAACCGATGTTCTAGGCGCTAACGGAAAATACGCAGGCAGCATCCGCTTTAACGGCGATGTGCAATTGGACGCGACCCGGCAAATCGTGCTCGACACCCCGACACTGCAAACCACGGACGGCCAAGTCAGCCTGAACACCGCCTACGCGGCGCTCGGTTCAACGCAAAGCCGCATAGACACCGACCTGGGCGACGGCGTGTTCTCCACCACGTTGGCTCCCGATGCAAAAACCGGGGCAGGTAAGTTCAGCGTGAACGCCCAAGGCATCGACCTGGTCGGGGGCTTAAGTTTTAACGGTTTTAATCAAGTAAATCTGAACAGTCAGGGCGATGTTCGCACGGTCGGCATTCGGGTCAGGTCGGACAGCAAGGACTATCTGGGCGAGTTTAAACTGTCCGGCGATTTAACCATCAAAGCCGCCCAGCTGTATCCGTCCACGCTCAGCGAGTACACGATTTCAGTCAGCGGCTCCGGCGACCGGGCGGTCACTATTCAAAAAAGCGGCGGGACGCCTGCCCCTGTTTATTCGGCCGGCGGCAGTTTGACTATAAGCGCGCCGAATATCAATCAGCAAGGCGTTGTCAAAGTCCCGTTCGGCTCGCTGGCGCTTAATGCCGATAAGCAATTAAGCCTGGCGGCGGGCAGCCTGACTTCGGTTTCCGGTCAAGGCCTGACCGTCCCGTTCGGTCAGGGCTCGGGCGGATTAAACTGGTTGTATCCGCTGGACAGCACCGGAAACACCAATATTGTGATCGACAGTCCGCCGGAAAAACGCCTCACCTTGACCGGCAAAGACGTAGCCTTGAACGAGGGGGCCAAGGTCGACCTGTCCGGCGGCGGCGATCTTTACGCTTATGAATTTATCACCGGACCCGGCGGTTCTGTCGACGTATTGGATGCCGATTCGGCGGGATACACGCAAAAATTCGCCGTGCTGCCGAATCTTGGCAATGCGTTGACGCCTTACGATCCGCAGGAATTCTTGTCATCAGGACTCAGCGTCGGCGACAGCGTTTATTTGAGCGCCGGTTCAAACTTGGCGGCGGGCTGGTATACGCTGTTACCGGCGCATTATGCGCTGTTGCCCGGCGCTTACCTGGTAACGCCAAAAGCAGGCACGCAGGACATGTTGCCCGGACAAACTATTGTTGATTTGGCCGGATCCGCCATTGTTGCAGGCCGTTACGGCGCAGCCGGCACCCAGGATGCCCGCTGGCAGGGCTTTGCGGTGGAATCCGGCGCTATTGCGCGTAGCCGTTCCCAATATACGGATTATTTAGCCGACTCGTTCTTTTCCGCTAAAGCCGCAATCGAGGGCGCAACGGTTTCGGCTTTGCCCAGCGATGCCGGAAGTTTGGCGATTAGCGCGCAAACCGGTTTGTCGCTGGGTGCCGACTTGTTAGCCGCCCCTGCGGGCAATGGTCGGGGAGGGCAGGTCGACATCAGCGCCGATCATCTGGCGATAGTCGGCCGCCGCGAGGATCTAGTAGGGTACGCTGCGGGTACCTTTCCCGAATCCGGCACACCGTCTAAAAAGGGGTACGCGCAGCGTACCCTACCTGATTCCCCGACCGTAACTCTGCTGGCTGACGACCTGAACAAATTGGATGCGCCGAGCCTGTTGCTGGGCGGTGTGCGCAGTAAAACCAAAAACGGCCAGCGCGTGACGGTTTCGTCGCAAACCTTGACTGTCGAAGGCGATGCGGTTTTGCAAGGCGATGAAATTCTGTTGGCGGCGAAAAACGAGTTGACTATTAAATCCGGCGCGCGTGTCGCGAGTATCGGCAAAACCGACAACGGCGGTATCGATCTTTCAATCTCGAACACCGGCAAAAGCAACAGCGATGGCGCGCTGCTGCAGGTGTCCTCATCCGGGTTGGCGACCTTGAGCCGCGATAAAGCCGTAAGCGGAAAAACTGGAACGCTGGTTGTAGAAGCCGGTGCGCATCTGCAATCGGGCAATTCGATGATGTTGGATTCGACTAAAGACACGGTGTTCGATGGAGCTATCGATATGCAGGGCGGCTCTCTGGCGTTGAAAGCGAGCAAGATCAGCCTGGGCGATGCGCCGAACGATACATCCGGCCTGGTTTTGTCGGCTGCGCAGTTCAACCTGGATGAATTAAAGCTGAGCAGCGCCAGCAGCCTCGACATATACGGCGAGGTTGCCGTCACCAGCGGCTTGCTCGGCATCGATGCGGCGCAAATCAGCGGTTTTAACAATACAGGTGTAAACGCATCGTTGACAGCGGACGTCATTCAATTAGCCAATACCGGTTCGAAAGCAAGCGGCAGCGGCACCGGCACCGGCACCGGCACCGGCACCGGCACCGGCACGTTGACCTTGACCGCTGCGGAGATTCAATTGGGCGGCGGCGATTATGCGGTTAACGGTTTTGCCAAAGTTAACCTGAATGCGGCAAGCGCAATCAAGGGCTTGGGGCAAACGCTGGATTCGCTGACCGGGCAAAGCTCGTTGGCCGATGCCGGACGCTTGACAGTCGCAGGCGATTTAAACCTGAATGCCGGTCGCTTCATCGGCGATGCGGGCGCAACGACAGGCATAGACGCAAGCGGTTATCAGGTGGCTATCACGTCTCCTGATGCTGATGCGTTGTCGACTGGTGGACTGGGCGCAAGCTGGTCTATCACCGGCGATGCGATTAGCGGTAACGGGCGTTTCGACCTGCCATCGGGCATCTTAAAACTCACTGCCTTAAACGGCGATATTGCACTGAACAGCGCTTCGCGTATTGACGTGTCGGGCCGGGCGATCAGCTTTGCCGACCTGAATAAATTCTCCTCCGCAGGCAGCGTGTTGTTGTCGGCTGCAGAAGGCAACATCAATCTTGCCGAGGGCGCTAACATCAATTTGAGCGGGGCCGAGAACGGCCCGGAACAAGCCGGAGACGCCGGATTGCTGGACATCAGCGCAGCACGGGGCCGATTCAACTGGGACGGCGCTATCACCGCACAGAGCGGGGCGGCTTTCAAGCAAGGCAAATTCCGGCTCGATGCCGACAGCTTCGGCGGTTTCTCGGCGCTTAATGACAAGCTGTCCGCTGCCGGATTCACAGAAGAGCTGAGGCTACAGCAAGGTACAGGCGATGTGACTTTGGCCGAAACCGACACGGTTAACGTACACCGCTTGCAACTGCTCGCCGACCAGGGCGGCGTCACGATAGCCGGAACCGTCAACGCCGACAGCGACGTCTCGATTTACGGCAGGAACGGCATCACGCTGGCCGCGACCGGCAAAATTGCCGCAGTCGGAGGCAGCGTTACGCTGGATACGCTACACCGTGACGATAGCGGCAGCGGTCTGCTGAACCTGTCGCAAACCGGCGGCGTGATCGATGCTTCGGGCGGTGCGGTGCATTTGCGCGCGGGCCGGGATGACAATCTGCATACCGTTGCAGTAACCGACATCAACACCCGCATCACCGGCAGCACGGCGTTGGAAGCGACCCGGATTTATGACGGCCTATCGCTTATTAAAGACGCCAATATTGCCGCATGGCAAAAAGATACCGGCAACTTTATGAATGCCGCGCCAACGGTGGCTAACTCTTCCGGTACCGAAATAGCCCTGATACCGGGCATAGAAATCCGCAGCAGCGACAATTTAACACTGGCAAACCGCTGGGATTTGATGAGCTGGCGATATAACGATGCGCAAGGCAACAAAACCCTGCCGGGCTTTTTGACCTTACGGGCAGGCGCTGATTTGAACATTAACGCCACATTGAGCGATGGATTTGCAACGGCGCTGATTCCCGGCCAAACCTCGACCCAGTTGCAGGACCTGCTGCAACCCGGATTTTCCTGGAGCTATAACTTGATTGCAGGCGGCGACGTTAAGTTGGCCAATAGCTATTTGGCTCCCGATCCTTACGGTTTCGGCCAGAAAGTCAGCAGCCAGGTGATGGTCAGGACCGGCACCGGTGCGATCGATATAGCCGCAGGCGGCGATATTCGTTTTGTCGCTAACGCCAATGATCCCGGCGCGTCGGCAGCGGTTTATACCATGGGTAGACCCGCCGAATATACCCGCGGGCAATTATTGAGCGGCTTAGTGCCGGGCGTAGCGGCCAAGCTGGCCGACGAGAGCGATGCGGATTACCTGAACCGGCTCGACCTTGGGCAAATGAATGCGTTGCTGCGCTACGGTTATTTTAGCGAAACCTTGTTGGGCCTGGTTTTCACGATTGCGGAATACCCGACTCAGGGCGGCGCGGTCGGATTTCATGCGGGCGGCAATATCGAGGGCATCAATACCGGACAGCAAACCGGCGACTGGCTGGTGCGTAGCGGCGTCATCGACGCAAACTACAAGCCGACTGCCTGGGGTATTAATGTCAGCGGCGACCGCACCGCGCCGGTCAATGGTATTTCCTCAAAAGGTAAGCATTATTTCAACCAGAATGTCGGCGCGTTGGGCGGCGGCGATGTCACTGTCGAGGCGGGCGGCGATGTGCGCAATCTGTCCGTGATGCTGCCGACCACAGGCAAGCCGTTCGGACAATTAAGCGCAGCGGCTAACCAATGGCTGCAAAACACTACCCTAATCAATGGCGGCGGCGATTTACAGCTTAGCGCAGGCAACGACATCGTCGGTGGTGAGTATTACGTCGGTCGCGGCACCGGCACCTTGAATGCCGGTGGCAGTGTGGCGCGTTCGGCGAACAATCTCGGCGCTATTCTCGAACTGGGCGACGGCAGTTTTAATGTACAGGCGCGGCAGGATGTCGTTATCGCATCGGTCTTTAATCCCACCGTACTGAAGCAAAGCGTGGTATTGCCTATCGCTGCGGGCGGCGACTCGATATTTTTTACTTATAACGACAGCAGCGCCGTCAATTTGACCGCGACTGCGGGCAATGGCGTATTGCAAAACGATAGCGATGCGATCCGGCTGGCTAAGAATCTGGATACCAGCATCTCATCAGGTTTCGAGTATGCCGTTTACCCTGGAACGCTACGTGCGGCCGCGTTGTCTGGCGATATTCGCATCGACCATTCGATGACCCTGTTTCCTTCCGCTCAAGGCGAACTGGAATTGCTGGCAAACCGCAATATCGGCACGGATAGCGATGCCGCGCAATTGATCAATATCAATATGTCCGATGCTTCCCCGTCCTTCCTGCCCGGCGTTAATGCGCCCGCGCAGCAGCTCGAAGGCAGCTTGAGCGATGGCTTGATCAGGGCCCGTGAACGGCTGGACCCGTCCACGCCGGACGCCACGTTGATTCATGCCGCCGTGCCGCTTCATGTTGGAGATACTTCCAAACCGGCCATCATCGCGAAGCTGGGTGACATCGCTTTTGCTTCCAGTTCGGAGGTGACGTTTTTTCTAGCCCAGGCAGCCGAATTCATCGCGGGGCGGGATATTACTAACCTGAGCTTGTCGGGACAGAACCTGTCGGTGAACGATGTCACCCAGGTCAAGGCCGGGCGCGACATAGGCTTTGACGCGCTGATCGATGGCGACGGCATCGTACAGGCCAATGACAAACAAATCGAATTGGGCGGACCGGGGCAACTGCAAATCCAGGCAGGCCGAAACATCAGTCTGGGAGGTTCGGCGGGTATCAACACCATCGGCAATACCAAAAATGCCGCGTTATCGGATGTAAACGGTGCGAGCATCAACCTGCTGGCCGGTGTTGTTGGGCAGGTCGATTACGCCGGGTTCATAGCCCGCTATTTCACGGTCGGCAGCGCCTATCTCGATGAGCTGAGAATTACTGACGATACTGGCAATAACCTTGTCGCCGGACTCACGTCGGAACAAAAGCTTCATTATCTGCAACAACTGCCGGATGCCGGAAAGCAAAAGCTGTTGCTGGATGTGCTGTTTAGCGAAATCAAGCTGTCGGCAGCCGCTGCTGCCACAGCCCCGGAAACTGAGCGCAAAGCCTTATATCAACAAGGCTTCGATGCGATTGCGGCGTTGTTTCCAGATAGCGATTATCAAGGCGATCTGTCGCTGGTGTTCAGCCAGATTAAAACGCTGGCCGGTGGCGGTATTAACCTGGCCGTGCCGGGCGGAGCCGTTAACGTCGGCCTTGCCGGTAAAGTCGGCGGCATCCAAAAAGGCGCGGATCAACTCGGCATCGTCGTCCAACGCTTTGGGGATGTGAACGCATTCAGCCAACGTGATTTTAACGTCAACCAATCCCGCGTGTTTACGATGGGCGGCGGAGACATCGCAATTTGGTCGTCCAAAGGCAATATCGATGCCGGTAAAGGCGCGAAATCGGCTATTTCGGCGCCCGCGCCGATTACCGGCGTCGACGCGAAGGGCAATATCGTCACGATTTTTCCGCCGATTGTTTCGGGCAGCGGCATTCAGACCATTAATCCTCAGGATAAAGCGACAAAACAAGGCAATGTCTATCTGGCCGCGCCTACCGGCATTGTCGATGCCGGGGAAGCCGGTATCAGCGGCGGGCAAATCGTTATCGCGGCCAGCGCCGTGGTCGGGGCTTCCAACATCTCGGCTTCCGGCGGTTCGGTAGGCGTGCCGACGGCGGTAGCGCCGCCGTCGGTACCGGTCGGGGCTGCCAGTGCGGCAACCAGCGCCGCCAAATCGGCAACACAGGCGAATGGCGAGGATGACGATAAGACCAGCGACAGCGATAAGGCAAAATCCGCAGTCAGCATGATCAGCGCCGATGTGGTCGGTTACGGCGATTGCAGCGTCGCGGATGTGCGCGAAGGCAAGGCCGGGTGCGGCGGTTGATCTCTACGTCCTCGTTCCCACGCGCTGCGTGGGAATGCGGTCAAGGCGCGCTGCGCTGTACTTAGTTTGTAACTACTCAGCATGAAAGATAATGGAACACGGATGACGCGGATTGGACGGATTGACGCGGATTTTTATCCGCGTCATCCGTGTTCTATTAATCGTAGTCACTATGTTCGCTGAGTAGTTACCTTAGTTTTTTAATTAAACAAACCTAACTCATGAAAAAAATCACATATAAATCCCTCAAACTGGGCTTAATCCTTTTGTTGTTACCGACGGTCGCGCTGGCCTGGTGGAACAGCGACTGGTCATCGCGCAAGCCTTTGACATTGGATGCCGGTGCTACCGGCGCAGACATTCAGGAAACCCTCAACGATTTTCCGTTGCTGCTGCGTTTGCATACCGGCAATTTCGGTTACTTCACCGAGCTCGCCGAAAACGGCAAAGACCTGCGTTTTATGCTCGATGACAAGACTGCACTGAAGCATCATGTCGAAAAAGTCGATGCGCTAGCCGAGCTGGGCCTAGTCTGGGTCAAACTGCCGACAGTTCGCGGCGGCGTCAGCGCCGACAGCTTTTCACTGTATTACGGTAATGCCAAGGTCGCCGACGCCTCAGATCCCAAAGGAATTTTCGATGTTAATCAGGCGCTGGCCTTCCATTTCAACGAAGGCGAAATCTTGCCGCAGGACGCCACTGCTTACGCCGTTCATGCGACGGCATCCAAAGCAAGCATAGACCCGGCCGGTTGGATAGGCGCGGCGGCAAAGTTTGACGGGCAGGGCGGCATTAGCGTGGCGGCTAACCCCGCGTTGGCAATGACGCCGGACAGCGGCTGGACATTCAACACCTGGGCGAAAATCGATCAGCCCCAACAAAACGCGGTGCTGGTTCAAGCCAAGGATGCCGCAGCCCGGCTTGAACTGGTCGTGCAGGATTCCGCCATCAGTGCGCGTTATCAAGGGGCGGATGGCTTTGTTGCGCAGACCTCACCCGTCACAATGACTCTGAGTCAATGGCAACATATTGCAGTTGTCGCTCAAAAAGACAAATTGGCACTCTACCTGAATGGACAGCAGGTTGCCGATACATCTATCCAGCTGGCGGCGATGAATCCGGCGGTCGCGATTGCCGAGCAGGGTTTTATCGGCCTGCTCGATGAGGTTCAAATAGCCAAACAGGCGCGTAGTCCCGACTGGATAAAGCTCCAGTTCCGTAGCCAAAGCCCTGATTTCACTGTGGTCAATTTCGGTCAGGATGAATCCGGCGGCGATGCCGAAGGCCCGAATTATTTCGTCATCATCCTGCAAAGTTTGACTGTCGACGGCTGGGTCGTTATCGCGCTGTGCGGCGTAATGTTTGTGATCAGTCTGCTGGTGATGATAGGCAAAGGTCTGGCATTGAAACGGGCCACCAAAGATAACGCGGCGTTTCTTGAACAATACCGCAATGTCAATGCGTCAAATCTCGGGGCGTTGGACCGGGATGAGAGCGAAGACGAGCAGGAAATCGGCGATTCCGAATTTCTGTCCTCGATTATCGGCAAGCACGATCATTTCCAGGGTTCGCCGATTTACCATGTTTACCATGCCGGTGTGCATGAACTGAAAAACAACTTCGGCAGCAGCGATATCAACACCGTGTTGACGCCTGAAGCATTGAACCTGGTGCGAACGCGGCTGGACGCGGCTGTAGTGCGCGAAAGCCAAAAGCTGAACAAGAATATGGTGTTGCTGACTATCGCGATTTCCGGCGGTCCGTTCTTGGGACTGTTGGGTACGGTAATGGGGGTCATGATTACCTTTGCGGTGATTGCCGCGACTGGCGATGTCAATATCAACTCGATTGCGCCCGGTATTTCCGGCGCGTTGGCGGCTACGGTCGCGGGTTTGGCGGTCGCGATTCCGGCGCTGTTCGCTTACAACTATTTGCTGACCCAGATCAAGGATGTGACTGCCGACATGCACGTTTTCACCGATGAGTTTCTGGCGATGATTTCCAAGCGTATCGCCGACCGCCAACGCGGGGATGCCGGGCTGACCGTCGCTTTTACCGATGAATTCATCAATATCATTGCCGAACGCATTGCTCAAAAACAGGGGGCGCAATCATGAAAGTCGGAGAAGAAGGCAAGGTTTACGACGACATCAACATAACGCCGATGCTGGATGTGGCTTATGTGCTGCTGCTTATTTTTATCATCATGACCACCGCGACGGTTCAGGGCATTACTGTGAACCTGCCTAAGGCGAGCAGCACACCGGCTTTGTCCAAACCCAAGACCAAGGCGATCTCTATCACCAAGGACGGCACGATTTACCTGGATACCTACCCGATCTCGTTAGCCGACCTGGAAACCCGCCTGGGCCAATATAAGGCGGCCACGCCGGATCTGCCGGTGGTGGTGAAAGCCGATGCGGCGGTCCAGTATGAAAAAGTCATCGAAGTGCTGGATGTGGTTACGCGCCTGGAAATAAGCCAGTTAGGTCTTGTGACCCAGAAGCTGGTCAAGTAGGCGCTTATGGATAAATACAAACGCTGGCTGCGCAACCTGCCGTTGTTGATCGGCATTGTTTTGACACTGGTCATCGCGGTAGCGGTGTATTTTCTTCAGGACATGTTCCAAAAACCGGCGCAGGCCAAAAAGCAGGTTCAGCAGATCACGATGATACAACCGCCGCCTCCGCCACCCCCTCCGCCGCCTCCACCTGAGCAAAAACCGCCGGAACCCGAGCCGGAAAAACTGCCGGAGCCGGAACCCGAAAAAGAACCGGAACCGGCGCCGGAAGAGGCTGAAGAACCTGCCGGTGAAGAGTTGGGCGTGGATGCCGACGGCGGCGCAGGATCGGACGGCTTCGGGCTGATCGGCAAGAAAGGCGGTCGGGGATTATTGGGCGGTAGCGGCGGCAGCGCGATTCTCTGGTACGGCGGCCAGGTCAAGCGTGGTCTTGAAGAAGCGCTGCAAAACGAACTGGCGGACAGTAGCGCCCGGAAAGCCGCTTATACCGTGCAGCTGAATATCTGGATAGCGCCTGACGGTAGCGTTAGTCGTGCCGAGCTGTCGGGTTCCAGCGGCAAGCCCGATGTCGATCAGGCTATTCGTGCGGCATTGCCGAAGGTGCGCTTTTCGGTGTCGAAACCGCCGCCGGAGAATATGCCGCAACCGTTGAGGATTCGGGTGACGTCGAGAAATTGAGCGATGTCTTGTAGGGCGTGCCGTGCGCGGCTTATACCGCTATGCAGACCTTCCAGGTTTTTAAAACCTGGAAGGTCTAACTTGAGACGAACACAACACAGTAACGAGAGTAAAAAATGAACACCAAAAAAACCCTGGCTGCCTTGTTGGCAAGCTCGCTGATAGCGCCGGTAATGGCGGATGAGAAAGAAGAACTACTCAAGCTCAAGCAAGAGATTGCCGGTGAGCGTGAGGAAGTGCTTAATTTGAAAAATACCACCGTCAACCTGATTGATATTTTCGTACAGCAAGGCCTGCTGGATAAACAAAAAGCCGAAACCTTGATGAAAGCGGCTAAAGTTAAGGCCGCTGTGGATGCCAAGCAGCAACTGGCGACAGAGGCGGCTGAACAAACCGACGCAAAGCCTAAAAATCCCAAAAGCATTCGCGTTACCTACGTTCCTGAGTTCGTCAAAGACGAAATCCGCCGGGAAGTTATCGCAGGCTTGACCGACAATGTTGTCAAAGAAGTCAAGGCTGATGCGAAAAAAGAACAATGGGGCGTACCTGCCGCGCTGCCGGAATGGCTGGGCAACATCAAGATTTCCGGCGATATGCGCTTGCGCGCACAGGACGATTTTTTCGGATCGGATAACGCCCAAAATGCCTATCTGGATTACCTGAACATCAACCAGGATGGCGGTGTTCTGGCTGCGCAGAATAAAAATCAAGCCTATCTGAATACCAGCAAAGACCGCTTGCGTCTGCGTGAACGTTTCCGTCTTGCTATTGACGCCAAAATCACCGACGGTTTGAAAGCCGGTTTGCGCCTGGCGACCAGCAACCAGTTCAGCCCGGTTTCCAGCAATCAGACCCTGGGCAACACTGGGGAAACCTACCAGGTTGCTATTGACCGGGCTTTTTTGCAATACGATTTTATCGACGATAAGCACAACGACTGGTTCAGTCTTTACGGCGGGCGTATCGCTAACCCCTGGATGTCTACGGAGATGGTGTACAGTCCCGATCTGAGTTTTGAAGGCTTTGCCGGAACCTTCCGCTGGCGGATGAACCAGGACGATCCTGTTGTGAAAGGCTACCAACCCGCCCAAGCCAACAGCCGTTTCGGCTTGCAAATGGGTCCGCAAACGCCGGATACCCTGTTCATGACTCTGGGGGCGTTTCCTATCCAGGAGGTTAATTTTTCGACCTCCGACAAATGGATGTTCGGCGGCCAGCTCGGCGCCGATTGGCTGGTGCATAACGATTCCCGGTTGAAAGTCGCGGCGGCTTATTATGATTATAAAAACCTTCGTGGCCGTGCCAATGCCCGTGATAGTTTCACCAATGACTGGACCGCGCCGCAGTTCACCCAGAAAGGCAATTCGATGGTGCCGATCAACAGCAACGACGGTTTTAACAGCCGCTGCACCAATAGCCAAAGCTTGCCGGGCCAAGGCTGTTTGTTTGGTCTCGCCTCGGATTTCAAAATCTTCAATGCCACGGTCATGTATGATTTTGCCGATTTTGCGCCGGTTCATGCCTTGCTGTCGCTGGATTATGCCAAAAATATCGGCTATGACGCGAAGCGCATTGAGCGGGAATTTCCCGGTTATTTGGGGAATAATAACAAGGCCAGAACCGATGCCGCCCAGGTCAGGCTTGATGTCGGCGATCAGGAGATCAAGCGCTTTAAGGATTGGAGCGCGATTGTCGCTTATCGTTATGTGCAGCGCGATGCGGTCTTGGATGCGTTTACCGATACTATTTTTCATCAGGGCGGAACCGATGCCAAAGGTTGGATGATAGGCGGCAATTACGGTCTGGCTAAAAATACCTGGCTGATGTTCCGCTGGTTCAATACCGAAAGCATTGACGGCCCGCCGCTGAGCGTTGACACCGCCACACTGGACCTGAACGTGCGCTTGTAATAGGAGATCGATATGAATTGGAACCATAGTATTTACCTGCTGACGATCGTATGTTTGTTGCATGGCGCACAAATCGGCGCTGCCCCTAAACAGGAAACGCCGGAACAGCAGGCATTCAAAAAAGCCCAGGGCGTTGTACGGCAGTTGAGCGAAGAAAAGCGTGCGCTGGAAACGGAAAAAGCCGGATTGCTGGAGCAGGTGAAAAAACTTGAAAGCCTAGTCCGGCAGCTCGAACCCTTGCAAGGCGAAGTCCAGCAGCACAAAACCCAGGCTGAAACCTTGCGTAACGCCAACAGTACATTGACCGCGCAGCTGAACGGCGAGCGCGAGAAACAACAGGGTTTGCATAGCAAAATAAAAGACATAGTCGCAGAGGCCAAGCTTATCCAGGCTGACAATCGGCTCCTGGTCGCCGCCGTCAACGAGCGTGAGCGATGGACAAGCCAGTGTTCGGACAAGAATCGGCAATTGCTTGATGCCAATCACGCGTTGGTCGACCAATATAAGGAGCAGGGTTTTTGGGACAAGTTGGCTGAAGTAGAACCGTTTACCGGCATAGGCAAAGTCGAGGTCCAAAATACGGTAGAAACTTATCAATTTAAGTTGGACGATCTTAAAGTCACTGCTTTTGCCGGTGAGGCGGATGCGCTACAGCAAGAAAAATCGAAACAAGACGCTCCGAAATTGCCATTGGATAATCGGGAAAAATAACGGGCTAAGGTATGTTCGATTTGTCCCACGAAGCTAAAGCCCTCCAACTGGATTATCCTAAAAATACGGTATTTTATTTATTGCGAGTTGCATAAGCCCCCCTTGCTAAGCAAGCCAAGGCTTGATGAAGAATAGCAACAGCCCCGCCGCACCGCAAACGGCTATGACCGGAATGACTCCCGTCTTGTACCGGAACAATGCCAGCAACGCACCCACCCCGATCAGCGCTGCAATGCCGTCGAAACGACCTTCGAAACCTTGCGGCCAGAACACGTGGTAAGCAAAAAATACGGCAAGATTAAGAATCACCCCGACCACAGCGGCGGTAATCGCCGACAGCGGCGCGGTGAATTTTAAATTGCCATGCGTAGATTCCACTAGCGGGCCGCCTGCCAGAATAAACAGGAAACTGGGCAAAAAAGTGAAATAAGTCGCCACGACCGCCGCAACCACACCGGCCATTAATAAAGCATCCGGGCCGAACGGCAACTGGCTCCAACCGCCCAGAAAGCCGACGAAGGTGACGATCATGATCAGCGGGCCGGGCGTAGTTTCGCCCAGCGCCAGGCCGTCGATCATTTGCGTGGCGCTCAGCCAGTGGTAATGTTCCACCGCGCCTTGGTACACATAGGGCAAAACCGCATAAGCGCCGCCGAAAGTCAGCAGCGCCGCTTTAGTGAAAAACCAGCCCATTTGCGTCAATGCACCGTTCCAGCCGTATTGCCCGCACAACAAGCCCATTACGCCGCCCCACAAAATCAATCCTACCGCGACAATCTTAAGTAAGTGCGACCAACGGAATCGGGCATGATCGGGAATGGGGGTGTCGTCATCGATCAGCGCAGGGCCGTAGTTTTGTTTGACCGCCCCATGACCGCCGCCCACCGCAAATTTATCAGGAGCGATGCGCCCGCCAATAGCTCCCAAACAGGCTGCGATCAACACGATCAACGGGAACGGCACATGCAATGCGAAGATCGCGAGAAAGGCCAGCGCCGCAAGCGTCCATAATACGCCGTTTTTTAAAGCCCGCGAGCCGATGCGCTGCGCTGCGGACAGCACAATCGCGGTGACGGCGGGTTTGATGCCGTAAAGCACACCGGCCACGACCGGAACCTGGCCGAAGCTTAGGTAAATCCAACTGAGCAGGATCAACAAGAACAACGACGGCAGGATAAATAACAGTCCGGCAACCATGCCGCCCCAGGTGCGATGCATCAGCCAGCCCAGATAAACCGCGAGTTGCTGCGCTTCCGGCCCAGGCAATACCATGCAGTAATTCAACGCATGTAGGAAACGCTTTTCCGAAATCCAGCGCCGCCGCTCGACCAATTCCTGATGCATGATAGCGATTTGCCCGGCAGGGCCGCCGAAACTGATAAAGCCGAGTTGTAGCCAAAAGCGGAACGCCTGCCAGAAACTCACCGGATCTGGCCGGGTTAAGGTGTTATCGGTTAAGTGTTTTTTAGATTGTGTCATTCGGAACTTCCTCCTCTATCCTAAAAAATCAGTTAGCCACGGATTCACACGGATAACCGATAATCCTAAAAACCGCAGTTTATCCACGAAAAGCACGAAAGACACTAAATAAAACAATATGTTGTATTGATTTAGTCACTCACTCTTTGGGTAACGGCCTACGGTTTGATAACCTTTTGAAGTTTTTCGTGTCGCCTAAAGCGCCTACTGTTGGTTTTCGTGGACGAAATGATTTCAAATGGTTCCCACGCCGGAGCGCTCATTTTTATACACAAGTGCCTGAGGTACACCGTCATTCCGGCAGGGATTGCCGGAATCCACGACTGCACGGATGCAGGAGGTAGAGCAATGCATGGAGCAATTGCCGAGAGCACAGGGATGTGAACACTTGATTTTATTGAGCAGTCTCCATGTGACACTTGCGTC
>SCPZ01000141.1 GCA_004299305.1 Methylobacter sp.
AGTTTATGGAACCCCAGCGGGGTTCAAGCTGTTAGCCGGGGGTTGAGCGTAGCGACACCCCCGGATAGCGGCAACAATGATTTTTCGACCCTGGAGGGGTCGCAGTTTTATCTTTAATGCATTGAATTTATTTATAATTATTCAAATTCTGTATTGTGCGAATAAAACCCTCATCCGTACAAAACGGTGACTGCAACCCTTCCAGGGTCGTGGTTTTTTTTCGCATTAACCGGGGGTGTCGCTACGCTCAACCCCCGGCTAATGGCTGGCAACCCTCCAGGTTGCAGAAAAGGTATTTTGACACTTGTGTATAAAGACGAGCGCCGGAGCGTGGGAACGATAGCTGTGGGGGATTATTTATTGCGAGTTGCCTTATAAACATTGTGCAGCATCACTACCCGTTTCATTTGCCTTGGTCAAACCCATTTCAGATAATTCCAACGCATCGTTCACGGCTTTCATAAATTCATTGATCTTGATCGGTTTGGTCAGATACCGAAAAAAGCCAACCTCAAGTCCCTTCTCGATATCGCGAAGCATTGCATTGGCACTGAGGGCAATGACCGGAATATATCGGGTGCCAGGGTCTTTGCGAAGAATATTCATGGCTTCGATCCCGCTGATGCCGGGCAGGTTGATGTCCATCAGAATAACATTCGGTAGATGCGCGCGGGCCAGCGCTATGCCGTGGTAGCCATTGCCTGCGCTCAGCATCCGCAGATCGGGGAGATCCTCGATTATTTGTTCGACCAGCATTAAATTAGCCGCATTGTCTTCCACATAGAGCAGGGTGCGAAGCTCCGTGTTTCTCTGAACTTGCGTTGCGAATTCTGTGGCTATGGCATTGTCACCGGCGGCATGTTGCTGTGTAACATCCCTGATAAGTTCGATACAGAATTCGCTGCCCACGCCCACGGTGCTTGTCACGCTGATTGAGCCGCCCATCAGCTCGACCAATTGTTTGGTTACCACCAGACCGATGCCGGTTCCTTCCTCGGCGCCCGTCTCTTGCCCGAGACGATTGAAGGGTTGGAATAGCTGTTCCAGCTTCTCCGGCGATAATCCCTCACCGCTGTCTTTGATGCTGATGCGTATGCGTTGCGGGGTGCTGCTGCATTTCACCTCGACCGTTCCATATTCGCGGTTGTATTTAATCGCATTGGAAAGCAGATTGATCACAACTTGTTTAACCCTGGTTCGATCGGCATTGGCAAACCAAGTGCTATCGAATGGGAAAAAATTTATTTGGATATTGCGTTTTTGCGCCTGCGCCTCGACCATGGATCGGCATTCGCGCATGACTTCACTCATCGGCACCGATTCTTGTAACAACACCAGCTTGCCGGATTCGATGACAGAAAGATCGAGGATTTCGTTAATCAGGTCGAGCAGATACCATCCTGCTTTGATAATCTGGTTTAGCCTTATCACTTGGGTCGCTGTTGGCGGCGGTACACCGGCTTCCAGCAACTGGGCGAAGCCGAGTATCGCATTGAGCGGGGTGCGCAGCTCATGACTCATGTTGGAAAGAAACACCGATTTTGCGAGACTGGCTTTTTCCGCCACCGCCTTGGCGTTCTCCAGTTCGATGTTCTTTTCCTTTAACGCTTGATCCTGGCGTTTACTGTGGGTGACGTCGCGCGCCGCCACAAACACGCCTTGTAGCTTCCTGTCCCGATCATAGAAGGTGGCGGCATTGTAGGACACTACCGTTTCCTTGCCGTCTCTGCCATGCACAGTCAACTCGTAGTCATTGACTTTCTTTTCTATCAGCACCCGTTTGATACCGGCCTCGGCCAGCCCCGGTTCGGTAAAATAATTTTTAAACGGCGCGCCGATCAACTCGTCGCGAGTGCAACAGGTGAGCGCTTCCATCTGCTTGTTAACGTCGGTAATGATGCCGGATGGATCGGTAGTCATGATAGCGTCGATATTGGACTCGATCAGCGAGCGCGTGTAGAACTGCTGGTCGCTCAGGCGTTGATAGAGCTGCGCTCGCTCTGTTTCTACCCGCTTACGCAGCGTAATGTCACGTAAAATGCAGGTGAAATAACGCTGACCGCCCAACCACATCTCGCTTACCGCCATTTCCACCGAGAAAGTGCTGCCGTCCTTACGTAGACCTACAGCGTGCGCCTTATTGCTGGCAGTGTAATAGTCAAGAGAATCATGGCGCTGATCCCAATTCAGCTCGGGTATCAACAGACTGGCTTTTTGTCCGATAAGTTCTGCGCCGGTATAGCCGAACATTCGCTCAGCGGCGGGGTTAACCGTCTCCAGAATGGCACCGTGAGCTTTAAAGATGATGATGCCGTCCACCATGGTATTGAGCATGGTCTGGGTCAGCTCGGTATTGTCACGCAAGATCTGCTGCGCTGCATATTCTTTGGTGACATCGCGGAACACCAGCACCGCGCCTGCCACCTGCGCATCACGGTCGTGAATCGGTGCGCAACTGTCGGCAATAGCGCACTCGCTACCATCGCGTGCAATCAATAGAGTGTGGTTAATCAGGCCTTGTGTCGTGTCATGGGCCAAAGCCTCCATTACCGGAATAACGGAGACTTGCCGGGTGTCCTGGTTAATGATGTGAAAGACCTCGTCCACCGGTCGACCGGCGGCTTCATTCTGCATCCAGCCGGTAAGCTGTTCGGCAGAGGGATTCAGGCTCGTCACATAGCCGTTTACATCAGTGACTATGACCGCATCCCCGATGGAGTTGAGTGTCACCAGCAGTTTTTCTTCACTGTCCTGCAAAATCACATTGGCCTGATGCAGTTGTTTATTCATCTGCTTCAGAATATCGAGTAAATGCTGCGTTTCCCGATAGATCGAATAGGCTAAGGAAACCACCAGCAACAGTGTAAGCAGGCCGACAATAACAATGATGATAAACAAGTAGCGCAGGTTCGATTTGAATACTGCTTCACGTTGTATCAGTGCGCTTTCTTCCAGCTGGACAAAGCTACTTATCTCGGCATGAAACGAATCCATCAAGTGCTCGCCCAGCCCGCTATGTAGATCCGCCAGTACGGTACTCATATCATAATTACGGCGCAACTCGATGTTATGCGCCATATACGCCAATTTGGCATCTAACATTAGCGTCAGTGTATCCAGGTATTCCTTGGCCGCGCTCAGCGCGGTTATATGCTGCAATTTTTCCAAATCGCCCTTGATGCTGTTGCGTATCGCCCAATACGGTTCCAGATGGGTTTCGTCACCACTCAATAAAAAGCTGCGTTCACTGGTTTCGGCATCTTTCAATGCCGACAATAAATTATTTGCGCCGTCGATAACATTATGACTATGTTGCCGCATCTTGGCGGCGTCTTCGATTTGCCTGAAAGACCAGAACGAGGCCAGCCCGCCCAGCGCAACCAATAGGGCCACTCCTGCAAACGAGACAGCAATTTTATGAGTAGCTTTCAAGGGAATTTCACCATCCGCCGTGCCGACGTTGTTGTGGATAAGGGCTGAATCGATGATTTTCTGAGCATGATCGACCTCTATTAAAGCGCGAACTAATCTGACCGATCACGCGCCTTGAAATACCAGACAAATACTTTTTATCGTTTGTCTACCCTTTGCTTATGCATCATCCTAGGCGATCAAGCCCGCCGTTCTCCGTGCGTTATCGAACATAAGGTGGAAATTTTATTTGCGCTGGTTCCCAAGCTCCAGCTTTTATCGTTCCCACGCTCCAGCGTGGGAATGCAGCCCTGGACGCTCCAGCGTCCCCTCTCACCACGCGTCCACCTCTATCAACCCCACCAACCCTGCATAATTAGCGGCACTCGAATAGCGCCAATGCTCTGCTAAGTTCACATAACCGCGTTTTACTGGATTAGCATGAATATAGTCTAATTTCTCCCGCATCATGGCCTCGCTAAAGACCAGTTCAGCATGAACGCCCTCTTGCCAGAATTGATACTCCCGGTCTGTTTTGTGCGCCCGTTTGGAAAAACGTAGACGTGTTAATAACCGTTCAGCGTGCTGCACTTGCAAATAGTCAATAATCTGCCGCGCAGTAAATGCTTTAAAACTATTCACACACTTGTTCAAGTTTTTCGCTTGCGCAATAAAATGTAAATGGTTTTCTAAAATGACATAACCGTAAAGCCTTAAGCCTTCGTGCTCTCTTTGGTAACGCCAGCAATCGAGTACGATTTGTACTGTCTCAGTGCGCGTAAAAATGGGTAGCCATTCCATTACCGTACAGGTCATAAAATGTGCTTGATCGGGTTCGGTTATCGTATAGCGACTTCTTCCCATAATGATTTTTTAACGTTGTGGTTTAATGGAACTGGACGCTGGAGCGTCCAGGGCTGCATTCCCACGCTGGAGCGTGGGAACGATGTAACGCCGGAGCGTGGGAAAGAAACTAACGAATAATGCCCACATCATTAGGCCGCATCGTCTCAGTCACATCCTTGCCTACCCCTCGGTAGCAGGTAAAGCGCCCTGAAGGGTCGAACATCGGTTCCCCGCTCACCATTACATAGCGCTGCGAGCCGTCGGGGCTGATCCGGCTATAGACGAAATCCAGAAACGGCTTCCTGCCCGCCAGATTCTCCTTAAGTATGTCTCGCTCGGTCTCATTCCAAACCCCCTCCTGCTCATCCCATACGTTGCCCTGAGCCTCATCAATACGGATTCCCAGCATTTCCAGCACCGGCCCGAAGATCTTGGTAAAACGCCCGTTTTCGTCCTGCTCCCAATACCAGTCGGACGACAACTCGGTCAGGCGGCGAAACTGCGCTTCGCTTGCACGCAGTTCGGCGGTCCGTTCCTGTACCGTCTGCTCCAACTCTTTGTTGTAATTCTCAAGCTTTCTGTACAACAGCCGTACTTCCAGCATGTTATGGATACGAGTCTGTACTTCGATCAAATCAAACGGTTTGGCTATAAAATCTTTTGCGCCGGCGGCCAGCGCACGCAATTTGTGATCGGGTTGGGCCGTGATCACCAACACCGGAAGATAACCGCCCGTTTCTATTTCCTTAAGGCCTTCCATGACCTGAAAGCCATCCATGCCCGGCATCAGCAGATCAAGCAGGATCAGGTCGTAGCGGTTGTTGCGATGCAACTCGCAGACCGAATAGGGATCTATCGTCGCCGCAAGGTTGGTATAGCCTGCATCGCGCAGCATTTCCTCAAGCAGGAACACATTGGATTGTTGATCGTCAACAATCAGAATGGCGGCATTAAAAATTTCTTGTTCGTTTATCATTATTTATCCGTTTCATGGCTGTCGGCTAATTTCACTTCAGATAATTTCAGTGCATCGTCCAACGTGTTTATAAATTCATTAATCTTGATAGGTTTGGTCAGGTAGCGAAAGAAGCCCTCCTCCAGCCCTCTTTCTATATCGAGGTGCATAGCATTGGCGCTGAGGGCGATGACCGGAATATGCTTGGTTGCCGGGTCTTCGCGCAGGATTTTCATAGCCTGGATACCGTTGATGCCAGGCAGGTTGATGTCCATCAGGATCACATCCGGGAGATGAGTGCGCGCCAGCAATACGCCGACCCTGCCATCGCCCGCACTCAGCATATTAATATGCGGATAGCCCTTGATGATTTGCTCGATCAGCATCAGGTTGGCCGGATTGTCTTCCACGCAGAGCAAGGTGCGTCGCGCCGCGTTTTTCCGGGCTCGCGGCGCAGATTCCGTCAACCGATTGGCGCCGACCGCAAGTTGCGGTGCAACATCCCGGCGCAGTTCTATTAAAAACTCGCTGCCCACGCCTACAACGCTTGCCACGCCGATGGCGCCGCCCATTAGTTCAACCAATTGCTTGGTGACCATCAGGCCGATGCCGGTTCCTTCCTCGGCGCCGTTCTCTTGCCCAAGACGATTGAACGGCTGAAATAGCTGCGCCAACTTATCCGGCGACAATCCCGCACCGCTGTCTTTAACGCTGATGCGGATGTGTTCCGGGCTGGCGGTGCATTTTATGTTGACCATTCCCTGTTTTCGGTTGTATTTGATTGCATTAGAAAGCAGGTTGATCAGGACCTGCTTTAGCCGGGTTCGGTCGGCTGTGATAAACCAGGTGCTGTCGAATTGAATGAAGTTCATTTGGATGCCGCGATTTTCAGCCTGCGATTCGACCATGGCCTGGCATTCGCGCATAACCTCTATCAGCGAAATCGATTCCAACGACAGCGATAGATTGCCTGACTCGATTACCGCAAGATCGAGGATTTCGTTAATCAGGTCCAGCAGATACCAGCCTGCTTTGATGATAGGTTTTAACCGTGCATCCTGGGTCGTAGTGAGCGGCGGTACGCCTGCCTCCAGTAACTGGGCGTAACCGAGGATAGCATTGAGCGGAGTGCGCAACTCATGGCTCATGCGGGAAAGAAAATCCGATTTGGCGAGGTTGGCTTTTTCCGCCACAAATTTAGCGTTTTCCAGCTCGGTGTTTTTGTCCTTCAGCGCCAGATCCAAGCGTTTGCGTTCGGTCAGGTCTTGGGTCAGCTTGGCGAAGCCGCGCAGATTGCCGTCCTGGTCCCGTATCGCGGTAAAGACCACATTAGCCCAGAAGGCCGAGCCGTTGTTGCGCACCCGCCAGCCCTCGTCTTCAAAACGTCCCTTGGCTGTCGCGATGTCCAGGTCTTGTTGCGGCTTACCGTTCTCGATATCTTTACGCAGATAAAATCGGGAGAAATGCTGGCCGATGATTTCCTCCGCACAGTAGCCCTTGATGCGTTGCACTCCGCTATTCCAGCTCATGACGCGCCCCTCTGGATCGAGCATGACAATGGCGTAGTCGCTTACGCTCTCCACCATCAACCGGAAACTCTCTTCGGTCCAGCGCAGTTGCTCTTCGGCCTGTTTGCGCGCGGTGTTGTCGGTGCCGATCAGTAGGTAGCCGATGATGATGTTTTGAGCATCGCGTAGCGCCGTGACCGATACCACCGCCGGGAAGCGGCTGCCGTCCTTGCGAATGTAGCTCAGCTCATAAATATCCTCAATGCCGCGAGAAGCCTTGAACACCAAGGCCTCAAAGCCCGGCGTAATAGTGGTTTCAAGCTCAACGCTCAAGGTTTTGGCGCGCGCTATCAGTTCCTGCGGATCGGAAATATCGGCAGGCGTGATTTTATTCATCACCTCGGTGGCTGCGTAGCCCAACATGCATTCCGCTCCGACATTGAAAATCTGAATGACGCCCGTTGCGTCAGTGGCGATACTCGAGAAATTGGCGCTGTTAAAAATCGCGTTCTGCAAGGCCCCGGCCTTGAGCAGCGCATTTTCCGCCTCCTTGCGCGCAGTAATATCACGTAAAATGCCGGTGAAGTAACGCTGGCCGCCCAGCCACATTTCGCTTACCGCTATCTCCAACGGAAACAGGCCGCCATCCTTTCGCCGCCCCACAACCTCGCGTCCAAGGCCGATGGCGCGGGCTTCATCGCTGGCGCTGTAATACTCAAGGGAAGCCTTTTGCTGGTCTCGATCAAGCTCGGGTATCAACATGCTAAAGCTTTGTCCGATCAGTTCGGCGGCGCTATAACCAAACATTCGCTCAGCAGCCGGGTTAGCCGTCTCAATAATACCGCCTTGGGCATGGAGGGTGATAATGCCGTCCACCACGGTATTGAGTATGGTCTGGATCAGCGCGGCACTGTCGCGCAAGGCCTGCTGCACGGCATATTCCCCGGTGACATCGCGGAACACCAGCACAGCGCCGATCACTTGATCTCGGTCGCGAATCGGTGCGCAACTGTCGGCGATGTCGCACTCGCTACCATCGCGTGCAATCAGCACGGTGTGGTTAGCCAAACCCTGTATCGTGCCATGGGCCAAGGTTTCCATAATCGGAATAGTGGCGGGCTGACGGGTTTCTTTGTTGACGATGTGAAAAACCTCTTCCACCGAGCGACCTTGAGCGTCCGCCTGCGTCCAGCCGGTGAGCTGTTCGGCAAGGGGATTTAAAAGTGTCACGCGCGCCCCGGCATCGGTGGCTATCACGGCATCGCCGATGGAGTTGAGCGTAACGGCGAGCCTTTCTTCGCTGACCTGTAAGGTGACATTGGCCTGTTGCAGTTGTTTATTGGTCTCCGCCTGTATCTCAAGCAAATACTGTCGCTCTGCTTCGACCTGCTTACGCGCGGTATTATCAGTGCCGATCAGCAGGTAGCCGATGATGGCGTCTTGAGCGTCGCGCAACGCGGTAACCGAGACAATAGCCGGAAAGCGGCTGCCGTTCTTACGGATATAGGTCAATTCGTAAATGTCCTCAATGCCGCGCGAGGCCTTAAACACCAATGCTTCGAAGCCCGGCTTGATCGTGGTTGCCAATTCTTCGCTCAAAGTTTTGGCGCGCGCTATGATCTCCAGCGGGTCGGAAATATCAGCCGGGGTGATTTTGTTCAGGACGTCGACGGCCATGTAGCCCAACATGCGCTCGGCGCCGACATTGAATATTTGAATGACGCCCTTCTCGTCAGTAGCAATGCTCGAAAAATTGGCGCTATTAAGGATAGCATTCTGCAAGGCCCCGGTTTTAAGCAAAATCTGCTGGCGTTGAGCTTCAAGGATGCCCTCTGCCGTGCCGACGGCGGGGTTTGGAAGGGATGGGGCGAGAATTTTAATGGGCATTGTTTACCTTTGTGTAAATCGTAAAACTTTTCTTCGCTGGATGCCGTAGGAGCGGGCCATGCCCGCGACATTTGAACAGCGATTGCTAAGTTGTAGCGCCATCATCGCGGGCATGGCCCGCTCCTACAATGCTTGATTTAATAGCGATGATGGCGCTCACCCTAGCGTTCACGAGATAACCCGACATCATGATTAATCGGCAACCCCTTAGCCGCTCCAGAATCGCGAAGCAAGCGATGGAATTCTTTCTTGACTACCTTGTAGCATTCGCAAGCGCGATACTCCAATCCCGAGCGGTCAAGCACCGTAATATGACCACGGCGGTAACTAATCAAACCGTCACGCTGCAATTTTCCGGCGGCTTCCGTGATGCCTTCGCGGCGCACTCCGAGCATTCCTGCTATCAGTTCCTGGGTGATGGTCAATTCATTCGAGGGCAATCGATCGAGAGTTAACACCAACCAACGGCACAGTTGCTGTTCTACCGAATGATGCCGATTGCAGGCTGCCGTTTGGGACATCTGGGTCATTAATGCCTGGGTGTACCGCAGCATCAAACGCATCATCGGACCGGCACGATTGAACTCTACCATCACTAACGCCCCTTTCAGTCGGTAACTGTGGCCCGCAGTCTGTACGGTGGCAAGGTTGGGCGTGGTATTGCCGCCCAGGAACAGTGAAATCCCAAGTACGCCTTCATTACCCACGCCCGCAATTTCAGCCGACGCGCCATTCTCCATAATGTAGTGTATAGACACGATGGCGGTTGTCGGAAAATAAACGTAGTGCAATTGAGTGCCGGAATCATAGATGACTTGACCGAGCGGCATAGCGATCAGTTCCAAATGGGGAATAAGTCGCTCAGTTATTTCCGCAGGCAGGGCGGCGAGAAGATGATTCTGGTAGGGAGAATGTCGTGCGGACAGTGTGGCGACCATTTGCTTATCTCTGGAGCGTATAACCGATGGGGTAACAGCAAATTGATACTGTAAAGGCTATCTTGTGTGCTTACTTATAACACACAACCTAGGGTCTACCAATTCTACCGTGGGTAACGACACATGCACTCGAAAAAACTGCTTCCTTTGTACGCTAGCGTACAGAGCAATTTTGAAAAAAGCCGATAATCGATGACGCGCTTGGGGTTTCAATGCAGTTGGTTGAAAGTTCACGATGCATAATCGCTATATAGCTTTTTCACACTATTGGAGTTACACGCATGAACAAAATACTGACTACAGATACAGACAATTTAACCGGAACTTCCGGTGACGATATTTTCACAGCCACTTATAATGATGCGCCAACTGGATATACCTTTGGTATTTCCGACACCCTTAACGGCGGTGCAGGCACCGATACCTTGGATATTGACACTAATCACGTTGATGCCATCACACCGATTGACGATTATTGGACTGGTGTTAGTCATATCGAAAAAGTTGTGATTCATGGCGGCGTCGGCGCCCAAACTATTACCACTGGCCTTGCGTTTGAAGCGGCATTCGCAGGAAATGGCGTAGATTTGACTACAACATCCGATGCCGGTGCGATTACGCTGACCATGGGGTCTTTTACTGGCGGCGCAACAATCGAAATGACATCCACTGACGGTGTACAGACTTTTACATCCGGCACAGGTCATACCACAGTGACAGCAACATCGACTGCCGGTGCGCAAACTATTACCGGTCCAGGTCTTGATGTCGTGACCGCAACATCAACACATGGCGTACAGACTATTACCGGCGAAAATCTTACCAAAGTGACAGCAATGTCCGATGATGGCGACCAGACTATTACCGGTTCACATATTTTTGAAGTGAATGCACACACTACCGGTGCGCAAACTATTACCATGGGCGCCGGTGAAAATATTGTCACCGCAGTATCGCCTGCGGCAAACAATGTCATTGCGACCAAAGGCGGCAACGATACCATTTCTGCTGAGACAGCTACCGGTAACTATGTCATTGATGCAGGTAGAGGCAATGACAAAGTCAATGGCGGCTCGGGTAGTGACCATTTAACCGGCGGTGCGGGTAACGACAAAATCCATGGTGGCGCCGGTAATGACGTTATCAATGGCGGCGCAGGTATTGATAAAGTTACCGGCGGCGATGGACAAGACACTTTCGTATTAAGTTCAAAAATGGGTTTTGACAGGATTACCGATTTTTCTGTAGCCGATGACACTATCAATATCGATCATTCAGTGTTTACGTCTTTATCAACGATTAGCGCTGATAATTTTGTGACCGGTAGCGCTGCCGCCGATGCGAATGACTTTTTGATTTACAACAGCAACAATGGTCACCTGCTTTATGATGTTGACGGTAATGGCGCCGGCGCTGCCGTCGATATTGCTATTGTTGGTGCGCATTTAGCATTGACTAGCGCAGACTTCGCAGCTGTCTAGTCATTCATTTGACTGTCCCGGCTTTTATTTTAATGAGCGGTTAATCGACAATATTCTCATTGGAGCTGGGTGATATGAAGATAAAAAAGGGTCAAGCCGTTGCTTGGCCCTTTTTTTTGCCTTCAAGCTGGAGTCATTTCGCAAACCAGCAAAACCAGCGAAAAAACCTATTCCTCGTTCCCACGCGCCGCGCTCATCGTTATACACAAGTCGTTGTGTGAGTTTATGGAACCCCAGCGGGGTTCAAGCTGTTAGCCGGGGGTTGAGCGTAGCGACACCCCCGGATAGCGGC